>CBFHAG010000036.1:0-21572 GCA_965653535.1 uncultured Sphingobium sp.
ATGAACCATTGCGGGGTGCAGCGGAAGATGATCTTGGCCTTGGAGCGCCAGCTATGGGGATAGCTGTGCTTGAAGTCGTCGGACGCGGCGAGCAGGCCGCCCGCTTCGCGCAGGTCGGTGCAGATCGGGCCGTCCTTGCTGACGAATTTCGGATTGATGACGCTTCCCTGGCCGCCGAGCCAGGCCCAATCTTCGCGATATTTACCGTCATTTTCAACGGCGAAGACGGGGTTGATGCCATGGGCTTTGCAGAGTGCGAAATCGTCCTCGCCATGATCGGGGGCGAGGTGGACGAGGCCGGTGCCTGCTTCGGTGGTGACGAAATCGCCGGGGAGGAACGGGCGGGGTTTGGCGAAGAAGGCGAGTGCCGCCTCATCCGAGGTTCCGCTAATATCGCCAGCGTTGGGAGAAGAAGCGGGACCCCGGCTTTCGCCGGGGTGACGGAGGAGGTTGTAGATGGGGTGGCGGGCGGTGGCTCCGGCGAGGTCCGTGCCTTTGAAATGCTTGTGGGGCTGGGCATGGACGAAGCCCGACCGCTCCTTGAAGGCACTGATCAGGGCTTCGGCGATGACGAATTTCCGCCCATCACCTTCCAGCAGCACATAATCAACCTCCGGCCCATAAGCCAAAGCCTGATTGACCGGGATAGTCCAAGGGGTGGTCGTCCAGATTACCGCATGAGCGCCGACCAGTTCCGGCGCGTTCGGCGCTTCCACGATCTCAAACGCCACGTCGATCTGGGTCGAGACGATGTCTTCATATTCGACCTCCGCCTCGGCAAGCGCGGTCTTTTCGACCGGGGACCACATGACGGGCTTTGCGCCGCGATAGAGTTGGCCGCTCTGCGCGAACTTCAGCAGTTCAGACACGATGGTAGCTTCGGCATCGAACTTCATGGTCAGATAGGGATCGTCCCAATCAGCCATGATGCCTAGGCGCTTGAACTGGTCCTTTTGAACGCCGACCCATTTGTCTGCATAGGCGCGGCACTGGGCGCGGAATTCCTGTGGGGGAACCTCGTCCTTATTCTGTTTTTTCTTGCGATATTCCTCCTCGATCTTCCATTCGATCGGAAGGCCGTGGCAATCCCAGCCGGGGACATAGGGCGCGTCCTTGCCGAGCAAGGACTGGCTGCGAACGATGATGTCCTTCAGCACCTTGTTCATGGCGTGGCCCATATGAATGTCGCCATTGGCATAGGGCGGGCCATCATGGAGAATGAAACGTTCGCGGCCCTTCCGCCGCTCGCGCAGCTTGCCGTAAAGGTCCATTTCCTGCCAGCGCGCCAATATGGCCGGTTCCTTCTGCGCCAGACCCGCCTTCATCGGGAAGTCGGTGACCGGGAGGAACACGGTGGACTTATAGTCTTTGGTTTCTTGGCTAGGCTGGTCGGTCATGAATGGGTCCGGCACTGAGATACCCGTTCGTGCTAAGTAGGGACTGAGCTTGGCGAAGGCCGTATCGAAGCATCCGCGCCGCGCCAGATCCTTCGATACGCCATTTCGACAAGCTCAATGGCTACTCAGGACGAACGGACTGAATATGGAAAGTGCGCCCTACGCGAGGTGCGGCGTTCTCGCAAGGATTTGCCGTGCGGCGTCACAGTCCGCCGCGATCTGGGCGGTCAGCGCCTCCAGCCCTTCATATTTTGCTTCGGGCCGAATGAACTCGATCATCTGTACCTCGATACATTGATCGTAGAGGCTTTCGGAGAAGTCGAAGAAATGCGGTTCCAGCAATTCCTTGGGCGGGTCGAAGCTGGGGCGGATGCCCAGATTCGCCGCCCCGTCCAGCACCCGGCCATCGGGCAGCAGCCCGCGCACCGCATAGATGCCGTAGGCCGGGCGCAGATAATGGCCAAGGTCGATGTTCGCGGTCGGAAAGCCGATGGTGCGCCCCAGCTTGTCGCCATGCTGCACCATGCCCTGAATGGCGAAGGGGCGGGTCAGGAGCCGCGTCGCGGTCGCGCAATCCCCCGAACGGAGCGCGGCGCGGATCCGGCTGGAGGATACCACCTCCCCTGCCTGGCTGGTCACGGCGGGGACTGCTTCGGCGCTGATGCCGATGGCGGCACCGGACCGCGCGAGCAGGTCAATGGTGCCGCTGCGCCCCTTGCCAAAGGTGAAGTCTTCCCCGGTGACCACGCCCGCCACGCCCATGTCCTGCGCCAGGAAGCGGATAAACTGATCGGGTTCCATCGCGGCCAATTCATGCGTGAAGGCGAAGGTCAGCATGGCGTCCGCCCCGGCCCGCTCAAACAGCGCGGCCCGCTGTTCAAGGCTGGTCAGGCGGAACCAGGGGGTATCGGGATGGAACAGGCGCATCGGGTGCGGGTCGAACGTCGCGACGATGACCGGACGCCCGTCCGCCCGCGCGCGCGCGACGGCGCGGGCCACGACCGCCTGATGGCCGAGGTGAAAACCGTCAAAATTGCCCAGCGCCATGATGCTCCCGCGCAAGTGGGCGGGGACCGGGGCGCCGCTTTCCAGCCGCTCCATCGTGCCAGCCTATAGGCAGCGGCCCAGTGGCTGGCAATGCGCCTTCACTGAGCGGCCCGGCGGCGAAAGGTGACGAAGCTGTGCGCTGGAAAGTCGCCCTGCGCCGGATGATCGGCGCGGGTGGTTTCCTGCCACTGCGCGGGATCGGGATAGGGAATGGAAACGTCGCCCTGCGCATCGATATGCACTTCGGTCAATTCGATGCGGGTCGCGACAGGCAGGAACAGCCGGTGGATTTCCGCGCCGCCGATGACCATGATCGGTGATGCGTTTGCGATCTGGATGGCGCTGGCCATGTCAGGCGCGGTTTCGGCCCCCTCGCCTGTCCATTGCGGATCGCGGGTGAGGACGATGTGGCGGCGGCCGGGAAGTTGGCCGGGTAGGCTGTCAAATGTCCTGCGCCCCATGATCATGGGATGACCCAGCGTCAGCGCCTTGAAATGTTTGAGGTCGGCGGGCAAGCGCCAGGGCAAGCCGCCATCTTTCCCGATCACGCCATTGTCGGCGCGGGCGAGAACCAGGACGATGTCCGGCCCTTCGCTCACAGGATCAGGCGGGTCACATGGCCCATCTTGCGCCCGGCGCGGGCTTCATGCTTGCCATAAAGATGCAGGTGGCTGGCGGGGTCGGACAGAATCGCCTGCCATTCATTCACCTGTGCGCCGATGAGGTTGCGCATCTCCACGCCCCTGGCAGCGAGACGTGTGTCGCCCAGCGGGATGCCGCAAATGGCGCGGACATGGTTTTCGAACTGGCTCGTCACCGCACCCTCGATCGTCCAGTGGCCGCTATTGTGCACGCGCGGGGCCATTTCGTTGAAGACCGGGCCGTCGGCGCTGGCGAAAAACTCCAGGGTGAGGACGCCGACATAGTCGAGCGCGTCCGCGACCTGGGCAGCCAGCGCGCGGGCGGCATCCACCTGCGCTTCGATCCGCGAGCCTGCGGGGACGGTTGAGGTGGCGAGGATGCCGTCGACATGGACGTTGGCGGCGCAATCCCAGAAGCGTGTTTCGCCATCGGCTCCGCGTACGAGGATGACGGAAAATTCTTCCACGAAGGTCACGAAGCCTTCGAGGATGGCGCTTTGCCGTCCGATGGCGTTCCAGGCGTCGGCTGCGTCGCTGGGTTGGTTGATGCGGGCCTGCCCCTTGCCATCATAGCCCATGCGGTTGGTTTTCAGGATGGCGCGGCTGCCGATGGTGGCGATCGCCCGTTCCAGATCATCCAGGCTTTCGACCGAGGCGAAAGGCGCGGTGAGGCCGCCCAGGTTTTGGACGAAACACTTTTCGGCGAGGCGGTCCTGCGCGATACGCAGCGCATGGGCGGCGGGACGGACCAGGCCGTGGGTGGCGAGCACATCGACGGCGGCGGGGTCGATATTCTCAAATTCATAGGTGACGACATCGACGCTGTCGGCAAAGGCGGCGAGCGCTGTGGCGTCTTCATACGCGCCGCAGGTCCAGCGGGGGGACACATCGGCGGCGGGGCCGCTTTCTTCCGGGGCGTAGATGTGGGTGCAATAGCCCAGCTGCGCAGCGGCGATCGCGATCATCCGGCCAAGCTGGCCGCCGCCAAGGATGCCGATGGTGGAGCCGGGCGGGACGATCGTCATCTTATTGAGGAGTCTCCGCGACGTCGCTGGTCTGCTTTTCGCGCCAGGCGTCGAGGCGTTGGGCAAGGGCCGCGTCGGTAATGGCGAGGATGGAGGCGGCGAGCAGCGCGGCGTTGATCGCGCCGGGCTTGCCAATGGCGAGCGTGCCGACGGGGATGCCGCCCGGCATCTGGACGATGGACAGGAGCGAATCCATGCCCTTCAGGGATTTGGATTCGACCGGAACGCCCAGCACCGGAAGGCGGGTCATGGAAGCAGCCATGCCGGGCAGATGGGCCGCGCCCCCTGCCCCGGCGATGATCACCTTAAGGCCCCGGCCAACCGCGCCTGTGGCGTAGTCGTAAAGGCGCTGGGGTGTTCGGTGGGCGGACACGACCTTGCATTCATGGGCGACGCCCAGTGCATCCAGGGTTTCGGACGCGTGGCGCATCGTTTCCCAATCGGATCGCGATCCCATGATGATGCCGACTGTGGCGGCGCTTTCTCCGGTCATACGCCCTTATTTCCCCTGATGGCGCGGAAAGCAAAGCCCCTTAGCGGTGTGGGTGCCGGGGGGCAATGGGATAACCGAACGGAGGAGGAGAAACTCCTCTCCCATACGACTTACCGTTCGGACAGGTAGTAACGGTCCTTCGCCGTCAGGTCGTCGGCCAATTCGTAGACGATCGGCTGGCCCGTCGGAATTTCCAGCTCGGTGATTTCATCGTCGGGGATGTTGGACAGGTGCTTCACCAGCGCACGGAGCGAATTGCCATGGGCGGAGATCAGCACCCGCTTGCCTGCTTTAAGATCGGGGGCGATGCGGCTTTCCCAATAGGGCAGGACGCGCGCGATCGTGTCCTTCAGCGATTCCGTGTCGGGAATGGCGATGCCGTCATAGCGGCGGTCCTTCGACAGGTCGAATTCGCTACCCGCGTCCAGCGGGGGCGGCGGCACGTCGAAGCTGCGGCGCCAGATCTTTACCTGTGCGTCGCCATGCTTGGCTGCCGTTTCCGCCTTGTTCAGCCCGGTCAGCCCGCCATAATGGCGTTCATTGAGCCGCCAGTCCTTTTCGACCGGCAACCACAGGCGGCCCATCTCCTCCAGCGCGAGGTTCAGCGTCTTGATCGCGCGGGTCTGGACCGAGGTGAAGCACTGGTCGAAATCCAGCCCCTTTTCCGCGAGCAGCTGACCGGCGGCGCGGGCTTCCTGCGCGCCCTTTTCGGTGACATCCACGTCCCACCAGCCGGTGAAGCGATTTTCCAGATTCCAGGTCGACTGGCCATGACGGATGAGGACGAGAGTGGGCATGCGGCGCGCCTCCTGCACTAGAGCGACATTTCGGCCCTTCCCATAGCGAGTGAAATCGATGGTGCAAGCTTGCGCGCCTGTCCCCCGCCCCCACATTGCAGTCGGCCCGCCGATACGATAGCGCGGTAGCCGACAGCGGCTGGATGGCAAGGGAGACGGCGAGTTGGCATTTGTAAAGGCCGTGTGGCGCATTCTGGTGGCGATCAAGGACGGGCTGGTCCTGTTGTTGCTGCTCCTGTTCTTTGGCCTGCTTTATGCCGCCCTGTCTTGGTCGCCCAAGCCCGCGCGCGCCGTCAACAGCGGCGCATTGCTGTTGAAGCTGGACGGCACGATCGTCGAGCAGCCAGCCGAGATGGACCCATTTGCGCTGCTGTCCGGTTCAGGACCGCAGATGCGCGAATATCGCCTGTCCGACATTGTCGCAGCGCTGGACGCGGCGAAGGATGATGCGAAGGTCAAGGCCGTGGTGCTGAACCTGGACGGCTTCATGGGCGGCGGTCAGGTGGCCCTGAGCCGGGTGGGCAAGGCGCTGGATGCGGTGAAGGCCGCGAAGAAGCCGGTGTTCGCCTATGCCACGCTGTACAGTGACGAGGGCTATCAACTGGCGGCTCACGCCAGCGAAAGCTGGGTCGATCCACTGGGCGGCGTCGCCATCATGGGACGGGGCGGATCGGGGCTTTATTACAAGGGGTTGATCGACAGGCTGGGCATCAACACCCATGTCTATCGCGTCGGCACCTATAAGAGCTTTGTCGAGCCATTTACCCGTTCGGACCAATCGCCCGAAGCGCGTCAGGCCAATCAGGCGCTGGCCGACGCGTTGTGGCAGCAATGGCAGGATGACGTAAGCAAGGCGCGGCCCAGCGCCAAGCTGGCCGCCTATGCTCGCAATCCAGTGGAGGCGGCCACGGCGGCTGGCGGCAATCTGGCCAAGGCGGCACTGACCGCCGGGCTGGTCGATCGGCTGGGCGACGAAGCGGCGTTTGGCGAGCGGGTGGCCAAGGTCGCCGGTGAGCCTTCCGACGAGCGGACAGGCGATTTCGCCACTATCGACCTGCAAAGCTATATGAAGGCGCACCGACCGCCTAACAATGGCCAGATCGGCATATTGACCGTCGCGGGCAGCATCGTCGATGGTGAAGCCGGTCCGGGGAGCGCAGCGGGCGATACGATTTCCGCCTTGCTCTACAAGGCGCTGGCCGAAAAGGACCTGAAAGCGCTGGTGGTGCGCGTCGATTCGCCCGGCGGGTCGGTGATGGCGTCGGAGAAAATCCGCAGCGCGATCCTGCAAGCCAAGGCAAAAGGCCTGCCCGTCGTCGTTTCGATGGGCAATGTGGCGGCCAGCGGCGGCTATTGGGTATCGACGCCCGCCAATGTGATCTTTGCCGAACCCGATACGATCACCGGGTCCATCGGCGTGTTCGGCATCCTGCCAAGTTTCGAAGGCACACTGGCCAAGATGGGGATCACGACCGACGGAGTGCGCACGACGCCGCTGTCCGGCCAGCCCGATCTGGCGGGCGGAACGACGCCGGAATTCGACCGGATCATGCAGATGGGGGTCGAGGATATTTATAGCCGCTTCGTCGGGCTGGTCGCCAAGGCGCGGGGCAAGTCGCCGCAACAGATTGACGCAATTGCGCAAGGCCGGGTGTGGGACGGCGGGACGGCGCGCCAGATCGGGCTGATCGACCGCTTTGGCGGACTGGACGAGGCGGTTGTCGAAGCGGCGAAGCTGGCGAAGATCGACCCGAAGACGGCGCGGGCCTATCGGATTGAAAAGGAGCCGGACAAGTTCGTGGAGTTCCTGCAGTCCATGACCGAGCGTGAGGATGAAGATGCCGACGCGCCGCGCGACATGCTGAGTCGGCAGGCGATGGTCCAGCGCCGATGGGCCGTGCAGGCGATTGCCGATGTGCGCGCGATGATCGGGGGCGCGGGCGTGCGTGCGGACTGCCTGGAATGCCGCAGCTATGGCGCGCCTCGGCCAGTGGCGGCGGTGGATGAGCGGGGCTTGATGGGGTTGCTGGCGGGGTTGTGGCGGTTTTAGAGCCGTTCTTATCTCCGTTCGGGCTGAGCCAGTCGAAGCCTTCTCTTTCCTTCTGAAGCGTAGAGCCTGAAGAAGTAGAGCCCTTCGACAGGCTCAGGGCGAACGGAGGTGGGTGTAGGTTTCCCTAATCCTTATAGCCCGGCAGACCCAAGCCGCGCCGGATCGCCACGGCGCGCAATAGAAACCCCAGCAGCGCGGCGATCAGCCCGGCGATGGGCACGTCCAGCCCCCACCAGCGCAGCACCACGAACATGCCGGACGCGACCGCTGCTGCCGTTACATAAAGTTCGGGCCGCAGCAGGATGGACGGTTCATTCGCCAGCAGGTCGCGCATGATACCGCCGACGCAGCCGGTCACTACGCCCATCATTCCGGCGACGAAGGGCGGAATGCCGTAATCCAGCGCCTTGGCCGCGCCGAACACGGCAAAGGCGACCAGGCCGACCGCGTCGAGCCAGTCCAGCGCGTGGTCGCTCCATAGCTTGCGGGGCGTGAACCAGACCAGCAGCGCGGCAATCATGCAGGTGGCGGCTGGCAGCGCATCATGCACCCAGAATACGGGCGCGCCGATCAGCAGGTCGCGCACCGTGCCGCCCCCTACCCCGGTCACCAGCGCGAAGAAGGCGAAGGTGACCATCGTCGCCCTCAGGCGCGCCGCCGCCAGCGCACCCGACGCCGCGAACACGAATATGCCAAGGATACCCAGCGCTTCGAGCACGGGTCCGATTTGAGGCGGCATCATGTCCAGCGGCGGCAGTGCTTAGGGTATATCCTGTTCAAATGTGCCGGTGCTCCTGCGAAGGCAGGAGCCCAGACCTGCCGTTTCAACTAGGCTCCTGCCTTCGCAGGAGCACGCTAGGCTTTGATCCAATCGGGATAGGGCATGATCCGATCAAACCGGATCGGACCATGCTCCATTTTTCTCTTGTTTCCGCATTTTCTGGATCAGCAGATGAGTACATGCTTCAAAAATGCTATAGTTCCATATAGTTACTTGGCCAGTTCAGCCTCGATCGCCGAAACCAGCGCCGGATCGTCGGGCGTGGTCGCGGGTGCGAAGCGAGCGGCGACGGTGCCGTCCTTGGCGATCAGGAATTTTTCGAAATTCCACAGTACCTCGGGCTCTTGCGTCGGGGTCAGGCCGTGGCCTTTCAGCCTTTCGCGGAAGGCGTCGCCTTCGCCCTGCGCCTTCGGCTTTTCGCTGGTGAGTGCGGCGTAGAGGGGATGCTTGTCCGGGCCGGTTACCGCGATCTTTTCGAACATCGGGAAATCGACGCCGAAATTGGTGGTGCAGAAGGATTGGATTTCTTCGTTGCTGCCCGGTTCCTGGGCCCCGAAGTCGTTGGCGGGGAAGCCCGCGACGACCAGACCCTGATCCTTGTAGCTGCTGTAGAGCTTTTCAAGGCCTTCATATTGCGGGGTGAGGCCGCATTTGGATGCGACATTGACCGCTAGCACGACTTTCCCGGCATAGTCGTTGAGGCTGGCGTCGGTGCCCTTGATCGTCTTCAAGGGAATTTGCTGAATCGCGGTCATGATCTTCTCCTTAAGGGAATCTGTCAGGCGCGGACCTTGCCATCATATCGCCGCGCCGAAAAGCCTGCCTGCCGCCGCCGTCACGCCCATCGCCAGCGCGCCCCAGAACAGCACGCGCATAACCGACCGCAACAACCGTCCGCCCCCCAGCCGCGCCCCGACATAGCCCAGCAGAGCAAGGCACAGCAACGACGTCAGGACAACGATGGCGAGAGCGAGAGGTTGCGGGCTGAGCGCGGTGGCGATGACCGGCGCAATAGCACCCACAGCAAAGGTCGCGGCGGAGGTCAGCGCCGCCTGCACCGGGCGCGCGGTGCTGATATCCGAAATGCCCAGCTCGTCGCGCGCATGGGCACCCAGCGCGTCGGTATTCATCAGCTGCCGCGCCACCTGCCCCGCCAGATCCGGCGACAGGCCGCGTTCGACATAGATGTCGCGCAGTTCGCGCCATTCCTCGTCCGGTTGATGGATTAGCGCGGTCTTTTCCTTGGCCAGATCGGCCCGCTCGGTATCCGATTGCGCGCTGACCGACACATATTCGCCCGCCGCCATGGACATTGCACCTGCCAGCAAGGCTGCGATGCCCGTCAGCAGGATGGTTTCCCGCGATGCCCCGGACGCCGCGACGCCGGTCAGCAGGCTGGCGGTGGATACGATACCGTCATTCGCGCCCAATATCGCCGCGCGCAGCCAGCCGACGCGGTTGACATAATGGACGGCATGATGCGGCCGGGGCGGCGCATGTACGGCTGTTCCTGCGTTGATCCCGGCCATATGCGCCCCTTTCGTCAGCTATTCATTTCCTCGGCCTTTTCGGCCAGTTCCAGCCAGCGTTCTTCGGCCCCGTCCTTATCCGCCCGCGCCTGCTCGATTGCCTGGGTAAGGGCGGCAAAGCGGCTGGGATCGCGGACGTAGAGATTGGGGTCGGCCAATGCTGCCTCATCGCGGGCGATCGCGGCTTCCAGTTCCTCGATCCTGCGGGGCAGAAGGTCCAAATCCCGCTGGTCCTTATAGGTCAGCTTGGCAGAGGCTGGCTTGGCCGACGTCGGGGTTGCGGCCTTTTTCTCCGCTTTGGGGGCGTTACGCGGCTGGCGCTTGGCGACCCAGTCGGCATAGCCGCCCACGATCACATCGACATGGCCGGACCCGTCGAGGCCCAGCGTGACGGTGACGGTGCGGTCCAGGAAGTCGCGGTCATGGCTGACGATCAGGACGGTGCCGTCATAGTCGGCGATGACTTCCTGAAGCAGGTCGAGCGTTTCAAGGTCGAGGTCGTTGGTCGGCTCGTCAAGGACAAGCAGGTTGGATTCGCGCGCAAATTCCCGTGCAAACAGCAGACGTGAACGTTCGCCTCCCGAAAGGGTCCCGACCTTCGCTTCGGCGAGCGAGGGGTCGAAGAGAAACTCCTTCAGATAGCCGTGGACATGCTTGCGCACGCCGCGCACGTCGATCCAGTCGCCGCCTTCTGCCAGCACGTCGCGGACGCGCTTTTCGGGCTGCATCAGGCTGCGCTGCTGGTCGATGAAGATCATGTCCAGGGACTTGGCCTGCCGGATCGTGCCGCTGTCCGCCTCCATCTGGGCGGTGAGGAGCTTGAGCAGCGTCGTCTTGCCCGCGCCGTTGCCGCCGACGATGCCGATGCGGTCGCCCCGCTGGATGCGCAGGGTGAAGTCGTTGATGACGGTGCGGTCTCCGAACTGCTTGATGACATGTTCGGCGGAAATGACGCTCTTGGTCTTGCTGTCGTCGGCAGCGACGGCGATCCGGGCGACGCCCTGCGGCCCTACCATGGCGGCGCGCTGGGCGCGCATGTCGTAGAGCTTTGCCAGCCGTCCCTGATTGCGCTTGCGCCGGGCGGTGACGCCGCGCTGGAGCCAGTGCGCCTCAAGCTTCAGCTTTGCGTCCAGTTTTTCGGCGGCGCGGGCTTCTTCGGCATAGATGGCTTCCATCCACTCTTCAAAGCCGCCGAAGCCGATTTCGTTGCGGCGAATCGATCCGCGGTCGAGCCACAGCGTCTGACGCGTGAGGCGAGTGAGGAAGGCGCGGTCGTGGCTGATGACGATGAACGCACCGGTATAGCGCGCCAGCCAACCTTCCAGCCAGTCGATCGCGTCGATGTCCAGATGGTTGGTCGGTTCGTCCAGCAGCAGCAGGTCAGGTCGGCTGGCCAAGGCGCGGGCGATGGCAGCGCGGCGGCGTTCACCCCCCGACGCCGTGGCGGCTTCCCGATTGAGGTCGGTGCCAAGCTGGCTGGCAATCGCCTCCACCTCATGCGCGGGCGGGGCATAGTCGCCCGCCAGCGCGAAATCGCGCAAGGTGGCGAAGCTGCTGACGTCGGGGTCCTGTTCCAACATGATGACGCGCGCGCCGGGGCGGACCGACCGCGTGCCCTCATCCGCTTCGACTTGATCGGCGATCAGTTTGAGCAGCGTCGTCTTACCCGCGCCGTTGCGACCGATCAGCGCCAGCCGGTCGCGATCCCCCACAAATATGTCGAGGCGCCGGAAAAGCCAGTGCGTGCCCTGGCTGAGGCCAAGGTCTTCGAAAGATAATATGGGAGCCGCCATGGCGGTGCAGCTAGGGCCTTGCGCGCGCCGGGGCAAGGGCCGCAAGGGAACCAGAAGCTGACTGGCGGCTTTCAGCGCATGTCAGCATCCATTCATCGCACCCGTTACAATAGGGTCGCAACGCTTTTCCAAGGAGATAGCCCCATGAAGTCCGCATTCGCCCTGATGACCATCGCCGCGTCATCCCTCGCCCCCGCAGCGATCGCGCAGACGAGCGTTACCGTCGCGGAAAAGGCGCCGATCGTGACGCTGAACGTCACGGAAACGGTGGAAGCCGCGCCCGACCAGGCGACTGTCGGCACCGGCGTGCAGACTCGCGCGCCCACCGCCGTGGAGGCCATGCGCGGCAATGCGGCGAAGATGGAAAATCTGATTGCGGCGCTGGCGAAGGCTGGGATTCCCAAAAAGGACATCCAGACCAGCGGCATCAATCTGAGCGCGCAATATGATTATAGCAACAGGGACGGCCAGCCGACCCCGCCCCGCTTCATCGGATATGAGGCTTCGAACCAGCTGAGCGTCAAATTGCAGGACGTCAAGAAAGTCGGCACGCTGCTCGACGCCATGGTGGCGGCTGGGGCGACCAATGTGAGCGGCCCGTCCTTTTCCATCAGCGATCCCACGCCGATGCTGACGCAGGCCCGTGGTGCGGCGCTGAAGACCGCGAAGATTCAGGCGGATTATTATGCACAGGCGGCGGGATATCGTTCCGCCCGGCTGGTGACGCTGGCAGAAAGCAACAGCGGTGGCCAGCCGCCGATGCCGATGATGGTAAGGAGCTTCAAGGAAGATGCAGCCGCCGCGACTCCGGTGGAACCGGGCCAGGTGGGATCGTCGGTGACGCTGACCGTGCAATATGCCCTGGAACGGTAAAAGGCAGCTGAAGCAGCGCTGATCGCACTATTCACCACCTGTTCAATGGTCTTGCGCTATGGCATGCCTCATGAAGATGACGCATAGCAGCCTGATTGCGGGCCTTGGGGCCATTGCCGCGATGCTGGTGGTGACCCCGGTCGCCCATGCGGGTCAGCGTGGGGAACAGGACGCTGCGCGGCGGGCGATGCTGGACGGGCACACCATGCCCTTTTCCCTCATCAAACGCCGCGTGGACGCCGCCATGGGTGGCGCGACCTATCTGGGCGCTGAGTTCAATCCTTCATCCAACCATTACCGCCTGAAATATGTGAAGGACGGGAAGGTTGTATGGGTTGATGCGGACGGGCGCACGGGCGATATAACCGGCTGGGCGCGATAACGCGCCGCACGCAATAATAGAAAGAAACGGGGCCATATGCGTCTGCTGATCGTCGAAGATGAACCCAGCCTGGGACAACAGCTTCGCAACACGCTGGAAGGCGCCGGCTATGCCGTCGATCTGGCGGATGATGGCGAGGATGGTCATTTCCTTGGCACGACCGAAAGCTATGATGCGGTGGTGCTGGATCTGGGCCTGCCCACGATCGACGGGCTGACGGTGCTGGACCGATGGCGCAAGGAAGGCCGCAGCTTTCCGGTGCTGGTGCTGACCGCGCGTGACAGCTGGTCGGACAAGGTGGCTGGCCTGGATGCGGGTGCGGACGATTATCTGGCCAAGCCATTCCAGAGCGAGGAACTGATCGCCCGCCTGCGCGCGCTGATCCGTCGTGCTTCGGGCAATGCGTCGAGCGAACTGACCGCCGGCGACGTCCGGCTGGACACGCGCAGCGGCAGGGTGACGTTGAACGGTGAGCCGGTGAAGCTGACGGCGCAGGAATATAAGCTGTTGTCCTACCTGCTGCACCACAAGGGCAAGGTGGTAAGCCGCACGGAGCTGATCGAACATATTTACGATCAGGATTTCGACCGCGATTCCAACACGATAGAAGTGTTCGTTACGCGCATCCGCAAGAAGCTGGGCGCGGATGTGATCACGACCATTCGGGGGCTTGGCTACAGCCTGGATGAGCCGGGACGGTAAGTTATTTTCTCCGTTCGTGCTGAGTAGGGGCTGAGCGAAGCCGAAGCCCCGTATCGAAGCATTCCGCACGAACCCTTCGATATGCCACTTCGACTTCGCTCAGTGGCTACTCAGGGCGAACGGTCGTTGGTCAATTCTATCATAGCAGATCAACCCCAAGTCCTGTCCACCGGGTCGCTCAGCCGCCGCATGATCGGCATCGCGGCGTTGTGGATCAGCCTGTTGCTGCTGGGCGGCGGGCTGGCGCTCGACCGGGTGCTGTCGGACGCGGTCACGCGCAATTTCGACGATGGCTTGAACTATGTGCTGACGGCGATGATCGCATCGGCGGAAATCGGACCGGACGGCGAAGTGCTGTTCAACCGCCCGCTCGCCGACCAGCGGTTTCTGGAGCCCAATAGCGGCCTTTATTATCAGATCAGCGCGAAGGGCCATGAGGATTGGCGGTCGCGGTCATTGTGGGACCGCGCGCTCAAATCCTCTGCCGACCATCAGGACCGCAATTTCCACGTCTATGACAGCAGACAGTTTCCGGGCGAGGACCTGCGCGTCATGGAACGGACGATCATCCTGCCGGGGTCCGACACCCGCTGGATGTTCATGGTCGCCGCCGCCCGCGCGGGGCTGGACGACCAGATCAAGACATTGCGGTCCACCCTGTTCCAGAGCTTTGCGCTGCTCGCCCTGGGGCTGATCGTCCTCACTACGCTACAGACGCTTTACGGGCTGCGTCCCCTGCGCCGGGTGCGCAAGGAGATCGTGCGGATGCGCGCGGGGGAGAAGAGTCGCGTCACAGAGCCGATGCCCAGCGAAGTCCTGCCCATGGTCGAGGAACTGAACGCCCTGCTCGCCCATAATGAGACCCAGGCCGAAGAAGCGCGCACCCATGCGGGCAACCTGGCCCATGCGCTGAAGACGCCGCTGACGGTCATCATGAACGCCGCCACGGCACAGGCACCCGACCTGGGCGACACCGTCATCAGGGAAGCGACAACGATGCGCCGCCAGGTGGACCATCACCTGGCCCGCGCCCGCGCGGTCGGCAGGCGCGGCGCGGCCCAGAGCCGGGCGGAAGTCTGGTCCAGCCTGCAGGCGGTGGAACGAGCCGTTCGGCACCTTTATCCCGACGCCCGCGTCGACATGGATGGCGACAAGACAGTCGAGGCGCGGGCCGAACGGCAGGACCTGGATGAAATGCTGGGCAATCTGGTGGAAAACGCCGCCAAATATGGCGGAGGCAGCGTGTTCGCCACCGTGTCCCGCAATGGTCCGATGGTCGAGATACTGGTCGAGGATGACGGCGCGGGCATTCCCGAAGCGGAACGGACGCGCATTTTCGACCGGGGCGTGCGGCTGGATTCGGGTAAGCCCGGCACGGGGTTGGGCCTGGCCATCGTCCGTGACGTCGCGGAAATTTATGGCGGATCGGTAACGATGGAGGAAAGCGAGGATCTGGGCGGGCTGCTCGTCCGCTTGCGGTTGCCCGCGGCCTGATGCGGCGGACGCTTTATCTGGCTTGCGGATTTTTGGCGTTGGGCCTAGGCGCGGTGGGCGTCGTCCTGCCGCTGCTGCCGACCGTGCCGTTCGTTATCCTGGCCGCCTTCTGCTTTGCGCGATCCAGCCCCGCATTGGAGGCACGGCTGTTGGAGCACCGGCATTTCGGGGTGCATATTCGCCGGTGGCGCGAACGCGGGGCGATCAGTCGGCGGGGCAAGCAAGCGGCGCTGATCGCTTTTGCCGTGAGTGCAGCGATCGCCCTGATCCTGGCCCCCCTGCCCTGGTCGTTGGTCCCGATAGCCGCCGCGTTGATCGGCGGAAGCTGGATCTGGATCCGGCCAGAGGAGGATGGAGAAGATGGCTGAACGGTGCAGCCTATAAGCACATCCTGAAACCTGGAAAAGAAAGTCCCCTCTCCGTTCGTGCTGAGTAGGGACTGAGCTTGTCGAAGACCCGTATCGAAGCACCATCCTTCGATACGCCATTTCGACAGGCTCAATGGCTACTCAGGACGAACGGGAGGGAATAACGGACGCCCCTCCGGTCAGTTCATCGCCAGGATCAGGTTGCGTACCTGGGGGAACACTTCCTTTTCCCATTTGCGCCCTGAAAATACCCCATAATGGCCTGCGCCGATCTGAAGATGATGCCGTTTGAGATGAGGGCGCAGCCCGGTGCAGAGCGTGTGCGCAGCGGCGGTCTGGCCCACGGCGCAGACATCGTCCTTTTCACCTTCTACCGTCAGCAAGGCGGTTGAGCGGATCGCGCCCGGGTTGACCGGACGACCGCGATGCGTGAGCTCGCCCTTCGCCAGCAGGGTGCGTTGAAACACACGATCCACGGTTTCCAGGTAAAATTCCGACGTCATGTCCAGAACAGCGAAATATTCCTGATAGAAAGTCTTGATCTTGTCCGCTTCCACATCCTTTCCATCAGCCAGAAGCTGATAGAGTTCGCGATGCTGCGCCCCGTGACGTTCAAGGTTCATCGACATGAAGGCGGAAAGCTGGAGAAAGCCGGGATAGACCCGTCGCCCCGCACCAGCGTAGCGCATGGGCACGGTGGTGATGAGGTTCTTTTCAAACCACTCGATCGGCTTTTCATTGGAAAGATCGTTGACCGCCGTAGGCGCGGCGCGCGGATCAATGGGACCGCCCATCAGCGTCATGGAGCGCGGCGTGGCGGCGTCGCCATCTTCGGCCATCAGCGCGACGGCAGCGAAGGCAGGCACGCAGGGTTGGCACACGGCAAAGAGATGCGCCCCCGGCCCCATCTCCTGCAAGAAAGTGATCACATAGTCGATATAATCGTCAAAGCCGAACGGCCCGGCCGACAGGGGAACATCCCGCGCATTTTTCCAGTCGGTGATATAGACGTCATGGTCAGACAGCAGCGTCCTGACGGTCGCGCGCAAAAGGGTGGAGAAATGCCCCGACATAGGGGCGACCAGCAGGACCCTGGGCTGTTCGGTATCGACATCATCCTTGGCGAAATGCAGCAGGTTGCCGAAGGGCAGGTCCAGCAGCACTTCTTCGCGCACCGAAACAACCGCATTACCGGTGCGCACCTGATCGATGCCATAGGCCGGTCGATTGTGGGTCAGTCGCGCGCCCTGGAAAACGTCCATCATCGCGAACATGCGGCGCTGCAGCGGCCAACCGCCCGCCGGCCCCATGCTGTCCCGCATGGAAAGAGCGAGTCGGGCACCAAATCGTGCGGGTGCGAGCATATCTTCCAGCGCTTGGTAGCTGCTATATAACATCACCATATAATGATTACGCCCCGCAATATTCCCGACAGATAGTTCTTGTACAAAGCTTATGTTATTTTTCCACATTGCAGTGCATCATCATGCAAGTAAACTGCAAAGGGGAGTATCGCCATGCCGGTTGCGGAACTGACTATTTCCAGCAAGACCTATTCGTCCTGGTCGCTGCGGGGCTGGTTGCTGTGCCGCCTTGCCGGGCTTGACGTAGCGGAAAAGATGGTGGCGCTGGAAAATCTGGAAGCGCGGGCGGAGCTGCTGTTGCTGACGCCGTCCGTCCTGGTGCCGCGCCTGACCCATGAAGGGGCGAGCGTGTGGGACACTCTGGCGATCGCCGAATATCTGCACGAGCTTTATCCTGATGCGGGCATGTATCCCAAAAACCGAATCGCGCGTGCGCACTGCCGGTCGGTGTCGGGGGAAATTCATTCAGGCTTCGCGAATCTGCGGTCGGCGCTGCCTATGAACCTGAAGGTTCGGCATGACAGGTTTCCCATATTTTCCGGCGCAAAACCCGATATTGAGCGAGTGGAAACGATCTGGAACGAGTGCCTGGATTCCTATGGCGGTCCCTGGCTGTTCGGGGAAAAGCCGAACGTGGCCGACGCGATGTTCGCTCCCGTGGCCCAGCGTTTCCTGACCTATGCGGTGCCGCTGTCCGCAAAATCGGCCGCCTATTGCGACACGATCAATAGCTGGGACCTGATGCGCGAGTGGATCGACGACGCGCGCCGGGAAGCGGATGAGATGGAGGAGCTGGACATCGAATTCTGACGCGTGCCGGGCGCGTCAGTCGCGCAGTTGCGCCAGCCAGTCGGCGATCATCGCGCGGCCCGCCGCGACTGCGCCCGGCCCATGTTCGTCATGGTCGCGCCGCAACGCTACGCCGCACTGCCTGGCGATGTCGAGGTCGGCCCAGAAATGGGCGAGCCAATCCTCGAAACGCGGGTCCTCACCCATTTCGGCATGGAATTGCAGCGCCAGCAGGTTGCTTCCTCGGCGGAAGGCCTGATGGGCATAAGCATCTGTCGATGCGAGCAATTCGACCCCGCCGGGCAGATCAAACGTATCGCTATGCCAATGCAGGACCGGCACATGCTGTAAATGCCGCAAAGGCGAATCCGCAGCTGTGCCGTTCAGCGTGACGGGCGCAAAGCCCAGTTCCATGCTTTCCCCCGGATAGACACGCGCGCCGAGCGCCGCCGCGATCATTTGGCTGCCCAGGCATACGCCAAGGGTCGGCAGGTCCTGATCCAGCCGCGCGGCGAGCTTGTCGATCTGCACCGGGATCCAGGGATGGATGTCATGTTCGTAAACGCCCATCGGGCCGCCCATCATGATCAACAGGTCGGGCGTGCAAAGGTCGACATGGGCGAAATAGGGGCTGGCGACATCGACGCGCTCGATCTCGTATCCAGCGGCCTCGATCGGCTGGAGACAACCCGCCGCTCCTTCTCGCGGGACATGACGGACGATGAGTGCTTTTTTCATTGCCGGGCCTGCGTAGCCGGGAGATGGCCCTGCCGCCAGAGGTGCTTTTCTTGGACCAGCGATACTCCTCCTATCAGCTTTCCGCCGCCCTGCGACGCCAGATGCGCCACAGCGCCGTAAAGCCGATCGCGCCCCAGACGATGTTCAGCACCATCGATGGGATTGCCCCATGCCACCAGGTATTCAACACGAAAAAGGTCGCACCCAGGGCGTTCATCCACTGGAACAGCGCCGAACTGCCCGACAAGCGGCCAGCCGTGACGAGGATATAAGCGCCCAGCACCAGGATCGCGCCGAGCCAGCCGACGATTTCGACAAAGAGTGTGACTGTGAAAATGCCCCTGCCCCGCTTCGTCGTCCCGAACTTTGGTTCAGTATCTTGTGAGGCAGGATGGGTGCCGAGACAAGTTCGGCATGACCGCCGCATAAAAGAAAAGAGGGCCTCCCTCGGGGAAGCCCTCCTTCTACTTCAGCCGGTCAGGTAATCAGGCGGCCAGCTTGCGCAGGACGTACTGAAGGATGCCGCCGTTCATGAAATATTCCAGCTCGTTCACCGTATCAATCCTGCAGAGCGCGGTGAAGGTGAAGGTCGAACCGTCGGCCCGCTTCACGATCACATCGACGTCCTGGCGGGGCTTCAGGCCCGCGACATTCTGGATGGTGAAGGTTTCATCGCCGGTGAAGCCGTGCGTGTCCTTGCTCTCGCCATTTTTGAACTGGAGCGGCAGCACGCCCATGCCGACCAGGTTCGAACGGTGGATGCGTTCGAAGCTTTCGACGATGACGGAGCGCACGCCCAGCAGGTTGGTGCCCTTCGCCGCCCAGTCGCGCGACGATCCGGTGCCATATTCCTTGCCGCCGATGACGACCAGCGGCGTGCCGTCCGCCTTATGCTTCATCGCCGCGTCATAGATCGGCATGACTTCGCCTTCATAACGGGTCATGCCGCCCTCTACGCCGTCCAGCATCAGGTTCTTGATGCGGATGTTGGCGAAGGTGCCGCGCATCATGACTTCATGATGGCCACGGCGCGCGCCATAGCTGTTGAAGTCGGCCTGGGCGACCTGATGCTCGCTCAGCCACTTGCCCGCGGGGCTGCTGGCCTTGATCGAACCGGCGGGCGAGATGTGATCGGTGGTGATCGAATCGCCGAAGATCGCCAGCGGCTTGGCTTCGATGATGTCATGGACCGGTGCCGGGGTCATGCTCAACCCTTCGAAATAGGGCGGGTTGGCGACATAGGTCGAACCGGCGCGCCAGCTGTAGGTGTCCGAACCGGTGACGTCGATCGCCTGCCAATGCGCGTCGCCCTTGTAGACATTGGCGTAGCGCGCCTGGAACATCGGGCGGTCCATGCAGCCTGCCATGGTGGTCGCGACTTCGTCATTGGTCGGCCAGATGTCCTTCAGGAACACGTCCTGACCGTCCTTGCTGGTGCCGATCGGAGTAGTGATGAAGTCCTCGATCACCGTGCCCTTGAGCGCATAGGCGACGACCAGCGGCGGCGAGGCCAGGAAGTTGGCGCGCACGTCGGGCGACACGCGGCCTTCGAAGTTGCGGTTGCCGGAGATCACGGCGGCGGCGACGAGGCCGTTTTCGTTGATCGCCTTGCTGATCGGTTCGGCCAGCGGGCCAGAGTTGCCGATGCAGGTGGTGCAGCCATAACCAACGAGGTTGAAGCCAACCGCGTCCAGATGCGACTGGAGGCCAGCCTTTTCCAAATAGTCGGTGACGACCTGCGAACCCGGCGCAAGCGAGGTCTTGACCCATGGCTTGGGCTTCAGGCCAAGTTCGTTCGCCTTCTTGGCGACGAGGCCGGCGGCGACCAGAACGCCGGGGTTCGACGTGTTAGTGCAGCTGGTGATCGCGGCGATGGTGACGTCGCCGTCGCCAATGTCGAAATCCTTGCCCTCGACCGGAACGCGCTGCTGCGCCTTCTTATAGACGTTCGCCATGTCGGCGTTGAACACGTCATCGACTTCCGGCAGCGCGACACGGTCCTGCGGACGCTTGGGACCGGCGAGGCTGGGGACGACGGTGGCGAGGTCCAGTTCCAGCGTGTCGGTGAAGACCGGGTCGAGCGCGGGGTCGATCCAGAAGCCCTGTTCCTTGGCATAGGCTTCGACCAGCGCGATATTCTCTTCGGTACGGCCAGTCAGGCGCATGTAATCCAGCGTCTTGTCGTCAATGCCAAAGAAGCCGCAGGTCGCGCCATATTCCGGCGCCATGTTGGCCAGCGTCGCGCGGTCGGCCAGCGACAGCGAAGCGAGGCCGGGGCCGAAATATTCCACGAAGCGTCCGACCACGCCCTTGGCGCGCAGCATCTGGGTGCAGGTGAGGACGAGGTCGGTTGCGGTCACGCCTTCCTTCATCGTGCCGATCAGCTTGAAACCGACGACTTCGGGGATCAGCATGGAGACGGGCTGACCGAGCATGGCAGCCTCAGCTTCGATGCCGCCCACGCCCCAGCCCAGAACGCCCAGGCCGTTGATCATCGTGGTGTGGCTGTCGGTGCCGACGCAGGTGTCGGGATAGGCGACGGTGGTGCCGTCAGGGCCTTCGCTCGACCATACGGCCTGCGCGATATTTTCCAGGTTCACCTGATGGCAGATGCCGGTGCCGGGGGGCACGGCGTAGAAATTGGCAAGGCTCTTGGAACCCCACTTCAGGAAGTCGTAGCGCTCCATGTTGCGCTGATATTCGATTTCCACATTCTGTTCGAACGCCTTGGGCGTGCCGAATTCATCAACCATGACCGAGTGGTCGATGACGAGGTGAACGGGAACCTGCGGATTGATCTTCGCAGCGTCGGCGCCCAGCGCGTTCATCGCGTCGCGCATGGCGGCCAGGTCGACGACGCAGGGAACGCCGGTGAAGTCCTGAAGCAGCACGCGGGCGGGACGATACTGGATCTCCCGCTCGGCCTTGCCCCGGTCATTCTGCCAGTCGACGATCGCCTTTACGTCTTCGGTCGTGACGGTCACGCCGTCTTCGAAACGGAGCAGGTTTTCCAGCAGCACCTTCATCGAGAAGGGCAGTCGGCTGACGTCGCCGAGCTTTGCAGCGGCCTTCTTCAGCGAATAATAGGCAATGTCCTTGCCGCCGACCTTCAACGTGTCGCGCGTGCCGAGTGTGTCCTGTCCGATGGCGGTCATGAGTCGTGCGTCTCCTCGCAGTGCCCGGCCAAGGGGCTAGGAGGATAACGACATTCCACCAGACGCTTGCCAGCGCAGACTCAGATTCCGGCTGACAATGTGGCGGGATGCGCCCCAACCAATGGCCGAAGCGGGTATGTCCCTTGATGGGCGC
>CBFHAG010000037.1:0-21544 GCA_965653535.1 uncultured Sphingobium sp.
GGGAGTGGAGGCTTAGCCTTTTACAAACAAGTTGGGCAAGCGCGCGAATCCACGCACGAGCAAAAAAAGATCGAAACTAACTGATAAAGTCAGTTGGCGAGCGGAACCGCGCCGCCATTGGCATTGCTGCCCGCCTGGCCATCGTTCGCCGCGCCAGCTGCGCCTGCAAGCGGATCGGCACTGCCTGTAGCGGGCGCGGGCGCAGCGGGAGCCACGGGTGCCTGCTTCACCAGCGACGTGTCGATATCGGTCTGCGCGTGCTGAACCGACGCGATCACGGCCAGCACGATCGACAGCAGCACGAAGATGGTCGCCAGGACAGTGGTCGAACGCGTCAAGAAATCCGCCGCGCCGCGCGCCGACATGAAGCCAGCCGGGCTGCCGCCGACGCCCAGTCCGCCGCCTTCCGACTTCTGCATCAGGATGACGGTGACGAGCAGGGCGGCCACAATGGCCTGGACAACGAGGATGAAGGTGAACATGCGCCGATATCTGTCCGCAAAAAGAATGTTGCGCAGCCCATAGCGGCGAAGGATCGCCGGGGCAACCGGGGGAGCACCCTTCCCCCTCTATTCATGCCATCGGACGGGCCGGAGTGCCGGGTTAAGCCGCTTTCCGGCCCGTTCGATTTTCAACAGCCGCGCAGGTTCAGCCCGCTGCGGCGATCACCGGGCCGAATTTGGCTGCCGTCAGGCTCGCGCCGCCGACCAGGCCGCCATCGACGTCGGGAATCGCCATCAGCTCTGCCGCATTGTCGCCGCTCATCGAACCGCCATAAAGGATTCGCATGGCGTCGGACTCCTGACCGCCGATGCGGGTGGCAAGCGCCGCACGCAGGGCCGCATGCATGGACGCGACCGCCTCCATCGTCGGGATGCGGCCCGTGCCGATGGCCCAGATCGGTTCATAGGCGATGGCGAGCCAATCCGCCGCAGCGCCTTCGGGAAGGGACGCGAGCAGCTGCTTGCACACCACCGCTTCGGCATTGCCGGCGTCCCGCACGTCCAGGCTTTCACCCACGCACAATATCACCTTCAGCCCCGCCGCCCTGGCTGCCAGCGCCTTGGCCGCGACATCCGCATCGCTTTCGCCCTGCGCTTCCCGCCGCTCGCTATGGCCGACGATGATATATTCCGCCCCGGCTTCGGCCAGCATCTCCGCCGACAGGCAACCGGTATGCGCGCCGTTGGCGCTCATGTGGCAATCCTGCGCGCCGATGAAGGCACCGCCTTTGCGTTCCGCCGCAGCCATGATCAGGGTGGCGGGTACGCATATCCCGACCTCTACCACCGGCCGTTCGGCGGCGATGCGGCCAATCGCCTCGATCTCCGCCAGGTGGCTTTTCATGCCGTTCATCTTCCAGTTGCCGGCAACCAGCTTTCGCCTGCCCATCGATCCGATACCTCATTTTATAACTATTGCTGCACGTCGCCGGACATGGGCGATGAAGCCCTGGCCAGCTGGGCACGGCGATGAACGGCGCTCCATCATTTGTCCAGCCTCGCAGCCCACGGCGCACTTGCCGCCACGACGATCCGCCCTTAAAGCGGGCGGCCACCCAGCCGCAGCTTTCTGGACTTTTCCGCCATGCTTTCATCCTTCCGCCGCTTCATCCATTCGAAATTCGGCGCGGTTTTCGCGCTGCTGTTCCTGGGCGTCATCGCGGCGGCCTTCATTCTGGGCGACCTTAGCAACGGCAAATTTGGATCGTCTGCGAGCGGCGGCACAACGGTGGCGGAGGCGGGCGGGTCCCGCCTGACGCTGACGGCATTTCAGGAGCGGGTTCAGCGCGTTTACGAAAATGCCCGGCGCGCCAATCCTGAGCTTCAGATCACCGAATTTCTTGGCCAGGGCGCGGCCCGCGAGATTTACGACCAGCTCGTCGCGGCCATGACGTTGAAGGAGTATGCGCAGGATCAGGGGGTGCACATCTCCAAACGGCTGGTGGACGCCCAGATCGCGCAGATCCCCGCCTTCCAGGATGCGGCGGGCAATTTCAGCCAGGATAATTTCCGCCAGCTGCTGCAACGCGAACGCATCACCGAACAGGCGCTGCGCGACGATATCAGCCGCGAGATATTGGAACGCCAGATGCTGGCGCCCGCCGGGCTTGGCGTGAAGCTGTCCGACAGCCTCGTCCTACCCTATGCGTCGCTTCTGCTGGAATCGCGACAGGGCACGATCGCCGCCGTTCCGGCAGTGGCGTTCGCCGATATCAAGGACCCCAGCGAGGCTCAGCTCAACGATTTTTACAAGTCGAACGCGGCGCGCTTCACCATCCCCGAACAACGTCGCATCCGTTACGCCGTCATCGATGGGCAAAGATTCGCGCAGGCCGCGCAGCCGACGGAGCAGGAAATCGCTGCCGCCTATAATCAGGACAAGGCCACCTACGCCGCGAAGGAAAGTCGCAGCTTTGAACAGCTGATCCTGCCTACCGAAGCAGGGGCCAAGGCGATTGCGGCGCAGGTAAAGGCGGGCAAGTCACTTGCCGCCGCCGCGCAGGGGGCTGGCCTTGCTGTTTCCACACTTTCCGAACAGAGCCGCCCAGCGCTGGCGTCGGCATCGTCCGCTGCCGTTGCTGAAGCTGGTTTCAGTGCGAAGCAGGGCGATCTGGTCGGGCCGATCCGCGCGCCTCTGGGCTGGTTGTTACTGCGGGTGACTGCGGTTCAGACGATCCCCGCTCGCCCGCTGACGGCGGTCAAGCAGGACATTGCCGCAACGCTGCGCACGCAGAAGGAAAAGCGCCTGCTAACCGAGTTTACCGGCAAGATCGAAGATGAGATTGCTGACGGCGGCAGCTTTGAAGAGGTTATAAAGGACAACGGCCTAAAGCTTGAAACTACGCCATTTCTGCTGGCGACCGGCAAGCAGGTCGAAGACCAGGCCTATCAGGCCGCTGCCGACGTGCAGCCCCTGCTCGCCCCCACATTCCAGATGAGCCAGGATGACGACGCGCAGCTGATCCCGATCACCCCAGACAAGCGTTATGCCCTGGCCGCGCCCGCCGAAATCCGGGCCGCCGCTCCGCCGCCGCTGGCGAAGGTCAAGGATCTGGTGGTCCTTCAGTACAAGCTGACGCAGGGCAATGAGAAGGCGAAGGCGCTGGCGGAGCAGATCCGTGCCAAGGTGGCCAAGGGCATGAAACTTGCCGATGCCGTTTCATCAGCAGGCGTGCGGCTGCCCGCGCCCCAGGTCGTGGGCGGCCGTCGCGCAGACATGTTGCGCGACGGACAGCGTCCCCCGGCAGAGGTGATGATCCTTTTTTCAATGGCCGCCAACAGCGTGAAAACGATGCCGATCGGTCAGGATCGAGGCTATTTCGTCGTGCAACTGAACGGCATCAAACACGGGGACGCAGGCAATCAGCCGGCCCTGGTCAACCAGGTGCGCAGCCAGCTGGGCGATGTGGTCGGCCAGGAATATGCGCAGCAGTTCGTCCGGGCCGTCGAAAAGAAGTTGGCCGTGGAACGCAGCCCCACCGCTGTCGCCGACGTGCAGCGCGCGCTCGCCAGCACCAATAGCGGCGCTCAATAATATGGCGGTAGCGCAGGACGTGCCGGTCGGCGGCGGTATTCACAGCGCGCGCGCGGCCCTGACCGCGGGCAGGTCCGCGCTGGTATGGCACCGTCAGATCGCCGACACCGACACCCCGATTTCCGCTGCGCTGAAGCTGTTCGAACCCGACCGGGGCGATTTCCTGCTGGAATCGGTGGAAGGCGGTGCGGTGCGCGGGCGGTACAGCCTGATCGGCCTTGCGCCCGACCTCGTCTTCCGCGCCCAGGGGGAAAAGGCGGAAATCAATCGTCAATGGGCGACCGATCGGGACGCCTTTGTCGCTGAACCTGCGGGCACGCTGGACGCCCTGCGCACGTTGGTCGCGGAATGCCGGGCTGATTTGGACGCGGCGCTGCCGCCTGCCCTCGCCTGCCTGGTCGGCTATTTTGGTTATGAGACGGTCGGGCTGGTGGAAAAGCTTCCCCGCCCATCGCCCAACCCGCTCAACCTGCCCGACATGCTGTTCGTGCGGCCCACGGTCATCCTGGTGTTCGACCGGTTGGCGGACGCGCTGTTCCTGGTCGCCCCGGTGTGGAAGGGCAGCTACCGCGACGCCGACGCAGCGATCGAAGAAGCGCTGGAGCGGATCGACGCGACCGCTGCGCGGCTGGCCGCGCCACTGCCCAACCTTCCATCGCCAGCCGAAATCGCCGATGTCGAAGTTAAGCCCGTCCTGCAACCGGGCCGCTACGCCGCGATGGTGGAGCGCGCGAAGGACTATATCGTCGCGGGCGACATATTTCAGGTGGTGCTGGCCCAGCGCTTCACCAGCCCGTTCACCCTGCCTCCGATCGCGCTTTATCGGGCGCTGCGGCGGATCAACCCGTCCCCCTTCCTCTATTATCTCGACCTGCCGGGCTTTGCACTGATCGGGTCCAGCCCGGAAATATTGGTGCGCGCGCGTGATGGCGAAGTCACGATCCGGCCCATCGCAGGCACCCGTCCACGCGGCAAGACCGCCGTCGAAGACGCCGCCAACCGCGAAAGCCTGCTCGCCGATCCCAAGGAACGCGCCGAACATCTGATGCTGCTCGACCTGGGGCGCAACGATGTGGGTCGCGTGGCGGCAGCCGGGACGGTGACCGTCACCGACAGCTATACGGTGGAATTCTACAGCCACGTCATGCACATCGTGTCGAATGTCGTCGGTCGCATCGCCCCCGGCAAGGATGCGCTGGACGCCTTGTTCGCAGGCTTTCCCGCCGGAACCGTCTCAGGCGCGCCCAAGGTGCGCGCGTGTGAGATCATCGCCGAACTGGAACCGGAGACGCGCGGTGCCTATGCGGGTGGGGTCGGCTATTTCGGGCCGGATGGTAACATGGACAGCTGCATCGTCCTGCGCACGGCCGTCCTGAAGGATGGCGTCATGCATGTGCAGGCCGGGGCTGGCATCGTCGCCGATTCAACGGCTGAATATGAGCAGCGGGAATGCGAAGCGAAAAGTCGCGCGCTGCTGGCCGCGGCGCGGGAGGCGGTCACGTTGGCGCGGGAATCGGGCTTCGGGCAGTAACCCCTGGACCTATCGACAGGCTCGCCAGCCAAAATCGCCGCGATCCGCCTGGTCCAGGTGAAGATGATCGCGGTGCGCCCTGTTATAGTCCGGCGACAGAACCGTGGAGAAAAGCCCGCACGCCCCATCGCGCACGCTGCGCAGAAATGCGGCGGCGTCCTTGTCCGCGCCGTCCCAGTCGTTCACCACGCTCACGCGCCGTCCGTCCTCCAGGATGAAGGCCGCTATATCAATGGCGTTGGCGGTCGCATGTTCGCTGAAATCACCTTCCGACCGGCCATAGAGGCGACGGCAGCTGAAGGACCCGAAATGGGATATCGTCCTTACCGGCTGCCCAAAATGGCGCTGTGCGGCTGGTTGCACGACGTGCCATTCCCATAGCTTCAACGCGGCGGCCACCGGGCAAGACGGCGCGACCGATGCGGGTGACAATAGGATGGCGTCTTCGTCCCCCTTCAGCCGTACGGCGTCGCTATAATGACATTGACCGCTGCCGGTCGGCGGCATTGCCATATAGGCAACCCCGACCCTGTCCAGCAGCGCGCGGCACTGGTCCGGCGATTGCCCCAATGCCGCCAGTTTGCGCCCCGTGAATAATCCCACGGGCTGCGACAGGTCGAGCCGGGTCCAGGGAAGATCCTGCGGCCGCTTCCTTAGATAGGCATAGCCGACCAGCAGCAATGACAGGATCGCGCCAGCAATGACGATCCGGCGGGCAAAGGCATGAACGCGACGCATAACCTAACCACGCCGGACCGCACCCAAGGGTTCCGACGTCACTGGATAACCGATATTTTCGGGGATGCAGAGATGAGGTTCTCCTGCCCGATCCTCGATCCAGGGGCGCACCATCTCAATCGGCGTGGACGATGCGTGCGCCGCCATGGCGTCAAAACTGTCGAAAAGCGCAAGCCGCTCCAGATTACGCCGCGTCGGAAAGATGATGCGCCCCTGACCCGCGTCGCAGCGCACGATGGTGTCACGCGCGCCGCTCCAGAACAACCCGACATTTTCGGTCGCATCCGCGCTTGGTGCCTGATCGCGGGGAGCACGCGCCAGATAGAAGCGCGTGTCGAATATGCGCGTCACATGTTCCGCCGCCGCCGGATGCCAGCGGCTGAAGGGCACCAGCTGATCCAGCGCGAACTCCAACCCATGCGCATCGGCAATGGCGGCCAGGTTCTCACCCGCTGCCAGCGCGGCACGCATGTCCATCAGTTGCGCCGGGACCGGGGGCGTCCTGAAACCGATCCCCAGGCCGCTTTCTTCCAGCGTTTCCCGAATAGCCGCGATCCGGGCAGCCATGTCCTCCGCGTCGCCATCCCTGGCGATTACATTGGCCAGGGCGCGGTCCGCCTCATCGACCGCCCCGCCCGGAAAGACCAGCGCGCCGCCCGCAAAGGCCATAGCCGCCGCCCGCTCCATCATCAGGATGTGCGGCGATGATCCGGGCATGTCGCGGACAATCACCACCGTTGCCGCCGGGCGGCCTTCACCAACATTCAGAGACATGGATGCTGCCTTAGGTTACGAAGGCACCTGCGGCAAAAATATTTGCCACCTCCCGGTTATTCGACGGAGAAATGGTGGAGCCGAGGGGGATCGAACCCCTGACCTCGTCATTGCGAACGACGCGCTCTCCCAGCTGAGCTACGGCCCCAAAGGAGCGCTGGCTATAAGCGAGCGACCCAGGGCTTGCAACGGTCTTTTGCGCGCAAAATGCCGTGCTGGCTTGCGGCCATTATCGTAATTTCTACCCCGCCCGGATGTCCGGGACATCGTCGGCAGACCGGTCATCAGCGCGGATATTACCGACGCGTAACGGCCGGAACGATGCGTGCTACCGCTCATTGGTGCAGCAATGGTCCCTTCTGCACCGAAGGCGTTTCCAGAGCAAAGGAGAAAGACGATGGGCTATCAAGACGGACGCCGCCGCGGCGAACAGGGTCGCAGCCGCAGTGACTGGGACAGAGGGTCAAATCGTTATCGCGGACAGCGCGACTGGCAGGACGACCGGCAGTCCCGCTATGGCACGCGCGGACAATTTGGCGGACCGGACTACCGGCGCGGTCGCGAAGACTATAACCCGGATGAGCGCGGATTTTTCGACCGGGCGGGCGATGAGGTCCGTAGTTGGTTCGGCGATGAAGAGGCGGAACGCCGCCGCGAATATGATGAATATTATAACCGCCCCTATGGCGACCCGCGCGATGAAAGCAGCCGGATGGGCTATGCATCCGCTTCCCGCAGCAACCAATATCTGCCCAATAGCGGCTATGCACCCTACACCGGCGAACGCAGCGGTTATGGCAGCGAAGACCATGGCAATCGCGTTCGCGCCTTCGGCCCTTCCCATGACTATGGTGAGCATCACGACGCCAATTATCATGCGTGGCGGGAACAGCGCATCAACGAGCTGGACCGCGATTATTCGGAATATCAGCGGGAACATCGCGACCGTTTCAACCAGGAATTCGGCAGCTGGCGGACGCGGCGTGGTGAACAGCGGCAAGCAATCCAGCAGGTGCGCGAACATATGGAAGTCGTGGGCAGCGACGGCGAACATGTCGGCACCGTGGATAAGCTGAGCGGTGATCGCATCATCCTGACAAAGACCGACCAGGATGCGGGTGGCATACATCATTCCATCCCGTCCTCCTGGATTCGGTCCGTAGACGCGCAGAAGGTGACGATCGAGAAAACGGCGGACGAAGCCCACACGGCATGGCGCGCGGAACGCGAGCAAAATGCCATGTTCGGTGATCGCGACGACCGCAGCGGTTGGGACACCCAGGACCCCGGATCTAGCAGCCCCCAGGGTCAGACGAGCCGCTATCGCTGAACAGCCCGATAGGAGCCGGTTTTCTGGAAGGCCCGGCGGCAATGCCGGGCCTTTCCTGTTCTTCCGCGGCACCATGCGAAGGGATCAGCGATGGAAAACACGCTCGTGGAAAAACCACTGATAAGGATAGCGCTCCAGCATCCGGTAGACGACATGGGTGAACGCCAGGGTGACAGCTGTGACCGCGGTCAGGAAGATGGCCACGGACAGGAGCCAATTATCGCTGAACAGTCCATATTGCGCGAAACCCTTCCGCATCAGCAGATATGTATAGGGATGCGCGAGGTAGAGGCTGTAACTTACCGTGCCTAGATACAGTATAGCAGGCCGGTCAAGCAGGCGTGAAGTCAGACTACCCCGCGCAATGGCCATGTAGAAATAGAGCGCGGTGCCCACATACAGACCGTAAGTCCTCCAGTCGCCAAGGTCTTTCGGCAGAAAGGTATAATGCCTGGCCGACGCGCAGTAGACGCATGCGGCAAAGGCAAGCATCTCCAGGACGATTCGCGGACCAGGGGCTGGCCGGATGTTGCGATCGTCGAGCAGGCGTGCGGCGATACCCGCGAGGAAGAAGGCCATGGCGGGATAGCGGCACAGCAATATTATGGCGAACAGCGCGAACGGCAGCGTTTCCAGGAAACTACGCCGCCGCGCCGCGAAATGCACGATCGCGCAAGCCATGGCATAGAATAGCACCTCATAGCTCAGGCTCCACGCATTGGGAGTGAGTTGCTGCGTGTTAGTCAACAGGTTGATCATCAGCAGGCCGGGCACGACGGTCCAGGGCGAGTTCAGGTCAGGGTAAGTGTTGCTGATGGCGTTGAGCGCGATGAACAGCAGCGAAAAGGCGAAGAACAGCGGATAGAGCCGAAAGAAACGGCGCAGCGCGAACTCGCCCGGCAGATAGCGCAGCACGCTGGGCAAGATGACATAGCCACTGATGACGAAAAACAGCCACACGCCCCAACGGCCGAAATTGCCGGGCCCTTCCACAAGGCCAGAATAGGATGGGTCGCCTGCATAGATATTCTCGGCCACGCCGCTCAACACGTGCGCGAGGAAGACCATCATTGCCGCCACGCCACGAAGCCCATGCACTGTATGGTTGAATTCTCGCGTCTTGGCCTTTGCAGGGGCGGTTGAACTGGCCGTCGCCGCATCAACCGCGATGCGCTGATATGTCTCCCCCGCCAGCGCAGGATTGTTGCTGCCCAGTTCAGCCATGAGATCCCCATCGAAACTGCGGGAGGTTACCTCCCGTCGGTCGGAAAACACCGGTTTGCGGGCCGAACAGAATAACCGCAATTTCTCGTTGGATGGTCAGTCCGAATAGTCATCGCTGCTACAAATTGACAGGGTGTGCGTAGAAAGGCCTTCGTGCAGCTTGCGCCGTTACGCTTGAGGCAGCAGCAGCGAGGAATCTCCGTAGGAATAGAAGCGATAGCCCTGCGCAATGGCGTGGGCATAGGCCGCCTGCATCCGGTCACGCCCCATCAGCGCACTGACCAGCATGAACAATGTCGATTTGGGCAGGTGAAAGTTCGTCATCAGCCCGTTCACTGCGCGAAAGCGATAGCCCGGCGTGATGAAGATCCGCGTTTCGTCGGCGAAGGGGTGGATGCGTCCCTGTTCATCCGCCGCGCTTTCCAGCAGGCGTAGGCTGGTCGTGCCCACTGCAATCAAGCGGCCTCCCCGCGCGCGGGTCGCGTTTAATCGGTCGGCGGTATCCTTATCGATCCGGCCCCATTCCGCATGCATGCGGTGGTCGTCCGTATCGTCGGCCTTGACCGGAAGGAAGGTGCCAGCGCCCACGTGCAGCGTCAGCGTTTCCGACCCGATCCCGGCCGCGCCCAGCGCAGTCATGAGGTCTGGCGTGAAATGCAGCGCGGCTGTCGGCGCGGCGACAGCGCCGTCCTCACGCGCGAACATGGTCTGATAATCGCTGCGGTCCTGAGCATCCGTGGGACGTTTGCTGGCGATGTAGGGCGGCAAGGGCATCTGCCCCGCCCGCTCCAGCAAAAGCTCGACCGGATCATCGCCTTCAAAGCTGAGGGTGCAGCCGCCATCCTCATCGCGAGGACCAGCGATGGCGGTCACGCCCGCGCCAAAGTCGATCCGGTCACCGTCGCGCACGCGTTTGGCATTGCGCAGGAAAGCCTGCCACTGACGAAGGCCCAGCCGTTTGTGCAGCGTCGCCCCGACCTTTGCCTGGCCCCGCATCCCTTCCAGCTGCGCCGGAATCACTTTCGTGTCGTTGAACACCAGCATGTCGCCGGGGCGCAGCATGGACGGCAGGTCGCGCACGACCCGGTCCTGGATCGGCGCATCCCCCGCGACCAGCATCAGCCGGGCGGAATCGCGTGGCGAAGCCGGACGGAGCGCGATCGACTCAGGCGGCAGGTGAAAATCGAACAGATCGACGCGCATGATGAAGCCGCCCGGTGGCGGATTATTTCCGCTTCGCCGCCTTCTTGCCTGCCGGGGCGACCGCCGCCGGGGTGGCGACTGGCGGAGCAGGCGGCGTCGGCAGCGCTGTCACCGGCGGCTTCCCGTCGCTTTCGATCGACGCCTGCAAAATGACGGACGGGTTGGCGGGCGGTTCACCCGGCGTGATCGCGTCGACATATTGCATGCCGTCGATCACGCGACCGAACACGGTATATTTCTTGTCGAGCTGCATACGGGGCAGCAGCACGATGAAGAACTGGCTGTTGGCGCTATTTTCTTCCTGCGCACGAGCCATCGAAACGGTGCCGCGCAGGTGAGGCATCGGGTTAAACTCTGCCGCGATATCGGGCAAAGTCGATCCGCCCGTGCCATCGCCCTTGGGATCGCCGCCTTGCGCCATGAATCCCGGAATCACGCGATGGAACTTCAGACCAGTATAAAATCCCTGTCGCGTGAGTTGCTTGATTCGCTCCACATGGTTGGGTGCGATGTCGGGACGCAGCTGAATGCGAACGCGCCCACCGCTCGACAGGTCCAGATCCCAGATATTCTCAGGATCTGCGGAAACGGTCGCGGGCGGCAGTTTGACGGCGACGTCCTGGCCCATCGTCCTGGCGTTCTGCTCGGCGCGCGCGGCGGCCTCGGCCTTCTTGGTCGCCTCCGCTCCCTGCCCGGCCTGCGCAAAAGCCGCGCCGCTGGAGGCATAGAGAGCGAAACCGATCGCCACGGTCTTGATCGCCGACGTGAACCGCATGGATAAGCATTCCCTGATATGTGCCCGATAAGGCGGTGTGGCCCTGATAACGCGCTCTTCGCGATTGGCAACTGAACGAAGGCTGAGCGCCGTCCTTACTTGCCGTCCTTGCGCCCGATATGAGCGACCCGCGCAACGACTTCCTCGCCGACGCGGGGGCTAACGAATTTGTGGATCGGTCCGCCGTAAAGCGCGATTTCCTTGACCAGCCGCGACGCGATCGGCTGCAATGACACGTCCGCCATCAGGAACACGGTTTCCACGCGGGAATTGATCTGCTGGTTCATGCCCGCCATCTGATATTCATATTCGAAATCCGCCACGGCACGCAGGCCACGGATGATGACGTTAGCGCCCTGCGATTCGGCAAAGTCCATCAGCAGCGAGTTAAAGCCGGTGACGACGATCTGCGCATCGACGTCGGCACATTCGCGCCGTACCATTTCCAACCGTTCTTCGTCGGAGAACATGGGCGATTTGGCAATGTTCGTGGTGACGCCGATCACCAGCTTGTCCACCAGCTTCGCCCCGCGCCGGATGATGTCCATATGGCCCAGCGTGATCGGATCGAACGTGCCGGGATAGACCCCCACCCTTTGCCTGCTCATCCTAACGGTCCCTTTCCACGATATAGTCGGCGATGGCGCGCAACAGGTCGGCTTGCGCCCCATGTGCGCGGAGATGCGCCTTGGCCTGCTGGACCAATATCCGCGCCTGTTCCCGCGCCCGTTCGACGCCCAGCAGGGATACAAAGGTTTCCTTGCCCGCCGCCTGATCCTTGCCCAGCGCCTTGCCCGCGATCGCTACGTCGCCTTCGACATCCAAAAGATCGTCCGCAATCTGGAATGCCAGCCCGATATCGCGGGCATAGCCGTGCAGGCTGGTGCGCGCTTCGGACGGGATGCGGGCCATGATGGCGGCGGCATCGACGCAGAAGGCGACGAGCGCGCCGGTCTTGAGCTGTTGCAGCCGAGTGACGGTGGCGAGGTCGAAACTCGCCCCTTCCGCTTCCAGGTCCATCATCTGTCCGCCCGCCATGCCCGCAGGCCCGCTGGCGACGGCAAGCGATTTCACCAGTTCGACACGAACGAACGGATCAGGATGGGTTTCTTCATCGGCGATCAGCTGAAACGCCAGGTCGTGCAGGCAATCCCCGGCCAGGATCGCGGTCGCTTCGTCGAACGCCTTGTGGATGGTCGGCTTGCCCCGGCGCAGGTCGTCATCGTCCATCGCAGGCAGGTCGTCATGGATCAGCGAATAGACATGGATGCATTCGACCGCCAGCCCGACCCGCAACGCCGATTCGTGCGATATGTTGAACAGGTCGCTGGCCGCCCGCACCAATAGAGGGCGCAACCTTTTGCCGCCGCCGATGGCAGCGTGCCGCATCGCTTCATACAGTCGCGCGCGCGGATCGTCAGGGACAGTCAGCAGAGCGTCGAACGCCCGGTCCACCTCCGCGGCGACGGCGGCGGAGCGGCTGGCGACCAGAGCCGCGCCGGAAATCACGCCCTCCATGCCCCGCGCGCTCAGTCCGCGCCGAACGGCTGGGCGCCCGTCACGGCACCGCTGGGATCGATGGTCAGCTTCTGGATTCGCGCCTCGGCCGCCTGCAGCCTTTCCAGGCACCGCTTCCGCAATTCTTCACCCTGTGCATAGAGCGAGATGGATTCGTCCAGCGGCACGTCACCGCTTTCCAACCGGCGGACAATCGATTCAAGGGCGCGTAGCGCATCCTCGAACGACAATTGAGACGTATCGCCCGCTTGGGTCATGCTCTCTTCGGCCATGTTCCTGCATTGGCGACCGTCGCCCGCGCGGTCAAGCCCGCTGCGCCCGCAGCCGCCCATTAGTTCGCCTTCGTCACGAAAATGTCATGACGCGTCGCCACGGCGCTGGCGGAATTTCGCCAGTTTTGCGTTGACGCCCGCTGTAGCAGATGCACATAGAAGGACCGCTATGAAATATTATCTCCCCCTGATCACCGCTGCCGCGCTCAGCCTGCTGTCCGCCTGCAACCAGAATGACGAACCTGAAGTCGTGGGCGGCCCCGCCGATCCCATGGCGCAGCAACTTGCCAATGCCGCTCCGGTCGAGCTGCCCCCTTCAGTGAAGGAAAGCCACCAATATCGCTGCAAGGACAACAGCCTGATCTTCGTCGACTTCATGAGCGACGACAAGACCGTGAACCTGCGCACGGAGAAGGACGGCGCACCCACCAAGCTGGTCGCCGCCAACCCCGGCGAACCATTCACCGCGGAAGGCTATTCGGTCGAAGGCGCCGGCAAGCAGATCACAGTCACCCTTCCGGGCAAGGCCGCGCTTAACTGCAAGGCGTAAGTCCGGTCATTTCGGTTTTTCCAGGCCGGGTCTCCCCAGTGGAGGCCCGGCCTTTTCCATTCAGCTCTTTGCAAATTCCGGTTCGCCCACCTCAACCGGGTCCGGCCCGAAGCGATTGGCCCCACGCGTCCCGCTCATGATGAAGAAGACGAGCAGGACCAGGCTGCCGATGATCGGGAAAAAGAGGATCAGCAGCCAGAAACCGCTCCTGTCGCTGTCGTGCAAGCGCCGCACCGCCACGGCGATCCAGGGAATCAGTATCGCCAGGCCGAATAGGCCGGTCAGCGGCCCGCCTCTGGTGCGATAGCCGGTATCGAACCACCAGTCGCCACGGCGTGCCCAATGCTCGCTGGTGCTCAGGCCCAGCATTCCTTCCACGATGCCGATTGCGATGAAGCACAGAATCAGGAACAGGATGAACATCCAATATTCCCTTGGCCGGGACCGCCCGGAAAATTTCGCGTAGCGGTGTAGCGGCAACAGCATCCATTCCATCCTGCACTCTCCCCGGCATGATTGAACCTGCATTTCCTATCATGTTTTGCCCCGTACGCGCGCGCAAGGATTGTCTATCCGCCGCACCCCGGCTAAAGGCGCGCTCATGTCGACAGCAGCCACCCAGATCACCCCGGAAATCGTCGCCGAACATGGCCTTTCGCCGGAAGAATATGACCGCGTTCTGAACGCCCTCGGCCGTGAGCCGAACTTGACGGAACTGGGCATATTTTCGGTCATGTGGTCAGAGCATTGCTCCTACAAGTCGAGCCGTATCCATTTGAAGAAGCTGCCGACCGAAGGACCGCAGGTCATTTGCGGCCCCGGCGAAAATGCGGGCGTGGTTGATATCGGCGATGGCCAGGCGGCAATCTTCAAGATGGAGAGCCACAACCACCCGTCCTATATCGAACCCTATCAGGGTGCTGCGACGGGCGTGGGCGGCATCCTGCGCGACGTGTTCACCATGGGCGCGCGTCCGGTGGCAAACATGAACGCCCTGCGCTTTGGTCGGCCCGATCATCCCAAGATGAAGCATTTGATCAGCGGCGTGGTGCACGGCATCGGCGGCTACGGCAATTGCGTCGGCGTGCCGACCGTGGGTGGCGAAGTGAACTTCCACCCGGCCTATGACGGCAATATTCTGGTCAATGCGATGACTGTCGGCGTCGCGGACACGGACAAGATTTTTTATTCGGCGGCCTCCGGCCTCGGCAATCCGATTGTCTATGTGGGGTCAAAGACGGGCCGCGACGGCATCCACGGCGCAACCATGGCATCGGCGGATTTCGGCGACGACGCCGACGCCAAGCGCCCGACCGTGCAGGTCGGCGATCCCTTCACTGAAAAGCTGCTGATCGAAGCCTGCCTGGAACTGATGGCGTCGGACGCGATCGTCGCCATCCAGGACATGGGCGCGGCTGGACTCACTTCCTCCTCGGTCGAAATGGCGTCCAAGGGCGGCGTCGGCATCCAGCTCAACATGGACATGGTGCCGCAGCGCGAAACCGGCATGACAGCCTATGAAATGATGCTGTCGGAAAGCCAGGAACGCATGCTCATGGTGCTCCAGCCGGGCAAGGAATCCTTTGCCGAAGCCATTTTCCGCAAGTGGGAACTGGACTTTGCGGTGATCGGCGAAGTGACCGACACTGGCCGCATGGTGCTGGTCCACAAGGGCGAGGTCGTGTGCGACATCCCGCTCGCGCCGCTCGCTGACGACGCGCCGCTCTATGACCGTCCGTCGATGCCGAAGGACGAATATAAGGTCTGGTCCGGCGTCGAACCGCTAGGCGACATTACCGAAAGCAGCGACATCGGCGCGGATCTGGTGAAGCTGATGGGGTCGCCCGACATCGCCAGCCGCCGTTGGATCTGGGAACAATATGACCATATGGTCGGCGCCGACACGGTGCAGCGTCCGGGCGGCGACGCAGCGGTGGTGCGGGTCCACGGCTCGCAAAAGGGCATTGCGATCAGCACCGATTGCACCCCGCGCTATTGCTATGCCGACCCCTATGAAGGCGGGAAGCAGGCGATTGCCGAATGCTATCGCAACATCAGTGCGGTGGGCGCGACGCCGCTGGCCGTCACCAACTGCCTCAACTTCGCCAATCCGCAGCGGCCAGAGATCATGGCGCAGTTCACAGGCTGCCTTGATGGCATGGGCGACGCCTGCCGTGCGCTCGACTTCCCCATCGTGTCGGGCAATGTCAGCCTCTACAATGAATCCAAGGCGACCGGCGGCGGCTCCGCGATCCTGCCGACGCCTGCGATCGGCGGTATCGGCCTGTTGAAGGACGTTGACGTCATGGCGACCGTGGCTTTCAAGAATGAAGGCGACGCCATCTGGCTGATCGGCGGCGAAGGCGGTCATCTGGGCCAGTCGATCTGGCTGCGCGAAATCGCGGGCCGCGAAGCCGGCGACGCGCCGACGGTCGATCTGGCCGCCGAACGCGCCAATGCCGACATAGTTCGCGACCTGATCGCACAAGGCAAGGCGAGCGCTGTGCATGATATTTCCGACGGCGGCCTGCTGGTCACGATCGCGGAAATGGCGCTGGCGGGCGGAATCGGCGCGGAACTGAGTGTCACGCTCACCACCGCCGCCGCCTTTGGCGAGGATCAGGGCCGTTACATCGTCACGGTTCCGCAAGGTGTGGCCATGGCAGGCGCGCTTCGCATTGGCACGACCGGCGGCAGCACTGTGGCTGGCGTAGCGATCAACGACCTGCGCAACGCTCATGAAGGCTTTTTCCCGAACCTGATGGACGCTGAACTTTAAGCGCTGCACGGAATCTTTCAGTCCCAAGGCCACCCATCAGAGAGGCTTGCCTTCTCTCTTGTCGCGCGCGGCACTGAATTGATATCATTGCTTCCACCCGTTCGGGCTGAGCGAAGCCTTGGCCTGAGCGAAAGCGAAGGAGCTTGGCCTGCGGCGAGCATGGCTCCCTTCGACTGGCTGCTTGCAGCAGCCGCTCAGGAAAGGGCTTCGACAAGCTCAGCCCGAACGGCAATGATTTAAGGCTTGCCTCTTTAACAGCCTGGCCGTGTCACCCGGCCGAACAGCAGTTGATAGGCGTCATCCCCGCCGCTCTGATCGAACGCTGCCATGACCCGACGCAACTGTCCGGGCGGCAGCGGTTTCCGGCCATCGTCCGGCACCACCGCACCGATTCCCTTCAGATGCGCGATCAGCCCTCGCGCCCCGCCGCAGGACAGCGCATAATCCTCATCAAAGGCGAAGGCATCTTCATAGGTGCTCAACATGGCACGCAAATCATCCAGGCCGGGATAGGCAGGAACGCCGGGGATCAATCCACACGCCACATGCGCGGCCCGCCATCGCGCGAAGCTTCCCGCGCCCATGGTCGAAAAGATCAGGCTCCCGCCCGGCCGCAGCAGCCCCGTCAGGCGCGCGATGGCGTCTTCCAGCTGTTCAAACCATTGGAAGGCAAGGCTGGACAGGATGAGGTCGAACCATTCCCCCTCAAATACCGGCGCTTCGCCATCCATTGTCAGGAATGTGCCAGCGACCAGTCCGCCCTTCGCCGCCGTGGCCAGCATATCGGGCGACAGGTCCGTCACGACCAGTTCGGCGGATGGCCAGCGCCGCTGGATGTCACGGGTCAGCAGGCCGGTTCCGCACCCTATTTCCAGGATGCGCTCCACCGGCCCCGGCATCTGCTGCTGGGCAAGGTCCGCGACCAGAGCCGCCGCAGCGCGTTGCGGCCCGGCATGATCGTCATAGCGGGCGGCAGCAGCGCCGAATGCTTCGCTTATCCGTTGCTTGCGGCGGCTGTTCATGGCTAGTCGCATGGCAGAGCAAAGACCGCTTTGCCAGTGTCTTCAAGGAACGCCCGTCGCATGAGCGCCCCATCCTTCCGCATTCCCGCCATGGACGTGCTGCGCGGCTGCGCGGTCATGGGCATATTGTGGATGAATATCACCGCATTCGCCCTGCCACAGGCGGTCTATTTCAACCCCCGCGCGGCGGGGCCGCTGTCCGCCGGGGATGTGCTGTTCTGGCTGATCAGTTTACTGTTCTTCGACGGCAAGATGCGGGCGCTCTTCTCCATCCTGTTCGGCGCATCCATGCTACTGCTGATCGACCGGGAGGAACTGGCGGGACGCGACGGGCGGAGGGCGCAGATGATCCGCGCCGCCTGGCTCTTCCTGATCGGCCTGGCCCATTATCTGTTGCTCTGGTGGGGCGACATATTGATGATCTACGCGCTGGTGGGGATCGCCGCCCTCCCATTTGTCGGAAAAGAGCCGCTTTCGCTCATGAAATGGGCCTTTCTCTTCTTTCTCGCGCATTTCCTCATCTGCACGCTTTCCATCGTCAGCCTCTACGGCTGGGCCGACGCGGCGGCGAGTCCCGGCGCTGCCCAATCGGTGCGCGAAGGCTATGCCGCCTTCGCTGCTTCTTTCACCGATCCGCTCCACCCCAACATCCAGTCGGAAATTCAAACCTATCGCAGCAGTTTCGGCGTCATCCTTCGCCATCACCTCGCTCTCTTCGCGGACGAATGGCCCCGCGGCCTGTTGTTCAACGGGCTCGACACATTGGGCTTCATGCTGATCGGCATGGCCATGCTGAAGGGCGGGTTTTTGACTGGTCGCTGGGATCCTGATCACTACAGGCGGACCGCCATCCACTGTTTTCTCATCGGACTGCCGCCCATGGCTGGCCTTGCCGCGTGGCTGATCCTGGGGGGCTTCCCGGTCCTGTCGTCCTATGGCGCTGCGATGGCATGGTCTTTTCCGTTTCGCATCCCGCTAGCCGTGGGTTGGGCGGCGCTGATCCTATGGCTGTTCGCCCGGCACCGGGACCACCCTATTAGCCTACGGATCGCTGCGGTGGGCCGGATGGCGCTCAGCAACTATCTTGGCACCAGCCTGTTCATGTGCGCCATCTTCTATGGCTGGGGCCTTGGCCTCTTCGCATATCTGCGCCCGATCCAGTTTCCGTTGCTGCTGCTTTGCGCCTGGCTGGTGATGCTATTGTGGTCGGCACCGTGGCTGTCGCGATTCGCCCTTGGGCCTGCGGAGTGGCTGTGGCGCAGCCTGGCGCGGGGCAAGGCGCAAAAGATTCGCAAGAGCAGCTAAAGTCTATTGCGAGCTATTATCATCTACGCTATCTCCGAATCAGGAGAAGTCGATGGTCGTCTGTGTCTGCAATGCCATTCGGGAAAAGGACTTGAAGGAAGCCGTGCGCGACGGTGCCGATACGCCGTGCAGCGCTTATGCTCGCCTCGGTCGTCGTCCCAAGTGCGGCCAATGCGTCCCCTTCGCCCGTACGATCATTGCCACGGAACGCGCTTCCGTCTGACGATTGATAATCATCAGCATCAAATGACTGATGCCGGGCGCGAACATCTCGCAATATCGTCTTGTAAATATGGCGGATTTCCGCGGCTTTCCGGTTAACAATTGGCTGTAATCAGACTATAGTCCCGGCCTGTCCAAAAAGCCGGAGCATGAAGCCATGAAGGGCGATCCCAAGGTCATCGATTATCTGAACGAGGTCCTCAAAAATGAGCTGACCGCGATCAACCAATATTTCCTGCACTACCGGATGCTCAATCATTGGGGCATCGAAAAGCTCGCCAAGTTCGAATATGAGGAATCGATCGACGAGATGAAGCACGCCGACAAAGTGGCGGAACGCATCCTGTTCCTGGACGGCCTCCCCAATTTCCAGCTGCTGGGTCGGCTGAAGATCGGCGAAACGGTCGAAGAAATCCTGAAGTCCGACCTTGAACTGGAATATGAAGCCCTTCCCGTGTTGAAGGACGCCATCGCCTATAGCGAAACCGTGCGCGATTTCGTCAGCCGCGACCTGTTCCAGTCGATCCTCGAAAGCGAGGAGGAGCATGTCGATACGCTGGAAACCCAGTTCGAAATGATCGAGCGGATGGGCATCCAGAATTATATCCAGCTGCAAAGCAAGGCAGCGGAGGAATGACGCTGCGGGCGGGGTAGCATTCCGGCGCGCTTACCTCGCCCTTCCTTTAGAGCAGCGCGTCGAGCAGTCCGATCAGCGGCAGGTCCGCTGGCGGCATTTCCAACGCATACATCTGGTTGGGCCGGACCCATTGCAACGCCGTCGCATGATGAGCATGGGCAATGCCCTGCCATTTGCGGCAAACATAGAGCAGCAGTAGCAGGTGGCGATCGCCCAAGGCCTCGCTCGCGAAGGCAGCGGGGGCGAGGCAGCTAGCATGGGTCTGGATTCCCAGTTCCTCGTCCAGTTCACGGATCAATGCGGCCTCGGGCGTTTCCCCCTCTTCCACCTTTCCCCCTGGAAATTCCCATAGTCCCGCCATCGCCCTTCCCGGCGGACGCTGCTGCAACAGCACGCGGCCATCGGCATCGACCAGCGCGGCGGCCACCACCAGAAGGGGATTGATTGTCGTCATATGGGTCCAGTGAAAGGGGTTATTAACGCGCCCCTATTACAAAGCCGTCCGGTGCTGTCTGCAATAATCGGGAAGAGGCATGAGCGGACTGATCGGAATCATATCGAAAATGACGCTGCTGCGTTGCGAACGCGGCGCGACGGCAATCGAATATGGGCTGATTCTGGCGCTCATCGCACTGGCCATCATCTCTGCAGTAACGAACGTCGCCGATAAGACCATCAACATGTGGGACAATGTCGCCACAGAAGTTATCAATAATTAACCATCGTACCGAAACAAACGGGCGATGTCGTTAAATCTTTATCAACCTAGGGCAATTAAAACGTTCATAGCTGACCTAATTCATCGGGGCGGCGGGGACAGTTGAACCGGAATTTTGTCAAGGAGATTTGCAATGCAGTTCATCCGTAAAATGCTGAAGAACGAAAAGGGCGCGACCGCCATTGAGTATGGCCTGATCGCCGCTCTGATCGCTGTTGCTGCTATCACTGCCATGTCTAACATCGGCACGAAGCTGTCTGGAACGTTCAACAATGTTTCGAACAACCTCGACTAATTTCGAGTAAGTTTGAAAAGAAAGGGCGACGGAAGAAATTCCGTCGCCCTTTTCTATTGAAGCACCAAAGAAACGGTTGCCGCTATTCGTTGTCGGCGCACACCGACAATCGCACCAGAACCGCAGCCTAAAACGCGACGAACATCCAGCCGCTCAGTCCCGTAGAATCAGGCCCCGATCGCCAGGAACTTGTCCGCGCGGTCTGTCCGAAGGTCCGGTCCGCTCATGCCGGCCAGCGAATCCAGTTCCTCACCGATCGCCGCGCCTAGCCGAGCGATGGCCTGCATCGGTTCGCGATGCGCGCCGCCGGCCGGTTCCGGCACGATCCGATCGATGACGCCGAGCGATTTCAGATGCTGCGCGGTGACCTGCATCGCGGTCGCCGCATCGCTCGCCCGCTCCGCCGTGCGCCAAAGGATGGACGCGCAGCCTTCGGGCGAGATCACGGAATAGACCGCATGTTCGAACATCAGCACGCGGTTGGCCGCCGCCAAGGCCACAGCACCGCCTGAACCGCCTTCGCCAACCACGACAGCGACCATAGGCACGCCCAGCGCCAGGCATTGTTCTGTCGAGCGCGCGATCGCTTCGGCCTGCCCGCGCTCTTCAGCCTGCACCCCCGGAAAAGCGCCGGACGTATCCACCAGTGTCACTACCGGCAATCCGAACCGGTCGGCCAGCTGCATCAGGCGGATCGCCTTCCGATAGCCTTCCGGCTTGGCCATGCCGAAATTGTGGCGCACGCGGCTGGCGGTATCGTCGCCCTTTTCATGGCCGATGACCAGGACGCGCCGGTCGCCCAGCGTTGCAAAGCCGCCCAGGATCGCCTGATCGTCGGAAAAGGCCCGATCTCCCGCCAGCGGCATGTAATTGTCGAACATGCCCGCCACATAATCCTTGAAGTGGGGACGGTCCGGGTGGCGGGCGACCTGCGTCTTCTGCCACGGCGTAAGCTTGGCATAGGTGTCGACCAACAACCTGGCCGCGCGATGTTCGAGCTTCTCGATCTCGCCACCAATATCGATATCACCGGCGCTGGCGGTCGCACGCAATTCAATTACGCGCGCCTCAAGCTCGGCGATAGGCTTTTCAAATTCCAGAAAGCTAACCATGG
>CBFHAG010000038.1:0-20745 GCA_965653535.1 uncultured Sphingobium sp.
GCGATGATCGGGGCGAGCGAGCCAGCGAAGATCGACGTCGCCTGATAGGCGATGCTGGCCCCGGAATAGCGCAGGCGGGTCGGGAAAAGCTCCGTGATCATGGCCCCTTGTGGCGCGTACATGGCGCCGTGCGCGACCATGGCGACCGTTACCGCTAGGCCGACGCTCCACGCATTGCCGACGTCCAACAGGCCAAAGAAGATCGGGAACCACGCCGCCACGCATATAGCGCCCGCGCCATAGACCCACCGCCGCCCGACACGATCCGACAAAGCGGCGAAGAAGGGCATGGACAGGCATTCCAGCGCGGAGCCGATCAGCACGGCGTTCAGCACCAAGGACCGGTCGCCGCCGCGAATTTCGGTAAGGTAAGTGATGGAGAAGGTGGCGACGACATAATAGCAGATATTTTCGCCAAAGCGCAGGCCGCCGCCGGTCAGCAGCGCGCGACCCTTGCGCCGGACGACTTCGACAGCGGGAAAGGGGACCAGTCCTTCCTTTGCGGCTTCCTGCACGAACACGGCGCTTTCGGCCACTGCGCGCCGCAGCCACCAGCCGACCGCGACCAGGACGATGGACATGAGGAAGGGGATGCGCCAGCCCCAGGCCTGGAAATCATCTTCCGGCAGCAGGGCGGAAGACGCGGCGAACACCGCCGCCGCCAACAAATTGCCCGCCGGCGCACCAACCTGCGGCCAGCTGGTCCAAAAGCCCCGCGTCCGCGCGGGCGCGACTTCCGCGACGATCAGCACCGCGCCGCCCCATTCGCCGCCCACGGCGAAACCTTGAAGCAAGCGCAAGGCGATCAGCAGCATCGGTGCCCAGACGCCGATCTGATCGTAAGTGGGCAGCAGGCCGATGGCGGTCGTGGACAGGCCCATGACCAGCAAGCTGATCATCAGCAGCATCTTGCGCCCAACCCGGTCGCCGAAATGCCCGAAGATGATCCCGCCCAGCGGCCGCGCGAGAAAGCCCAGCGCATAGGTGGAAAAGGCCAGCAACGTGCCGGTCAGCGGTTCAAAGGAGGGAAAGAACAGCCGGTTGAACACCAGCGCCGACGCGACGCCATAGATGAAGAAGTCGAACCATTCGATCGTCGTGCCGATCAGGCTGGCCCCCACCACGGTGCGCAACTGGCGCGCGTCCACCACCGTCCTTTCCTCTGCGTGCATCCTGCCCCCGCTCCTTTGTTGCAACGTGCATAATCAGCTATTGCCGGAGTGAATAGAGGGGGCGATGCCGAGGGGTTGGCGGGGCAGGAAGGAGCGCGCCGATCACCATGGTCAGAGCTTGACCACGCGGCATTGGGGGATGGGGTGGTCGTCCGCCTCGATCCAGCGCCACAGCGCGGTGCCGGAACGATGGCCAGACAGGTCGATCCAGTTGCCAAAGCCGGGATCATGATCGGCGCAGACGACGATGATGCTGCCGTCTTCTTCATATTTGGCCTGAGCGCCATTCACCCAGACCTGGCGGTTGACGTGGTCCATCGATTCCATCCACCAATTGTCGAGCTGGAAGTTCCAGAAGCGGCATTTGGGGGGCTTGGCTTCAAGCACCAGCGCCTCGCCGGGCGCGAGGTCGTAATAGAGATGGCCGTACCAGATTTTCGGATCGCCGCCGGCGCGATACCAGGTCGACTGGTCCTTGCCATCATAGATGCGGTTGGGTTGTTCCATGAACCATTCGGACCAGTCGGCGAACGTGTTCGAGGTTCCCCGCACCCATGCCGCCGCGCCGTTCAACTGAGCCTGGATCATATCGGGCGTCAGTATGGCTGGCAGCTTTGCGCCTTCACTGATCCGTTCGATGTGAACCTCTGCGGCGTCTTCCTTGCTCTTGTCGTTGAAGGTCTGGCGAATGATGAGCAAGGTCGTGTCGTCGGCCATGGGCAGCCAGTTGCCCGGCTGCTTCGTCTTGCTGACGATGATTTCAAAGCTGCCGTCGGGACCGAGTTCCACGTCCGCAAACTCAATCTCTCCGGTGGAGGCCATGGTGCCGTCAATGGCGTAGCGATTGGCCTTTGACCCGATCGACAGATAGGGAACGCTGTTGCGTTTGCCCGTGATCCGATAGTCGCGGTCGCCCCGGACGACGATCTGTTGATAGAGATTATCGGGATTGTCCGCGCCGATTTTGATCGTGTCGTCGGTCAGCAGGAAGATGCGGGGGAAATCCGGGTCCGCGGAATCCACCAGCATGTTGAGCGCGGTGCGGGTGAGGCGGGACAGGTAACGCATGCCCTCTGCCTGATCGATGGGCGTGGCGGGGGCGCTGGGGCGGTCCAATATGTCGCCCGCCTTCGCCAGCTGATCGCAAAAGTCGCGCCAGACAGCGGACAGCCGTACGCCGTCCGCCTGATTATCCTCTTCCATGGCCGTTCCTTCTTTGCGTAACGAATAGCGGGAATATCATATATGATCGCCGCAGATGGAAGCTCTTTTCGATAAAATGCGCAGGGATCAGTCGGACAGATTGAGCAGCGCCCTGGTGACTTCGCCCGCTTTCAACGCGGCGATGGCGTCATTGATCCGGTCGAGCGGCCAGATGCCGCTGACCTGATCGGCGACGTTCAGGCGACCGTCGCGCACCTGATCGATCAGGATGGGATAGTCGCGGTAGGGCAGCGCGCCGCCATTCATGGTCGCGATCACTTCGCCGCCGGTCACGAACCTGTCGAGCGGCAGGGCGGCTTGCGACCCCGGCCGCGACATGCCGATCAGCACGACCCGGCCGCCACGCTTTATGGAGCGCAAGGCGGTTTCAATCGCGCCCACCGCGCCGCTGCATTCCACCACCACATCGATGGGGCCGTGATCGCGCGTCAGCATCGCCCCGGCGGTTTCGGCATCCAGCGTGGGATCGGCGAGCATAAAAGCGGACGCGCCAAACTGGCGTGCGGCTGCTTCCTTCGCTGGGTTGGCATCGACCGCGATGACATGCGCGCCCAGCCGCGCCGCGCCCTGAATGGCGTTGACGCCGATACCGCCGACGCCGAAGACGAGCACCCGGTCGTCGGGACGCACGCGCCCCAGCACGCGGGACGCGCAGACGCCGGTGGATACAGCGCAACCGATGAGCGCGCCCTGCTCCAGCGGCAGGTCGTCGAGGGCGAAAAGCTGAGACGCCTTCACCACAATTTCCTGCGCGAAGGAGGACACGTTGGCGAAGGACGCAACCGGCTTATCGTCCAGCGTGAAGGGGAATGCGGGCGCGAAGCCCCAGTTGATGTCGCAATTATGCGGCTCCCCGCGCAGGCATTCCCGGCATGTGCCGCAGGGCGTCTGCGTTCCCACGGTCACGCGGTCGCCGATAGCCCAGCCTTCGACGCCGGGGCCGATTTCCGCGATCTCGCCCGCGGCCTCATGCCCCAGCACCATCGGCAATTTGGGCAAATGCGGCGTCATCATCGCCAGATCGCTATGGCAGATGCCTGATCGCAGCACCCGAACCCGCACTTCGCCCGGCCCCACGGGGCGCAGCGTCAACCGGTCGCTGACAAACAGCGATGCGCCGTCCCAGACCGCCGCCTTCATGCGCCCAGTCCTGCGAGCAGGGGGTAGGAAAAGGACGGATCGGCGCGATCCGGGCGGCCATTGGGGGCATCCTTGCTCATGCGGTCCATGCTTTCCTGATCGACGGGAACGATTGAGCCATGGTCGAACACCAGGCTGCGATGAAGGAATTTCCATGCGCCATCGCGCTTTTCATAGCGGTCGAGATAGCGGCCAAGGGCGATGAACATGCGTGCATTGGGCGCGGGCGTGCGATGCCATGCCTCGACATAATGTTCGCCTTCGGCCCGGTCGCCGTCGATGACGAACAGGCTGTTGCTGATGCTGTGGCGGGTGAGTTCCCAATGGGCTGTGGCCTGGGGCAGCCAGGCGACAAATTCGTCCGGGCCGCCTTTGAACATCGCACCATGATCGTCGATTGCGTCATCATGATAGAGCGAGCGGACCAGCGCGAAATCGCGGCGGTCGCATCCCCGGCAATAGCGCATCACCAAGTCCTGAAGCTGCACCCGGTCGAGCCAAGCCTGTGACATTCCTCTTCTCCTGTGGCGTGGTTGGCGGGTTGTCCAGGTTCGAGAACTTTCCGATTTCAGCCTGGATCATCCCCGTTCGGGCTGAGCTTGTCGAAGCCTTTTCCCTTCTTGAAGAAAGTTAAGCCCTTCGACAGGCTCAGGGTGAACGGAAGTGGACGATGTTGTCCGCGCGATATCGGCCAACCGCATCCCCTTCCTAAAATGCCTTCGTCTGGCCGCCGTCCACCATCAACGTCTGGCCGGTTATATAGGCGGCTGCGTCGCTTGCCAGAAATGTGGCGGCGGCACCGATGTCCTTTTCGCAATCGCCGATGCGGCGGAGCGATACCTTATCAATCTGGGCGGCGTAATCGTCGGGCGCATAGTCGCGCCATGCCTGGACGCCGGGCGAATTGGCGAAGGGGCAGATGATATTCACGCGGATGCCCTGTGGTCCCCATTCATTGGCGGCGACTTTCGATATGGCGCGGATCGCTTCCTTGGCGGCGGCATAGGAGCCCTGGGTGGGGAGGCCGTCAAAGGCCGCGCCGCTGCCAAAGTTGATGACGCAGCCCCGGCTTTCGACCAGATGCGGATAGGCCGCGCGCATCAGGGTGAAGGTTGGCCAGAAGCCTGTGTCGAAGGACAACTCCATCGCTTCGTCGGTCGTGTCGGCCAGCGGCAGCTGACGCGACGCCTGCGCTGCGTTGACGAGAATGTCGAGCCTGCCGAAGCGGTCTACCGCGGTGGATACGATGAACGGTAGCGCGGCGCGGTCGGCCAGATCCATTGGCAGGAATGCGACGTTACCACCAAGTTCCTGCAACTCCGCCTCGGTCGCGCGGCCGAGATCCGCTTCGCGATCGACGATCAGCACGGATGCTCCGGCTTTGACGAAAGCGGTTGCTATGCCCTTCGCCACGCCGCGCGCGCCGCCGGTCACGATTGCGGCCTTGCCATCCAACTGTCCCATATTCGATCCTTTCACCCTGTCCGTCAGGAAAACCACGCTCCGCCGTTCACCGTGACGACGCTGCCGGTCGCGAAGCTGCCATCGTCGCCCGCCAGGAAAGCGACCGCCCCGGCGATCTCATCGGGATGGGCGAGCCGCTTCATCAGGCTGTCGGCGGCGATGGAGTCCTTCAGCTCGGCAGGAAGGCTGGCGTAGATCGGCGTTTCGGTCGCGCCGGGATTGACCGCATTCACGCGGATGCCCCGCGCCGCCAGTTCGCGCGCCATCGCCCGCGTCATGCCCAGAACCGCCGCCTTGGCCGCGCAATAGGGCACCGGCCCGTCGCCCTTCACCGCTGATGTAGAGGCGATGTTGACGATGGACCCGCCGGTCCCTTGATCGGCCATCAGCCGCACCGCCGCGCGGGAACATTTGAACACGCCGTCCAGCGTGACCGCCATGACGCCCGCCCAGCCTTCGTCCGAGCAGTGGATCGTCTGGTCGGCGAACACTTGTTCCCCGGCGGCCTGAGCAGCCTGCGCTGCGTAAAACTGATCCATGCCATCGCCCGGCGCGCTGCCGCGCCCGGCATTGTTGACGAGCAGGTCCATGCCGCCGAGCCGCGCCTTCACCTCCGCAAAGGCGGCGTCGACCGATGCGGTGTCGGTGACGTCGCAGGCGATGCCGATATGCGGGGACGGCAGCACCGCGCCAGCCGATTGCGCATTCAGGTCCAGCACCGCCACGATAGCACCTTCCGCCGCCGGCCGCGTGGCGATGGCCGCGCCTATCCCCTGACCGCCGCCGGTCACGACCGCCCGCCTGCCCTTCAGCCTTTCCATATCCTTCAATCCTCTACGTGCGGACGCCACGACACGCCGTTCACCTGCGATCCGCCGCTCGCGAAAATGGTGTTGCCGTTGAGATAGGCGCTGCCCTCGCTCGCCAGGAAGACTGCGGCAGGGCCGATGTCCCGTTCCGCATCGCCAAAGCGGCCAACGGGAATCTGCTGCAACAGGGCCTCCGCCATTTCCGGGTTGGCGGCGAAATAGTCGGCAGCCTGCGGGCTGTTGGCGGCAGGACAGATGATGTTGCAGGTGATGCCGTGCGGTCCCCATTCCACCGCTGCGGTGCGGGTGAGCGCGCGCATCGCTTCCTTGCTGGCATTATAGGCGACGGTGAACATATGCGCGTTCACCCCGTTCAGCGACCCCATGTTGATGACGCGACCGTAACGCTGCGCCTTCATGATCGGGAAAGCCGCCTTCATCGCCCAGAAAACCGCGTAATAGTTGAGCGCGAACGACCCCGCCATATCGTCATCGCTGTGATTTTCGATACGTTTGGGAAAGCTGGCCCCGGCATTGTTCACCAATATGTCGAGGCGGCCGAAGCGCGAATGGGCGGCCTGCACCATGGCTTCCACCTCTGCCGCCTGGGTCACGTCGGTCTTGATGAAAAAGGCGTCGATGCCGTGCGTGTCGCGCAGGTAGCGCGCCTCTTCCTCACCTTGTTCGGCGTTGCGCTGGGCGATGGCGACCCGTGCGCCAGCCTGGGCCAGAGCGCGGGCAACGCCCTGCCCCACGCCCTGTCCGCCGCCCGTGACGAGCGCGGTGCGCCCTTCCAATGATCTGGGCATATCTCTCTCCTAAAAACGCGTCTTTTTTTGTCAGGCGTCGTGCGCCGGATAGTCCGTATAGCCCCGGTGATCGTCGCCCATGCCGGTGTAGAATTGGTCGCGCTGCGCCTTCGCCAGCGGCGCACCTTTGCGGAAACGATCGGCAAGGTCGGGATTGGCGATGTAGAGATAGCCGAAGGACACGGCCTGCGCCTTGCCCGCGTCCAGCACGACCTTTGCCTTGTCCAGCGTCAGGCCCGCATTTTCGATGACCGGGCCGCTCCAATTGGCGTTGACGAGGTCAAGCGCATCCTGACCTTCCAGCGGAATGTGGACGAGGTGGCAATAAGCAAGACCCATGTCGTCCACCGCCTTGAGCAGCGCGGCGTAGGTTTCGTGCGGATCGGCATCGTCCATGCCGTTGAAGCGGACGCCGGGGCAGATGCGGAAACCGACCCGGCCAGGACCAATCGCATCGGCCAGCGCCTGCAGCGTTTCGACCACGAAGCGGATGCGATTTTCGACTGGGCCGCCATAGCGATCCGTCCGCTGGTTGGTGTTGGTCGACAGGAATTGCATGGGCAGGTAGCCGCTGGCGCAATGCAGTTCCACGCCGTCCATGCCCGCCGCTATCGCGTTGCGGGCGGCAGCGACATATTCGGCGATGACGGCGGGAATCTCATCCGTCGCTAGCGCGCGCGGCATGGCGGTTTCCACCGGAACGCCGTCGGGTCCGGGAATCTTGTCGGGGCAGCGAATGGCGGACGGCGCCACCGTTTCCGCGTCGGCATCCTTGTTCGCCTGAACCGCCGCGCGGCCGACATGCATGATCTGCATGACGATCCTGCCGCCACCGTCATGCACTGCGTCCGCGACCTTGCGCCATCCCGCCACCTGATCGACGCTGTGGATGCCGGGCGTGCGGAAATAGCCTTTGCCTGCACGCGATGGCTGGGTGCCTTCGGTGACGATCAGGCCCGCGCTCGCCCGCTGCCGGTAATATTCCACCATGACATCGGTCGGCACGTCGCCTGGCCCCGCCCGGTCGCGCGTCATCGGAGCCATGACGATGCGATTCTTCAGGGCAATATCCCCCAGCGTCACCGGGGAGAATATATCGGTCATCGGCAATCAGCTCCGTACGCGAGGTTTGGGCAAGGGCGCGCCGCGCCGCATGGTTTCGATGAATTTTTCCAGCGGCGCAGGCGGTTCGACCGGGCCGTCATGCGGGCGGCCCTCGCGCGCCCAATAGGTCTTCCAGCTGGGGAAGAGGTCATGGAAGCTGCCATGATAGGGCGGGTGGCCGGGCCAGCGCATCTTGCGGTCGCCAATGGGTGGCTTGTTCAGGTCGGTCGCATACCAATAGAGCGGCAAGCGGCGGCGGAAATACCAGCGGCCATCGATCCGTTCATACTGGTCGAAATACATCATCTGCATGATGACCCATTCGGCCCCGGTTTCATGCTCATTCTTCGAATAGACGACGCCCTGCGCATGGTCGGGATCGTCAAAATCGATGATATGGCCACCGATATGATGCGACGTGCCATCAAACTGCATCGAATGGGTTTCATCGAACCAGTCGCGCAGCGCCTTGCGCCCGGTCTTGCCCCCGCCCACGCGCACATCTTCAGGAAACAGGGTCACCCAGGCGTCGGAATCGCGCATGTCGAGCGCGAGCGAATATTTGGCCGCAAGCTGGCGAATGGCGTCCAGTGATTCCAGCCGGTCGATCCGCGCCAGCAGCTGTTCGTCGGCCGTCATCGGCATTCCGCTCCTTCAATATTCTTGCAACGCTGTTTCCCCGATTGCGCCGGGCGAGGATATGGCAGAAAAGCTCAAAGGACATGACGAAATCGCTCATTCCCAACAAGCAATTGTCGCAGCCGGTGCCGGGGCGCGTGCCTGCGGGCGTCGGGCGCGACCTGTTGGCGATGATTGCGGAATATGGCGGAAATCCTGAAAACTTCCTGCGAAGCGCCGGGCTTTTCAGCCTGAAGTCCGTCCTCATGGATCGGTCGGACGAACGTGACAGCATCGCGCACCGGGACTTCACCCGCCTATATGCGCGCGCCACGGCGTCGCTGGACGAAGTGGCAGCGCGACAGGAAGGCCGCACGTCCATCACCAAAGGCGGCATCGACATGATGTGCTATGCCATCATCACCTGCCGGACGTTGCGGGACGTGATCGCGCGGATGGACAGTTTCTTCGCCCTGCTGGCCCCGCGCACGGGCAGGCTGACGCTGACCATCTCGCGCGGCGACGCCCGGCTGGACATGGCGACGATCCGAAGGGTGCGCAACAGCTGCGCCTATCTGTCCGACCTGACCGGCCTTGCCACCCATCACCGCCTGTTCGGTTGGCTGATCGGGGAGGATATTCCGCTGTCGGGCGCGGCGATGCGTTATCCGCCGCTGCTGGACGCGCGGACGGTTGCCTATCTGCTGCCCTATCCGGTGGAGCATCACGCCCCGGAAAACAGCCTGCGCTTTCCCGCCCGTTATCTGGACCGGCCAGTGGTGCGCGATCATCATGAGCTGGACCTGCTGCTGGAGCGTTTCCCGTTCGACATAGAGGAGCCGCAATCCAAGCAGACGCCGCTGTCGGACCGGATTTCGCATCTTTATGCATCCATGCTGGCAAGCGGGGACGCGCCGGTGACAGGACAGGAACTGGCGCGCCAGTTCAGCATCAGCGTCGCCACGCTGAAGCGCCGCCTGACAGCAGAGGGCACGTCACTGTCGCGGATCAAGGCCAATGCGCGGCGCGACCTGGCAGCGCATCTGTTGCGCGACCCGCGCCTGTCCATCGCCGAGGTGGGACGGCGGGCGCATTTCAGCGACACCGGATCATTCTGCCGCGCATTTCGCCAGTGGACCGGCAAGTCGCCATCGCGCTGGCGCAGTGGCGTAGACGGATAAGTTCACCCCCAAAATGGGCGAGGGACTTAACCGGACAGTGGCGTCGGCACGAATGACGAGACATTGCGCTTTCCCGATCAGCCGAACTTGTTCACCCCTGCTGTTTGTGTCACCAACGATGAATGCAGCCAGCCTCAGTCTTCAAACCAAAGCGCGGCCGACCAACGTCAGAGCAAGTACAAGCGATTGAGCAGGCGATCCTGACGACGGCGCGGCGCATGTTTCTGGACGTCGGCTTTGACAATGTCGCCATGGAAGCGGTCGCAACCGCCGCCGGCGTGTCGAAGGGGACGCTATATGCCCGGCATTCGTCCAAGGAAGCCCTGCTGACGGCGGTAATCCATAACAGCGTGGCGGAATGGTCGGATCGGGCATCGCAGCACGATCATCTGCTGACCGAAGATCTGGGCGAACGGCTGCGCCATCATGCGCGCATCATCGCGGACACTTTTGCGTCCCCCGACGTGCAGGCGCTGTGCCGGTTGATGTTCGTCACGCAGGATCGATTTCCCGATGTGTCGGCCGCCCTTCATGATGTCGGCTATCTTTACGCGGTCGAGTTCATTTCCAGGGATATTGCCGATTTCGCCATCAAGGACGGCATTCCCGTTCGCGATCCGGCCAGCATCGCGCACATGCTGGTGTCGTCCATTTCGGGGTGGCAGTTGCAGGAAGGCGCGGCCCGAAACGTCCCGCCGGAGGAACTGAGCGCGATGGCCGAACGTTTTGCGGAGCTTCTGCTCGCCGCGCGGGCATGCTGGTAGGACTTGAAATTAGAACGACATCGTGCGATATTGAATTGGTCTAAACTGGAGGATCCTGATCTATGCGTGTTTTCCTGATGGCTACCGCCGCTGCTTTGATGACCGTCGGCGCGCCTGCCATGGCTGAAACGCCTGCGGCTGCCCCCGCGAAGGCCAAGTATAACACCACCGATACCGATCTTGGCACCATGCTGGACGATCCCGCTGCCAAGGCGATCATCGAAAAGCATATTCCCGGCATGACGACCGACGAACAGATCGAAATGGCACGCGGCATGACACTGAAGGCAGTGCAGCAATTTTCGCCCGACGACGTGACCGATGCGCGGCTGGCCGCCATCGACGCCGATCTGGCCGCGCTTAAGTAAGGACATGGCCTGCGGGGAATGTCCCGCATGGCATGGCATGATGAGGGCGTCCTTCGTTGAAGGGCGCCCTTTTCCTTTTGCGCCCGATGCGCGGCCCCGGCTTCACGGATGGTTGGGAACGCCCGTCGCTTCCTGTTATGACGGCAGCGACAATGGGAGGAAGCGAAGATGGCTCATGTGAAGATGTCGCTGGATGCGGTGCTGGCGCAGGTGACGGGCTGGACCGCCTCCGCCAAACGGGAGGCCATTGAAAAACGGTTCACCTTCCCCGATTTCAATGCCGCCTTCGCGTTCATGACGCGCTGCGCGATGCGGGCCGAACAGCTGGACCATCACCCTGAATGGAGCAATGTCTACAATAGGGTGGACGTGGTGCTGACGACCCATGATGTGAATGGCATGAGCGACCGCGACCTGGCCATGGCGCAGTTTATGGACGCCATTGCGACGGCCTGAGCAGGCAGCGCGGGGTCAGGCGGGAAAGCGCATTGCCCGGCGATAATTGCTGGGCGACATGCCCGTCCATTCCCGGAATGCCTGCCTGAACGCGTCGGAATCGCAATAGTCGAGCCTGACCGCAATCGCCTCAATTGACAGGACGGTGCGGCTTAGAAGGTCCAGCGCCACTTCCCGGCGGCAGCTTTCGCGGATCTGGCGATAGCTTGTGCCTTCACGCGCCAGACGGCGGCGCAGGGTCGGGCCGCTGCCCCCCATAGTCCCGGTGATTTCTTCAAACGCCGGCACCCGCTGCCTGTCGCGCAGGGAACGCAGGGCGATGCGGCGCACCTGTTCGGCTATGTCCGCGGCGGGACTTTCATCCATCGGCCCCATGCCGAACAGCAGGTTCCCCGGCGGTCGCGCCGCCAGTTCGTCCGCGCTGCGCACCACGGGATAATCCAGCATGGCCGCGTCGAAAGCAAAGCCCGTCCAGCCCCCCGCGAGCCGCACGTTGAACATGAGGTCCGGCAAGTCCAGCGCCCGAAAGACAACCTCTTCATGATCCAGCGCGACGTGCCGGATCGCAATGGGCCGCCCGATCAGCCAACTGAGCAGCGCATGGATGTGCGTCACCCCGAAAAGATCGATCAGGCAGCCGGACTCCGTATGCCCAGGCGGTCGCATCGAATCGAGCGCCAGTTCCGCCACATCGGCACGGGTGCTCAGCGTCATGCGGCCATAGCGCCAGTCGATCGCTTCGAAACATTCGGCGCATCGGGTGATGGCTTCGCGCAATGTGCGCGCGCCCGACAGGCTGTAGAGGATGATGCGCCAGTCATAGCGACGCATGCCGGGGCGGCCCCGCATCTGGCTGTCGCGCGCCGCCAGTTGGACGATGGCGCGACCCGTCAAACGGGCGAGATGAGGGATGGTAAGCTGTTCGACATAGGCGCTGAGCGACGCATTTCCCGGCTTCGGCAGATCGTCTGGTTGAAACAGCGAATCGAGCGATCCGAAACTTTCCCGGTAAATGGTGAGCACGCGCAGGGTGAGGCGTTCGCCCGTGCGCCATTCCGCCACATCCCGCCCCTGCACTTCGTCCATGTCGTCCATTCTCCCCATTTTTCGATCAGCCTTTCGTCGCCTGAAACGCGTGCAATAGCGGCAAATTGAGCCAGGGCACGGACATGCTGCGCGAAATCGCCGCCGTCGGTGATCGATTTCAGGGTGGCGTGATTCTTTCAGGAGCGCAAGATGCGTGGACAAGAGCCCAGAACGGGGGCCGATGGAGGATATTGGATGACTGTGCGTGCGTCACTACCCCTGACCAAAGCCGGGCGGCAGCTAAGCCTGGCGCTGATCGCTGGAGGCGCGGTGATGCTGACTGCGGCGGACGCCCCCACGGGCGGAGAGCCGGGCGTCCATGCCTTTGTCCTGTCCAACGTCTTCCTGCTCAACGGCGGCGAAGCCGATGTCTGCAAGGTCCCCGACGAAGGTGGCCTCGACCGTTTCTACGCCAGCCTTTCCCCTGAGGATCAGGCGAAATTCGCTGGCCAGGAAAAGCGGCAGGCGCTTGAAGTCTACATGAACCAGAAGATGGGTTTCCGGCGCATCTATTTGTGGGGAAATCACAGCGGGAAGGTCAAGCTGCCGCCGGGATATGATCCGAAAACGACGCCAACCCCCGAACAGGCGATCGCCATCGGCGCGCTCAATGGCTTGCCCAAGGGTAAGGGACGGCTAGCCTTTTCCAACCGGGAAGTCGTATATAGCGCCTGTTCCGACCCGCAGGATTTCCCGCAGCTTGCCAAGAATTTCCGCACCTATAATGGGCCGGTCGCCGCCGGTATCAACCTGGACGGGAAGGTGAGCAAGGAGGATTTCACCAGCCCGGACGGAAGCAAGGGCGTCGATAATCAACTGTGGCGGGCCGTGGGATGCGTGAAGCCTTTCCGTGTGGACAGCCAGAAGGAAATCGCCAGCAAGGAAATGATGTCCATGCGCGCGCCGACACTGATTGAAGTGCGCGGCGTGGACGATATGGAAAATGACCCCGATGTGACGGTAACGGTCTACGCCGCTACCGACGCCCTGCCCACCGACGGACGGGGCGAAGCGCTGAAAAGCGCCACCTTCTCGGTCGATCCCGATCCACGCCTGCGATCGACAACGCGCGGTCGCATCGAAAAAGGCGTGTTGACCACCGAACCGTTCGACCTGTTGATGAATTACAAGGAACAGATCGTCGATGCGCCCCGCGATATCAGGGGCGCGCGGATTCGTGCGACGATGAAGCCGGACGGCAGCATCGAAGGCAATTTCTACGGCTATTATACGCTGGACAGCTATTACAGCTCCATCGAGCAGATGACGCAGAATGGCGCCAATCTGACGCAGGTTAGTTGTCCGGGTGTGCGCCAGGCGATCGACCGGCTGGCGGATGGTTATCGCGATCCCAAGACCAAGCGCTACACCGCAATCTCTTCGGCCCACGGCTTCAAGGGCGTGCGCGCATTCGTGGCGCCCCAGCAAACCGCCCAGGTGGACCAGACCCGATGAAGGACCCCGTAATCACCATCCAGTCGAAGGCCAAGCGCCGCCGCATCGCTCCATTCGTGCTGGGCGCTGCGTGCCTGACGCTTGCGGGCAGCATCGCCTTTACCTTCAGCGGCGCGCGCGCGGACGAAAGCATGGCCGATACGCCGCCCAGCCAGCTGCGCCGGTTGACGGAATTGCAATATCGCACCGCCATCGCCGATGCGTTCGGATCGGATATCAAGGTCGTGGGCCGCTTTTCGCCGGACCTGCGCATCGATGGATTGCAGGCTGTCGGGGCCAGCGCCGTATCGGTGACGCCCGCGGGTCTGGAACAATATGAAGACATTGCGCGGGCAATCGCGGCGCAGGTCACGGACAAGGATCATCGCGACCGGCTGGTCGGCTGCGCGCCGTCCGCCACCGATGCCAAGGGCGCGGCCTGCGCACGCGACTTCATCCAGAAAGTGGGGCTGAAGCTCTACAGGCGTCCGGTGTCCGGCCCCGAATTGCAGCAGCGAGTGGCGGCAACGCTGGACAGCGCCGTGCGGCTCAATGACTTCCATGCGGGCCTTGCCGCCACCCTGGCGGGCATGCTGACCAGCCCGGATTTCCTGTTCCGCATCGATTGGCCCGACCGTAGCGGCCGGGGCATCGACGCCTGGTCAGCGGCGAGCCGCCTGTCCTATCTGCTGTGGAACGCATCGCCCGACGCGGCGCTGCTGGCCGCTGCGGCGGATGGATCGCTCAACACCCCTGCGGGTCGCGCCCGCGAGGTCGAACGGATGATGGCATCGCCTCGCTTTGCCGATGGGGTGCGCGCTTTCTTTACCGATTATCTGCGGCTGGACGGAATGGACGACCTGGCCAAGGACGCGCTGATCTACCCCGCCTTCAACGGGACCGTCGCGTCGGCGATGCGGGAACAGACGCTGCGCACCATCACATGGCTGCTGGTCGATAAAAAGGGTGACTATCGCGACCTGTTCACGGTCAACGCCATCGCCATGAACCGCACGCTGGGGCCGATTTACGATATCCCAGTGTCGAAGACGGACTGGTACATCCACCAATATCCGCAGGGTGATCCGCGCACCGGACTGCTGACCCATGCCAGCATGTTGGCGCAGCATTCGCATCCGGGGCGTACGTCGCCGACGCTGCGCGGCGTTGCGCTGACCGAAATATTCCTGTGCGAAAAAATTCCGGCTCCGCCCGCCAACGTCAATTTTGCGGTGGTGCAGAATGTGGACAATCCCACGCTGAAGACCACGCGCCTGCGGCTTCAGGCGCATCTGGACGATGAAGAATGCGCAACTTGTCACAAACGCACCGACCCGATGGGCCTTGGGCTGGAGCAATTTGATGGCGCAGGCCAGTTCCGTAAGGTCGAACATGACGTGACAATCGATGTGAGCGGGTCGTTCGAAGCAAAGCCTTTCGTTGGAGCGGCAGCCATGGGCAAGCTGTTCCATGACAGCGAACAGGTCAGCGCATGCCTGGTGCAGAGCGCGTGGCGATACGCCCATGGACGCAACCCGGCCGCGACCGATGCGACAGACATTGCCCGCCTGACCAAAGGTTTCGCGAGCGAGGGCCATCGCTTTTCTGCCCTGATGCGCAGCATCGCCCTCGACCCCGGCCTGCTCGCCCTACCCCGCACGACAACGGCTGACGCCCCACGCGCGAAGAAACAAGGAGTAAGCGGATGACCGCTGCAAAGATGATCGACGACAAGCTGGTTCAAGGCACCACACGGCGCGGTTTCCTGTTGCGCGGCGCGGTCGGTGGCGCGGCGGTGACGATCGGCCTGCCGATCCTGGACGCTTTTCTGGATAATAATGGCACGGCCTTCGCGGCGACGCTGGGCGGTGGCAACCTGCCGGTGCGTTTCGGCACATGGTTCTGGGGCTGCGGCATGATCCCCGATCGCTGGGTGCCCAAGGCCGCCGGTGCCAATTACGACCTGCCGCCGCAGCTTCAACCGATCAAGGACGTGCGCCAGCATGTCAGCATCCTTTCGGGGTTCAACGTGGCGCTGGAAAGCAGGGGCAACCTGCCGCATCTGTCCGGCAATATCGGCGTGCGCACGGGCGGCGCGGCGGACGACTGGCTCGCCATCCGCGCGCCCACGCTGGACGTGTTGATTGCGGATGCAATCGGCGGCGGGTCTTTCTTCCGCTCGCTCGACCTTAGCGCCGACGGCAACACGCGCACCAGCTATTCATTCCGCGACGGTCGCAGCATGAACCCGACGGTGCCCAGCGCAACGGAATTTTACCGCAAGATTTTCGGCGGCGACTTCAACGACCCCAACAAGGCCGATTTCAAGCCCGATCCCCGCGTCATGGTCCGCCGCAGCGTGTTGTCGGGCGTCACCGACCGGCGTCACGCGCTGCTGAACAGCGTAGGCGCGTCGGACAAAGCGCGACTGGACCAATATTTCACCTCTGTGCGGGAGATGGAAGACAAGCTGGCCCTGCAGTTGCAAAAGCCGCCGCCAGCGGAGGCCTGCTCCATTCCCGCCGAACCCGCCGCGCTGCGCACTGGTGCCGACATCACCGATGTCGAGCAGCGGAAACAGAATCACAAGATGATGGCGCAGATGCTGGCGATGGCGCTTGCCTGCAACCAGACGCGCGTGTTCAACATGAACTTTTCGACCGCCGCGTCGGACCTGCGCCAGTCCGGCAACACGACCGGCTATCACCAGATCACGCATGAAGAGATGATCGACCGGTCCATAGGGTATCAGCCAACCGTCGATTTCTACACAATGCGCAACATGGAAGCGTGGGCCGAATTCGTTGCGGCGATGGCGGCGGTCAAGGAAGGCGACGGCAGTCTGCTCGACAACATGCTTGTCTTTGCTCATTCCGACGTGTCCTATGCCAAGAACCATGACGTTCAGGGAATTCCGGTGATGCTGGCCGGTTCAGCGGGTGGCAAGATAAAGCCCGGCATCCATGTCGCCGGGGCGGGCGAACCGATCAGCCGTGTCGGATTGACCATCCAAAGGGTGATGGGGTTGCCAGCGGAAAGCTGGGGCTTGGACGGGATGAACACGAAACGGTCGGTCAGCGAAATCCTGGTCTGACATTCATCGCAACAACAAGAAGGACGAGAGCAGGAATGACTTTTGGTTTCCGGGCCGTCGCTGCCCTTTCCATGACGCTGTTCGCGGGCAGCTATGCCGCTTATTCCGCCTATGCGGCGTCGCCCGCGGCAACCAACGCCGTCAATGCGCGCAAGGCAAATTACAAGGAAATTGGCGGCGCGTTCAAGACGATCAATGATGAGATCAAATCGGGCGCGCCGGACATGAACACCGTTCGTCCGCTGGCCCGCGACGTTGCGAGCCGATCTGCGTTGCAGCTTAAAAACTTTCCACGCGGCAGTGGGCCGGAATCAGGCCTGAAGACGCGGGCGAAGGCGGAAATCTGGAAAGACAGTGCGACCTTCACCAAGCTGCAGAATGACATGGTCGGCGCGGCCAACCAACTGGCTGCCGCCGCTGCCAAGGGCGATGTCGCGGCAATGACCTCCGCTCGCAACACATTGGGCGGGACCTGCAAAAGCTGCCACGACCGGTTCCGCGTCCCAGGATGACGGACAATATTGCTCAGGCTGCCGCGCATGCGGAGCCGGTGCCCGCAACCCGCGTCCGCATCTGGGACGCCCCGGTCCGGCTGTTTCACTGGGCGCTGGTCATTTTGATCGGCGTTGGCTGGTGGACTGGTGAAAATCGCTTGCTCGATTGGCATCGGCTGGCGGGGTATTCCATCCTGGCATTGATCCTGTTTCGGTTGATCTGGGGCGTGATCGGCAGCGGCACGGCACGATTTTCCAGCTTCGTGCGCGGGCCGGGGACGGTCGCATCCTATGTGAAGGGCGCGATGTTCCAGCGCGGCGTCCACGGCGTGCCGGGTCATAATCCGCTGGGCGGGTGGAGTGTGGTGGCGATGCTGCTGTTGCTCGCCACGCAAGTGGGCCTGGGCCTGTTCGCGGTCGATATCGATGGCATGGAATCGGGGCCATTTGCCTATCTGGTCGAGTTCGATACCGGGCGCTGGGCAGCGGAATGGCATGCGGTCATATTCAACGTGGTGCTGGCGCTGATCGCCATCCATGTGGTGGGCGTGTTGTTCTACCTGCTGTATCGGCGCGACAATCTGATCGGCCCGATGATTACCGGATCGCGCCGCTGGGTGGGCAACCAGCCCGGCCTTCGCTTTGCGCCTGCCTGGTTGGGTCTGGGGCTGATGGCCGCTTGTGCCGGGCTGGTGTGGCTGGTGGTCGCCCTTTGGGGGCGGGCTTGATTTGATCGGCCTGTCGTCGCAGGAGAATAGATAGCACCTTGTGTTCCTTCGAAGGCAGGAACCCAGTTCGAACGGCTGGACTGGGTTCCTGCCTTCGCAGGAACACGGTTGAGTAAGTAGGGCAGTCTTTAAACAAACACCGTCTGTTCAAGCCGCCTTGTCGAGCGCCCTGACGAGCGAGAGCACCATTTCGGCATGTTCCTGGCGGCAGATGAGCAGGTCCGGCAGGTAGACGTCCTGCTGGTTATAGACCAGCGGCGACCCGTCAATGCGTGAACAGTGCAGGCCGTGCGCCTGCGCCACGGCGACCGGGGCCATGCTGTCCCATTCATATTGGCCGCCTGAATGGAGATAGATGTCGGCCTGGCCCAGGATCACGGCCATGGCCTTTGCGCCTGCCGACCCCATGGGGACCAGTTCGGCGTCCAGCCCTTCGGCAACGGCCACCGCTTCCCTGGCCGGGCGGGTGCGGGACACGACCATGCGTAGCTTTTGCGGAGCAGGCGGAAGGGCCTGGGTCCGGTCGGTACGCAGCACGGTTCCAGCGCCACTGCCCGACAGATCCAGCCCCGGCAGCGCCACCGCGCCGATCACCGGCTTTCCGTCGATGGCGAGGCCCACATGCACCGCCCAGTCGGCGCGCGCTTCGCCATATTCGCGCGTCCCGTCGACCGGATCGACGATCCATACCCGGCTCTTGTCCAGCCGCGCCGCATTGTCCTTTTCCTCTTCGGAAAGCAGGCCATCGTCTGGCCGGGCTTCCCGCAGGGCGTGGACAAGGAACTGGTTGGCGGTCTGGTCACCCGCCTTGCCCAGCGCCTTGGCGCTGAACACGCCGCTGTCGCGTACCTCCAGAAGGATGCGACCGGCGACTTGCGCAAGGTGAGCGGCGAGTTCCGCGTCGCTCAATGCCTTGAAATCGACGGGCGCGGTCATGGGATCAGCCTCGCCACGATGGCATCAGCCGCTTCGTCGGGGGTCATGGCGATGGTGTCAATGTGGATTTCAGGGTCCTCCGGCGCTTCATAGGGGCTGTCGATGCCTGTGAAGTTTTTGAGGTCGCCGCTCCGCGCCTTTTTGTAGAGGCCCTTGACGTCACGCGATTCCGCCTCTGCCAGCGGGGTGTCGATATGCACCTCGATAAATTCGCCGGGCTGCATCATCTGCCGCACCATGTCGCGTTCGGCGCGGAAGGGCGAGATGAAGGCGGTGATGACGATGAGGCCAGCGTCGGTCATGAGCTTCGCGACCTCGCCCACGCGGCGGATATTTTCCACTCGGTCGGCGTCGGTGAAGCCCAGATCCTTGTTCAGGCCGTGGCGGACATTGTCGCCATCCAGCAGGAAGGTGTGGCGGTTCATCCGCGCCAGCTTCATTTCCACCAGATTGGCGATGGTCGATTTGCCCGCGCCCGACAGGCCGGTGAACCATAGCACGGCAGGCTTCTGGTTCTTAAGGCCCGCATGGAATTCGCGGCTGACGTCGGTCGCCTGCCAATGGACATTCTGGGCGCGGCGCAGGCTGAAGTTCAACATGCCCGCCGCCACGGTGGCGTTGCTGATCTTGTCGATCAGGATGAAGCCGCCGAGCGTCCGGTTCTGCACATAGGGTTCGAACACGATCTGCTTGTCGGTCGACAGGTTGGCAAGGCCGATGGCGTTCAGGTCCAGCGTCTTGGCCGCCAGATGCTCCATCGTGTTGACGTTGACCTGATATTTCGGCTGCTGGATCGTCGCGGTGACGGTCTGTGCGCCGATTTTCAGCCAATAGGGGCGGCCCGGCAGCATTTCTTCGTCCGACATCCACACGATGGTGGCTTCGAACTGGTCGGCGGCCTGCGGTGGATTGTCGGCGAGCGCGATCACGTCGCCGCGCGAACAGTCGATCTCATCCGCGAAGCAGAGCGTGACCGACTGGCCGGCGACCGCCTCTTCAAGATCACCGTCTAGCGTGACGATGCGCGTGATCGTGCTGGTCTTGCCCGACGGCAGCACACGCACGGCGTCGCCCGGCTTTACCGTGCCGGTCGCGATCAACCCGGAAAAGCCGCGGAAGTCCAGGTTCGGGCGGTTCACCCACTGCACCGGCATGCGGAACGGCTTTTCCGCGTCGGTGGCGCTGTTGACCTCCACCGTTTCCAGATGCTCGATCAGCGCCGGCCCCTTGTACCAGGGCGTGTTGGCGCTGGGGCCGGTGATGTTGTCGCCCTTGAAGCCCGAAATCGGCAGGGCAGTGAATTGCTGGATGCCGATCGAATTGGCGAATTCGGTATAATCCTTGACGATGCCGTCAAAGACCGCCCGGTCATAGTCGACCAGATCCATCTTGTTGACCGCCAGCACGATGTTCTGGATGCCGATCAGATGCGCCAGATAGCTGTGGCGGCGCGTCTGCGTCAGCACGCCCTTGCGCGCGTCGATCAGGATGACGGCCAGGTCGGCGGTCGATGCGCCGGTCACCATGTTGCGGGTATATTGTTCATGGCCGGGCGTGTCGGCGACGATGAACTTGCGCTTTTCAGTGGCGAAGAAGCGATAGGCAACGTCGATGGTGATGCCCTGCTCGCGCTCGGCGGCGAGGCCGTCGACCAGCAGCGCGAAGTCGATTTCCTGGCCCTGGGTGCCGACCTTCTTGCTGTCGGCTTCCAACGCGGCAAGCTGATCCTCGAAGATCATCTTGCTGTCGTAGAGCAGGCGGCCGATTAGGGTCGACTTGCCGTCGTCCACCGACCCGCAGGTGATGAAGCGCAGCATCGTCTTGTGCTCATGCACCTTCAGATACTGGTCGATATCCTCCGCGA
>CBFHAG010000039.1:0-20613 GCA_965653535.1 uncultured Sphingobium sp.
GGATGTCGGCCACCACGTCGCGGCTGCGGAACTGCAACGACAGCCGATCGGCATCAGTCAGCAGCTGAACCATGCAGACGAAGACCAGATCATTCTGCGGATCGGTCCAGAACCAGCAACCCGCAGCGCCATCCCAGAAATAAGTGCCGCGCCCAAGACGCACGCCCGCCTTTTGCGGATCGGTGATGGCGACCCCGTTATAGGCATATTCATAGCCGGGGCGCAGCGAATGCGGCGGCGTGCCGAACCCGCCGACCAGCAGATGATCGGGTGTGTGGCTGCGCATCATCAAGGCAGCGGCTTCGCGGCTGATGATGCGATTGCCGTCCAGCTCGCCTTGACCCAGCAGCATGCGACCGAAGCGCAAATAGTCGCCAGCAGTCGAGGCCAGGCCGCCTCCCCCCGACGCCAGGAGCGGTGCGCTGTCATAGGGGAGCACCACGTCGCGGGGCGAAAGGCCGGAGATATTTTCATAATATAGATGCTCGTCATCGCGGCTCATTTCAACCAGCGCGTCGCCGTCCAGCGAATAGAGCGTGGCGAGACGGTGGCGCTTTTCGTCGGGCACGATGAAGTCCGTGTCGACCATGCCGAGCGGTTCGAAGATACGCTGGCGCATGAAGTCCCGCAGGCTCATGCCGCTCAGACGCTCAACGATGATGCCCTGCACGTCCATCGATGCGCCATAGCGCCAGCCTGTGCCGGGATGGAAAGCAAGCGGCACCTGCGCCAGCCGCTTCAGATATTCCTCCGCGCTGACTTCGTGGGGGATGGGCGGGACCTGAGCAGCACGGAAAAGGCGATCGACCGGTTCGTCGGTAAAGCCGTAGGCGAACCCGGCCTGGTGCGTCATCAGATGCTCCAGCGTCGGCGGACTGGCCGGGGGAACGAGCGCCAAGGCACCGGGAATTGGGCTCTGCTCAAGCACCTGCAGGTCGGCGAGCTCGGGCAGATGGTCGGCAATCAGGTCGGACGGTGACCATTTGCCTTCGTCCCACAGGATCATCATCGCGACCGCCGTGATCGGCTTGGTCATCGAATAGAGTCTGAAGATGCAATCGTCCCGCATCGGGTCGCGCGCAGCCACGTCGCGCCAGCCGATGGCTGAACCGTGCACGGCAGCATCGCCCCGCCATATAGCCGTCACGGCGCCACCCAGCAGTCGGCGCTCGACCGCATCACCCAGAAGCGCGTCCACCTGGCACCACTCCCCAGCCGGATGAACCGCAGCGTCTCCCGCAATATCGGCGCCCTGGCCCAACGGCTGCCCCACGATCCGCCTCCTATGGAAATTACATTCCATCATATATTGGATCAGAACGTTCCGTGCAATAGCGCAATGGAAGGCTAGGTGCTTTTTATCTCGGCCCGATCCAATGCAGCTTCATCACGGCGAGCAGCCGCACCAATGGCGAGCGACTGGGCCAGGCACATCGATGCGGCAAGCGAGCGGAAACCGCGCACTTCCGACTCGCGCACCTGAAGGATCAGATTGGCGTCTCTGGCTATCGGGCCGATGACGCTGTCGGTGATTGCGATGACCGGGCAGCAATCCTTTGCGGCCTCCACCAAGCTGAGCGTTTCATGACTGTACGGCGAAAAACTGATTGCCAGCATGATGTCGCCGGCACCAAGGCCGCCGACCTGCTGGATCTGGAGCCCAGCGAGTCCGTCGACAAGGACGGTTCGCTTGCCCGCCTGCCCCAGCATATAGGCGAGGTAAGTCGCGACGGGGAATGAACGACGAAATCCCGCCACGAAAACGGTCTCCGCCTCGTGAAGCATTTCAATCGCCTCGGACAGTTCGCGCAAGCCTAGTGCGTGATTGAGATTTTCCAGGGCAAGAATATTTCCTTCGACGAATTCTGAAAGCAGCTGGCGCGGGCCTTCAGCTTCCCCAGTAGTCCCGTAGCGATGCTGCCGGATCCGTTCGGCATAGCCGACGGAGCGATCCTCACGCAGCAGACCCTCGCGCACCAGGCGCTGCATCGGGGTCGCGCCTGAAAAGCCAAAGGCCTGGGCAAAGCGGACGATGGCGGACGGTTGAACACTGCTACGCTCTGCCACCACAGCCAGGGTTTCAAAGGCGATGTCGTTCGGTTCGTCCAGAATGTGCCGGGCTATGCGCTGCAGCCGGTCACTAAGATCATCGTAGCGCGCACGGATCACCTCCAGAAACTCGTCCAGATCGCGGGGCTGCGAAACATTTTCCGACATCAAGGTTTTTCCTTCTGGATATAAAGACAGGGACCAGCCGCAGAAAGGAGAGTGAACCAAACCCTCTGGCGTTCCACCTCACTTAGAACATACATTCTTGATCACAAAAAAACAATTTCAAGCAGAAAGAAGTTGACTTGTTGCGATTTTTTGCCGGTCACTTGAGGGTTCAAGGCTCGCTCAAGGAGGCCGTCGAGATGATCAAGCACAGTGCAGGGCTCGGGCAGGAGGCGGTGCCTATTGCGCCGACCAGCGGGTTGCCGCGCGAACGAGTTGCGTCGGACTTGGGGATCGGCAAGGCGACGCTGGGCAAGCGGGTGTCGGCGCGAGAGCACGAACCCCTTCGCTTGAAAAACAGGATTTTGGCCCGATCCAGAACAGGATGCAGTTCGAATATACCCAGGCGCATATCGTCAACGCGATCATGCTGGAAGAGGCTTGATCGCCATTATGCAGCGCCGGGTGGGACGTTAGCCCGTTACGACCTCATTCTCCACATTTTCCGAGTCCGTAGATGAGTTCATCTGCTGCGAAAATGTTCCAGCACCACTTATGCGGATGGGAGGAAGATGGTGGCGGGACGGTTCATTCGCCGACTTTGAAATTCCCATTCGGCTGTAACGGAGTGCGCCGGGTCAGCGACACTTCCCAAACCGTGCCGACCGGATCGGCGAAATATCCGGCACGATTGCCGAAAATCAGGTCTCTCGCAGGAGAAATCACCCTGCCGCCAAGCTCTACAACCTTTTCCAGGATCGTTCGCTGTTCATCTTCATCACGAACAACATAGCTCAGGATGACGCCGCTGAACGCTGGCGGGTTCTTTACGGCGTCCGCGACTTCGGGCGGGAGCGGTTGCCCGAACGCCTCTTCGGCACCGAGTATCCTGGGGCTGATCATGAAAACGAATCCGTTGGCGTTAAACAGCGGAAGAGCGTCACGGCTTAGAGATGATCTTTTCCAGCCCAGGGCTTCGTAGAACGCGCATGCACGGGGAACGTCATCGACGCAGATCACGATGCAGCTCAGTCTCTGTTCCATGATGGTCATATATTTGTCTTTCTATTCCGATCAATGAAGTCGGGCAGCGCCTTACCCACGCGATTTTTTGCCAATCAATCAGCTATCCGGTTCCGCAATTGTCCAAGCTTGGGTGCTTCCAGCACGATTTCGTCGCCAGTTTTCAGCCAGGCATGATTGTCACGCCCCTTGGTGAAACGCAGTTCGATGATGCACCCGCTCGGACAGGTGCCGGAACCGATGACGTCCCCTGGATAAAGCGTCGCATCCGCCGACGCGTGCGCGAGCAAGCGGGGCCAGTTGAAATACATCTCGCGCAGATTGCTGTCGGACCAGCGATCGCCATTGACGTAGCCCGATAGGGGTAGGTCGATACGCCCGTCCACAATCTCGAATTCGTCAGGCGTCGTCAGCCACGGCCCACTCGACGTGGCAAAATCCTTGGCTTTGGCTGGCCCCATGAACAATTTGGTTTCCTGCGCGCCCAGATCACGCGCGGACCAGTCGTTGACCAGCATGAAGCCCGCGACTTGATCGGTCCAGTTCGCATCATCGACGTCAAGGTCGCGCATCGGTGATCCCATGACCAGCGCCACCTCAAGCTCATAGTCGACCGACTTCGCCTTGCGCGGCGGGACGACGGGATCGTCCGGTCCGATGAAGCAATTGGGATTGCTGAAGTAGAAGACCGGAATTTCATACCATAACGGATTCATCTTGCCGCCAATGCCCTCGACGCAATTTTTCGTGTGCATCTCAAAGGCGGAGAAATCCCGGAACGATCGCGGTCGCGGAACGGGGGCCAGAAAGCGGACGTCGCCGACGACAAAGGTCCGCCCTAGTGCAGGCGCCTGCCGCGTCATCGCGACCGCGACCAGATCGTCGGGAGCGGCGCCGGTGATTTCCGCCACGCACCCGTCATCCAATATCTGGACCAATGAAGTCGTTCCGTCCGGCAAAACTGCCCGGCCAATCTTCATGATTTTTGATCTTTCCTGTTTCGCGCGGCTTGCGCTTCATTGCCGAGCTGCGTCAGCGTGGCCGACAGTAATTCGGCCCGCATGAAGCTTTGCAAATCCTCGGTTTCGGCGCGGTCGATCAGCGCTTTGGTCAGTTCCATCGCCTGCGGCACATGGCCGTACAGAGAACCGGTCAGCGCGACGGCCTCCGCCTCTGCCGCACCCGGCTCAACCAGTTGGTTGACAAGGCCCATCGCCAGGGCGTCGTCCGCGTTCAGCCCGGTGTCGCTCAGCAGCAATGCAGAGGCGCGATGCCGTCCCAACCGCTGCGTCAAGAACCAGGCGATGCCGCCGTCGGGAACAACACCTAATTTCACGAAGGGCGCGGCGAAGCGTGCCGTCCGGCTCGCGACGATCAGGTCGCAGGCCAGCGCCAGACTCCAGCCCGCGCCAACCGCCGCGCCTTCGACCGCCGCTATGACTGGCACCGGTGCCCTGCGGATCGCCGTGATGATGCGATGGCCCAGGGCCACGCGCTCTGCCGGAGCGGTCGCGCGGAACCCCTCCGCTGGAAGGGATCGAACATCGCCGCCCGCCGAAAAGAAATCCCCTGCCCCCGCGAGTATGATCGCCCTTATATCAGGCTCTCCGCAAAGCTGTTGGAGGGCGGCTTCTATCCCGCGCCATGATTCAAAGGTGAGCGAGTTGCGCGCCGCAGGGCGATTGAGCCGGATCAGCCCAACCTCCGGCGTAGGCCGCTCAACCCCAACGACAGCCATGTTGTTCAGCTCTGCCATTGCGGCGCACGCTTTTCCGTCCAGGCGCGCGCGCCTTCGCTGGCATCGGGGTGCGGCATATGCGCATCAAGCGCCCGGTCGGCAGCGGCGATCACCGCGCTTTCATGCGGCGACCTGCTGAGCGCGCGCAGCAGGCCGAAGGTTTCCCGAACCGCTGCAGGAGAGGCCCCCGCTATCCGCTGCGCTGCCGCCATGGCGGCGGCCAGACTTTCCTCCGCCGTGTCGTGCAATTCGTTGACCAGCCCCAGCGCGTGAGCACGCTCGGCACTCAGGACGCCGCCTGCCAGCGCGATCCGCTTCGCCTCGCTCGCGCCGATGATCCCGACCAGCCGCAGCGCGCCATAGCCGCAGATCTGGCCGACATTGACATGGGTATCTAGGAAGCGGGCGTGCTTAGCCGCGAACACGATGTCGCCGTCCACCACGAAGCCCAGTCCGCCGCCGGCCGCCGTGCCGTTCACCGACACGAGCACTGGCTTGGTGAAGCCCGCATGCGCCCAGGTCAGCCGCCACGCCTCGCCCGTGCGTTCGCCGGGACGGCGCAACTCGCCCTGTGTCGTGAGGACACTGACGTCGGCACCTGTGCAGAAATGCCGGTCTCCCGAAGCGGTAAAGACCACCACGCGTACGTCATCGTCGCCGTCCAGCGTCGCCCATGCGTTGCTCAGGGCCTTGTATATCTTGCGCGTCAACGCGTTACCAACGCGCGGGTTATGCAAGGTCACCGTGGCGATGCCGTCGGCCTTTTCGATATAAACGCCCGGTGCGCGTTGTTCCGTCATTTTCATTGCCCCAACAGGTGTCGCGCGATCATGTTGCGCTGGATTTCAGAAGTGCCGCCCGCGAGGCGCAGGACGCGAACGTCGCGATACATCTGACAGATCGGCGTTTCCGCCATGAAACCCGCGCCGCCGAATATCTGGAGGACACGGTCCACCACCCTGCCCGCCATCTCGGATGCGTACAGCTTCACCATCGCTGCCTCATAGGGTGCCACCTGACGGTCCCCCATCTGGCGCGCGAGGGCGAAGGTCATGGAGCGGGCGGCGAACAGTTCGGTCGCGCAATCCGCGAGCGAATGCTGGATCGCCTGATAGTCGGAAATGACGCTGCCGAACGCCTTGCGCGTCTTGGCATAATCGACGCCAAGTTCGATGGCGCGCTGCGCCGTGCCCAGCGCCGTCGTGGCCATGGTGAGCCGTTCTTCAGCAAAAGTCTTGAAGACGAGCTTCAAGCCGCCGCCCACCTCGCCGATGACGGCGCTATCGGGCAGTTCCAGATCGTCCAGCACCAGTTCCGCCTGTTCCAGCGGACGGCCTCCCATCGTTTCCTGAAGCCGCGCCACCTTCAGGCCCGGCATCCCCTTTTCCACCAGGAACAGCGTAAAGGCCTTCGACCCCGCCTCACGGCCAGCGGTGCGGGCCAGAACAAACAATATGTCCGCGCGCGCGCCAAAGGTAATGTAGTGCTTACCGCCGTTGAGCAGCCAGCCGTTCGCGGTCGGCTCCGCCTTGGTCCTCAGACCTTGCACGTCCGATCCCGCTTCCGGTTCGGTGACGGCAATGGCGGGCAGGATCGTGCCGTTGGCGATGCCCGGCAGATATTTCCGCTTCAGCTCTTCAGACCCGCCAAACTCCAGAAAGCGCGCCGCAATGCCGTTGGCGTTGTTCAATTGCACCCACACCGGCTTGGGTGCCCGCGTCAGTTCCTCGTGGATTGCATAGAATGCAAGGTGCGACAGGCCCGAGCCGCCATATTCCTCTGGGATGGTGAGGCCGAAATAGCCGCTCTCCCGCAATTCCTGCTGAAGCGCGTCGGGTACTTCACCGCTTGAACTGATCTCGACCTCATGCGGCAAGATGCGGCGATTGACGAAATCGGCGGTCGCGCTTTTCAAATCAGCGACATCATCCGGGAAATCGAGAATTCCTGTAATCAGCGACATTGGCTAGCCTTTACGATTATTGGGAGCGGCATCCGCCAGCAGAGCGTTATCGGCTCCCAATGCTGGCGCGGCAGACGCGGTGGCCCGTTTCGTGCGATAGATCGAGAATGGCAAAGGCACGCCCTGCAAGGAAGCAGATTCCCAAGTCCATTCGCTGGTCATTTCATTGGCCGCAACCTGCGGATCGGCCAGCAACTCGTCCGGAAAGGCGACCCGTTCCCATGTCACCCCTTCGGCAGCGAAGCGTTCGGCCCAATGGGACAGCGGATGTGAACCAAACACATCGTCCAGCAACGCGATTATCGCCGCCGCATTCTCGCCAATCGCACGTGGGGACGCAAAGCGCGGATCTTCGGCAAGCTCTGGCTGACCGATCGCCCGTGCGACACCCGCCACATGCTGCATGGCATCGACACAGGTCAGGAAGAACCATCTGCCATCGGCTGTTCGATAGCTGTTATTTAACGGTGTGCGAGATTTCATCCGAGGCCGGGCACGCGGCACGCGGCCATAGGCCTGATGCGACACCAAATCCCCCGTGATCGCGAAGGCGGCCGTCTGTAACAATGAGGTTTCGACCAGCCCACCACGCCCAGTGCTCGCCCGTTCCAGCAAGCCCGATACGATCGCCGCATATAGGGCGAGCGAGGTCAGGAGATCGCCATAGCCCCCCGTCAGGGCGGCAGGCTCGCTTCCGTCCTGCGTGACTTGCGACAGGAAGCCAGACCGAGCCCAGAAAGCGCCGACGTCAAAGCCGCCATTGTCTGCATCCGGCCCGCGCAGGCCAAGGCCGGTCAAGCTGGCCACGATCAGGCGGGGGTAGCGTGAGGCAAGAGCGTCCGCATCCAGCCCCAATCGGTCGATCTGCGCGGGCCGAAGGTTGTTGACGAGCACGTCCGCCGTACCGAGGAGCGTTTCGAACCGCGCACGATCCCCCGCCTCACCAAGGTTGAGCACCAGGCTTTTTTTGTTGCGATTGAGCATCGCAAAAGCCGCGGAGGAAACGTCATCGCCGCGCATGGAATGGGGGAACCGGCGGACCGGGTCGCCACCTACGCTTTCAATTTTCAGAACTTCAGCACCAAGGTCGGCGAACATCGCCGTGGCGTTGGGCACGGCGAGCCAGGAGCCGACTTCGATAATCCGCAGCCCGGCAAATGCCGCGAGTCCGTGATCGTTGGCCGATTGGTCGGAAGAATGGAGTTCGTTCATGTCCTCATCACACTACAAAACAAACGAACGGTCAATTAAAAATTGCAGGATTGATTACTGGCCCGGCATCGTCCTGATGGCAGCTCGATCAAATAGTGGCCTGTTATATTATGGTTTTTGGCGTTTATGACCAGCCGATAGGCCCCGCAGCACGCCCCTCCGACACACGCATTAATTTTATTGACCGACCGGTTGGTTGTGTATAGCTTTCACGAAAGCCTGAAAAAGGTAGGGAAAGGATTCTGGGTGGAACTGGTTCGCCACAATCATGGCAAGCTGCGCGCTGCGGCCACGGGTTGCCGTCCCATGCGTCAGCAATCAGCCGCGATCGGCAACGCGTTGCGCCCTTTCCGCGGCATCGCCTATGGTCTTGGCCAGCAATTGCACAGCTGGGCCGTCGCTGGACTTGCGCCTGACAAGGTAGAGGCCCGTGTCAAAATCTATGCCGACAAAACGCCGGAAGCACAGCCCTTCCGGGTGAGGTCTTTCATGGATCGACGTGCTGGCTATGCTGATGCCCATATTGGCGGCGACCAGCGCAAGTCGAACAGTTTCCATCGGAATTTCCTGAACGATGCGCGGCTGAGCTCCAGCTGCGACGCAAGCAGCCACAATCTTGTCGAACGCGACAGTGTCAAGCTCACGCGAAAAGCTCAAAATCGGATAGGCGGCAAGGTCGGCCACGCTGACCTCAGCCCGCTCACTCAAGGGATGGTCCGAGGGCATGACGACCAGGCTGTCGAAAGTGCGTATGCGTTCGGCAACCAGCCCTGGCTCGCCCACATCGCCCTGAACCACGGCGAGATCAATCTGGCCGCTGCGCAGATGGTGAAGCACCTCGCCACGACTGTTCACGATCTTGACGATCACTTCGACGTCATCCGTGATCGCCCCAAAAGCCTTAAAGGCCTCACCGACGAAGCGCAGTTGTCCGGCAAGGCCGGTCATGCCGATCCTGACGGTTCCCGACCGCCCAGCCGCGTAACGAGCCAGATGCGCCTTGGCGTCCGCGACACTCTCAAGAATTGGGCGGGCATGCCTGAGCAGGATTTCGCCCGCCGGCAGCAGCTGGGCACCGCGAGGCAACCTCAGAAAAAGCGGCAGGCCAAGTTCTTCTTCCAGTTCGTGAATGCGCCGGGACAAAGCGGATTGAGCGACGTGGAGCACATTGGCCGCACTTTGAAAGCTACCTTCTTCCGCGATAGTAACAAAATAATGGAGCCTTCTAAGATCCACATTGCCCTCCATACTTTAATGCCAAGCCTGAAATAGAAGATATATCACAACAACTAAAGATAAACAATTATCTACGCAGGACTATCTATTTAATATCACATGCATATACGGGGAGTATGACCATGAATACTAGACAATTCTATACAGCTCTTTTGTGTGGGGCAAGCACGCTTCAACTAGGCTATACTCTGCCCGCTTTCGCCCAGGAAGCTGCTGAGGCAAAAGGCAACGAGATCGCAGACATCGTCGTGACCGCCAACCGCCGCGAAGAACAATTGCAGAATGTTCCCGTCGCCATCACCGCGTTCACCGGGGAGTCGCTGCGCCGCGAAGGCATCACATCCAACCAGGATCTTGCGGGCAAGGTGCCCTCGCTCATCGTCGGCCAGTCATCCGGCCAGCGTGATACGCAGACATTCACGATCCGCGGTCAGGGATCGACCTATGGCGGCGGACCAGGTGTCGCCGTCTATTTCGCAGAAGTACCTTTGCCCCAGCGAAGCGACACCGTGGGTCAGGTCGGAACCGGCACATTATTCTACGATCTGGAGAATATCCAGGTCCTCAAAGGACCGCAGGGCACGCTATTTGGTCGTAACACCACGGGCGGCGCGGTGCTGGTCGAGCCAGCGAAGCCAAAGAACCAGTTCGATGGCTATGTGCAGGCGCAGCTTGGAAATTATAACAATCATGAACTTGAAGGAATGCTCAACATTCCCCTCGTGGAGGATAAGCTGTTGCTGCGCGTCGCGGGACGCTATGCAAAGCGCGACGGCTATACGCGCGAAATCAATACGAATCGCGATCTCGACGACAGAAATTATTGGACGGTGCGGGCCGGCTTGACCTGGCGTCCGACCGAAACCATCGAAAATTATCTGCTCGTTACCAATGTAAAACTCGACCAGAACGGTGCGGGATCGGTTTTCGCTGGCTTCAATACAGCGATCAATCCAGACAATGGATTATTGCAGGGGACAACCGCAAGGATTTACGGCATTCCTCTGCTCAGCCAGACCCTGGCTGAACAACAGGCCCGGGGACCGCGCAAGACGAGCCTCAATATCGTCCCCCAGGAAGAACAACGGTTGTTCATGGCGACCGATAGCCTGACCATCGAGCTGTCTGACAATTTCAAGATCCGCAATATTGCGAGCTATGCCCGCTACAAGACCAGAGCATCCTTCGATCAGGATGGTTCGATCTTGCCAATCCAGAACACCGGGCCGGGCGACGCATATTCCACCGACGCCCGCCAGTGGACTGAGGAATTGCAGTTGCAGGGCAATCTGCTGGACGGTCGCTTCAACCTCGTAACCGGCGTCTATCATGAAGACGCAAAGTCTGTCGGCCCCGAAATACGCCAAGGGTTAAGCTACGGCGAGTTCGCAACGATTTCGAGCGGCGAACATCGCAAATCGACGGGGGTTTATGCGCAGGCATCGCTCGATATGGGGGCTTTGACGCAGGCGCTGGATGGCCTCCGGCTGACGGGTGGCTATCGCTACACCTGGGATAAAAAGGATGCATTCCACGCATCTTATACGACGACGGCCTGCGTTCTTCCAACCGCAACATTCCCGGGCTGCGTTGTCAGCGCGCAGCCGAAAAGTTCAGCGCCCAATTGGCTTGTGGCTGTAGACTATCAGATTATGCCGAAGGTCATGGTCTATGCCAGGGCAAGCCATGGCTACAAGAGCGGCGGCTTCAACTATAATGGAACCAACCCGGAAAAGCTGACATTTGAACCGGAATTTGCAACGACTTATGAAGTTGGAGCCAAAACCGACTTTCATCTTGGCGCGATGCCTGTCCGCCTGAACGTCGGCTATTATTATTCGGATTATAAGGACATTCAGAAATCGGGCGGCACCATAGCGTTCCTGCCAAACGGCCAGGTAAGCGGCGGTTCTGCCATCGTCAACGCAGGCTCAGCCCATATCCAGGGCGTTGAAGTGGAAGGCACGATCAACCCCGTCCCCAATCTGAGCATCAGCGGCGGTTATAGCTATACGGACGCAAAGTACGACAAATTCCAGTTTAGTTACCTGTCCGCCGGTCAAATCTTGATTGACGACAAGACAGGCGTTCCATTCTCGTTCGCACCCAAGAACCAATTTTCGGTTTCGGCGCGCTACGATCTGAATATTGACGATGTGCAAACCATCTCGCCGTCGCTAACCTTTGCCCATGTAGATCGCTATTACACGCAGATCACCTTCCCGGACCAGGAACCGTTCGGGTATCTGCCGGAAAGCAATCTGCTGAACCTGCGCGTAGACTGGAAGAATGTCGGACGTCGCCCGGTCGATCTGTCATTCTTCATGACAAACGTCGCCAACAAGACGTTTCCCATCCAGGTCCAGGCAAATTACGGCAAGAATGGCGCTCGCTATGGTGGCGGTTTTGCCCGCTATCTCTACAGCGAACCCCGCATGTGGGGTTTCCAGTTGCGCTACCGCTTTGGCGCATCGGCCCAGTAAATGACGGACAGGAAGAGGAATAGAGCCATGAAAACGACAAATTCCGTCCTTGCGCCGGGACGGTCGATATTCCTCTTCCTGCTTTTCGCCACGCTACCCAATACCTTTACGACTACGTTGCTTTCGCCCGGCCTCCCCCTGCTCGCAGCCGAGCTGGGGGGCGGACCGCGCGGCATAGCCTATGCCCAGATGCTGATGACCGTTCCGGGCATTGCCATGATCGCATCGCCCCTGCTCGGTTGGCTTGCGGACCGCTGGGGCAAGCGTCCAATCCTGCTCGCCGCCCTGTTCACGGACACGGCGGCGGGCTTGGGGTGCATGGTCACGACCGATTTCACGGTCCTTATCATTCTTCGTTTCATCCTGGGCCTGGGCGTCGGTGCGCTGATGACAGTCAGCCTCTCCATGATCGGCGACTATTATGCCGGTGAAGCGCGCACGAAAATGCTGGGCTATCGCTGGGGCGCGATGACGTTTTTCTCGATGCTCGCGGTACAGGCTGGCGGGTTCCTGGCGAACAGCCACGGATGGGCCGCGCCGATGTGGCTCTATCTGGTCGGTGTGCCCCTGTTCATCTTTGCGCTGCTCCGCGTGAAACCCGCTGCGCGCCATGTGGAAACAGCCGTCGAAACGCAGGCCGTAGCGCAGCAACCATTGCGCGAAACGATGAATATGATTTTCATCCTGGCGATGCTCGGCAACCTCTTCCTCGCTCTGGCTCAATATAATCTCTATACTCAGCTGCCGTTCCTGCTTCGGGAGAAAGGGTTTCTCGACCCGCGTACATTTGCGGCCGTCATGTTGCCCGCGCCATTGGCCTCGATCGGCATCAGCCTCTATTTCGTCCGGCTGAGGCGATGGATGCACCCTCTGGCGATCATTGCGCTCTCGCTTACTTTCTTCAGCTTCGGCACGATGTTGTTCGTCCATGCTGAAAGCGTGACGGGACTACTCATCGCGTCCGCCGTCACAGGCAGCGCGTCCATCCTGTTTGAACCGGCGCTCAGCAGCTTCCTGCTGGACAGGATCCATGCCAGCCGTCGGGCCTTTGCGATGGGAGCGATATTCAGCACATTTCATGTCGGACCCTTCTTGATCCCGATCGTCTTTGGTCCCGTGAACAGGATATATGGCTTCTCCACATCATTCATGCTGCTTGCCGGTGCGGCGCTCATCGGTGCGGTGTTGCTGTTCATCGGCCTGCGCGGGCGCATTCGACCAGAGCCGGTCGTCGCTGCCCCAGCCTGACGCGCCCGAGATTTTGAGCATGCAAACCCGGACGATCGCTATTGCCACGACGACGCAGTTCCTCGTGATGCTGGGGTTCACCGTCATCCTGCCAATCGGGCCGGACATCGCGGTGGACCTGGGCCTGCCGGTAGCTCGTCTCGGACTACTGGCATCATCCTACGCGTTGGCGGGGTTCGTGACGGGTCTGGGTTCAGCGGGGCTTCTCGATCGATATGATCGTCGTGCACCTCTGACCATCTGCCTCACTCTGATCGGCCTTGCCACCATAGGGGCAAGCTATGCGAACAGCCTGCCTATGCTGATGCTCATGCGCGCTATCGCTGGCGGGTGCGGCGGAATATGCTCGGCGCTGCTGACCGCCATCATTGCCGACACCATCGCACCTGAACGACGCGGACGCGCCTTCGCGCTTGTGCTGGGGACAGGGCCTCTGGTGTCGATCATCGGCCTGCCGATGGCGATCCAACTTGCCGCGATTGCGAATTGGCGGCTGCCGTTACTGCTGCTCGGCGCGGCGGCGCTAGCCCTCATGCTGATCGCGCGTTTCGCCCTGCCACCAATGGCGGCGCATCTCGACAACCCATTGCGCCCGGCGGGTTTCCGACTGAAAGGCGCTCTTCTTCGCCCTGACTTTCGTGCCGCCACAACTGGCATATTCACCATGACCATCGCTTTTGGCCTGCTGACGGCGAACAACGCGTCCCTGCTACTGCTAAACCTGCATTTGCCGCGTGACTGGCTGGCGATATTCTACGTGGTTTGTGGCGGCATAACGTTCGCCCTCCTTCGAGTGGTCGGACGGCTTATGGATCGCCTGGGGCCTCTCACCCTGGTCCTGCCTGCCGCGTGCAGCTTCAGCCTGGGCGTGTTGCTCAGCTATGTGCTCCCGTTGGGGCTGGCAGCGGGTGCCACCGCCATGTGCGTCGTGATCATGAGCATATCGATCTTGAGCGTGTCCATGACGACGCTGGCGCTTCAGGCACCTGATCCGGTCGAGCGGGCCGGGTTTGGCGCATTGCTCGGTGCGCTTCAATATTTGGCGAGTGCAGTTGGCGCGGCGGTATCGAGCAGCATCCTGACCGATTTGCCAGGACCGCGCCTGGGCAACACGCACGCCGTCGGCCTGCTGGCAATCGGCGCAGCGGCGATCGTTCCCATATTGGCGCGTATGCTGCGAGGACACCTGATCGCAGCGCAGCAGAAGACTCGCCGCCCCGAGCCACAACCCGCCGAATAGGCGTGCCACAGTAGAGGAATGCCAATGCCGGAATGGAGCATGATTGGACCCGTAGATGGCGGACGTGGCCAGCCCTTCGTCCAACCGCCGTTCGATTGCGCCAGCGTCGGATATCGGCAGGAGGAATATTTCCTGTCCGGCGGCGCCGCGCGTTTTCATTTCGCGGATGGGACGGGACCTTCGCCGGACGGCCAGTGGCAGGTCGAAAAAGGGGAAGCCCTGCCCTACCGCACCCGCATCGTCGTGCGACGTCCGGCAGATGATAGCCGCTTCAACGGCATCGTCATCCTCATATGGAACAATGTGTCCGCCGGTTTCGACAATATCCGCACCCATCCCCTGATGTATAAGGATGGTTACGCCATCGTCGCCGCATCCGTGCAGCGTGTTGGGATCGAAGGGTTCGCAGGCCCAGATCCCAAGGGCCTGCTGGCGTTCGACCCGGAGCGATATCAGGGCCTGTCGATCCCGACCGACGACATATCCTTCGACCTCTTCTCGCAAATCGGCGAGGCGGTAGGCCCGCGCCGGACCGGTCCCATCGATCCCTTGGGTGGCCTTGCCGTGCGGCATGTAATCGCCCGTGGTGCATCCCAATCTGCGGAATACATCGCCGCCTATATCAACGCGATCGCACCGATGGGCCATCCTTTTTCCGGTTTCATGCTCGACGTCTACTTCGGCAGCCCTGCTGCCATCGAAACGGGCGATGATGAGCGCCCCGGCGGCCTGGACGATTTGTCCAAACTGGTCGACGGCTGCTGCCCGTCCGGCACCAGTCGGCTACGTGACATCGACGTCCCGGTCTTCGTGGTCAACAGCGAAAGCGAATGCCGCAGCTTCGCTGCTGTCCGGCAACCGGACCATGATCGGTTTCGCCTGTGGGAAGCGGCTGGCATCGCCCATGCAGGAGGCATCAAGGTCAGCGCCGCCTTTACCGCGACCGACCTGCCCCCGAACAGCATCGACATTCAGCCCTTTCGTGACGCCGCGCTTCATTGGATGCGACGCTGGATTGAAGAAGGCGTGCCGCCGCCAGCCCAACCCCGCATCGAGGTGGAAGCGGCCAGCGAGGGCATCCCGCCCCGGATCGCCCGCGATACGCTCGGCATCGCGAAGGGCGGCGTGCGCCTGCCGGAAGTCGCAGTGCCGACGGCTGTGCATACTGGCTTCAACACGCCTGATTGGGCGTTCCTGCGCGGATCGAGCCAGCCGTTTGCGCCGGAGCAACTGACCGCCCTCTATGACGGTCCCGAAGATTATCTGCGTCGGTTCAGGGCCGCAGCCGACGCCGCTGTTGCGTCCGGCGTCCTGCTGCCCGAAGCGGCTCACGCGTCGGTGCAGCACGTGATAGAACAGAACCCCCTAAGCGGCGCGCACAAGGAGCAAGACGCATGATATTGCCGGAACTGCGCGACCGGACGGTCATCATCACCGGGGGCACTTCGGGCATCGGTCTTGCCAGCGCCCATGCCTTTGCCCGGCAGGGGACTAGGCTGCTACTTGCCGATGTCGATGAAGCGGGCCTCGCTGCCGCGCACAACGCGCTCACCGCAACGGGCGCAGAGGTGATCGTGCAAAGGGTCGATATATCGGACGCCGCCCAGGTCGCGAACATGGTGGAACAGGCGACCCGCCACTATGGCGGCCTTTACGCGCTCATCAACAATGCGGGGATCACCCAGACCGGGATGAAGCATCTGTGCGACGTGGAAGAGGATCAGTTCGACCGGCTGATCGCCGTCAATCTCAAGGGCATGTGGCTTGCCATGAAATATGCGATCCCTGTCATCGAACGGAGCGGCGGCGGGTGCGTGGTCAACATGTCGTCATCGGCGGGGCTGGTGGGACAGGCGGGGGTCAGCATCTATGCGGCGACCAAGCATGCAGTGCTTGGCCTGACCAAGGCGGCGGCGCTGGAATATGGGATGAAGGGCGTGCGCATCAACGCCGTCTGCCCCGGCGCGATCGACAGCCCGATCCGTGCGCACCAGCGGTCAAACTACACGGCGGAAGAATGGGCCGCCCGTAGCAAAGCCTATCACCCTGCGACGGGCCGGGACGGCACGGCGGATGAGGTCGCGAGCACGATTTTGTTCCTGTGTTCAGACGCGGCATCGAATATCCACGGCACATCGCTCGCCGTGGATGGAGGACGGACCGCCCAGTAGGGACGGCCCGTTCCAGTTTCAGGCCAGCGCGCCCCGATCCGCCGCCATGGCGCGCGCAGCATCGCCTATCGCGATCCAGGGCTGCTGCGTGCGGTCCTCGATCCGGCTGAACATCCGGTTGTGGCAGATCGCGACGGCAAGGCCGATCGCCGTGTCGCCCCAACCGATCGAGCCGCCCGCCCCCGGATGACACAGAATCGAGGGCGCGGTTCCGATTGCCGCCTCCACACCCGGATGGTCGCTGCCTAGCCAGAAGCCACCCTGCCCCAAAATCGCGACACGCCCGACCACGCGGTCGGTCTGATACGGGTCGGTGCGCAACTGGGTCAGGCTTTCCACCGTCGCCCGCGAAAGGATGCGAACCCCGTCCAGCTCGCCGCCGCACGCCAGCATCGCATAGAGCCGCGCGACCGACCGGGCGTCGGCAATGCCACCCGCGCCAGGCAGCACAGCCGCATGAACGTCAGGACGGTTGAAGTTTGCGGGGCCGGTCGCCACGGCGGACGGGACAGCCAGGCTGAGGTAGGGCGCGACATCATCACCCGCGCGCGCATGGCTGGGCGCGACCGCCGTGGTCAGCGACACCGCGCCGCTATCGCCCGCCGACGCCTGCCCACCATGAGCGACGTTGGTAAGCGTCGCGACGCGCGGCTCCAGTGCGGGGTCGAGGCCCAGATGGAAGTTCGCGATGCCGAGCGGCGTGCAGATTTCTTCGGCAATGAACTGGTTGATGGGCCTGCGCGTCGGATCGGTGCGCCGCACGATCTCTCCAATATACCAGCCGAAGATAAACGCCTGATAGCTACTCTGGGAATTGGCGGGGAACAGCGGTTCCATCTGCTCAATATGGCGGATCATCCAGTCCCAGTCGCACATGGTTTCCACCGTCACGCCCGGCGGCATTTGGGGCACGCCCGACCGGTGCGACAGGACATGGCGAACCGTGATCCCTTCCTTCCCGTTCGCCGCAAATTCGGGCCAATAGCGTGCGATCGGCGCGTCATAGTCGATCAGGCCGCGTTCCACCTGGATGTGGCAAGCCACCGCCGTGAACGACTTGGTGACCGAGAAGATGGGGAAGAGCGTCTCCGCCGTCACCGCGCTGCCCCTAGCCGCATCGGCCTTGCCCGCCCAAGTGTCCACCAACAGCCGTCCCCGATGATAGACGGCAACCTGCAAGCCGACTTCCCCAAGCTGCAAGGCGCGGGCAATCGCCTCATCCATGGCTGCCGTGCTGATCCTCTCCATGCGCATCTCCTGCTTATCTGTTTGATTCTACGACTGAGCGCCCAGCGACACCTTGATCCCTTCGCCCGTGATCGCCGCCGATTCCGGTGACAGTAGGAACGCGACGACCTTTGCCAGATCGATGGGCGACACCCATTCGCTGACGTCGGCATCCGGCATGTCAGCGCGGTTCGCGGGCGTGTCGATGATCGTGGGCAGGATCGCGTTGACGCGGGTGCGCGGCTTCAATTCATTGGCCAGGCTTTCGGTCAATGCCATCACCGCCGCCTTGGACGCGGCATAGGGTGCCATGCCCGAAGCCGGAGCGCGGGCAGCCGCCGCGCCGATATTGACGATGCTGCTACCCTTTTCAGCCAGATGCCCGGTCGCTGCGCGACAACACAGCGCAGCCGACAGCAGGTTCATCCGGTACATCCGGTCCCAGTCCTCAGGATCGGTATCGGCGACCATGCGCCACATGAACCCACCCGCGATATTGACCAGCCCGTCGATCCGCCCGTAAATAGCCGCAATCTGTGCAAAGGCTTCCGCAACCGCGTCCGGCTGGGTCAGGTCGACACCGCCCAAGGCCGTGCCATAAGGATAGCTTTCCGGCGCGACGCCCAGATCGATGGCGGCGATTACATGACCCCGGTCGGCCAGCAATTCCACCACGCTCCTGCCGAGCGCGCCGAACGCGCCTGTTACTGCGATAATTCCCATGACAGCCTCTCCATCTCTGCAAATGCCCGCACGCTAGGCACGTTCGAAAACCGCCGCCAGTCCCTGACCGCCGCCGATGCACATTGTTTCAAGCCCAAAACGTACATCGCGGCGACGCATTTCGCGCAACAAATTGGCCAATATCCGCCCACCCGTAGCGCCGATCGGGTGACCGAGCGAAATGCCGGACCCATTGACGTTCAGCCGATCCCGGTCGTCCCAGCCCCAACCCTTCAACACGCCCAGCACCTGCGGCGCGAAAGCTTCGTTGAGTTCAACGAGGCCGATATCGTCCCAGCCAAGGCCGGTGCGTCGGAACAGCCGCTCCACTGCGGGCACAGGACCGATGCCCATGCGCGACGGTTCGCACCCCGCCGCCGCCCAGCTATGCAGCCAGGCCATCGGCTCCAGACCCAGTTCCTCCAGCCTGTCCTCCGCAACGACCAGACAGGCGGCAGCGGCGTCATTCTGCTGGCTCGCATTGCCAGCGGTGACGACGCCATCTTTCTCAATCGGACGGAGCTGGCCAAGCGACTCCGCCGTCGCGTCGGTGCGAAACCCTTCGTCCCGATCGAAAATGACGGGATCGCCGCGACGCTGGGGTACGGCAACGGGCACCAGTTCGTCATCGAACCGGCCTTCCGCCCAGGCAGCCGTCGCGCGCTGGTGGCTCATCGCGGCATAGGCGTCGCACTCCTCGCGTGTGATGCCGAAATCCCGCGCGACATTTTCAGCGGTTTCGATCATGCCGCTGATGACCCCGAACCGCGCAATCGGCTGCGACATCACGCGCCCGCGCGACAGCCGGTCATGCAGTTCCGCCGAACCGCCGCGCACGCCCCGGCGCATCTGCGTCGTATAATGTTCGACCTGGCTCATGCTCTCAACGCCACCGGCGATCACCACATCCGCCGCGCCGGTCTGCACCATCATCGCGGCATCGATCACCGCTTGAAGCCCTGACCCGCAGCGCCGATCAAGTTGATAGCCAGGCACCGACACAGGAAACCCCGCTGCCAGTGCCGCCCACCGTCCGACCGCAGGCGCCTCGCCATTGCCATATCCCTGCGCGAAGACGACATCATCCACCCGTTCCGGGTCAATGCCGGTGCGATCCACCAGCGCCCGCAGCACGGTCGCCGCCAGTTCACCCGCAGGCACATCGGCCAGCGCACCCAGATATTTGCCAACCGGCGTCCTGATCGGATCGACGATGGCTGCCCGCCGCATTGTCATGCCAGACCCTTCCCGCTTTCGATGCCCTGAAAATCGCGCCCTTCGGCGGCCAGCTTTGCCAGCAGGGGCGACAGCACAAAATCTTCGCCCAGCCGAGGCGCAAGGGCGCGCAGCCGCTCGACGATCCGGCCGATCCCCTCCTGCCCCGCCCAGAACAACGGCCCGCCGCGATAGCCCGGCCAGCCATAGCCCGTCACCCAGACCACATCGACATCAGATGCCCGCAACGCCTTGCCTTCTTCCAGGATTCGCGCGCCTTCGTTCACCATCGGATAGAGGCACCGCTCGAATATCTCGCGCTCCCCTATCTCCCGCCGCTCGATGCCCTGCCGCTCGGCCAATCCAAGGATGATGTCCTTCACCTCGTCCGATGGGACAGGCTTGCCCGCCGCGTCATAGTCATAATAGCCCTTGCCCGTCTTTTGGCCGAGCCGCCCGCGCTCGTTCAGTATTTCGCGCACGGTCGAGGAACTGCTTGTCTCGCGATTCCAACCCACATCATTGCCCGCCAGATCGCGCATCTGGAACGGCCCCATGGCAAAACCGAAATCATAAAGAACGCGGTCGACATCCCATGGCATCGCGCCCTCCAGCAGCAGCTTTTCCGCTTCCTTCTGTCGTTGCGCCAACATGCGATTGCCGACGAAGCCGAAACAGTTGCCGACGACCACGCCCACTTTGCCGATCCGGCGCGAGAGGCCGATGACTGTCGCCAGCACGTCCGGCGCGGTGTGCGCACCCCGCACGATCTCCAGCAGCCGCATGATGTTGGCGGGCGAAAAGAAATGCATGCCGACGACGCTGTCTGGTCGGCTGGTGAAGGCCGCGATCTCGTCCAGATCGAGATAGGATGTGTTCGTCGCCAAGATCGCGCCTTTCCGCGCCACCCGGTCCAGCGC
>CBFHAG010000040.1:0-20378 GCA_965653535.1 uncultured Sphingobium sp.
ACCTTGAATCAGAAACTAACGCCAAACGGAATCCCTGAATGCAGACACAACCTAATGCTTCACCTTGATCTCGAATAGATTCGCCCAATTCTTCCCTGTGACGAACAGCCGATCCGCTTTGGCATCATAAGCGATGCCGTTGGCGACGGATTCACCATCTGTCGCGCCGCTGGCCACTAGCAGGGGTGCGATATCGATCCAGTCGATGATATCCCCGGTCTGGGGATCGATGCGCGCGATCCGGCTATCGTACCAGATGTTGGCCCAAATCTCGCCCTTCACATATTCCAGTTCGTTCAGACGCTCGACCGGTCGTCCCTTGAAGGACACGGTAATGCGGCGCTGTTCTGACAGTGTGTCCGGGTCCAGAAAGCGCAGCTGGGCCGTACCATCGCTCATGATGATGCTGCGCCCGTCCTGCGTCAGGCCCCAGCCTTCCCCTTCATAATGAAATTGCGATACGGGTAAAAAGTCATTGATGTTCCAGATAAAACCCGTCCGGTGCCGCCAGGTCAGGCTGATCAGCCGATCCTTCCAGTTGACGATGCCTTCGCCGAAATAAGGTGGCGGAATGACGCGGCGATCCAGCACCTTGCCGCTTTTCAGCGCGACCTTGCGGATTTCCGATCGCCCCTCCAGCCCCGTGCTTTCATACAGCGCGCCATCGTGGAAAAAGAGGCCCTCGGTGAACGCGCCGGGATCGTGCGGATAGCTTTTTACCAGCTTCCACGTCGTTTCAGCCGGAAGCGGCGGGGACAGCGTAAAGGCCAGCGACGCCAGCGCTATCCGACCCAGCCCGTGCCAAAAGCGATGCGCCCGATTGGTCCGCCGCGCCGATGTCATTCTTCCTCGCCGCTGTCCGATTCCCTTGGCGGATGCAGGCGTAGGCGCGTGACCCGGCGCCCGTCGCTGCTGATGACTTCAAGGCGCCATCCGCTTTGTTCATGCTCCAATATTTCGCCAGCCTCTGGCACGCGTCCGGCTATGACGAAGGCGAGGCCACCCAGCGTGTCGACGTCCTCCTCGATATCGGCCAGGCGGCTATCGATCTCCTTGGCTACATCCTCCAGTTCAGCGCGTGCGTCGGCGTCCCACAACCCATCGTCCAGCGGCACGAGCAGCGCTTCGGGGGCGTCGTCATGCTCATCCTCAATGTCGCCGACGATCTCTTCGACCAGATCTTCGAAGGTTAGGAGGCCTTCGGTGCCCGAATATTCGTCCAGCACGATGGCGAGATGCGTGCGTTTCGCGCGCATTTCCGCCAGCAGGTCGAGCGCGCCCATGCTTTCGGGAACGTAAAGCGGTTGCCGGATCAGCGAAGCGATGCTGTCGGGAACAGGCGTCTTTCCCGCCAGGATCGCGAAAGCATCGCGGATGTGGATCATGCCGACGATGGTGTCCAGCGTGTCGCGATATACGGGGATGCGGCTGTGCCCGGCTTCGGCGAACAGGGCGGCCAGATCGGCGAAACTCGCCTTTTCCTCAATCGCGACGATGTCCGCGCGGGGGACCGCAACGTCATCTACCGTATGTTCGGAAAAGTGCAGCAGGTTGCGGACCATCTGGCGCTCAATCGCCGACAGGTCGCCCTTTGCGGGGGGAGACGATTTCTTATCCTCCCCGTCCTCATCATATTCGTCGAGTGCTTCTTCTAGCTCGCGGCGAAGGCTATGACTTTCGTCCTCACCGAAAAGCAGCGATTTTAGGCCGCTCCATAAGCCACCTTCCTGGCTGCTACTGTCCGATTCCTTGGAACCGTTGCCGTCCTTGGGGCTGCCCTCAGCCATCTGACTTCCTATTCCCCTGTCCAATATATGCGTATCTGGCTGCTAAAGCGATCGGCGTCAAAAATCTAGCGGTCCCCGTAAGGATCGCTGACGCCAAGGCTGAGCAGCGACTGGGTTTCCAGCGCTTCCATCGCTTCGGCCTCCGCGTCTTCCATATGGTCATAACCCAGCAAATGGAAAGTGCCATGGATGATGAGGTGCGTGGCGTGGTCGGCGACGGATATGCCCTTTTCCGCCGCTTCGCTGGCGCACACGCCTTCGGCAAGGACGATGTCGCCCAGCAGCACTTCGCCATCATCGGTGTTTCCGGTGCCTTCCAGCAGGTCCGATTGCACCATCGGAAAGGACAGGACGTTGGTCGGTCGGTCCTTGTCGCGATAAGCGCGGTTGAGTTCATGGACCTCTTCGTCGCTGGTCAGCTTGACGGCCACTTCATACAGCGCTTCGTCGGTAGCGAACGCGGCGTAGGGACTGTGGACGATGGCCGCGACCACGGCGCGCTGCGCCAGCAATTCCCAATCTTCATCCGGCCAGCCCTGATCGTGGAGCACGGCGACTTCAATCATATTGCCCCGGCTCCGATGCTGGTGGCCTTGGCCCGAATTGTCCGTTGGTTATGCTGCCAGGCTTTACGCATCCGGTCCCTCATAGGCTTGAACGATACGACCGACGACCGGGTGCCGCACGACGTCGCCAATACCAAAGGGCACGATCGAAATGCCGTCCACGCCGTCCAGCCGAGCCACCGCATCGGCAAGGCCCGATATGCCGGGCTGCGGCAAATCGACCTGCCGTGGATCGCCGCATATGACCATGCGGCTGCCTTCGCCAAAGCGGGTGAGGAACATCTTCATCTGGGCGATCGTCGTATTCTGCGCCTCGTCGAGGACGATGAAGGCGTTGGCCAGCGTGCGACCGCGCATGAAGGCTAGGGGCGCAATCTCAATCTCACCCGATGCGATGCGCCGTTCGACCTGCTCGGCGGGCAGGGTGTCGTACAGCGCGTCATAAATGGGGCGCAGATAGGGATCGACCTTCTCTTTCATGTCGCCCGGCAGGAAGCCCAGCCGCTCACCGGCCTCCACCGCAGGACGCGACAGGATCAGGCGGTCGACGCTGCCGGTGATCAGCTGGCTGACCGCCTGCGCGACGGCGAGGTAAGTTTTGCCAGTGCCTGCCGGACCCAGGGCAAAGATGATGTCGTTCCGGGACAGCGCCTCCATATAGGTGACCTGGGTTGAGGAGCGCGGGACGATCGTCTTCTTGCGCGTCCTGATCATCACCGTGGGCGGTTCGGCGACGTCATGGCGGATGATGCCGTCCAGCGTCGGTTCGGCTGACATGGCGATGACCGCCTCCACCGCGCCGCTGTCGATTTCCTGGCCCGCGACGATGCGGTTGTAGAGGCCGGTCAGGACATCGCGCGCGCGCGCGGCGGCTTCGACATCGCCTTCGATCTGCAGCTTGTTGCCGCGCGCCGCGATATAGACGCCCAGCCGGTTTTCGATGGCCACCAGATTCTGGTCATATTGCCCGAACAGCGCGCCCAAAAGGTGGGGCTTTTCGAACATCACCTCCAGGCGGGCGCGTTCTGCGGTATCGACGCGATGGTTCTGATTTGGTTTTTTGGACATGGGTCAGCCTCTTCCTACTTCGGTCGCAGCCGCAAGAGCGGCCATCCATCTCTCTCCCTTCGAACCTGGCGGACAGGGTCGGAGATGGGTTCCCGCGATGCCGGGAACGACTGTGCGTAGGTTCAAGCGGCCTTCCTCCTGCTAGGTTGACCGGCCAGACTATTCGGGCCGGCGCTGATGATATCCACTTCGACCATGTCGCCGATGAAAAGTTCCGGCGTGGTGACATGCACTGACTGAAGCCAGGGAGTCTTTCCGATCAGCTGCCCTGGATGACGGCCCTTGCGTTCAAGCAGAATTTCGGTGCGTCGTCCAACGGTGGCCGCGTTGAAATCCGCCTGATGCCGGTTGATCGCCGCCTGCAGCCGCGCCAGCCGTTCGTCCATCACTTCGGCCGGGACCTGGCCGTCCATCCCCGCCGCCGGGGTGCCGGGACGCGGGCTATATTTGAATGAATAGCATTGGGCATAGCGCACCTGCTCGACGATCCTGATCGTATCTTCGAACTCGGCATCGGTTTCGCCGGGGAAGCCGACGATGAAATCTCCCGACAATGCAATGTCGGGGCGTACCGCGCGAACGCGATCGATGATGTGCAGATAGCTGTCGACGCTATGGCTGCGGTTCATCGCCTTCAGGATGCGGTCGTTGCCCGATTGCACCGGCAGGTGGAGAAAAGGCATCAGCTTATCCACGTCGCCATGGGCGGCGATCAGGCCGTCGCTCATGTCGTTGGGATGGCTGGTGGTATAACGGATGCGCTTGAGGTCATCCAGCTTGGCCAGTTCGCGGACCAGGCCATCCATGCCCTGGGCGCGACCTTTGTCATCCTCTCCGGTCCAGGCGTTCACATTCTGGCCCAGCAGGGTGATCTCGCGCACTCCGCCATCGACCAGCGCCTTTGCCTCATCGATGATGGCAGACCAGCTACGGCTGATTTCCGCGCCGCGCGTGTAGGGGACGACGCAGTAGGTGCAGAATTTGTCGCACCCTTCCATGATGGTCAGGAAAGCGGTGGGCCGGGCCTGCTTGGTGCGCGCGGGCAGCGCGCCGAATTTGGAGGCGAGCGGCATGTCGGTGTCCACCGCTTCCTCGCCACGACCGGCCTTCTCGATCAATTCCGGCAGGTGATGATAGGCCTGCGGGCCAACCACAATGTCCACATTTCGGGCGCGGCGGCTGATTTCGCTGCCCTCTGCCTGGGCTACGCAACCGGCGACGGCGATCATGGGGCGGGTTCCATCCTCGCGCGTCAGGCGGCCGATGTCGGAATAGACCTTGTCCACGGCCTTTTCGCGGATGTGACAGGTGTTGAGGATGACCAGATCCGCCTGCGCGCCTTCGCTGGCCGCCGTCATGCCGCGCTCGCCCAGCATCTCGGCCATGCGCTCGCCATCATAGACGTTCATCTGGCAGCCGAAGGATTTGACGTGGAAGGTGGCCGGAGTCTTGGGAGCGTCGTTACGATTCATGCGATCCAGCTATACAGGGCGTGTTGCACAAGTGAAAGGCGGCAGGTGGGATGAGATGCTGGTGGCGATCCTTTCGCTCACCACCGCCGCCAATTGCTTGCGGTCGGGATATTGCGTGGGGTCGAAAGGCTCCAGAAAGCGCAAGGTTACGTTGAGCGGTCCCTCGCGTTCCAGGATTCGTTTGGCGTTCGCGCCCGCCGGTTCTTCGCTGTGCCAGGCGATGGCGTCCGTAGCGTCGCCATAATCGATGTGGACCGGCTGAATCATGACGGCGCGGGGCGGCGGCATCAGCACCGCGAGCAACGAAGGCTTGAAGGGGAGCAGCGTGCGCCCGTCGCTGGTCGTTCCTTCCGGGAACAACGCGACCGGCTGATGACCGGCCAGGGCTGCACGTAGTCCATCGATCTGGCCTGCGATCGCGCCGCGCCGGTTGCGCGCTACGAACAGCGTGTTGTTTTGTGCCGCCAGCCATCCGATCAGGGGCCAGCGGGCGATTCCGTCATGCGCGACAAACGCGGCCCCGGTCGCCCCGCCCAGCGCCAATATATCGACCCAGCTGACATGATTGGCGATGATGAAATTGTCGCCGTGAAACGCATGCCCTTCGACGCGCACCCGGGCGCCTACCGACCTTGCCGCCGCTGCCAGAAAACGGCGTGGCCAGGGCGATCGCCAGCCAAAGGCGCGCCAGATCAGATGCGGGACAAGGCAGAGGATCAGGCTACCCGCCAGCGCCCCTATTCGCAGCAGACGGCGCAGCCTGGGCAAGCCGGTCAGTTCTTCCGGTCGAGCGAGACGCCGTAAAGCTCCATGCGGTGATCGACCAGGCGAAAGCCCAGCCGTTCCGCGATCAGCTTTTGCAGCTGCTCCAGTTCGGGATCGACAAATTCGATGACATTGCCGGTTTCGACATCGATCAGATGGTCATGATGCGATTCCGGCGCAGCTTCGTAACGGGCGCGGCCATCACCGAAATCATGGCGTTCCAGAATCCCGGCTTCCTCGAACAGGCGCACCGTGCGGTAGACTGTGGCGATCGATATGCCCGGATCGATGGCGGAGGAGCGTTTGTGCAATTCCTCCACATCCGGGTGATCGGACGCGTCACTCAGGACTTGAGCGATGACGCGGCGCTGCTCGGTTATACGCAGGCCCTTTTCATGGCAAAGCGCTTCCACGTCGATCTTGCGGTTCATGAAGATTGGCTCGTTTCGTTAATTCGGCAGTCGGGGAAAGCTAGCCGCTTTTTCCACGGCATGAAAGGGGCGCATGGTCGATGCGCCCCTTCGTCATGATGAATAAGGGCTGTAACGCGTTTATTTCGCGCGGGTGCGGCGGCGCTTGGTGCCCAGGCCGATCTTTTTCGCCAGCGTGCGACGCTGTTCTGCGTAATTCGGTGCCACCATCGGGTAGTCGGCGGCCAGGCCCCATTTCGCGCGGTAATCGTCCGGGGTCATCTGGTAATGAGTCATCAGGTGCCGCTTGAGCATCTTCAGCTTCTTCCCATCTTCCAGGCAGACAATATAGTCCGGCTTGATCGAAGACCGGACGGAGACCGCAGGTTCCTGCTTTACTTCCGGCGCGACGCTGGGCGTCGACAGTCCCGAAAGGGCGGCGTGAACATTCTGAATGAGAGTGGCGACATCAGAGACCGCAACGCTGTTGTTGGAGACATGTGCTGCCACAATGTCGGACGTCAAAGTAATGAGCAGTTCGCTCTGCGCCGATTCGGTTTCCATTTTCTTTATCCTGCGAAGTCTGATTTGATGTGCGACCCGCCCAAGGAAATCATTTCAGGAGCGGTATCATTCGATTATACCTTGGTCGTTCGTTTAGCAAGGAATGATGCAGGCTATTCGCTTATTTCTATTCGAAAGCTCAGCGCGTCGTGAAGTTGCCCATCATGGCCACGGTAATAACCAGGCCGACGATGTACATATTCAAACCCCATATTTTCATATAACTTTATCGCATTATTGGACGAACGCACTTCCAGGTTCATCGACCTGATCCCGCGCCGCCGCGCCGTCTTCAGGCTGTCGACCAGCAGCGTGCGGCCCACGCCGCGCCCGCGCCAAAGCGGATGAACGGCAAGCAGCAATAATTCGCATTCGTCCAGCACCGACCGGACGAGGGCAAAGCCCAGCGCCGCCGCGTCCACGCGCGCGATGGTCAGCCATGTGCCCGGCATCATCATGACCCCCGCCAGCTGAGACAGGGTCCATGCCTCACCATAAGCGGGGTCGAAGGCCTGCGACATCACGTCCATGGCGTCGGCCATGGCGTTGCGCGCTGCTTCCTCATGGATGTCGAGGGTGAGGCCGGGAATCATGAAATCGTTGGGGCCGCCATTGGTCGCGCATCGGCATCCCGACAATAAATGGGAGAGGCCGGCAGCGCGGGAAGGCCGGCGATCAGTGGATAGTCGATCGATTCAGGGTAACGGTTGATCGCCAGGCCATGGCCACGGGCCGTCACCAGCGCTTCTGCGCCCGTGCCATAGACGACGGGCTGGTCCATCTGGGCGGCGAGCGTGGCGATGGGCGTGGAAGCGGGTGCGGTCAGGGCGGTCAGGCCATCTTCTTCAAAACATTGCCAAAACAATTCCCCATGCCCACCGGTTATCGTGACGGCAATGGGGCCGCCTTCATGGTCCAGCGCTGCTTTCGCCGCAATTAGGGACAACGCACCATAGCCGCGCAAGGGCAGCGACCAGGCCAATGCCAGCGCGCGCGCCGCCGCGATGCCGATGCGAACGCCCGTGAAACTGCCGGGTCCGACGTCCACAGCGATTGCATCCGCGCGCCCGCCATCGGGTAGCGTGGCAATGGCCGGGATCAATGCTTCGGCATGACCCCGTCCTACAATTTCATGGAAGCAACCCGCTGGCTGGTCATTTTCGAGCAGCGCCACGGACAGCGCCTGCGTAGCGGTGTCGATGACCAGAATGCGCAAGAAAATCCCCTGTGAGAAGCCGGATGGATAGGATCGGTCCAGCGGTTAGTCCATCCGCCTCTATTTGCCAATGAGGTCTGGCGGGACCTTTAGACTGCGCGCACTTCGGTGACTTCCGGCACATAATGCTTCAGCAGCTGTTCAATGCCGTTTTTCAGCGTCGCGGTGGAGGATGGGCAACCCGAACAGGCACCCTGCATCCGCAGAAAGACCGTGCCGCGATCAAATCCGCGATAGATGATGTCGCCCCCGTCATTGGCAACCGCCGGCCGCACGCGCGTATCGATCAGCTCCCTGATCTGGGCGACGATCTCCGCATCGGCAGGATCGTCGGCAAATTCCTCTTCCGCAGGCACGACGATCGCGTCGGCCGATCCGGGCGCGAACAGGGGCATGTTCGCGGAAAAATGTTCAAGCAGGATCGAAAGCACGTCCGGCTTGACGTCGGTCCACTGCGCGCCGGGCGCTATGGTCACTGACAGGAAGTCGCCGCCAAAGAAAACGCCCGTGACGTCGCCCAGTCCGAACAGGGCCGACGCAAGCGGAGACGCCTCCGCTTCCTCCGGCGTTACGAAGTCGCGCGTTCCCATGCCCATGACGACACGACCGGGAATGAATTTGACGGTGGCCGGATTAGGCGTAAGTTCGGTCTCGATCAGCATGGCTGCTATGTGGAGGCAAGACTGCTCCAGATCAAGCTTTCTGGTAAGTCGGAAGGGAACTTCGCGCCCCGTTCGTCGATTAATTCCTTTGTTCACCCACAGGAGAAAGAAAGATGAGCAATGAGGTCGACATCCGTCATCGTTTCTGGACGGAACTCGCGCAAAGCCCCTTTCTGATGGTCGGCCTTCAGGGTTCGCACGAACATAGCCTTCCGATGACCGCGCAACTGGATCCGGGTGCCAACCATTGTTTCTGGTTCTACACGACAAAGGATAATCGGCTGGCGGTGGGAGGCCCTGCCATGGCGCAATTTTCCGGCAAGGGACATCATCTGTTCGCGTGCATCGACGGGACGTTGACGACGGAAACCGATCCCGCCGTCATCGACCGTTATTGGACCCATGATGTTGCCAGCTGGTATCCGGGCGGACGTCAGGATCCCAATTTGCGAATGCTGCGGTTCGACCTTGGTCATGCTGAAATCTGGCGCGCGGACATGTCGCTGGGCGGGATGTTCAAACAGATGTTCGGTGGCGACGTTCGCGCCGAAATGCGCGACAAGCATGTGGAAATCCCGCTGTAATAAAAGGCGTCGCGCGTCTGAAAATATAGGGGCGGTCCTGGCTATATTCCGGGGCCGCTTGCTTTTTATGTGGATCAGGGGCATAGGCCGCGCAGCGCAGCGGGGGCGTTTTCCGTCCGACAGCGATTGGCAGCGTGATCGTTCCGGCCCGTAGGGGTGACGGGGCCGGCCAATGAAAGTCTGCGCCAAGCTTTGAGGCTTCCCTTTTCACGCGGGTCGTTTCGTAACCCGCCTTGCGCGCCGGTCTGCATGTGCAGCCGCGTCGACGCATCGCTCGACTTGTGAGTTTACCCTATGCAATTTACCGACCTTGGCCTTGCCGAGCCGATCGTCCGGGCGCTCGCCGCCAAGAAATACGCATCGCCCACGCCCATCCAGGCGCAGGCCATTCCCGTCCTGCTGGAAGGCAAGGATCTGTGCGGCATCGCCCAGACCGGCACCGGCAAGACCGCGGCTTTCGCGCTGCCCAGCCTCGATCATTTCGCGCGCAATCCCAAGCCGACGCCTCTTCAGGGCTGCCGCATGCTGGTGCTGTCGCCGACCCGCGAACTGGCTGCGCAAATCGCGCAGAGCTTTCGTGACTATGGCCGCTTCATGAAGCTGTCAGTCGAAGTCGTGTTCGGCGGCGTCCCCATCAACCGTCAGATTCGGGCGCTGGGCCGGGGCGTCGATGTCGTTGTCGCGACCCCTGGGCGTCTGCTCGACCTGATCGACCAGCGCGCCTTCACCCTGAAAGACACGGAAATCTTTGTCCTCGATGAAGCCGACCAGATGATGGACATGGGCTTTATCCATCCGCTGAAGCGGATCGCCAAGCTGTTGCCCAAGGAACGGCAGAACCTGTTCTTTTCAGCCACCATGCCCGGAGAGATTGAGGCGCTGGCCGCGCAGTTTCTGCACAATCCGGTGAAGGTGAGCGTTGCGCCGCAATCCACGACCGCCGAACGGGTTCGCCAGCAGGCGACATTCGTCAACCAGATGGAAAAGCAGGCGCTGCTGACCCTGACCGTCAAGGATGAGGATATCGACCGGGCGTTGATCTTTACCCGCACCAAACACGGCGCAGATCGGGTCGTGCGCTTTCTGGAAGGCGCGGGCATCCAGGCCGTCGCCATCCATGGCAACAAGAGCCAGGCCCAGCGCACCACCGCGCTCCAGGCATTTCGCCACGGCAACGTGAAGCTGTTGGTTGCTACCGACATTGCGGCACGTGGCATCGACGTGTCGGGCGTCAGCCATGTCATCAATTTCGAACTGCCCAACGTTCCCGAACAATATGTCCACCGCATCGGCCGCACCGCGCGGGCAGGGGCGGATGGCGTCGCGATTAGCTTCGTGGCGGAGGATGAACGTCCCTACCTCAAGGCGATCGAACGGACGACCCGCGTAAAGCTGGACATCGTGCCCCTGCCTGAGAATTTCGTCGAGGTCGTGCGCAACCTTCCCAAGGCCGCGCCGCCCAAGAAGGGCCGGGAGCAGACGCCCGAGCAGAAGGCGAAGCGCGCCGATGGTCAGCGCCGCTACCAGGACCAGCAGCAGAGGCAGCCGCGCGGGACCGCCGAACGGGCGCATCGCCCCGATGGCGAAGGGCTGGCGAAAAAGCCCTCACGTCGTCGGCGCAGCGGCGTTGGCGCGCATAAGGGTGCGGTGCAGCGCACCGTTCGCTGATCGATTTGCGAGACGGTGAAGCGTCGCGCTGGCAAGCTGTAGATCAGTTTCGTCAGTAGCTATTCAGGAATTTGGCTCTAGGCTGCGACGCCATGAGCCATATTTTCCGGCGCCCCGCCGTTTCGCTAATCGTCCTTGGTCTGCTGATTTCAGGATCGACCGTCCCGCTTTTGGCGCGGACGGAGCCGGTCGCTGCGCCTTCGCCTACCAGCCCCAAAACGACCGCGCCACAGCTGCGCCCGTGGCTGTATGAAAATAGCGACGTCCCAATCGACGCCGCATGGCGCTTTGGCCAATTGTCCAACGGCCTGCGCTACGCCATTCGCCGCAATGGCGTCCCGCCGGGCCAAGTATCGGTGCGCCTGCGGATCGATGCCGGATCGCTGATGGAGCGGCCCGACGAGCTTGGCTACGCCCATTTCATGGAGCATCTGACCTTCCGGGGTTCGCGCCATGTGCCCGATGGCGAATCCAAACGCATATGGCAGCGGCTGGGCGTGACGTTCGGCAGCGATAGCAATGCCCAGACGACGCCCACCGGCACCACCTATGCGCTCGACCTGCCGCAGGCGACCCAGGAAACGCTGGGCGAAAGCCTGAAAATCCTGGCGGGGATGATGGCCGATCCTAACATCGTCGATCCCGCCGTCGATGCCGAACGCGCGGTCGTGCTGGCGGAACGGCGCGAGGGCGTAGGCCCGCAGATGCGCATTTCCGACGCAAGCCGGGAGCATTTTTTCGCGGGCCAACCGCTCGCCAGCCGCAGTCCGATCGGCACCGTCGATACTCTGAACGCCGTCACCGCCGCCCGGATGGAAGCGTTTCATGACCGCTGGTATCGCCCGGAAAATGCCGTGATCGCTATTGCAGGCGACATGGACCCTGCGGTCGCGGAACAGTTGATCAAGGACCAGTTTTCCGGCTGGTCGGTGCCGGGGCAGGGCGCGCCGCTGCCAGATTTCGGCGAACCTGACCCCAAGGCGCCAGCGACCAAAGTCACCGTGGAACCCGGCGCGCCTACCGGCCTGACCATGGCCTGGCTGCGCCCCTGGAAGCCGCGCGCCGACACGATCGTCTATAATCAGGACAAGCTGACCGACATGTTGTCGCTGCAGATCATCAGCCGACGGCTGGAACAGGCTGCGCGCGCCGGCGGAAGCTTCCTGCAGGCCAGCGTTGATCAGCAGGACGTCAGCCGGTCAGCCGATGGCACCTTCGTCACTATCCTGCCTACGGGGGAAAATTGGGAAAAGTCGCTGCATGACGTGCGCGCGATCATCGAAGATGCCAAGGCCAGCCCGCCCAGCCAGCAGGAGATTGATCGCGAATATGCGCAGTTGGACACCGCACTCGCGATCCAGGTCGAAAATGCCGATACTGAAGCCGGGGCCAAGCAGGCGAGCGATCTTGTAAGCGCCGTCGACATCAGGGAAACGACGGTCAGTCCGCAGGCCGCGCTCGACATCTTCCGGTCGGGCAAGCCTGCGATGACGCCGCAAAAGATACTGGATTCGACGCGGCGGCTGTTTTCCGCTGGCGTGTTCCGCGCGATGCTGGTCACTGGCAAGGTTCAGCCCGGCGTGGACGCCCGGTTGGCTGCGGTCGTGGCTGCGCCAGTGAAGGCAGCGACCAATGTGCGCTTGTCGACCAAACCGGTCACCATGGCGGACTTGCCCAAAATGGGACCGCCCGGAAAGGTCTTGTCCCGCACGTCCGTCGGATTGCCGGGCATGGACAGCATCACCTTTGCCAACGGGGTCAAGCTGACCCTGTTCGCCAATGACGCCGAAACTGAAAAGGTGCGCATCAACGTCCGTTTCGGTCATGGCCAGCAGGCATTTTCTCCCACTAAGCCTGCGCCCGGCTGGGCGGCGAACTATGCTCTTGTGGCTGGTGGCATCGGCAAGCTGGGGCAGCGCGAGCTTGACGAACTAACCAATGGCCGCCGCATGGGCATGGACTTCTCCATCGACGACGATGCCTTTGAGCTTCAGGCCGTCACCCGCCCCGCCGATTATAAGGATCAGCTTGCGCTTTTCGCTGCCAAACTCTTCGCTCCGGGCTGGGACCCAGCGCCGATTGCCCGCGTCAAAACGGGGGCGGCGGTCGCCTATGACGCGATGGCGCGCGCGCCCGATTCGGTCCTGGCGCGTGACCTCAATTGGCTGTTGCATGACAAGGATGTGCGGTTCCGCACGCCATCACGCGCGGAAATAGAGGCGCTTACGCCGCAGGCGTTCCGCCAGACCTGGGAACCGCTGCTCGCCTCCGGCCCGATCGAAGTGCAGATATTCGGGCAGGTTAATCCCGACGACGCGATCCAGGCAGTGGCCGCGACCTTCGGCGCTCTTCCCATGCGTCCGAACACGCCGGTCCCGACCGCGAACAAGGTGATGCGCTTTCCCGCTCCGGTATCGATGCCCGTCATCCTGCACCATCAAGGCAGCAAGGACCAGGCGGCCGCTGTCATGGCTTGGCCTACGGCAGGCGGCTTTTCGCTTCAAACGGAGGCGCGACAGCTGGAGATATTGACGCAGATCTTCAACGATCGGCTCTTCGACAAATTGCGCTCGACAGAAGGGGCGGCTTATTCGCCCAGCGTGCAGAATAATTGGCCCTTTTCCTATGACAATGGCGGCTATATCCTCGTCACGAGCCAGGTGCGGCCAGACCGCATCGAATATTTCTACGGCGTCGTGAAGGACACAGCCGCCGACCTGGCGCAGAACCCTGTCAGCGACGATGAATTGCAGCGCGCGGTTGCGCCGATGCGGCAGTTGCTGATGCGCGCGGGAACGGGCAACGCCTTCTGGATGAACCAGATGGAAGGCGCGGCCCACGACGCTCGCTATGTCCAGGCGATGCAGACCATGGCGCGGGACATGCTGACCGTCACTCCGGCGCAAATTCAGGCGCTGGCCGCCCGCTATCTGCGGCCCGGGAAAAGCTGGTCCGCCGTCGTCCTGCCCGAAGGGGTCGATGCGCGCTGAAAGCGGCGCGTGTGGCGGTCAGTCTATCCCGCGCAGCGCCGTGACGATCAGGCGGGCCGCGCCCTTGGCAGTCGCCTCCGCGCTCAATTTGGGGCGCGCCAGGCTGCGATGGCCAAAGCCGAACATGCAGGCCAGGATCAACTCTTCGGCATCACCCAGACTGTCTTCGCCAAGTTGCGGATTGGCTGCGCAGGCAAAATCACGCAGCCATGGGCGCAGGTTGCCGCACAGGGCAGCTATGGTTTCGCCAACGCGATCGCTGCGAAATCCTTCGGCTAATATGTCGAAGGACAGTGCCTCTTCATGATCGGCGAGAGCGCCTTGGAACAGATGCTCGAACGCCTCCTCAACCCCGATTTCGCCCGCGCATAAACTATTGCGCAGTGCGGCAAGCTCATTTCGCCGCTCGCTCGAATCCACATCGACGATGGCGCTGATAATGTCTTCCTTGCTTTTGAACAGCCGGTAGATCTGGCCAACGGATACCTGGGCGCTACTGGCCAATTCAGCCATTGACGTCTGATGGAAGCCGCGCAGGTTGAACAGGCCGCGCGCCGTTGCCAGGATGCGCTCTTTGCCGCCCTGATCATGCTGCGCTGCAACCAAAATTCCGCTCCTTTGTTTCTTTTATCCTTGAACTGCCTTTGGCATCTTCCTACCTGTCGGGCAAGCGGAATGAACGTTCACTCCGCAATCAGAAAAGCGGAGCATCGACTGGTGCCAAAGGGATTGATTGTCGGATTGTTCGCCTGTGTTTCCAGCCTTGCCCTTGGCGGGTGCGGCAAGGACGCACCTGCCGCGCCACCGCCGCCGTCAGTGGGTATCGTATCGCTCAAGGTGGAATCGGCGCCGCTGATCAGTGATCTTCCCGGCCGCATCGCCGCGGCGGAAACGGCTGAGGTCCGCCCGCAGATAAGCGGCATCATCCGCAAACGCCTGTTTGCCGAAGGCGGCTACGTCAAGGCCGGACAGATGTTGTACGAAATTGAGGACGCGCCCTATCAGGCGGCGCTGGCGCAGGCGCGCGGCAATCTGGCGCGTGCTCAGGCATCGATCAACGCTACTGCCCTGCAGGCCCGGCGCTATCAGGATCTGGTTGGCATAAACGCCGTCAGCCGCCAGGAAGCGGACAATGCGCTGGCGACCGCCCAGCAGGCCCGTGCCGATGTCGCGGCCCAACGGGCGACCGTCCAGGCGGCGCAGGTCAACCAGAATTTCACCCGCATCCGCGCGCCCATTTCGGGCAGGATCGGCAGATCCCTGTTCACCCCCGGCGCGCTGGTGCAATCGGGGCAGGCGGACGCGCTCGCCACGATCCAGCGGATAGACAGCGTCTATGTCGATGTGACTCAGTCGGCGGCCGACATCATCAATTTCAGGCAGGCGCTGCGCGACGGTGGGGTCAGCGAAGGGGACGGCGCGCGCGTCCAGTTGCTGTTGCCCAACGGCAGCACCTATGCGCTGGAAGGGCGGCTGCAATTTTCCGAGGTGACGGTCGATCCCAGTTCGGGCGCGGTCACGTTGCGCGCGACTTTCCCCAATCCCGACGGGCTGCTGTTGCCGGGCATGTATGTCCGCGCACGGGTGGTTGCCGGGCGGCAGACCAACGCCATCCTCGCGCCGCAACAAGGCATCAGCCGGGATGCGCGCGGGCGCGCCACCGCCATGGTCGTCAATTCTCAGAATAAGGCCGAAATCCGCCAGGTCGAAGCCAAACAGACGCTGGGCGACAAATGGATCGTGACCCAGGGACTGAAGGCAGGCGATCGCCTGATCGTTGAAGGGCCGATCAATCTCAAGCCGGACACGGTCGTCAATCCGCGTGCGCCTGAACAGGTGAAGCCGGTATCGGGCGGGGCACAGTAAGATCATGGCGCGTTATTTCATCGACAGGCCCATCTTCGCATGGGTCCTGGCCATCGTCCTCATGCTCGCTGGGCTTCTGGCGATCCGGCAGCTTCCGGTCGCGCAGTTTCCCGAAATCGCGCCGCCCACCGTGACGATCAACACGGCCTATCCCGGCGCGAACGCGCGAACGCTGGAAAGCACGACGACCCAGATCATTGAGCAGCAGCTCAAGGGCATCGACAATCTTCGCTATTTTTCATCGAGCAGCGATTCGGCCGGCGTCCTGACCATCACCCTGACATTCGAACAGGGGACGGATGCCGACATCGCGCAGGTGCAGGTGCAGAACAAGCTGGCGCAGGCGACGCCGTTGCTTCCCCAGGAAGTGCAGCAGCAGGGCCTGCGGGTCACGAAATCGACATCGGCCTTCCTGATGGTCATGGCGGTCTACGCCGACGACGGCATCCACGATCAATATGATGCGGGTGACTTTGTCGCTTCCACGTTGCAGGACCCGATCAGCCGTCTGAGCGGCGTTGGCGATACGCAGATGTTGGGCGCGTCCTATGCGATGCGCATCTGGCTCGACCCCTATAAGATGGCGAACCTGAACGTCACGACCGGCGACGTGAAGGCGGCGATCCGGGCGCAGAATGCCCAGGTTTCGGCAGGGCAGATCGGCGGCACGCCTTCGCCTGAAGGACAGGCGCTCAACGCCACCGTGACGGCGCAGTCCCGCCTCAGCACCCCGGAACAGTTCCGCAAGATAATCCTGCGCAGCAATCTGGACGGGTCCACCGTTCTGCTGGAGGATGTCGCCCGCGTCGAACTGGGCGCTGACAGCTATGGCTTTCGCGCGCGTTTCAACGGCCATCCTGCCGCCGGTTTCGGCATAAAGCTCGCACCCGGAGCCAATGCGCTCGACACGGTCGAAGGCGTGAAGAAGCGGATCGACGAACTGTCCGGCAGCTTCCCTTCCTGGGTGAAATATGACTTCCCCGTCGACAATTCGACTTATGTGAAACTATCGGTCGAGCAGGTTTTCCACACCCTGATCGAAGCGATTCTGCTGGTTTTCGTGGTGATGTTCCTGTTCCTTCAGAACTGGCGCGCCACTCTTATCCCAACGATCGCGGTTCCCGTCGTCCTGCTTGGATCGTTGGCTATCCTGCATGCCGCGGGCTTCACCATCAACACATTGACGCTGTTCGGTATGGTGCTGGCCATCGGCCTGCTGGTCGATGACGCCATCGTCGTCGTGGAAAATGTCGAACGCATCATTCAGGAGGAAGGACTGTCGCCCAAGGAAGCGGCAAAGAAGTCCATGGATGAAATCAGCGGCGCGCTGATCGGCATCGGCCTTGTCCTGTCGGCGGTGTTCCTGCCCATGGCCTTTTTCGGAGGGTCAACGGGCGTCATCTTCCGCCAATTTTCCATCACCATCGTGTCCGCGATGATCCTGTCGGTGCTGGTGGCGTTGATCCTGACCCCGGCGCTGTGCGCGACCATCCTGAAACCCCAGCGCGACGGTCATCACCATCAAACGGGCTTTTTCGGCTGGTTCAACCGTACGTTCGACCGCAATGTGGTGCGGTACGGCGTCGCTGTTAGGAAGCTGGAGAAAAGCCGGACCCGGACCATGCTGGTCTATGGATTGATCGCCATCGGCATGGCCGTCATTTTCATGCGCCTGCCGGGCGGATTTCTGCCCAATGAAGATCAGGGGCGCTTGATTAATCAGGTGGCGCTGCCCGCCGGATCGGGCATTGATGAAACCGAACGGACGCTTAACCGGGTGCGCGACCATTATCTGAAGGATGAAAAGAAGAACGTCGCAGCCGTCTTCACCATCGCGGGCTTCGGCCTGGTCGGGCAGGGGCAGAATGTCGGTATTGCTTTCGTCCGCATGAAGGATTGGGAAGAACGCAAGGGCGCGGAAAACGGCGTGCAGGCTATTGCGCAGCGCGCGAACGCCGCGTTCAGCAAATTTCCGCTGGGGCAGGCTATCGCCATCGTTCCGCCGTCGGTCGCCGAACTGGGCAATGCGTCCGGCTTCGATTTCCAACTCGTCGATCGCGCCAATCTGGGCCATGACAAGCTGCTCGACGCGCGTAACCAGATGCTGGGGATGGCAGGAGCGGATGAGCGACTGGCGCAGGTGCGTCCCAATGGTCTGGAAGACACCCCCCAATTGAAACTGAATGTGGACCATGCGGCGGCTGGCGCGTTCGGCGTCGCGCAGGCCGACATCAACGATACGATCGCGACGGCCATGGGCGGCGCTTACGTCAACGACTTTATCGACCGCGACCGGGTGAAACGGGTCTATGTTCAGGCGGACGCACCGTTCCGATCGACGCCCGACTCCATAGGCGCGCTGCATGTGCGCGGCGCGACCGGGGTCATGACGCCAATCTCCTCCTTCGCCGGGACGGAGTGGATCAAGGGTCCGGCCAAGCTGGAACGCTTCAATGGCGTGCCATCCATGCAGATCATGGGTGCGCCTGCGCCCGGCGTGAGTACCGGCGAAGCGATGAAGGCGATGGAGGAACATGCCGCCAAGCTGCCGTCGGGCCTTGGCTTCGAATGGAACGGCATTTCCTATGAGGAAAAGACCTCCGGCGGTCAGGCACCTGCGCTCTATGCGCTGTCGATGCTGATTGTGTTCCTCTGCCTAGCCGCTCTCTACGAAAGCTGGTCGGTCCCGATCGCGGTGATGCTGGTGGTGCCATTGGGCGTGCTGGGCGCGGTGGTCGCCGCTGCGCTGGTGGGCCTTAACAACGACATTTACCTTCAGGTCGGCCTGATCACGACAATCGGCGTGTCGGCCAAGAATGCGATCCTGATCGTCGAGTTCGCGGAAGAAAAGATGCGCGAGGGGTTGTCGCCAGCGCGCGCCGCGCTGGAAGCGGGCAAGCTGCGCCTGCGGCCCATCCTGATGACCAGCTTTGCCTTCATCTTCGGCGTCCTGCCGCTCGCGCTAGCCAAGGGCGCGGGGGCCGGGGGGCAGCGCGCCATCGGCTCTGCGGTGGTGGGCGGCATGCTGTCTGCGACCGTGCTCGCCATCTTCTTCGTCCCGATATTCTTCACCGTCGTCAAACGGCTCTTCCGCCAGCATCACGGCGAAGAGCAGGCGTCCGACCGGCGCGCCCCTGCCGCCGTACCGCAGGAGGCATGAGGCAGATGCATAAGTTCAGGATCATTTCAGCAACTGCCCTGGCCCTTGCGCTGGGCGCTTGCGACATGGCACCCAAATATGTGCGCCCCGCGCTGCCCGTACCCGCAGAAAGTCCGGCGGGGCCAGCCTATGCGGTCGAAACAACCGGCCAGGCCGCGATCCAGCCTGCCGACACCGGCTGGAAGGACTTTTTCACCGATCAGCGGCTTGTGCGCGTGATTGAAAATGCGCTCATCCATAATCGGGACCTGCGCATCGCCGTCGCCAATGTGGAACAGGCGCGGGCGCAGTATCGTGTTCAGCGCGCCAATCTGTTCCCAACCATCGCCGCCAATGGCAGCGCGACCTATCAGGATTTTCCCTTTGCTCAGCAAGGTGCGGGTGGGGGAGCTGGGGCTGGCGCGACGGGCCGCACCGACATTTATTCGGCCTCCGTCGGGGTTTCCGCGTGGGAGATTGACCTGTTTGGCCGCGTCCGCAACCTGAGCAAGGCGGCGCAGGAGCAATATTTCGCGCGCGTCGAAAGCCGCAATGCGGCTCAGGTCGCCTTGATCGCGGAAACGGCGTCCGCATGGCTATCCATGGCCGCGAACCAGGAACGACTGCGCATCGCGCGCGATCTGGAAGCGGCGTTCGGCAAGACGCTGGAACTGACACGCGCCCGCTTTAGCAAGGGGATCGCGTCGGAACTGGAGGTGCGGCAGGCGCAGACCAGTTATGATCAGGCGCGCGCCGACATAGCGGAGGCGACGACGCTGGTTGCGCAGGACCAGAACGCCCTCAACCTGTTGGCGGGATCGACGGTGGCGCAGAGCGATCTGCCGTCCGCCATGCCGCAGCAGGACGTCACCCTGGCGAACCTTCCCACGGACCTTCCCTCCTCAATCCTGCTGCAACGGCCCGATATTCTGGCAGCGGAGCATCAATTGCGCGCGGCCAATGCCGATATCGGGGCGGCCAGAGCGGCCTTCTTTCCCAAAATCTCCCTGACTGCGGCGTTGGGGACCCTGAGCACCGGGCTGTCCAACCTGTTCGCGCCCGGCAGCGATTACTGGTCGGCGGCACCTTCGGTTGGGCTGCCGATCTTTGACTTCGGCAAGAATCAGGGCAATCTGCGCTACAGCCGGGCGACCTACGACGCCATGCTCGCCACCTATGAAAAGAGCGTCCAGACAGGCTTCCGCGAAGTCGCCGACGCCCTGGCCCGTCGCGGCACGATGACTGCGCAGCTAGACGCGCAAAGCTCGCTGAGGGACGCCGCGCGCGTCGGCTATCGCCTCTCCGAAGCGCGCTTCCGCGCTGGCGTCGATCCGTTTCTGACAACGCTGGATGCCCAGCGTACCCTCTACAGCGCAGAACGGAGCATGCTCGCTACCCGGCTGGCCCGTGCCGCCAACATGATCGAACTCTATCGCGCGATGGGCGGAGGCCTGAAATAGCGTTCTGACCCAGCCCTGCGGCCATGAATGAAAGGGGGATGTTGACTGCCAGCTCGCCGTGAGCGCACGGCAAAGTCTGGGAAATGGTGCACCCAAGTGGATTCGAACCACTGGCCTTTGCCTTCGGAGGGCAACGCTCTATCCAGCTGAGCTATGGGTGC
>CBFHAG010000041.1:0-20017 GCA_965653535.1 uncultured Sphingobium sp.
CTGATCCGCGATGGCATTCTTTACCATATCCCAATGATGTGTCGCAACCAGACAGATAAAGCGTTGTGAAATCATCGCCCGTTCCTCTTTTAAGGATAAGAAAGATTTCAATGCTTGGAACGATGTTGTTCGGAAAGTCCTTCCATTCTACCGACTGAAGGCCAAAACATGGCAAGGGTGGAGTGTTGAAGGCGGCCAAGTCCAAGTGAGGGTTCAACGCGAAAGAAAGAAATGGGAGCGTTCATAAGGCAAGCCAACGCGCTTGAAGATTCGGATTATCCTGAAGCTGTAAGGATGCTGCGTAAAACTGTCTGCTATCGCGCCACTTCTTGCTATTAAATCAGAATTTCGATTGCTCGAAAGCTGACATGATAGAAGCGGTAATCATCTCTTGGGAAGCGGCATTGCCGATCCGCTGTCAGCGGTCGAACACCGCGATGATTGAACGCAAGGTCCGACAAGTAGCATGTCAGATCACCCATTGCGATCCGCGCTAGCGGATCCAGCGTCACGGCAGCTAGCCCGAGAAAATCAGGGGGCACCGACCTCGCGACCGGTGCCTCCTGTTAGTTTGGTTGATGTGCTGAATGCCGCGGACGTATCAGAAGTCGAAACGGACCCCGACATTGACGTTATGGCTGCGACCGCCGCCAAACTCGCCCTGGTACGCGCCGTAGATGCTGAAGCCCGGCGTCAGATCGTAGCTCGCGCCGGCACCGGTTGTCGCCATGGTTTCTTTGCGTCCCGCGCCCAGCACCGCGAAGCGTTCAGCGTTGCCGACAAAACCCGCGCTGGCGGCGGAGAGTTCGCCTTCCAACTGGTGACGTACACCGGCCTGCGCCCAGGGATGGAAGCGGTCACCCTCTCCAACGCCGCCTTTCAGCTTGAGTCCGCCATCAATGAAGGTGGCGTGGGTCCTGGCCCGATCAACGGTGAGCGCGAAGGCGGCGCTGCCCGTCTCTGTTGTTGCGCCCCTCCGGGTGGCAACGTGAGTGATGCCGACTTCCGGTCGAACCGCCCAGCTTCCCATCGAGAAGCTGTATCCGACCGAGCCGTCGAGCACGAGACTGCGCAAGCGATAGTCGCTCGAGGCGACGGTCGCGCCGGGGACGTTGCGACGCGTGCTGCCTTCGCTCCAGTCATAGGCCATCGTTACCGTTGCATCGAAGCCGCCGTTTTCGACATGACCGGCCAGACCGGCGACCAAACCATTAGCGTCGGTGCGCGCACCCAGACCGGCAATGGTCTGGCGGCTGTCGATATAGCCGACGAACCCGCCAACAGATGCCGCCTCAGAGCCAAAACCGATGCCGCCCAATACGCCATAGCTGTGGCTCTTGGCGGTGGACGTGCCCCGGGCGGCATTACCCTTCAGCGTGCGCCAGTCGCCCAGACTCTGCGCGAAGGTGAACAGGCCTGGCGTGTCGCGCCGTGTCGCAGCGAGGCCCAAGCGGCCCGCTTTGGCGAGCGCCAAGCCTTGTTCCACGCCGAGTTGCGATGCGCTGGCATAGGCTTCTGCGGTCAACTGCCCGAAAGCCGCCGCATTCGCCGTGCTGCCACTGAGCAGGGAGGGCACCGCATTGATCAGCGCTGGGCTGGCGGTGCCTGCGACCAGCAGATTATTGACATAGTTGATCGCGGCGTTGGTCTGGACGTTGATACCAGTCGGCGCCACGAAGGTGCCAAGCAGTTGCAGTGTCGTTGCGTTATAGCGCAGCACGCCCACAATGCCCGGATCGGGATTGACCGCGTCGAACTCACCCGTGATCGTACCGCCGCCATTGACGATGATCAGGTCACGCGAGGCACCCGGGGTGAGCGAGCCTGTTAGGTTCAGCGTCGTATTGTCGCCGATCGTCACGGAACCGCCATTGACCACGATCTGGTCGCTCTGGCCCACGGGCACGAACTCGAAGGTCGTGGTGGTGCCGTTGCCGATCGCCAGATTGCCGTTGATCGTCATGATCGCGGGCGAGGCACCGGGCGACAGGGTGCCGCCGCTGCCGATGGTGACGTTGCCGCTCACCGTTCCTGCAGTGCCGAAGGTGCCGCCGCTGGCTACGTTGACCGATCCAGTCAGGGTCGAACCGGCCTGGCCGATCAATTGGCCGCCCATGACGTTGACATGGTTTACGTCGAGATCGCCGGTAAAGCTGTTCACGCCGGCGGTGTTGTTCACTTCCTCAAAGCCGGTGAAGCTCGACCCGTTGATCGTGGTCTGCGCTTCGTAGGTGCTGCTGGTGTTAAAGGCGAGGGTATCAGAGCCGCCGCCCGCAGCTACCGTGCCGCCGAAGCTACCGCCCGTGCCGATCGTCAGGGTGTCGGCACCTGCGCCCAGATTGACATTGCCAGAGATCGTGCCCGAGTTGCTCAGGCTGTCCGCGCCGCTCCCGGCCAGAATCCCGCCGTTGATCGTGCCGCCCTGGTTGCTGATGCTGTTGTTGCCGGAACCGGTGATGATATTCCCGGTGATCGTGCCAGCGCTCGCGTTGCTGAGAACATTATTGCCCGCCCCCAGATCGACATTGCCGACCACTTCGCCGCTGTTGGCGATCGTGACGCTTTGGCTACCCCCATTGATGGCAGTCTCGCCCGGAGCAACGACGATGCTTGACCCCTCAGTCAGGTTAAGTGCGCCGCCGCTGGATACCTGGACCGTCTGCTGAACAATGACCTGGCCCGTGCCGATGATCTTCTCGACCTCGAAGCTGGTGAACAACTGACGCAGGGCCGGATCGATAGAGCCTGTATAGGTCGTGCCGGTGATGTCGAAGGAGAGAGTGTCCTCTCCTGCGCCGCCATCGGCTGTTCCGTTCAGCACAGCCGAGGCGAGGAGGTGGGTGAAGCTGTCATCACCTTCGCCCATCCGCACTGTTCCGGTGATGGTGCCTGCGTTGACGACCACGTCATTGCCTTCACGCATGTAGATGTCGCCGCTGATCTGGCCGGCATTGTCGATGCGGTCATCGCCCGCGTTGAGATCGATCGATCCGATGATCACGCCTGTTGCGGTATTCGTCACATGATCGGTCGACGGCAGGAAGCCGCTGCCATCGTCCAATTGGTCGCCGCTGGTGTGGATCGCGCCAGCCAGATAGCGATTGGGTTGGCCGATCGCATTGTCGATAATGATGTTGGCGTTAGCCGAATAATCGCTTCCCGCTCCGCCTCGAATGGTGCCGGCATTGATGATGTTCACCGTCTTTGCCGAAACGCCGATAGCCATCGTCATGCCGCCATCTACAGCGCCGGATACTGCCATATAGGCAAAATCGCCTACGGGCGGCGTTGGAACCATGAGGCTGGCAAGACCAGATGCCTCAATGAGCGCACCTTGCCGATTTTCAATCGTGACCAATCCCGCGCCGCTGCTTTCCTGGTCGATCCCGACGGCTGCAATCTGGTTGATGACGACATCGGTGGCATTGGGGTCAAATATCGCTGTGGGAAATATGGTTGCGCCCCCAGTCGCCTTGATCGTGCCGGTGTTGACCAGATGGATGGTCGAATCTGCCGTCGCGACGCCTGGTTGGTCATCGTCACCCGCTTCGGCTTCGATAACGAGACCCGATCCGCCGCGGTCCTGGCCGATGATGCTGCCGCTATTGTTGAAGCTGATGCTGTGGCTCTCGTCCGTTTCCGATTCGATATCGAATGCCGGGACGCCGCCGAACAGGGGAGCATTTCCCTGTTCTATGGCAAGCTCGGTTCGCGTCACGGTGCCGCTGTTGATGAAGGTCGCCACTCGATTCCCCAGGTTGACCTCGGTAGCACCGTCGATCGTACCCGTGTTGGTAAACGCAAAGCTCTGGGCCGGAATATCGATGACATTGTCGCCGCCGGGGCCATCGTCCTGCAAGAGGCCGGTCTCTATGAAGAGCGCCGTGCCGCCTTCCTGCGCCGATGCGGCGATCGTGCCGTGATTCTCGAAGCTCAGATTCTGAGCGGCTACGGCAGCGTAGAAGCCGTCACGGATTTCACCATCCACGGTGTTGATGATCGTCGCGCTGTCCGCGTTGAACTCGTCGTTGGCGTTCGGCAGCACAAGGTCGAGCTCGCCCACCTTTAGCGTGAGCCCTCGCTGGAAATATCCATTGGCGTCGATGCCGACGATCGTTCCACTATTGGTGAACGAGAAGGTGCGCGCCGCCACATTGGCGTCCAGGCCGCCAACGATGCTGCCGCTGTTGACGATTGCTGCGTCCGCAAGCTCGGTGATATCCAGAGCCTGGCGGATGCGCACCGCCGCGTTCACACCGTCGTCAAATTCGCGCTCGATATCGACAAAGGCCGATCGGGCGCCGTTGAAGCCCATCTCGATGTCGCCAGTATTGCGGAAGACGAAGTCCTCGTCGGCCGAGGTCGTGATAACCGAACCCATCCCGCTGGTGGCCAGATTGATCTCATCATTATTGATGAAGGTTGCGGCCGCGATCCGAATGTCTCCGTTGATCGTTCCTTCATTGATGAAGCTGGTCAGGGCGTCGCCATAGCTCGGCGTGTAGAGCGGACCGGCGCTGGAGTTCTGGAGGGCCGTGAAGCTTTGTTGATAGTAGCTGATCGCAGCCGGAACGATGTTCACCCCAGGCGGGTACAGACCGCCAGTGTTGAGGAGGTTGATCGTGCCCGCGTTCACGACATTGCCGTCGCCCATGAGGCTGATCGATGCACCCTGACCGTTCAGCGTCAGCGTCGTCGCGTCGCCGCGCGCCTCGAAGCCTTCGATTTCGAAAGTAGTCGGCAACGGTCGGGCGCCCAGTTCAAGCGACTGCGACTGGCTGTAGCTGCGGGTGTAGATGTCGATGCCATTGCCGGCCGCGATGGTCCCCGTCACGCCATCATCCGAGCCGCGTTGGATGAAGTTGGCGCTGCTAAAGGCGGTCCCAAGCTGCAGGTTGCCGTTCAGCGTGCCGCCGTCCGAGATATAATAATAGACCGCTCCGGGGAGTGGGCTTTGCGGCGATATTGCGGTGGGCTCGACGTAGGAAACATCCCCGTTAATCGTGCCGGCATTGGTCACGTTGAAGCTGAGCAGAGGAATGCCAGTCCTTGCGGGTGCGACAATCGCGGTCGTACCGCCGCCGATCACGCCGCCCGCTGCGTTGCTCACGGAAAGTACAACTGCCTGACCTGCGCCGATTGCGGGATTGCCCGCGATGGTGCCACTGTTGCTGACGATGATCGCGGCGCCCAGCGTTCCGGTGATCGGTCCGATCGAGCCGGTGTTGCTGATTATACAGAGGGGACCCGCGCTCCCATCAGGACAGGTCGTCGCGGGTGTCTGCTGCGCGAAGGCGCTACCTGCGCCGAGCGCCAGTACGCTCGCACCAATGCCAAGCCCAAGACGAATAGGCGACCGCGTAGACTTCCGACCGATCATGAAATTCCCCCTCCAGAAAAATATCCCGCGGGATTAGCCGGGTCGGGCGGTCGCTCGCATCCCCCGATCAGGGTATACGCTCCCCATCAGCTGATATGTTGTATTTTGGCACGGGCGTGGTTAGCAGTGTCAGCGGATGCGACTGCGAGGTCGTCTCCGCCAAGAAAATGACTTCTGGTCCGGGTCGCACTGGGCAGGATCAATGTGAGTGGATGACAGAATATTGGCGTTGGGCGAGCATTTCGCCCTTGCCGCCATCGATGGAAATGAATGGCTTCCCGCATTGCGGGCCATGGCGGAAATGACTGGCAGTGCTTACGGTCAGCTTGTTGGCTTTGTACCTGGCCACGTCCCTTTCAACTGGATCAATGATCTCGATCAGGACGCCATTGCGCGCTTCATTGAACATGAACGCGGCGATCCGAACATTAACGTCCGTGTGCGGGCATCGCTGACAGATTCTGCCTTCGTCATCCGCAGCGAAGCGGATTATCGAGCAGTAGGACGAAGCCCGGGCTTCGACCTCTATCGCGAGATGTGCGACGCCTATGACATTTTTGATGGTTGCCAGACGAAATTGCTGGAGGGTCGCGACCATTTTATCGGCCTGTCGCTCAATCGCAGCCGCAAAGATGGTAAGACAGATGCCGATACCCGGGCGCTCTTCGCCGCGATCGCTCCGCAGGTGCGGCATGCCGTCAAGATGCAGATCGCGCTGGAAAATCGTGGTGCCGCTCTCTTGAACGATGCAATGGAATATGTGGGATTGCCCATATTCATTTGCGACCAGGCCGGCATTGTGAATGGCAAGACAAATGAAGCGGAGACGCTAATCTCCAGCGGTTGCTTCCGCCTTGTCGAGGGACGAATCGGCGTCGCCAATCCTCGCGATAATGCTGCCTTGCTGCAAACCATCGGTCGACTTCATAGGGAGCAACAGAGGTTCGAAACATTGATGCTGCGGGGCGATGGTCAGAAGATTCCGATGATCGTCGATGTCTGCAAACTTCCCGCTCAGCCTTGGCGTCTGAACTTTTCCTCGCAGTTGCTGGTAATCGTACGCTCCGGTCGCCGCTGGCACGATGCTGCCCCAGCCATATTGCGCACGGTGTTCAAACTCTCCACCGCCGAAACGGACATAGCCCTGGCACTCGCCCGCGGGGAGAATCGCGAAGAGATCGCGGCTGCGCGCAGAAGCAGCGTTCACACTGTTAAGGCGCAGCTCAAATCCATCTTCGCCAAGTTGGGCGTAGTTCGAGAGGTGGAACTTGTTGCGATGCTTGGGGACAGTTTCCGGATGTGAAGAGCCGTAAGCACCGGCGGATTTCGCTCGGATGAAACCGACCTTACCCCTTCTGTGGTATGACAGGGCGTGGCAGAGTTGGTAGGGTCCAACTTGCGACCCGAAGGCTCGCGGCTTCTTAGCCGATGAGACTTGCCCTAGCCCGACCGCCCTGGTGGCGGTCGGGCCATTTTGGCACCTCGGGATGTCAGCTTGTTGCCCAAGGTGTCCTAGGGCTGCCATTCTCCTTGCGGCCACTTGCATGTTTACTCACCAGCTTCGGCATGGAGCGCAGACGTCGGCTTTTGCTGGCAAACCTGCCGATCATGCGCGAGCCTGCAACGACGTGAGTTGGTCGAGTGCTGCCCCTGCGATCACCGCCAGTGGGGTGGCAAGTGCCGCCGACATCTTGGATATTCCAGAGCGCGGATTTTGTCGTGATACCTTCCGTTCATTCAGGGTATTTGTATCGGGTGCATGGCACCGGGGGCGCAGCAATCGCTCCGTTCGCAATCATGCGGAAACCGACGGCCCGAGCGCTTCGATTATCCGGCATTGCGCGACCGTTCCACCTTCACAGGAATCGATCACTGCCTTCAGCTCTCGGCGCAACGCCGTGAGATCGGCGATCTTGCGATCCACCCGCCGCAGGTGCTCATTGGCGATCCGGTCGATCCCGGCGCAGTCGCAACTGCGGTCATCGGAAAGACCGAGCAGCGCGCGCACCTGATCCAGCCAAGGGGGCCTCGCTGCTGCTGCTCGGTCTGTGGGTGATCGCCAGCACGATGTGGATGGCCATGCACCGGACGTTGCCCGCGGCAGAGACGATGGGCATCATCGGCGCTCTCGCGCTCGTCGCAAACCTCATCTGTGCGATCATACTGTGGCGACATCGCGAGGGCGACGCCAATTGCCGTTCCGTCTGGATATGCTCGCGCAACGATGCGATCGGCAACATCGCCGTGGTTGCCGCCGCATTGGGTGTGTTCGACACGGGCACGGCATGGCCCGACATAGCCGTTGCGGCGGTGCTGGCCGGGCTTGGCGTATCCGGCGGATGGCAGATCATCCGTCAGGCGCGGGCGGAACTGAAGGGGCTGGAGAAGCCTCTGCCTAATCGCCGCCGAACCGGAACCGCAGGCCTCCGTTGAGCACGAATCCGTCAGTCGCCCCCCAGGCGTCGACCGTCCATGCCCCGGTGGGCGCGCGGGCGCTCAGCAGCAGCGGATCATATTTTGTCTGCCGCACATTGAGGAGATTCTCCGCATTCACGAACATGCTGACAGTCCCCAGCACGATTTCGCCCATCACGCCGAGTTGGACATAGGGCTTGCTGCGGGTCCGCCAGGGATTGTCTTCCAGTGACTGCCGCCCGGTATAATAGGCCTCGATCCCGATGCGTCCCCGCCCATGCTCCTCCCACATGGCCACCAACCCCGCGCTGTCGCGCGGCGTCAGCGGCACGGTGCGCCGACCGGAACCGTCGGGATCAGGCTCGCTGGCGTCGATACGAACATAGCTGCCGGTCAGCGTCACCGCATCCCAGCGATAGCGCAGCAGCACTTCCGCGCCGCGTGTCCGCGTGATCCCGCCAGCGTTGATCAGGGTTACATGCCCGCCATCGACCTCGCGGATCTGGACGGCATGATCGATGTCGGAGGCGAACAGGCTGATGTTCGCCTCGATCGGGCCACGGGCATAGCCGAAGTCTATCGACGCGCTGTCTGCCACCTCCGCCCTGAGCTTGCCATAGGGCAGCAGGCGCGAAAGGCCATTGGCCTCGATTTCCTCGACGAAGGGCGTCGGCGCATAAAAGCCGCGCCCGATCGACGTACGGATCGTCCATGGCCCGGGCCGGTAGAGCGCGGACAGGCGCGGGCTGACGCGTGATCCATAGTCGCTATGCGCATCCCAGCGCGCGCTGCCCGCGAAGGTCAGCACATCCGTCAGGTCATGCTCGCCCTGCACGAACAGGGACGGAACGGTGTAGCTGTAGTCGAAACCCGGAAACGCCTTCGAGCGGTAATCGTCGGCCTGGATGGCGGCGCCTGCCAGCCAGGTCGTCTCAGCGCCAGCGGTTCCGCCGATCGAGGCTTCGACCAGGCCGGTGCGATGCCTGTCATTCTCCCGCACGTCGCCGAAGCGATGGCGGTGCGACTGGGTGACGCCCGATGCCCGCAGATGGAGTGTGCCGATGCCTTCGAGCGGAGTCTCTGCCGTCAGACCAAGGTCATAGCGTCGGCTGCGCTGCGCCTGCACAAAGGACTCTCCATCCGGCGCTGTCGCATCCGGCATCGTGCCGCCCTCGCGATCTTCGGTCATGGCCCCGAAGGTCAGCAGCGCCTTCGAACCGTCAGCGCCATCCCAGAACAGCCGGGGACGGATAGTCTGCCGATCATATCGGGCCATATCGGCCCAGCCGTCATCATTAAGATCCTGACGGCTCTGCCGGTGATAGCCGGTCGTGACCGAGGCACTGAGTGTGTCGCTGAGCGGCGACGCGGCATAGGCGGTGACATCCTGCCCGTTCCGGCTGGCGGCATTGAACAGCAACTCACCCTGCGGCTCGGCCGCCGGGCGTCGCGATACGAGATTGATGACACCGCCAAGGGCGGCAGGGCCGTAGAGCGCTGAGGCTGCCCCCTTGATGATCTCGACCTGCCCGAGATCGGTGGGTGGAATCTGCAGCAGGCCGAGGGAGGGCGTCTGCCCGCCATAAAGCGGCAGTCCATCGGCGAGGATCTGTGTGTAGCGACCCTTCAGTCCCTGAATGCGCACATTGGCCGCGCCCAGCGCCGCCGATGTGGTCTGTACCCGCACGCCCGGCGTCTCGCTTACCAGCATGGCGATATTGCCGGGGCGCATCAGCAGCTTTTCCTCGATTTCCTCGCGGTTCACCACATCGACGCGGATCGGCTCATCCTGCACGCGGCGCCCGGTCCGGGTCGCCTGCACGATGATCTCGGCCTCGGCTTTCTCATCATGATCGTCATGATCCTGTGCATGGGCTCCGGGCGGCAGCATGCATGTCAGCGACAGCGATAGCGCCACTGCCAGTATGGGTCGTGTTCTGGTGGAGGATTTCAAAGCTGTCCCCAATTACCTGTAAAACCATTATCGGGGACGGCTCATAGGGCCTGTGGCAGCTACAGGGTCAAGACGATTTCCGCCGCCATATCAGCCTTTTCTAGGGCGCGCTGCGTTAAATCTGACGCAGGTCGCGCGCTCTAGTTGTTTGTTGTCGCATCGTTTTTTGCGGAAAACCGGTTCCCACTTTTCCGCACGATGCTCTAAATAGCGCGCGTAAGGTGCAACCATCTTGCGCTGGGAATATGCAGGCGAGGCGCGTGTCCTGCGCCCAATCCGCTGCTGCGCGCCATAGTCGATGAAAGCGGGACCAAGGCCATTGCGCTTGGCACAGCCACCGCTATCTCTCTCCTATGTCGCAGCCTCAATCGCCCGATCGTTTCCACGAAGATAAAGCCAGCTATACTGTTCGGGGCGCTGGAACGCCGGACATCGACGCGGGGGTCGAGGCGATCCGCACGACGTTGAAGACGCTTCCCGTGAGGCCCGGTGTCTATCGCATGCAGGACGCGCGTGGCGACGTGCTTTACGTCGGCAAGGCGCGCGCGCTCAGGAACCGGGTTGCCAATTATACGCAGGTGGATCGCCTGCCCAAGCGGTTGCAGCGCATGGTCGCACAGACACGATCGATGACCATCGTGACGACCAATAGCGAAGCGGAGGCGCTGCTGCTGGAAGCGCAGCTGATCAAACGGTTTCGCCCGCCCTATAATGTCCTGCTGCGTGACGACAAAAGTTTCCCCTTCATCCTGCTGCGGGAAGATCATGCCTTTCCGCGCGTGCAGAAGCATCGCGGCGCGCGGAAGTATAAGGGGCGCTATTATGGCCCCTTCGCCAGTGCCGGTTCCGTCACCCGGACGATCAATGCGTTGCAGAAACTGTTCCTGCTGCGCAGTTGCACCGACAGCTTTTTCGCCAACCGGTCGCGGCCATGCCTGCTTTATCAAATCCGCCGATGTTCCGCGCCCTGCGTCGGGCGGATCGACGATGCGGACTATGCCGAGTTGGTGCAGGACGCCCAGGATTTCCTGGGGGGTAAGTCGACGGCGGTGCAGCGAAAGCTGGGGCAGGCGATGGAGGTCGCATCGCAATCGCTGGATTTCGAACAGGCCGCGGTGCTGCGCGATCGGCTCAAGGCGCTGACCTTCATTCAGGGAAGTCAGGCCATAAACGCGGAGGGGTTGGGGGACGCCGATATTTTTGCGCTGGCGACGAAGGGCGGGTCGATGTGCATCCAGGCCTTCTTCATTCGCGGCGGTCAGAATTGGGGGCATCGCAGCTTCTTTCCCGTGCATACCGCCGAAGTCGCCGAAGATGAGGTGCTGGCGAGTTTCATGGCGCAATTTTACGAAGAGGTGCCGCCACCCCGGCTGATCCTGTCCGACCGCGCGCCCGCCGAATGCGATCTGATGGCGTTGGCGCTGGGTGAGCGGGTCGGGGCCAAGGTGCGGATAGAGGTGCCGCAAAGAGGCGCGCGCACCCGACTGATCCAGCAGGCGCAGCGCAACGCGGTGGAGGCGCTGGATCGACGGCTGGCGGAAACGACGACCCAGGCCAAGGTGCTGGAGGAGATGGTCGAAACGTTCGGCCTGGATGGCGTGCCCGACCGGATCGAGATTTACGATAACAGCCACATCCAGGGCACCAATGCGCTGGGTGCGATGGTGGTGGCCGGGCCGGAGGGTTTCCGCAAAAGCGCCTATCGCAAGTTCAACATCCGCAACCCCGACACGACGCCGGGCGACGATTTCGCCATGATGCGCGAGGTGTTCGAGCGCCGCTTTGGCCGGGCGGCGCGGGAAGACCCCGACCGCGACAGTGGTGAATGGCCCGACCTGGTCCTGATCGACGGCGGCAAGGGCCAGCTGTCGGCGGCGCGCGCCATATTGGAAGATATGGGGATCGAGGATGTGTGCATGATTGGCGTCGCCAAGGGACCTGATCGCAACGCGGGCCGGGAGGTGTTTCACATGCCCGACGGGCGCGAAATGAGCTTCCCGCTCAACCATCCCGTGCTGTTCTACCTCCAACGGCTGCGGGACGAGGCGCACCGCTTTGCGATTGGCGCGCATCGGCAGAAGCGCAGCAAGGCGCTGACCGTCAGTTCGCTGGATGAAGTTCCCGGGATTGGACCATCACGCAAGAAGGCGTTGTTGATGCATTTTGGAACAGCGAAAGCCGTGAAGAGCGCGGCGTTGGAAGATCTGCTGAAAGCGCCCGGCGTTTCCAAGGCGGTGGCGCAGCAGGTCTATGATTATTTCCATGGATGAGTGCATCTGACTTTAGAGCGCGCTGCGTTAAATCTGACGCAGCGCGCTCTAGTTGTTTGTTGTCGCATCGTTTTTTGCGGAAAACCGGTTCCCACTTTTCCGCACGATGCTCCAGATGTTCGGCCTCAGTCCGATAATGCTGGCCATATGACTGAATTATGCCCCGCTATTGTCGGGCGGAGCAAGCCGCCATTCGTCCAGAGATATTCCGGCGAACTTTTGGCCGCACCGGGCATTTACGTTACATTCATCATGGTGATGGATAAGGGTGGCTGAACTTGGCATAATGCGGGCGGAGCTTCTGTTTCGATGGTTCGAATGGTTCGGGATCATTTTTACCGCAAAAGCGTGGCCCTGGTGCTGTCGATGCAGGTCAATCTGCAACGCATCGTGGCAATATGGGTTCTGCTGGCCGCCTTTGCCTGTGGCATCCGTCTTTCCTTTCCCGCGACCCCCTATGACGCTGCCCCATGGCTGAGCGAGACCGGGCTGCTGCCTTATATTCTGGTGATCGGCGCGCCGGTGGGATCGTTGCTGCTGGGGCTCAGGCTGTTTCCAGCCGGAAGGGTACATGCGCAGCCGACGATCCGCCTGGCGCAGATCGGCCGCTGGCGGAAGATCGATTGCCTGAAGGCGCGCGAGATGTCGCAATTCGGCCTTTATGGCGTGATGGCGTCTTTGCTGGTCGGTATCGCCATCAACGTTCCGGTGCGGACGCTGGAATTTTTGAGCGCTGTCCCTGCGCTGGGCAGCTATGCGCCATCCTGGTTCGTCAGCCTGTATTCCGTGATGCTGGCCGACGTCGTGCTGCTGTCATGCCTTTATATGTTCGCATTCGCCATGGCGCTGCGCACGGTGCCGCTGTTCCCGCGATTTCTGGCGATGATATGGGGCGTCGACCTGTTGATGCAGATCGGCATCGCGCAGTGGGTGGCCAGGGTCGATCATGTGCCCCACGCCGTTGAGCTGGCGTTGGCCGACCTGCTGACCGGCAATGTGAAGAAGGTGTTGATCAGCGCCGCTTTATGGCTGCCTTACCTGCTGCTGTCCGAGCGGGTGAATGTGACCTTCCGCAATCGGGTGAGTGCCTGAGCCAAGGCCGCCTGTCGTCATTGCGCGGCAATTTTCCGTCAAAAGCTGAAACCATGTCCCCGGGTTTGAGGCGGGCGATTCGATTTTGCAGCGTTGAAACGAAAGTGATTCGCGGCGAAGCGTGTTCCGCGAGCGCTCCCTATATATCGGCTGGCGGGGCGGGCTGATGGTCCTACGGAGGGCTGGCGATCCTATTCCTGATGACCACGGGAGGGTGAAGATGGCTATTTCCGTCAGATATATACCCGTCATTCTATTCGTTTCTACCCTTCGATAGAAAGGAAAGATTCAGGTTAACCTTGATATTATATTGTATTTGCGAAAGTGTATGGTGATTTTACTGTATCGTACAAAAGTAAATTCATAGTATTTCGTCAAAAATCCGGTCGATATATCACTAAGGATATATCAACAAAATCATGGGATTACTTACGCGAGAAAAGCCGTCGACCCTGAATGGTTAACAAAAAACTAGCACAAGGCATTGATAAATTTATGGTTTTTTTACCTTATTGACTTGCTGTCAGGTTGCTTCAATTTGATCCCAAGTTCTACGGGAACTGCCAACTACCTGGGGAGCGGGGAACATCGCCGCCAGGGTCGCAAGGTGGTCAGGCCCCTACCGCAGAACTGTGCGAAAGCAGGCCGGAAATGGTTTCCGGCGCAATAGGGGTAGATGACATGACATTTCTCAAAAATCTGTGGAATGACCAGAGCGGCGCTTCGGCTGCTGAATATGCGCTGATCCTGGCGATTGTGGGTACTGGTATTGCAGTTGCTGCCTGGAACTTAGGTGGTGCGATTGGTGGCGCAATGAACACGGCGAAGGATTGCATCAAGGCTACCGCTGCTACTGCTGCGACGGAATGTGCTCCTTAATAACTTGTTTCGCAGGTCGGGCAGCGGTGGCTGCCCGACCTGCAAGTAGTTTTACAATTCCGGGGGGGCGTCGTGGGGCAGCGTAGATCACTCATCATCCTTGGTTTAGCGATCCTGCTGGGGCTGGCGGCGGTGTTTATCGCCAACAGCTATCTGAGCAAGGCCGAACAGCAGCAGGCCGTCGCGCCTCAAGGGATGGCCAAGGTCGTCGTGGCGACCATGCCGCTGGCTTTCGGCGCGGCGATCACGCCTGAAAAGATCAAGATCGTCGATTGGCCCGCGGCTTCGGTGCCGCCCGGTTCCTTTCGCGATCCCGTTCAGCTCACCTCCCTTGGCAAGCAGCGCGTCGTGCTGCGCCAGATTGAGCCGGGCGAACCCATATTGACGTCCAAGCTGTCAGCCGAAGGCGGCCGCGCCACCATGTCCGGTGTGCTGCGGCCTGAAATGCGTGCGGTGGCCGTGCGGGTCAACGACGTTGCTGCGGCGGGCGGCTTTGTGCTGCCGGGCGATACCGTCGACGTGTTCGTGACGCGCACGCTGCGCGACGAGATGGGCGGCGGGGATCAGCAAATTACCGACGTGCTGCTGCAAAGCACGCGCGTCATCGCCATCGATCAGAATGCGAACGACAGTTCGAAAGACCCGGCCATCGGCAAGACCGCCACGCTGGAGGTCAATCAGGTGGACGCGCAAAAGCTGGTCCTGGGGCAGCAGGTTGGCCAGTTGACGCTGGTCCTGCGCAACGTGACGGATGAACCCAACCCGGCGGTGCAGACCGTGGGGACGGAGGATTTGCGCGACGGTGCCTATGTGGGCGGCTTTTCAGGGCCGCGTTCCCGCGTTGCCGACCTGGCCTATCTGCCGCCGCCAGCGATGCGTGTCGTCCGGCGACCGGTTCCACGCAATGTCACCGCTCTGCCCGCGACCGCATCTGTCGAAATCGTGCGCGGCGTTACCGGCACCAGCTATGAGGTGAAGCGCTATGGTTCACGCTAAATCCGCAGGCAAGCTGGCGCTGGGGGCGGCGCTGGCAGTGGCAGCCGCGATGCCTGCCATCCCCGCCGCCGCGCAGGTCGCTTCGCTGAGCACCAGCAATGTCGACCATGCCGGGCAGTTGGACGTGCCGCTGAACAAAAGCCAGGTGCTGACCGTCGACCGGCCCTTTGCCAAGGCGCTGGTGGGTAATCAGGAAGTCGCCGACATCCTGCCCATGACCAACCGGTCCATCTATGTGCTGGGCAAGAAGGTCGGGACGACCAGCCTGACGCTGTACGACAGCCGCAACATGTTGATCGCTGTGGTCGATGTGGCGGTCGGGCCGGATGTCGTGACGTTGAAACGGCAATTGTCCGAACTGATCCCCGGAGAACCGATCGGCGCGCGCATTTCCAACGATGCGGTGGTGCTGACCGGCACGGTGTCCAGCGCTGCGGCGGTGGATCGCGCGGTACAGGTCGCGCGCACCTATGCGGGTGGCGAGGACAAGGTCGTCAACATGCTGTCCATCGGCGCGTCTCAGCAAGTGATGCTGGAAGTGCGCTTTTCCGAAGTGAACCGGCAGGCGGCGAAACAGATCGGCCTGAACCACAGCTTCGTCGGTAACAAGACCGCAGGCAGCATCGGCAACCTGGCGGGTGATTCCATAGTGCCGACAAATAATAGTGGCGTGCCGACCGTCCTGCTGGATGGCCTGTCCGATGCATTTGGCGTCGGCACATGGTCCTTCAAGCTGGGCAGCCTCAACATTTTTTCCGCTCTGGACGCGCTGGAGCGCAAGGGGCTGGTGAAGACGCTGGCCGAGCCGACCCTGGTGGCGCTGTCGGGTGAGACGGCTTCGTTCCTGGCGGGCGGGGAATTTCCGATCCCCGTGCTTCAGGGGGGCGGTAGCGGCGGCGGTGGCGGAACCGGCGGCGGCAACAATGGCATCACCGTCGAATTCAAACCCTTTGGTGTCAGCCTGGGCTTTACGCCTACGGTGCTGGCGGACGGCATCATCAACCTGGTGGTGGAACCAGAGGTCAGCTCCATCGATCCGTCGGCTTCGGTCACAATCAACGGGCTGGTCGTCCCCGGCCTGCTGACCCGCCGCGCCAAGACCGTGGTGGAATTGCGCGACGGGCAATCCTTTGCCGTGGCGGGCCTGTTGCGCAATGATTTTCAGGATACGGTGCGGCAATTGCCGATATTGGGATCTATCCCGATCATCGGTTCGCTGTTCCGCTCAACCGGCTTTCAGAAGCAGGAGACGGAACTGGTCATGATCGTGACGCCGCGCCTGGTAAAGCCGATGCATGCGGCGGACGTGCGGTTGCCGACCGACCGGGTGGGCAATCCCAACGAACTGGACCTGTTCCTGATGGGGCGGACGGACAAGGCGGTCGGGATCAATCCGCTTAACCCCAATGCGATGCCGCCGGAAAAGGGACCATCGGCTCCGGCCCCGGCTGCGGCTCCGGCTGCGGGCGCGCCCGAAGCGGCTGCTCCAGCTCCGGCTGGCGCGACGCAGAGCGGATATGAACTGTGAGCGGGAGAGCGACCATGTGGAAATTGTCCCTTGCCACGGTGCTGATCGCGCCGGTTCTGGCGGGTTGCACTGCGAACGACCCGACCTTTGGCGGTGCGGTGCGCAACAATTATGCGATGCAGGTGATCAACCCCGATCCGCAATATGAAGGCGCACTGGTCGAAGGCGGCGACGGCGCCCGCAGCGCGGCGGCGGTGGAACGCTATCGCAAGGACAGGGTGAAAAAGCCGGAGTCGATCCGTAGCACGCAGCGGAGCGGCGGCGGCAGCTCTAACGGCGGCAACTGACAGGGGAGAAAGTCACGCCATGTCTGCCCGTCGGAACAGCCTGATACGGTCAGCCAACGGTGCTGTAGCGCCAACCGTGGCTCTGGCGCTTGTTGGGCTGATCGCGGTTGGAGGTATCGCCTTTGACTATGCACGGGTGGCGAGCCTCGATTCTGAACTGCAGGGCGCGGCTGACCAAGCTGCGCTGGCGGCCGCAAGTCAGTTGGATGGAGCGAGCACAGCGATTACGCGGGCTACGAGCGCGGCACAGGGTTTGGTTATAAATCTGACCCGTTTTGCGAACGACGGGGTGTCCTCAGGGCGAACGGTTACAGTGCCCACCGCAAACCTAACTTTCTATTCCACATATGACCCAGACACCGATACCGGAACGGTAACAACGTCCGCATCGGCGGCTCGTTTCGTCCAAGTGTCGGTAGCGACGCGGGAGGCGGTTTATGCTCTGACGCCAATCGTGCAGATATTCCGTTCCGGTGCAATAGGCGGGTTAGCGACCGCAGGCGTGGGTTCGTCGGTATGCAAGGTGCCTCCGCTGATGCTTTGCACACCATCTGAGGATTTTCCAAGTGCTGGAGATATCGGTGACGGTTTGCGCTTGCAGCCTGGTCCGCAGACGGGCGCATGGGTCCCAGGAGACTATGGCTATCTGGATTTCGGCAATGGTGCGAGCGGTCTTGCCACCAATCTTGGCGCGAACAACGAAACCAATGGTTGTTTCGATAATTCCGGCGGGTTGCAAACCGAGCCTGGTAATAAGGCGAGCGTGACCAAGGCACTGAATACTCGTTTCGACCTGTACGAACCTAGCGCGGGGACCTGCAACGCGACCAGTGGTGACTACTGTCCTGCGGAAAATGTCGGCAAGGACTTCGCCAAGAAGGAGATTGTTGAGTTCAAAAATGTCAGTGGGGCGACCGTACCATCTAACCCAGGCTGTGGTGCCGCAAGCGCGTCCGTCACTGGTTTTGAACAATATTCTGGTGCCAAAGGGTTTACGCGTGACACCTGTCACATCAATGGGAGTTGCACCACCAATTTTGGTAATGGAACTTGGGATGTTGCGGGGTATTTCTCTGCCAATCACCCGAGCGATGCAGTGCCGACAGGGTCGGCGGCGACACGCTTCAGCATCTACAACTGGGAATTGCTGTCCAAGACCACGCGTCTGCCTACCAAGCTGCTGAACCCGGGTGATTTGCCCGCTACAAAGACGACCGGCCCTGCATCTAATCCTAAAACCGATTACACCTACACCAATTACTGCGCCTATCCGCAGCCAACGAATGGCACCGCTGTGGTAGCAAGTACTAATCAAAAGGACCGGCGGGTCCTGACGGTGGCGGCAGTAGATTGTGCGGGCCTTAACGGTAAGGGGGCGGTGAAGGTCAAGCAGTGGGTGGACGTATTTTTGGTCGAACCGTCCGCCGATCGCACCTCTCCGTATTCAACAGGCAAGAGCCAGATTTATGTCGAAATCATCGGAAAGGCGACTAAGCCCGGTGGTGAGAACGCGTTTCAGTATTATGGCCGGAATCGGCCCTACTTGCTAAAATGAAGAAAAATCGCTCCTTGCTCAGCGCACGTGATGGAAGCGCGGCTGCGGAGATGGCATTGGTTGCGCCGATGCTCATCACTCTCATGTTCGGGAGTTTTGAGCTGGGCAACTATTTCATGAGCGAGCATGCTGTGGCGAAAGCAGTGCGGGACGGCGCTCGCTTCGCTAGCCGTCTTCCCGCATCGACATATAGCTGTCCGGTCGCTGGAGCGGATGGTTCGGCTGGCAGCTTCGTTGTTTCCACCGCGAGTGCATTGGCGCAAGCTCAAATCAAGAATGTGACGCGAACCGGCAGCGCTGACGGCTCAGCTACACCACGTCTGTCCTATTGGACTTCTGCACAGGAAACCGCTGTGTTGCCCGGTGGCAGTCCGATCACCCTTACAGTGACCTGTCGGTTGGCCACTACGTTCACCGGCGTGTTTTCAGGAATTGAGGGCAATGTTCCGGTAGTTACCGTCTCGGCCAATGTCCGTTATCCTTCGCTCCTTGGCCAGATAGGACTGTCGGATATAAATCTTCGATTGCAGTCAGAGTCGCAGTCAGCGGTGATGGGGATATGAAAGGGCTGGCCGCCCTTTTCAGCGATCGACGGGCCAGCTCGGCCGCCGAATTTGCAATGGTTCTGCCGTTGTTGCTCATTTTTCTGCTGGGCATCATCGACGTAGGCAGGCTGCTCTGGACGGTTAATCGCATCGAGAAGGCGACCCAGATGGGGGCGCGTTACGCGATCGTCACCGACCCGGTCCCAAACGGCCTCAGGACGCTGTCGGCTGTGGGGCTGACGGATTCGAAAATGCATGTTCTCACGAACGGAGATTTACTGACCGATTATGTGATGGCGACAGCAACTTATAGTGGGACAGTGGGTACGACCGCGCCGACATGTACTGGTAACTGCACGGCCCTTGGCAGTGCGACCACAACGTCATTTGATGCAATCTACCGCCGTGTAAAAGCTTTCCTTCCTGAACTGCCCCGAACGAGTCTGGATGTTAGTTATTCCAATTCGGGATTAGGCTTTGCAGGCGATCCGACCGGACAGGACTTTTATCCCATCATTACCGTGTCAGTGCGCGACGTAACATTCAAACCCATCAGCCTCGCATTGTTTAAAAGCAGTTTTACTCTCGCACCGATCAGCGCCGCCCTCACCATGGAAGACGGCCAAGGCTCGCAGTCAAATTGAGGAACAAGATCTTGGGCATCGTGACTAACACAGCGGAAGCGACCGAGAACTGGACCCTCGATATCGGGGATGAAGGCATTCACCTGATCCTGTCAGAACAGGAAGTGGCCGCGTCCGACATATTGGGTGACCGGCTGAGCGGATATTCGCTGACACTGGCCATGTTGCCCGCCAGCGCCGCCTTGCCTGGGCAGCTGGTCGCGGAGGCCAAGGCGATCATTCTGGAAGTGCAGCCCGACGATGAAGCATCGATGGCGCGGCTGGCTGGCCTTCGCGCGGGCAATCCGGGGCTGCTGATCGTGGCGGCCGTGCGCAATGCCGAAATTCCGTTGGTCCGGGCGCTGCTGAAGAGCGGGATTGATGACGTGCTGGCGCTGCCGCTGCACGCTGCGGAACTGTCTACGATCCTGGAGGATCTGCGCGGGCGGATCGCCGCGACCAGCGTCAAGGATGTGAAAAACGGCAAGCTGGT
>CBFHAG010000042.1:0-19523 GCA_965653535.1 uncultured Sphingobium sp.
TTGACCTTCATGATTAGCCCTCCTGGCCTTCGGTCGCTTCGGGAGCAGCCGCTTCATCAGCGGGCGTCTCGGCCGGAGCAGAGTTGCTGTTGGCGGCAGCCTTGAGGCTGGCGGGATACGGAACGTCGGTCGGACGCTTCACCTTGACGGCGTCACAAACGGTGAGCCAGGTGCCCTTGGCACCCGGAACGCTGCCCTTGACGAACAGCAGACCGCGCTCGACGTCGGTGCGGACGATTTCCAGATTCTGCTGAGTCCGCTCACGATCACCCATGTGACCAGCCATCTTCTTGTTCTTGAAGACGCGGCCCGGATCCTGACGGTTACCGGTCGAACCATGGGCACGGTGGCTGATCGACACGCCGTGGGTGGCGCGCATACCGCCGAAGCCCCAGCGCTTCATGGCACCCGCAAAGCCCTTGCCCTGCGTGTGGCCGGATACATCGACCAGCTGACCATCGATGAAATGATCAGCGGCGATTTCAGCGCCGACGTCGAGGAGAGCATCCTCGGCGACGCGGAATTCGACCAGACGCGCTTTCGGCTCCACTTCCGCCTTGGCGAAGTGACCGCGCTGCGGCTTGGCGACATTCTTGACCTTCGCGACACCTGCGCCAAGCTGAACCGCGACATAACCGTCACGATCAACTTCTTTGCGGGCCACGACCTGATTGCCCTCAAGGGCAAGAACCGTAACCGGAACGTGCCGTCCGTCCTCCTGGAACAGACGGGTCATCCCGACTTTCTTAGCGATCACGCCTGTGCGCATCACCGTTACTCCCATAGAGGCCCGCCTTAGCAGCGGGCGTATCCAACGAAAAAACCGCTCAGGATTCCTCCCTCGCGGCCCAACCCAATGTAAAGATCACCCCGTCCGGGTTGGATGCCACCCCCTGCTCGGGAATAGCGACGGGGGACCAGGACCACGAGCCTTTTCCGGCTCACCGGATCGGCCGTGCGGTATCCCTTGTGTCGTTTGAGCTTCCGGTCACCCGGAATGCCCTATACCCTGCCACCCTCGCGGGAAGCAGGGACTTGCTGGCCTAGGCCAGCTTAATTTCCACGTTCACGCCGGCAGCCAGATCCAGCTTCATCAGCGCGTCGACCGTTTGCGGCGTCGGCTGCACAATGTCAAGCATGCGCTTGTATGTGCGGACTTCGAACTGCTCACGCGACTTCTTGTCGATGTGCGGACCACGGTTGACCGTGAACTTTTCGATACGCGTCGGAAGGGGAATCGGACCGCGAATAAGGGCGCCGGTGCGGCGGGCGGTGTCGGCAATGTCGCCGGTCGCCTGATCGAGCACGCGATGATCGAACGCCTTGAGGCGAATGCGGATGTTGCTGTCCATTGTTCCTGTACCGATGCGAAAGAGCCAAACCAGAGCATTGACCGGTCAGTTCGAGCTGACTTTTCGGTAAATGCGGCAATCCAAAAATATACCGCCCCGTCCTTGCCCTTCTAGCTCATTCGAGCCGGAGAAAGGCGATCCGGGGCGGTAGAAATTCCGAGCGGCGCGAATCAGGCGATTCGCGCCGCTGCGGTCCTATATTACTTCGAGATCGTACCGACAACCCCTGCGCCGACGGTCCGACCGCCTTCGCGAATGGCGAAGCGCAGACCCGAGTCCATCGCGATAGGGGCGATGAGCTTGATGTTCAGCTTAACATTGTCACCGGGCATGACCATCTCGGTGCCCTCAGGCAGGATGACCTCACCAGTGACGTCCGTGGTGCGGAAGTAGAATTGCGGGCGGTAGTTGGCGAAGAACGGCGTGTGACGGCCACCCTCTTCCTTCGACAGCACGTAGATTTCTGCATCGAACTCGGTGTGCGGCGTAACCGAACCGGGCTTGGCCAGAACCTGGCCACGCTCAACGTCTTCACGGCCAACGCCACGAACCAGCGCGCCAATGTTGTCGCCTGCACGACCTTCGTCGAGCAGCTTACGGAACATTTCAACGCCCGTGACGGTGGTCTTGCGGGTGTCCTTGATGCCGACGATTTCAACTTCTTCACCAACCTTGACGATGCCGGTTTCGACGCGGCCAGTCACAACCGTACCGCGACCCGAGATCGAGAACACGTCTTCGATCGGCATCAGGAAGGGCTTGTCGATCGGACGCTCCGGCTGCGGAATGAAGCTGTCGACGGCTTCCATCAGCTTCAGAACAGCCTGCTTGCCGATTTCGTCGTTGGAGCCGTCCAGAGCCTTCACGGCCGAACCCTGAATGACGGGGATGTTGTCGCCGTCAAAGTCGTAGGACGACAGCAGTTCACGGATTTCCAGCTCGACCAGTTCGAGGATTTCCGGATCGTCAACCAGATCGACCTTGTTCATGAACACGACGAGCTGGGGAACGCCGACCTGCTTGGCGAGCAGGATGTGCTCACGGGTCTGCGGCATCGGGCCGTCGGTGGCGGACACGACCAGGATCGCGCCGTCCATCTGGGCGGCACCGGTGATCATGTTCTTCACATAGTCGGCGTGACCCGGACAGTCGACGTGCGCGTAGTGGCGGGCTTCGGTTTCATATTCGACGTGCGCGGTCGAAATGGTGATGCCGCGCTCGCGCTCTTCGGGAGCCTTATCGATGTTGGCGTAATCAACGAAGGTTGCGCCGCCGGTTTCAGCGAGAACCTTGGTGATCGCTGCGGTCAGCGAGGTCTTGCCATGGTCGACGTGACCGATGGTGCCGATGTTGCAGTGCGGCTTGTTCCGCTCAAACTTAGCCTTAGCCATTTTATCCTACCTTCTAATCAAAATCAGCTTGGGTCTGACCGCTCGGCCGCGCCGCGCGAAGGCGCGTCCATAGCAGCAAATTCACAGATTACCAGCCCAAACCGAGCCACTCACGCAGCCCGGTCTGGGAAAATCATCAGGCCATCTTCGCCTTGACTTCGTCCGCCACATTCTGCGGCACTTCATCATAGTGCGAGAAGATCATGGAGTAGTTCGCACGACCCTGGGTGAAGGACCGCAGCGAGTTCACATAGCCGAACATGTTGGCTAACGGGACCATCGCCTCGACCACCTGCGCGTTGCCGCGCGTATCGGTGCCCTGGATCTGGCCACGACGGCTGTTCATGTCGCCGATGACGTCGCCCAGATATTCTTCCGGGGTGACGACCTCGACCTTCATGACCGGCTCAAGCAGGGTAATGCCCGACTTCTGCGCCGCTTCGCGCATCGCGGCGCGGGCGCAAATTTCGAACGCCAGCGCCGACGAGTCGACGTCGTGATAAGCGCCGTCATACAGCACGATCTCGAAATCGATGATCGGGAAGCCGATCAGCGAACCGGTCGCCGCAGTCTCGCGGAAGCCCTTTTCGATCGCGGGGATATATTCCTTGGGAATATTACCGCCCTTGATCTCGTCCTTGAACAGGATGCCCGCACCGCGTTCGCCCGGCGTCAGCTTCACCTTGACGCGACCGAACTGGCCGGTGCCGCCCGACTGCTTCTTATGGGTGTAGTCGATGTCGACCGGCTTCTTGAGATATTCGCGATAGGCCACCTGCGGCGCGCCGACATTCGCCTCGACCTTGAACTCGCGCTTCATGCGGTCGACCAGGATTTCGAGGTGAAGTTCGCCCATGCCCTTGATGATGGTCTGGCCCGATTCGTGATCGGTCGTGACGCGGAAGGACGGATCCTCGGCAGCCAGGCGGTTGAGCGCGACGCCCATCTTTTCCTGGTCGGCCTTGGTCTTGGGTTCGACCGACAGCTCGATCACCGGCTCGGGGAATTCCATCCGCTCCAGGATGATCGGCTGACGCTCGGCGCACAGCGTATCACCGGTGGTGGTTTCCTTCATGCCGGCCAGCGCGACGATGTCACCCGCATAAGCGGCGTCAATGTCTTCACGGCTGTTCGCATGCATCAGAAGCATACGGCCGATCTTTTCCTTCTTGTCCTTGACCGAGTTCAGATAGGTGCCCTTGGTCAGAGTGCCCGAATAAACGCGCAGGAAGGTCAGCGATCCGACAAACGGGTCGTTCATGATCTTGAACGCCAGGCCAGAGAAAGGCGCGTCGTCGGCGGTCGCACGGCTGTCAGGCTGATCGTTGTCGGGGTTGATGCCCTGAACGTCCTCGATGTCGAGCGGCGAAGGCAGATAATCGACGACTGCGTCGAGCAACGGCTGCACACCCTTGTTCTTGAACGCCGAACCACATAGCACCGGCACGAAAGCCTGGCCCAGCGTACCCTTGCGGATCAACTTCTTGAGCGTGGCGACGTCGGGCAGATTGCCTTCGAGATAGGCTTCCATCGCTTCGTCGTCCTGTTCGACGGCGAGTTCGATCAGCTTCTCGCGATATTCGGCAGCCTTGTCGGCCATGTCGGCGGGGATTTCTTCATAGGTGAATTCGGCACCCAGATTCTCATCCTTCCAGATGATGGCACGGTTCTCGACCAGGTCGACCAGGCCCTTGAAGTCCGATTCTGCACCGATGGGGAGATACAGAACAGCGGGGGTGGCGCCCAGGCGATCGATGATCGTCTGCACGCAATAATAGAAGTTGGCGCCGGTACGGTCGAGCTTGTTGATGAAGCACATCCGCGGAACCTTGTACTTGTCCGCCTGACGCCACACGGTTTCCGACTGCGGCTCGACACCCGCAACGCCGTCGAACGCGGCAACCGCGCCGTCGAGCACGCGCAGCGAACGCTCGACTTCGATGGTGAAGTCGACGTGGCCGGGGGTGTCGATGATGTTCAGGCGATGCTCGGGACCCTTGCCCTCTTCAGCCTTCCACACGCAGGTCGTCGCAGCCGAGGTGATGGTGATACCACGCTCCTGCTCCTGCTCCATCCAGTCCATGGTGGCGGCGCCGTCATGGACTTCGCCGATCTTGTAGGACTTGCCGGTGTAATAAAGGATACGCTCGGTCGTGGTGGTCTTGCCGGCGTCGATATGCGCCATGATACCGAAATTGCGATAGCGTTCGAGCGGATGGCTGCGGGCCATGATGCTTCTCCGTTGCCGGTGCGCCGGCGGTGAGTGAATGAGTCTTGCGGCTGGCCCCTAAACCAATCCGTCCGCCATGGGTAGCCCCACGACGAACGGACCGATCTTCAAAACCAGAAATGATGAAGCGGGCACGTGAGCGCCCGCCTCATGCTTACCAGCGGTAGTGCGAGAAGGCGCGGTTCGCTTCCGCCATGCGGTGCGTGTCTTCGCGCTTCTTGACAGCATTGCCGCGGTTGTTGGCAGCGTCCAGCAGTTCACCCGACAGACGGGCGGCCATGGTGGTTTCGCTGCGGTTGCGCGATGCGGTGATCAGCCAGCGGATGGCCAGCGCCTGAGCGCGCTCGGGGCGCACTTCCACGGGGACCTGATAGGTCGCACCACCGACGCGGCGGCTGCGAACTTCAATACCGGGCTTCACATTGTTCAGCGCGTCATGGAACATGCCGATCGGGTCCTTCTTGGACTTCGTCTCGACAGTGTCGAGAGCGCCGTACACGATGGACTCGGCGACGGCTTTCTTGCCGTCCTGCATGATGCTGTTCATGAACTTCGACAGCACGATATCACCGAACTTGGGATCGGGCAGGATAACGCGCTTTTCTGGGCGACGACGACGTGACATATTCTAGTCTCCCTTACTTCGGACGCTTCGCGCCGTACTTCGAACGGCTCTGCTTACGGTCCTTGACGCCCTGGGTATCCAGAACGCCGCGCAGCACGTGATAGCGCACACCGGGAAGATCGCGTACGCGACCGCCGCGGATCAGCACAACGCTGTGCTCCTGAAGGTTGTGGCCTTCACCCGGAATATAGGTGATGACTTCGCGCTGGTTGACCAGACGCACCTTCGCGACCTTACGGAGAGCCGAGTTCGGCTTTTTCGGGGTCGTCGTGTAAACACGGGTGCAAACGCCGCGCTTTTGCGGGTTCGCTTCCATTGCAGGGACCTTCGACTTGGTCTTCTGCAGCTCGCGGCCCTTGCGGACCAGCTGGTTGATCGTTGGCATGAAGCCCTTCACCTTTTTCAGTTACTTTATCGCCTGCATTCCCGCTTTCCCTGCCACCGGGGGGCCATAGCCCCCAAACAGCAAAAGCCCCGGGCGGGCAAAAACCCCCTGGAGCCGCAAGAGCAGCCGACAATGTTCAGCTCTGTATTCACCCCGCATGACGTCGGCTAGGAAAGACGAATCTTTGCAACCGCAGGCCGCTGGGCAGGCGGGCCTATAGCCGGGACGTCAGACATGGTCAAGAAAGAGCACCAGGATGATCGAAGAGAGAGGCAAAGGGGAAATTAGGGGATTGATAAGATGTCATAAAGTATCTGGTTGGCCTAGCGTTCACCATTGAGCGTTGGCTGGGAACGGACGTGACGCAAATTTCCCGCCTTACGGGCGAATTCATCAACCCGGAACGGGAGGGCGCTTTTCAGGAAGAGCGCTTGCCCGAATCGCGGCGTCACGCGCGAATGCTGTTTCTTTTTTCAGCCCTGATGAACACGCTGTTTCTGCTGAGCGACTGGCGCTTTGCCGGAACACCCCATTTTTGGGTCGCGGTGCCAGCCCGGACCGTCATCATCCTGTGTTCGATCGCATGCCTCATGCTCAGCAGGAGAATGACGAGCTTCAAAGCGGTCGAGCGCTATTGCCTCTGCTGGCAGATGGTGACTGCGGTAAGCGTCGCGTTTCTGGTCACATCCCGCACGGACCTTGCCTTGTTCGTTCTGGCGATGCTGCCGATGCTTTTCTATCTGGTCGTGCCCACCAGCTTCAGAGGGAATTTCGGCGGCGGGCTGGGTTGCGGCATCGCCCTTCTGATCGGTTATCTCAGCCCCGCCCCGCTATCCCCGACCGCTCCGGGCCTGATCATCGGCGTACTAACGCTTCATAGTGCCATGTGGATCGCGATCACGCGCACCAATCGACTTCAGCGTCAGGAATGGACCGCCAACCGGATCGCCAACTCAGCCCAAGCGGCTCTGGTCGCCAACGGCGAAACGCTTGAGCGGATGTTCATGACGGTGCCTGTTCCCCTGTTGGTAACCCGCGACGGAATGGTCATTCGTTTCAACGATGCGGCTGCCACCCTGTTCGGCGCGGGCAGTGATATTTCTGACGTGCATGTACTGCACGAAAAGTCGGCCATGCTGGCGACGTTGCGCGATTACATCGCCGTCGGACAGCATGTGGACAATCAAGAATGCCGCATCTTCAGCAGGGGATCAGTTGCGCATGATGTTCTGCTTGCATCGCGGTCGATCGTAATCGGCGGGGAAGATTGCGTCCTTTCCAGCATCGTCGACATTTCTCACCGCAAGGAAGCGGAACGCCATCTGGCCCACCTCGCCATGACGGATGCACTGACCGGCCTTGCCAATCGGTCGCATTTCATGGCCAAGCTGGCTCAGGTCGCAGGCTCCATGTGCATCGACCGAAGCAAAGCCGCCGTGGTGCTGATCGACCTGGACGAGTTCAAGCGGATCAACGACAGCGCCGGGCACGATGCGGGCGACGCGGTGCTGCGCGCCGTCGCTCAGCGGCTGCAGCAAGCGGTTCGCCCAGGGGATCTGGTGGCGCGCATGGGTGGCGACGAATTTGCCGTGCTGCTGACCCGACTGAATTCAGCCACTGACCTACACAACATATTGGACCGCATGACGTCTTCGCTGCATCAGCCATTAACGCATGGAGCGCGCGACCTGGATTGCCGCGTCAGCATGGGCGCAGCCCTGTTCCCGGATCATGCGGACAACATATCCGACCTGATGAAGCACGCCGACATCGCGCTATATGAAGCAAAGAATGCGGGGCGCGGCCGTGCCTGCCTGTTCGAGCCAGGCCTTCTGGAAAGGTGGCTGCGCGAAGCCCGTATGCTGGAATGCGCGCGTGAAGCGATGGTCCACGCCCCGCCCCAGCCCTGGTATCAGCCCAAGGTAGACCTGAAGACCGGGCGCATCATTGGTTTCGAAGCTCTGCTTCGCTGTGTTCGCTCTGATGGATCGATCATCATGCCGGGCGAAATCTCCGCCGCGTTCGAACATTGGGAACTCGGCCGCATCATTACCGAACGCATGATTTCCCAGGTTCTTCGCGATTGCCGCCGATGGCAGGACCAGGACATCGATTTTGGTCATATCGCAATCAATGTTCCCGGCGTTGAACTGCACGACGGCAGTTTCCCCGATCGTCTGCTGGCACATATCGAAGCCGCTGGCGTGCCAACCAGACGGATCGAACTGGAGGTAACGGAATCGGTGTTCCTGGGCCGCAATGCAGAAGTGGTGGAGCGCAGCCTGCATCGGTTGAGCCATGAAGGAATTTCGATCGCGCTCGACGATTTCGGCACCGGCTTTGCTTCGCTTTCTCACCTCAAGCAGTTTCCGATCGACGTGATCAAGATCGACCAGCGCTTTGTCCGCGATCTGGAAACCGATCCCGACGACGCGGCGATCGTGCGGACCGTCCTCAACCTGGCGTATAGCCTCGGCATTCGCACTGTGGCGGAGGGTATCGAGAATGAGCATCAGTTCGACTATCTGCGCGCTGGCGGCTGCCATTTTGGGCAGGGTTTTCATTTCGGCGCGGCGGTGCCTGCGGCGGCCATCCCAGCACTGCTACGCAGCGGCGACAGCGAATCGGCTACCGGGCAAATTGCCTGATTTTTGTTGGAACGTAGTAGGGTCACGAACGTTTCACCCTGCTTGAATTACGCTTCGTCACGACTCCGCCCTCCCGGATTCGCGCCTTCGCCAGCCTTTTGTTAACGGCCCCCGGTCTTTGAAATACAAGCGGGGTCGCAATTGTCGCATCAGTTCAAAAGGAGGGCCGCCGCCCTTCGGGCCTGGATTATCGCCCGGTGCCCGGAGCGGGAGATTGCGCTGCTTTCCGCCGGGCAATTGAGATTGATCCGACTTTCCACACGCATGCAACTGACCACCGCCGCCTTGCTGGCGGGACTGGTGCTCACCTGGATGGCCGTCACTTTATCGATAGTCGCGGGCCGGATGGACCTGACGCGCGAACGCGCGATGCTGGACGCGAAGGAACAGGCGGTCGCGGGCGCGGCGGGCAGGGTCGACCGTTATCGTCAGTCGATGGATGAACTCGCGCGCGACCTTCGGCAGCGACAGGATTTTATCGACGATCTGTACCGGGCGCATTTCGGCGAAGAAGCTGCGCCGCCACGCGATGGCCTGACGAGCGAACCCGGCACCAAGAAGCAAGCAAACCCCACCGAACTGAGCGCGGGCGGCTCGCCGGAAGCGGCTGTATTATTGAAGATCGATGCGCGCCAGCGGCATTTCGCGGTGCGGCTGACCCAGGCCGTTCGGCAGCGGACAGAAAAGACCGCCGCCGCCATCCGCAGCTACGGCCTCAATCCCAATGCGCTAGCACGGACCGCTGCACGAGCGCAGGGCGGCCCGTTCGTGCCCTGGCGTGGTCAGGACAACAATCTGCCCGGCGAGTTTGAAAAGCTGGCGAGCGCATTGTCGCGGATGGAGTTTCTGGAAAGCAGCCTGATGTTCATCCCTTCCGGGCGACCCACCACGGCACCGATGCAGTCCAGTTCCTACGGCTATCGCCGCGATCCGTTCAACGGCAAGGCGGCCTTTCATGCGGGCATCGATTTTCCAGGTCGCCACGGCCAGCCGATCCTTGCCGCCGCGGCAGGCAGGGTCAGCTTTGCCGGGCAGCGCAGCGGTTACGGCAATGTGGTGGAGATTGAGCATGGCAACGGCCTGACCACGCGCTACGCCCATCTTTCCGGCTTTGCCGCACGGGTCGGGCAAAAGGTGCGGCCAGGTCAGAAGATTGCGCTGATGGGATCGACCGGTCGGTCCACTGGCGACCACCTTCATTTCGAGGTGCGAATGAATGGGGAGGCGATCAATCCCCGCCGCTTCCTGGACGCACGCGACGATATATTGCAGGTGCAGAAGGTCGCCCGCGCGCGCCTGGCCGACATTGGCGGACGCGGCTGAGCCGACGGGTCAGTTCACAGGGGGCCGCCGCCTGTAGCTGAGCGCTTCGGCGATATGCACCCGCCCCACCCGCTCGGCTCCTGCGAGGTCCGCGATCGTCCGCGCCACCCGCAGCACCCGTGTATAGCCGCGCGCCGACAGCTTCATAGCCACCGCCGCCTGCGCCAATAGCTCTCGCCCCGCCTGATCGGGTCCGGCGACCTCTTCCAGCCGGTCGCCATCGACTTCGGCATTGGTTCGAACGGACGTCCCCTCGTAACGGCGCGTCTGCCTGCCCCGCGCCTGCGCGACGCGTTCCGCCACTTGCGCGGAGCCTTCGGCTGGCGGCGGCAGGACCAGATCGGCAGCAGTCACCGCCTGCACTTCGACATGCAGGTCGATGCGGTCGAGCAGCGGTCCCGACACCTTCGCCTGATAATCTGCAGCGCAACGGGGCGCGCGCGAACAGGCAAGCGCCGGATCGCCCAGATGGCCGCAGCGGCAGGGGTTCATCGCGGCGATCAGCTGCACTCTGGCAGGGAATGTCACATGCGCGTTGGCGCGGGCGACCGTCACCTCCCCGGTTTCCAGTGGCTGCCGCAGCGAATCGAGCACGGTGCGCTGGAACTCGGGCAGTTCGTCCAGGAACAGGACGCCCAGATGCGCCATGCTGACTTCGCCGGGTCGGGCGCGGATGCCGCCGCCGACCAGTGCCGCCATGGACGCGCTATGGTGCGGGCTGCGGAACGGTCGCGCGCGGCTGATCCGTCCCCCCTCCAACATGCCCGCCACGCTTGCGACCATGGAGGTTTCGAGTGCCTCTCCCGGTGTCAATTCGGGCAATATGCCGGACAGACAGCTGGCCATCAGCGACTTTCCGGCTCCGGGCGGTCCTACCATCAGCAGGTTGTGGCCACCAGCCGCCGCAATCTCCAATGCCCGCTTGGCGCTTTCCTGCCCCTTCACCTGCTTGAGATCCGAGGTGCGCTGCGGCGGTTCGACCGCTCCGGCCTGGGGCGGGGACAGCGCCGCAGTGCCCTTGAAATGATTGAGCAGGCTCAAAAGATCGGGCGCGGCGATCACCTCAATCTGCCCGGCCCATGCCGCCTCGGACCCCTGTGCCACCGGGCAGACCAGCCCCAGCTCCTTCTCGCCAGCATGAAGCGCGGCGATCAGGACCCCTGGCGTCGGCGCGATGCGGCCATCCAGTCCCAGTTCCCCGACCACTACATAGCCCGACAGCGTTTCCGCATCGATCACGCCCATCGCGCCCAGCAGCGCCAGGGCTATCGGCAGGTCGAAATGTGACCCTTCCTTGGGAAGGTCGGCAGGCGAAAGGTTGACGGTGATCCGCTTGGGCGGAAGTGACAGGCCGATCGCCGCGATCGCATTACGCACGCGTTCCCGGCTTTCGGCGACCGCCTTGTCGGGCAGTCCCACGACGATAAAATTGGGCAGGCCCGGAACGAGCTGGCACTGAACCTCCACGCTGCGCGCGTCCAGCCCCAGATAGGCGACCGTCGATACCGTCGAAACCAAATTGCCCCCAATGTCTGTAAAGTAGCCGCGCTGAAAAGCGGGTCAGTCCTGTTCGTCCTGCCGGCCCTTGAACCCCTGGGCCACGACAAACCATTCCACACTACCCTTCCGGCTGGCGGGGGGCTTTGCATGTTTGATGGTCGTGAAATGTTTTTTCAGCACGGCCAGCAGGTCTGCGTCGGTGCCACCGGCGAAGACCTTCGCTACGAATGTCCCGCCCTTACGCAAATTTTCCACGGCGAACCATGCTGCCGCTTCCACCAGCGCCATGGTGCGCAGATGGTCCGTTTGTGGATGGCCGACCGTGTTCGCCGCCATGTCGGAAATGACAAGGTCAGGCGCTTCCCCCAAAGTTTCGGCCAGCAGCGCCGGGGCCTTGTCGTCCATGAAGTCCATCTGGAACAGGGTCACGTCCGGGATCGGGTCGGTCGGCAGCAGGTCGATGCCGACCACCTTCGCCTTGGGCGACAATTTTTTCACCACCTGCGCCCAGCCGCCGGGCGCGACGCCCAGATCAACGACGGCGCGCGAACCTTTCACAAAGTGGAATTTCTCATCCAGCTCGATCAGTTTGAAGGCCGCGCGGCTGCGCCACCCTTCCGCTTTCGCCCGGCGGACATAAGGATCATTGAGTTGCCGTTCCAGCCAGCGCGTGGACTGGGCGGTGCGCCCTTTCGCCGTCTTCACCCGGACCTTGCCTGCGCCTGCGCCCCTCACATTCTTGCTCCATCGCGGTCCATAAGGCCGCGCAATATGCCTTCCCGGATGCCCCGGTCGGCGACGCCCAGCCGTTCGGCGGGCCAGATGTCGAGTATTGATTCCAGGATCGCGCACCCGGCGACCACCAGATCGGCCCGTTCCGTGCCGATACAGGGCAGCTTTTGCCGTTCGGCCAACGGCATCGTCGCCAGCCGGCTGGAAATGGACCGCATCGATGCCGAAGGAACAATCAACCCGTCAATCGCCTGCCGGTCATAGCGAGGAAGGTTGAGGTGCAGGCTGGCAAGCGTCGTCACGGTCCCGGACGTGCCCAACAGCCGGATCGACGAAGGCTGGCGTGGTAGACGGCGAGCGAGCGGGGCAAAGGCATCGGCCACCCGCTCCCGCATCCGCGCATAAGCATTCACCCGCTCGGACGGATCGGCATGATCGAACGGCTCGCTCTCGGTCAGCGAAACCACGCCCCAGGGCGCGCTGACCCAGTCAACGATATGGGGCACGCCCGAACAATTGGCATCCACCAGCACCAGCTCGGTCGATCCGCCGCCTATGTCGAAGATCAACGCCGGGCCATCCCCTGGCTCCAGCAGCACATGGCAACCCATGACCGCCAGCCGGGCTTCCTCCTGTGCGCTGATAATGTCGAGCGCGATGCCCGTTTCGCGATAGACGCGCTGGATGAACTCTGCCCCGTTGATGGCGCGGCGGCAGGCTTCGGTAGCGACCGACCGCGCCAGGGTGACGTGGCGGCGGCGCAGCTTGTCGCCACAGATGGCCAGGGCTGAAATCGCGCGTTCAATGGCTTCGTCGCTGATCCGGCCCGTCGCGGCGAGGCCCTCGCCCAGCCGCACGATGCGGGAAAAGGCATCGACGACGATGAACCCATCCGAAGACGGCTTGGCGATCAGCAGCCGGCAATTATTGGTGCCCAGGTCGATCGCCGCATAGGCCCGCCGACCGCGTGGCGGATGAGGCAATGTGCCCCGCTGCTTCAACGGGGGAGTAATGGCCGCAGCCTTGCTCCCATTAGCCGGGCCGGAACGGGCGCTTTTGCCCGAAACACCTCCGGCGGGACCGGAACTCTGCGGCGATGGGCGGCTGTGCTGCACCATGGCCGTATCTCTTTTCTTCTTCGCCGACACCGACGGGTGCGGAACTTGGTGCCAAGACTATGCGGATGTGCGGCAAAGCGCAAGACAGGGCTGGAAGAGCAATGACATGCCGCGCTTCGCCAGCTGCGAGGGCGAAGCGGGCTGTCACTTCAAAGCGGCAGCAGGGCAGCGACGATCCATCGTTCTTCCGCGCGCAACACGCCCCATGCGCGGGCGGCAGCACGGCTGTCCATCGCCTCGACGCCGATATCCATCGCCTCAAGGTCGCGGACGAACTGTCGGGACGGTTGCGCCAGGCGACCGCCGGTCCCAAGCAGCAGAAATTCCGGCCGGGGCTGTATGTCCAGCAGGTTTCCCAACGTCGCCAATGTCAACGCCTCCACGGCGGGGGCATCATCCCACGCCCATGCCGTCGTTGGGCTCAGCAGCAAGCCTGTCGGAAAAACATCATCCCTGACGCGAAAGCCGCGTCCTGAAAAGCCGGTGACGACCGGCCCCTGCCCCGTTTCATCCCGGCGCAGTTCGATACCACTGCGCCCCTTTCCAGAAGTCTGGCCGTTCAGGGCCTTGCCCCGTCATCGCGCGGCCCCACGCGTTCCGCCTGGGCGGCCAGGCCGGATTTGCTCCCCTTGCCCTCCCCCAGCTGCGGGGCCAGCCCCAGCGTGATCAGCAGCGAAGACGATACATAGACCGACGAATAGGTGCCCACGATGATGCCCAGCATCATGGCCGCGGTGAAGCCGCGCAGCACATGGCCGCCAAATAGCAGCAGCGCGCCCAGCGCCAGCATGATGGTCACCGATGTCATGACCGTCCGCGGCAGCGTTTCATTGACGGACAGGTCGATCAACGCCTTCATGTCCATCTTGCGATATTTACGCATATTTTCGCGGATACGATCGTCGATCACCATCTTGTCGTTGATCGAATAGCCCACGATGGTCAGCACGGCGGCGACAATATTAAGGTCGAATTCCAGCTGGGTGATGGCGAAGAAGCCCAGCGCCATCAGCACGTCGTGCATGATGGCGACGAAGGTCGACACGCCAAATTGCCATTCGTACCGAAACCAGGAAAAGACCGCGATGCCAATCACCGCCAGCATGACGGCCAGAACGCCATTGCGGATCAGTTCGCCCGACACCTTGCCCGACACCGTGTCATAACGGGAAAAGGTGACGCCGGGGAATTCAGCCGCCATCGCCTTGCGTGCCTTTTCAACGACCGCATTGGCCGCGCCCGCGCCGCCCTGTTCGGGAAGCGACAGACGGATCTGCACCGTTCGGGGATCGCCAAATTGTTGCAGGGAGCCATCGCCAACGCCAAGTCGGTCGATCGTGCTGCGCACGCGGTCCAGCTTTGGCGGCTCTGTAAACTTCGCCTCGATCATCAGGCCGCCGACAAAATCAACGCCAAGGTTCAGCCCGCGATAGGCGGTCGCGCCAACGGCCAGCACGGTCAGCAGCGCGGTCAGGGCAAAGGCCCAATGGCGCAGCTTTACAAAGCCGATATTGGTATTGTCAGGGACGAGCTTCAGAAGTTTCATGGGTCTTTCCTCCCGGCCCCTTAAATGTGGATCTCGGTCGGGCGCTTGGTGCGAAGCCAGCGCGCCGCGAGCAGGCGGGTGAAGGTGACAGCGGTGAACACGCTGGTGGCGATGCCGATCAGCAGCACGATGGCGAAGCCCTTGACCGGGCCGGAACCCAGCGCCAGCATGATGCCGCCAGCGATGGCATGGGTGACGTTCGCTTCGAAAATCGTGCGGCTGGCTTCCTTATAGCCGAACTCGATCGCCTGCACGACACCTCGCCCGCGCCGCCGTTCTTCGCGGATACGTTCGTAGATGAGCACGTTGGCATCGACCGCCGTGCCGATGGTCAGCACAAAGCCTGCGATGCCGGGCAGAGTCAGCGTCGCGCCCAGCATCCCCATCACGCCCAATATGACGAGCACGTTGATCGCGACCGCCATGTTCGCATAGATGCCGAAACGACCGTAGCTGACAAACATGAAGGCAGCGACCGCGACAACCGCGATGAGCGAGGCGAGAAGGCCCGCCCGGATCGAGTCAGCGCCCAGTTGCGGTCCGACGGTCCGCTCCTCCACCACCGTCAGCGCGACAGGCAGCTTGCCCGAACGCAGCGCGATGGCCAGCTGATTGGCGCTTTCCACGGTGAAATTGCCGCTGATCTGGGCGGACCCGCCCAAGATCGGCTCGTTGATATTGGGTGCCGACAGGACCTTGCCATCCAGGATGATGGCGAAGGGGCGATTGACATTCTGCGACGTGACCTGCCCGAATTTCCGACCGCCCGACCCGTTGAAGCGGATGTTGACGATCGCCTGGTTATTCTGGTCAAAGCCTTGGGTCGCGTCCGTCAGGTCTTCGCCCGACACCATTACCTGCCGCTTGACCGCAATCACCGGCACGCCCGACGGATTGTCGGGATAGGGCAGCACTTCGCTTCCGACCGGCGCGCGGCCCTGCGCGGCTTCGGACGGGTTCGCGCTGGTATCGACCAGCTTGAATTCCAGCTTCGCGGTCTGGCCCAGAAGATCCTTCAGCGCCTTGGGGTCCTGAAGCCCCGGCACCTGCACGACGATCCGGTTGCCGCCCTGCTGCTGGATAGTGGGTTCGCGCGTGCCCATCTCGTCGATCCGCTTGCGGATGACTTCGGTCGCGACTTCCATCGCGCTCTTGACGGCATTGTTGATGCCCGCATCAGTCGGCGTGATGACGACCGTCGAGCTGTTCACCACCTCGACATTGAAGTCGCGCTGGCCGGTGAGCCCCGCGCCCTGCGTCAGCGGTCGAATGCGCTCGACTGCGGCATCGACCTGCGCCGGGTTGCGGACCATGAAGCTCAGCTTGCCGTCGCGGCTGGAAATGTCGCCGATCGCGATGCGTTCCCCGCCCCGCCGCAATTCGGTGCGGACCTGCTCCTCCATATTGGTGAGCCGCTGCCTGGCGACATCCTGGGTCGATGCTTCGAGCAGCAGATGACTGCCGCCCGACAGATCCAGCCCCAGATTGACGCGCGTCTGCAGCGATCGGGGCAGTTTTTCCACTACATTATCGGGCAGGAAGCTCGGCACCGCACACAGGATGCCGATGAGCAATGGCAACAGGATCCCGGCAACGGCCCAGCGCGAGAAATTCAGCATCGTGCGTTCAGTCGTTCGCAGGTTTGGCAGTGGCGGGATTGACCACGTCGGTCAGCGTGGATTTCACCGCCTTCACTTTCATGCCCGGCGCGAGTTCAACGTCGCAATAGACTTCGTCTACCCGCACCACCTTGCCGACCAGGCCACCACCGGTCACGACCTGATCGCCCTTTTTCACCGAATCGATCTTTGCCTTATGGTCCTTCATTCGCTTCTGCTGCGGACGGATCAGCAGGAAATAAAAGACGACGAAGATCAGGACCAGCGGGGCGACCTGAACCAGCATGGAAGCGCCGGACGATGGTTCGCCTGCGGTCTGGGCAAAGGCTGGGGATATGAACATGGTGGGACTTTCGCCTTATTGTCTTGTCGAGCCGTGGGTGCGCATGATGCGCCCACGGACCAAGGGCGCGCGGCTAACACAGATGCGGCTTTGGAGGCAACATGATTAGGGATTGCACGCCAAGGCAAAAAGGCTTCGCTCAAACCCTTGCATGTTGTTCGACATGCTTCTATGTGCCGCCCCTCCGGTCGGGACGTAGCGCAGCCTGGTAGCGCATCACACTGGGGGTGTGGGGGTCGGAGGTTCGAATCCTCTCGTCCCGACCAAATATTGAAAGGCCGCGCGATCGCCAATCGTCGCCTCGCCTTTCCCCCTCTCCTTTCTTCACTTTTCCACGCCCATTCCACAGTGCAGGAAAGATTTTTCTGTCCTACAGCGAACCAAATGGGATAAATAACTCGCCTTCAATGACAGGGAAGGCGGATCGATGGACATTTCGGTATTGATCGATGAAGTGATTGCACGTGAAGGTGGCTATAGCGACCATCCCGCCGATCGCGGTGGACCGACACATTTCGGAATCACCCAGGCGGTAGCGCGAACCAATGGCTATTCGGGACATATGAAGGCCCTTCCCCGAGCAAAGGCGGCGGCAATTTATCGGCAGCTATATTGGGAACGGCCTGGCTATGGCTTTGTCGCCGGGATCACCCCTCACGTCGCCGCCGAATTGTTCGACACGGGCGTGAATATGGGGACCGCCACCGCGACGGGATTTCTGCAACGTGCACTGAATGCGCTTAACCGGAACCAGAAGGATTATCCCGACCTGAAAGTCGATCGCGTGGTGGGAGGCAAAACACTCGCGGCTTTGGGGGCGTTTACGGCGCTACGTGGAAAGCAGGGCGAAACGGTGTTGCTCAAGGCGATCGAAGCGCTGCAGGGTGAACGATATCTGGCGCTAGCGGAAAGTCGACCAGCCAACGAAGCATTTCTATATGGCTGGCTTGCGAACCGTATCGGTTAAGGAGGCTAGATCCATGCCTATTGCGAGACGGCGGGTCTCAACACCTGACCCATGGACGGCGCGTGCAAGGCCGGCTTTTCTTTATGTGATGTACGGGTTGCTGCTGTGGTCGGTGCCGCTGGGCCTGATCGGTGGAGCAAGGCCCGATATCGCGCAGGCGATCATCGGGGCGATGCAGGCCTATTTCAACGCTCTGCCCGAACCGCTCTATGCTTTGTTCGGAACGGGCTATCTGGGCTACACCGCTGCCCGCGCATGGGGAAAATCTAAGGGAACGGAGCGGTAGGGCATCGCCCCAAACAGCAACGGGGTGCACCGGACCTCGCAATGTCGCCCCTGACACATGAGAGGGGCCGTCGGGGCAGATAATCCCGACGGCCCATCATTGACATGGTCAGCGACCAGAAGCGCCACCCAGGGAAACGATGTTCGCGCTATTTTCGACGAGCGGGCGACGTCCTCACGGACATCGCGGGGCGACCCAAAGCATGCTCATCAAAAATCGACACAGATGGCGTCGCTCAGCGGCGCGTTTCCCGAAGGGACTTGACCGACCTCACTGCTGAACCATGAGACATCGGATCACCTCCTTTCGCTTGTTAAAGCCCGCGCGACCCGGCTTTACTCGACCTTTGCACCTGGCCACGAAATGGACTGTGAATCAGATGGGGCGCACAAACAAGACTTGTAATATTCTTTTTTCGAATCATACTTGCGCGTCCGCTAAATAAGCCGATTTGGTGCCGGCATCGCGTAAAGGGCACAAAATGTGCCACATCAGCCGCCATCCCGGCCTCAGCGTCGGCAATCCTCGATCACGCGGCTCACCTCTGCCCAAGCGGGCAGGATCAGCATGTCAACCCCTTGAACCTCTATCGCGAAACGGCCACGGCTATAGGCGATCTGGTCCAACGTCGCATCCGTGGCGGCTCGCATCGCGACAATGGCTGTCGGGGTAGCAACTGCGGGCCAGTTGGTCGCGCCATAGCTTGTCCGCACCGTCATTAAGCCTTTTCCGGTCCCGGCGCGGGCGAAGCTAAGCTGGCGCGCCACAACATCGCAGCGCATCGTCATCAACGCGCGCCCTGGCGCGCCGAAGGATGCGACCGACCCGGCGCCTTCAGCGCGATAGGTCCAGTTGCCAGGTGTGGTCGCCCGATCCTGCCATTCGGCCGGCGCTGCGGCGGGCGGCGACGCAGGTGCCGGTGCAGGCACGGGGCGCTGCGTCGGCACAGGGGGCGCTGGCTGATCAGGCGCTCCCACGCATGCTGTGAGCAGGAGCATCAGGGACGCGAACGGGGCGGTGGTCACATAAGAGCGCATCCTCCTTCCATGCCCGAGGCCGCCCCCGCGCTTCAACCCGAAAAGGCACAAAGCATATTATAGACATGGAAATCCTGACCGACGCGCCGTCCTATGCCGAACATGAGCCTCCCGCTCGCCCATCACATTAGGTAACTTTCAGGCCGGATCTGGCAGCCCAAAAGTTGACAGCATCGGGCCGAATCGCTAGGGCACGGCCTATCCCGGACACGCTGGTGAGCGGCAGTGCATGGCACTGGCCGTCTTTTTTGCGTCTCGGGGGCTATCGAATCGGTCGAAGTCCTTCTAGGTCTCGGCCCGGACGCTTTGAGATGGGACGGCGCCAACCGCCCTGTGGAGCAGGAGAACAGATTACCATGGCACGTATCGCGGGTGTGAACATCCCGACCAACAAGCGCGTGATCATCGCGCTCACCTACAT
>CBFHAG010000043.1:0-19233 GCA_965653535.1 uncultured Sphingobium sp.
TTCCGGCGACGCCCGATGGCCGCGTCGATCTGGAAGCATTGAAGGCCCGGCTGGGTCCCGACGTGGCGGCGGTGATGATTACCAACCCCAACACCTGCGGTCTGTTCGAACGCGATATGAAGACGATCTCCGACGCGGTCCACGCCGCCGGAGCCTTCGTCTATTGCGACGGCGCGAACTTCAACGCCATCGTCGGGCGAGTTCGCCCCGGCGACCTGGGCGTCGATGCGATGCACATCAACCTGCACAAGACTTTTTCGACGCCCCATGGCGGCGGCGGTCCCGGTTCCGGTCCGGTGGTGCTGTCACAAGCGCTGACCCCCTTTGCGCCGCTGCCCTTCGTTGAACGCAAGGGCGACCAGTTCGTGCTGGTGGAGGAAGAAACCGCCGAGCAGCATCATCGTTCGACCTTTGGCCGTATGGTCGCCTTCCACGGCCAGATGGGCATGTTCACACGCGCGCTGGCCTATATATTGAGCCACGGCGCGGATGGCCTGCGCCAGGTGGCGAGCGACGCGGTGCTGAACGCCAACTATATCCTGCGCAGCTTGGACGATGTGCTGGACGCGCCGTTCGGCGGCAGCGGCCCGTGCATGCATGAGGCGCTGTTCAGCGACAAGGGTCTGGCCGAAGGCTTCACCACGCTCGACATTGCCAAGGGGCTGATTGACGAGGGCTTCCACCCGATGACCATGTATTTTCCGCTGGTCGTCCACGGCGCGATGCTGATCGAACCGACCGAAACGGAAAGCAAGGCCGCGCTGGACCAGTTCATCATGGCGCTGCGCAGCCTGGCCGAACGGGCCAAGGCGGGGGATGAGGCGCTGAAGGGAGCGCCCTACCACGCCCCGCGCCGTCGGCTGGATGAAACACTGGCCGCGCGCAAGCCGGTCCTTACCTGGGCCGACCCGGCGCTGGCGCAGGCGGCAGAATGACGGACAGCGCCTTGCCGGGTAAGCGCCACGCCCCCGCCACCCAGCGCAACCGCGACGCGATCCTGACCATATTGCGCGATGAGCTTCCCCCGTCCGGCCTGGTGCTGGAAGTGGCAAGCGGCAGCGGCGAACATGCGGTGTATTTCGCCACCGCGCTGCCGAACCTGAACTGGCAGCCCAGCGACCCTGATCCGACCGCGCTCGCGTCGATTGAAGCGTGGCGCAGGGATGCTGACCTTCCCAATCTGCTGGCCCCGATCCAACTCGACGCCGCAAAGGTCTGGCCGATCGGGAATGCTGACGCGATCGTCTGCATCAACATGGTCCACATCAGCGAGTGGGCGGCGACGATAGGGTTGTTCAAGGGCAGCGCGCATATGCTGCAATCTGGCGCGCCCCTAATCCTCTATGGCCCATATATCGAAGATGATGTGGAGACTGCACCGTCGAATTTGGCGTTCGACCGCTCCTTGAAAGAGCGCAACGCCCGGTGGGGCCTGCGCAATGTGACAGACATCGACGGGCTGGCCAACGAATATGGATTTGAGCGGACAGGACGAGCGGCCATGCCAGCCAACAACCTCACCCTGACCTACCACAAGCGATAAATACTCAATCCTCCCTACGCCGCAGGCGTGGGGAGGGGGACCATGCGGAGCATGGTGGAGGGGAAATGGCGAAAGCTCGCGTATTTCCCCAATACCACCTTTAGCGACCCCCGCCCGCCTTCTCCAAACCACGCCCTTCGACAATCCCGAACGGAATCGATATGGCGGCATTCCAATGTCCAATCCGCTCATCGCCCTCGTCACAGCCGAACTTTCAGCCCCCGCCGACCCGCGCGCCAGCGCGATGGCGGGGGCGCTCGCGGCCAGATATCCCGATGCCGCCCGAGCGGTCCTCTTCTACGGCTCCTGCCTGCGGGAGGAAAATCTCGACGGGCTGATGCTCGATTTCTACCTGATCGTGTCGGACTATGCGGCGGCTTACGGCAAAAGCTGGCTGGCCAGCGCCAACCGCCTGATCCCCCCCAATGTCTTTCCGTTTGAACATGGCGGCCTGATCGCCAAATATGCGGTCCTATCGGAAGAGGACTTTGCCCGGCTGAATAGCCCCGCAGCGGACAATGTCTCGGTCTGGGCACGGTTCGCTCAGCCATCGCGGCTTTTGTGGGCGGCGAATGATCTCGCCCGCCATCGCGCCATCAGCGCTGTCGCCCAGTCCGCGCCGACGCTGCTGTCGCTCGCCCGGCCCATGACGCAGGGTCAGCAGGATGTTCTGACCCTGTGGAAGACCGGCTTTTCCCTCACCTACAATGCGGAATTGCGCGCGGAGCGGAAGGGACGGTCATTTTCGATCGTCGATGCCGATCCCGACCGCTACCGCCGTTTCGGTGAAGCGGCTCTGGCCCAGGGACTGACGCCATCGCCCGATCCGAAACAGGCCGCCGTGCGCTGGCGGCGCTTGCAACGGCGCGGCAAATGGCTGTCGGTCATCCGACTGGCGAAGGCGAGCTTCACCTATGCGGGTGGCATCGATTATCTGGCGTGGAAGATCAACCGGCACGCGGGAACGGCGATCCAGATCAAGCCTTGGCAGCGACGCTGGCCGCTGCTGGGCGCGATCACTCTGCTGCCGCGGCTGTTCCGGGGCGGTGCGATCCGTTAAGCGCCAGGGACAGGGCATGGGAAAGGCCTGTCAGCGTATAGGGTTTGCGCAAAACCTCATGGCCGCCGAAATCGGCGCTGATGGCTGTATCGCCCGCATAGCCGGTGACGAACAGCACCGGTACATGCGCATGGGTGGCGGGTAGGTTGCGTATCATTTCCGGCCCGGTCATGTCGGGCATCAGCACGTCGCTGACGATCAGGCCGATGTCGCGATAGCTGGCCAGAAGTTTTGCGGCCTGCGACGGATGCTCGCAGGCGACGGGCAAATGCCCAAGCTCCGCCAGCGCCGCCATCGTTTGGTTCAACACACGCGGGTCGTCTTCCACCACCAATATGCGAGTGGGGGGGTGCAGCACCGGCTCCCGCTCCGCAGGGGCGATCTCGGCGCTCTCATCTGCCTCTGCCCCGACCTTGCGCGGCAGATAGACATGGACACTGGTGCCCTTGCCCTCTTCGGATTCGATGCGGACTTCGCCTTCGCTCTGCCGCACGAAGCCAAAAATCTGGCTGAGGCCCAGGCCCGTGCCCTTGCCGACCGGCTTGGTGGTGAAGAAAGGTTCGAACACCCGCGCGGCAACCTCCGGGCTCATGCCGCAGCCATCGTCGGTCACGCTAAGCATGACATAGTCGCCTTCCGCGCATTCGCCGACTTCATTGGCCGCCAAATGCACTTGCGCGGTTTCGATGATCAACTCGCCTCGCCCATCCATCGCATCGCGCGCGTTCACGCACAGGTTCAGGATGGCATTTTCCATCTGATGCTGGTCGACAAAGATGCGCCAGCCTTCGGCCCGGTTCACGATCGACACCTTGATCTGGTCGCCGATGGAACGGTCGATCAGGTCGGCCATGCCCGACACCAGAGCGTCAAGAGCCACCGCGCTGGGCAATAGCGGCTCGGACCGGGCGAAGGCGAGCAGGCGGCGCGTCAGGGCGGCGGCGCGGGTTGCCCCCTCCATCGCATTGTCCAGATGGTGGGCGGCCTCCTTCGGTTTCAGGCGAAGTTTGCGCTTGGCCAGTTCCAGCCCGCCGACAACGACCGCCAGCATATTGTTGAAGTCATGCGCAATGCCGCCGGTCAACTGTCCCACGGCATCCATCTTCTGCATCTGCCGCAGATTTTCCTCGGCCACCGCGCGATCGGCCGTTTCCTTTTTCAGCTGCTCATAGGCGTCCGAAAGTTCGGCGGTGCGCGCCGCGACGGCGGCTTCCATCCGGTCGGCGCGTTCCGCCTCCATTTGCGCCATGCGCCCAGCATTGCGCCGCTCTGTATAGGCGGCGTTCGCGATCCAGAGCGCGAACAGCACGCAGACCAGCAGGACCAGCCCGAACAGGCGCGACGTCTTGCCGACCCATTCGGTACGGTTGCCTGCGAGCGTCACAGCGACGCTGCGTTCCTGCAGGCGCGCATTTTCGGCCCGGATGACGCGGTCCAGAAGAACAGTGATCCGCTGCAGCTCAGGCGACCGCCCGGCGCGATGAAACTGGCCCAGCGCGGTCATTTTCTGGTCATAGGTAGTGCGCAGGCCGATTTCGGCGAGCGTCTTGCCGCGCTGCGTAAAGGCTTCCTGCAACTCTCGCACATTGTTGCGCTGCCATCCCGACTTGCGGGTGGCATAAGCCAGCAGCTTCAATTGGCTGGAAGCGGTGCGCCATTGATCCTGGAATAATCGGCCGACGTCGGGGTCAAGGCTGATGACATAGCGGGCCAGCGTGACTTCGGCGCGCGCGGCCTTGGCCTCGAACGCGCGGGCGACGGCGATGATCTCGAAACTGCGGCGCTGTTCCTGGAGCGCGCGTTCATGGTCGCGCGCCGCGTTGCTGGCATTATAGAGCAGGGTGCCGAGCGAACCTATCAGCAGGGCGACGAGGATCAGCGGCAGGAAGCGCCCTACCGCGGCCTGCCATCCTGTCGCCTGCTCTTCCATATAATAGCTGTCCGGCATTATCGGCACGTTAGTCGAACAGTGTTGCTGGCGGAATATAATGGATGAAGCGGTTCCTCTTCATCTGCGCAATTCGTCCCGCCTGTCGCCCGGCTCGTCGTGCGAAGGATATTCTCCGTCGGTCAGCCGATCGCGCCGGTGGCGTGTCCCGCCGCTTCGAACATGGTGATGATCTGTCCGACCTGCTCATCGCTATGTTCCGCGCACAGCGAGCAACGCAGCAGGAAAGTTCCCGCAGGTGTGGCCGGGGGACGCGCCATGTTGACATACAGGCCCAGTTCCAGAAGCGCCTGCCACATGGCCACGGCTTGCGTCTGGTCGGTCAGGATGACCGCGATGATCGCCGATTCCGGCTCCTTCGTGCCCAGCGTGAAGCCAAGGTCAGTCAGCCCCTTGTGCAGCCGCTTGCTGTTTTTCCACAGGTGCGCGCGCTTTTCGCCTGCATCCATGAGCTTGCGGATCGACGTGGCGGCAGTCGCGACGACGCTGGGCGGCAGCGAAGCGGTAAAGACATAGGGACGGCAGACCAGGCGCAGCACTTCGAACTTGGGATGGTTGGACACGCAGAAACCGCCCACCGTGCCGACCGATTTGGAGAATGTGCCGACGACGAAGTCCACATCCTTCTCGACACCCTGTTCTTCATAGACGCCCCGGCCATTGGGGCCGAAAAAGCCCATGCCATGTGCTTCATCCACCAGGATCATGCAGTTGGGATGCTTACGCACCGCAGCCACCATTGCCGGCAGCGGGGCGACGTCGCCCAGCATCGAATAGACGCCTTCCAGCACGACCAGCTTCTGCGCGTCGGCGGGCAGGCGGCCTAGGCGCTTGTCCAGATCCTCGACGCTGTTGTGGCGGAAACGGACGACTTCCGCATCCCCCAGGAAGCAGCCGTCATAGATGGACGCATGGCTGTCCGCGTCCAGCACGACATAATCGCCCCGGCCCGCCAGCGTCGAAATCATGCCCAAATTCGCCTGATAGCCGGTCGAAAAGACCATCGCGCCCGACGTGCCGTAGAAATCCTTCAGCGCGTTTTCGACTTCTGTGTGCCCCAGATAGGTGCCGTTGAGCACGCGGCTGCCGGTGGTGCCTGCGCCGAAATCGTCCAGCGCCTTCTTGCCAGCGGCGACCACGTCCGGGTCGAACGTCATGCCCATATAATTATAGGTGCCGAGCAGGATCGTTTCCCTGCCCTTGATGACGGCAAGGGTAGGGGACTTTACTTCGTCCATCACGATCGCGAACGGATCGCGCACGCCCGTCGCCAACAGCGCCTCGCGCTCCGCGATCAACGGATCGAATTTGGAAAACAGGTCACGCGCCCCGGCCACCTCAGCGGGTGTATGGGCGTCGGTGGCGGTTTCAGCGGCGTCGGTCATATCATGTCCCCTGTCCGTTCGTGCTGAGTAGGGACCGAGCAAATCCGAAGGCCCGTATCGAAGCATTCGCGCCCAGTTCCGGTCCTTCGATACGCCATTTCGACAAGCTTAATGGCTACTCAGGGCGAACGGATATCTATCCTTGGGCGGTTCAGCCCTTCAACTTCGCCACGGCGTCCACAAGCTGGCTGATATTTTCGATCTCTGCCTGCATGTTCATGGTGATGATGATGTCGAATTCATCCTCGATCGCCGCCACGAAGTCCATGACGGTCAGGCTGTCCCATTCCAGGTCGCCCGCAAAGGATGTGGCTTCGGTCAGTTCGACGCCCTTCTTGTTGAAGGGAGCGATCTGCGCCGCGATGTTGTCGAAAATCTGCTGGCGATCCGTCATTATGTCTTCAGGCTTTCCCGTCAAAGGGCGGCTTTTGCCCCCAAGCGCTGCCTCTTGGCAAGGGAATAAGGCGGTAATCGGGCATCATCGCGCCTGATTGTGCCGTCCCTGGCGCGATCAGCGGAAGTTGTCGGCGTAGGCCTGTATCTTCAACGTCTTGGGTGGGGTCGCGATGACGGTGTAGGACAGGCCGTATTTTTCGGCATAGGCAATCGCCGCCGCCTGGCTGGGGAAGTTCAGCCGCACCTGGGTCTGCGTGTCGCCTGAACCGGCCCAACCGGTCAGTGGATCGGGACGCTTGGCTTCGGACGCCGCATATTCCAGCACCCATGTGCTGGTGCGCGCCTTGCCCGATTGCATGGCGTTCTTCTGAATCTGGTGGATGCGCGCGGACATCGAAGCGTCAAACTCCCTTTGGGAAACCGGCTTTGCGTTGCACCAGCGCATGGCGCAAAGTCAAGGCTTGGCACGAGCATCGGCGCGTTTCGTGCGCAGCGTCGCGGCTGCGCCCGCCGGATCGTCCGGCCATGGATGCCGGGGATATCGTCCGCGCATTTCCTTGGCCACCGCGCTCCAACTGCCCGCCCAGAAACCGGGCAGGTCGCGCGTCGTCTGGATCGGCCGCCCGGCAGGCGACGTGAGGGAAAGGACCAGTGGAATGCGCTGGCTTCCCACAACCGGATGTTCGCTCAGGCCGAACAGCGCCTGGGGGCGCAACTCGACGCGCGGTCCCCCTTCGGCCATATAGTCAATCGCATGGCTGCTTCCTGCCGGGGACCGGAAATCGGGCGGGGCCAGTCGGTCAAGCTGCTGCTTGCCGTCCCAGCCGATCAGCCCTTCCAGCACGGCGGACAATTGCGACCGGTCGATGTCCGACAATCGCCGCCTGCCCGTCAGCAGTGAAGGCAGCCAGTCATCCAGCGTCGCCATCAGCGCTTCGTCCGAAAACGCGTCCACCCCCGCAAAACCGGCACGCATCCGCAGAGATTGGGCCGCATCGGACCAGGGCAGCAGGTCCAGCCCACCTTGCCGCACGCCGTGCATCAACGCTTGCGCCACGGCGTCCGGGTCCGGTCGGTCGTCGGACCCCGATGATAGACGCATCGCGCCCAGATGACGCTCGCGCAACGCTTCGATCCCGCCGGTTTCGGCGCGAAAGCGCACGGTGCGATATTCGGCGATATGGTTGCCGAACAGGCGCAGCACCTCTGCCTCGCTGATTGGTGCGGCGGAAAGGACGCGCGCACCCGCAGCGCTGCCCTGCACCTCACCCACCGCCAGCCAGTCCTCGCGCGCCAGCGGGCTTAACGGATCGAGCCGGAAACCGCGCCCGCCCACACTTGCCCATTCCGCGCCATCGGCGGATCGCCGTTTCGCCACCCGGTCAGGAAAGGCGAGGGCAAGACACAGGCCCGTATCGTGATCGCCCGGCTGCCCTGCCTCCCGATCGGCCTTCCGCTCTGGCACCAGCCGCGCCCACCGCTTCGCCATCGCCCGCGCCGCATCCGCCCGCTTGCCGCTTTCCCGACGCCAGCGCACCCGCCGCTGCGACAGGTCGGCTTCCTGCCCGCCTACGCCGCGCTCGCCCAGCAGCACGGCGATCTCCGCAGCCACATGCGCCAGCCCCAGGTCGCTTGCCCGCACGAGCATATGGCCGATGCGCGGTTCAAGCGGCAGCTTCGCCAGCGCCTTGCCATGGGCGGTGATCCGCCCATCGATGTCCAGCGCCTCCAGCACGGTCAGCCGCTTGCGGGCTTCGCTCAATGCTGCGGCAGGCGGCAGATCGAGCCAGCGCAGGCTGGCCGGGTCGGTCACACCCCACAGGGCGCAGTCCAGCAACAGGCTCGACAGGTCGCTTTCCAATATTTGGGGCGGGTCAAAGGGCGGCATGCCTGCCGTCGCCGCCGCCTCCCACAAACGATAGGCGACGCCCGGTCGCTGCCTTGCCGCGCGCCCGGCCCGCTGGGTTGCCGCTGCCTGGCTCGCCCTCTCGGTCACCAACCGGGTCACGCCAGCCGCCCGGTCATAGCGGGGTCGCCGTGCCAGTCCTGAATCGATCACGATCCGAACGCCGTCGATGGTCAGGCTGGTTTCGGCGATCGACGTCGCCAGGATGATCTTGCGCCGACCATCGCGTGACGGGCGGATAGCGGCGCGCTGGGCGGCGGGGTCCAGACTGCCGTGCAGCCTGTGGACCTCGATCGCTTCGCCTTCCACCCGTTCCGCCGTGCGCTCGATTTCCGCGACGCCGGGCAGAAAGGCCAGGATGTCGCCCTCCACTTCCTCCTGCAACGCCCGGCGGATCGCCGCCGCCATCTCATCCTCGATCCGCTTTTCCGCCGCCCGTCCGATGTGGCGCAGTTCCAGCGGTTGAATGCGCCCTTTGCTTTCGATCACCGGCGCGCCGTCCAGCAGTTGGGCGAAGCGCGCGCCGTCCAGCGTCGCCGACATCGGCACGATCCGCAGGTCTGGCCGCAAGGCCGCCTGTGCGTCCAGCGCGAGCGCCAGCCCGAAGTCGCTGTCCAGACTGCGCTCATGCACTTCATCGAACAGCACCGCCGATACGCCGGACAATTCCGGGTCGTCCTGCACCCGCCGCACGAAAATGCCTTCGGTCAGCACCAATATGCGGGTGCGGCCCGATGATTTCGAATCCATGCGCGTGGCATATCCCACCGTTCCCCCCGGTTGCTCCCCCATCAGTTCGGCAATCCGTTCAGCGGCGGCGCGTGCCGCCAGCCTGCGCGGCGAAAGCAGCAGCACCTGACCCGTGCACCATGGCTCAGCCAGCAGGGCAGGGGCCACCGCCGTCGTCTTGCCCGCGCCCGGCGGCGCGACCAGCACGGCATTGCTTCCGGCGCGCAGGGCGTCGAGCAATATGGGAAGCACCTGGGCAATGGGCAGGGCGGCAGTCATGCCGATCCTCTCGCGCCATTCGCGCCTCAGCGCAATGGTCAGCCGAACAGCAGCTGGTGGATCGGGTTCTTCGGGTCCAGCAGCATCTTGGCCGTCAGCCCCAGCGACATGATGATTAGCAGGGGCCGGATCAACCGGCTCCCAAACCGCATGGCGAGGTGAGAGCCGATCTGGCCGCCAGTGATGCTGCCCACGGCCATGGCCAGGCCAGCAATCCATATCACATGCCCACCTGCAATCATGGTCAGCAGCCCGGCGATATTGCTGGCCAGGTTTACCGCCTTGGTCTGCGCGGTCGCCCGCACCAGCCCCAGCCCGCCCATCGCCAGAAACACGGTCGCGTAAAAGGCTCCAGCGCCAGGACCAAAGAATCCGTCGTAAAATCCGACGACGCCGATCAGCAGGCTCAGTCCTGCCATGCCCAGCCGGCTATGCCGGTCCATCTCGCCGATCCGGGGTGAAAAGGTGAAATAGGCGGCCAGCGCGATCAGCAATCCCGGCATCAGTCCGGCCAGGATCGACGGATCGATCCGTTGCAGCAGCCACGCGCCGCCCACCGATCCTGCAAAGGCGGCAGCGATCGGCCATCGATAGGCGCGCACATCCATATGCCCCGCGCGCGCATAGGCGATGCAGGTGCCAAAGGTCCCGATCGATGATTGCAGCTTGTTGGTCGCCACGGCCGCGACGGGCGGGACGCCCGCCGCCATCAGCGCGGGCAGGGTGATAAGGCCCCCGCCACCGGCCATCGCATCGATGCACCCGGCCATCAACGCCGCCGCGATCAGAAAGCCCAGGGTTTCAGGAGAAAGGATCACAACCCTCCCTCATATATTCACGTGTTCCTGCGATGGCAGGAGCCCAGCCCCGCCCAGCCGCTCAATAAGCCCGCGCAATCGCAAACTCGACGGCCTCGACCAGCGCCGCTTTCGCCTTGCCCGTATCGAAACGACCCAGCGCGTCGATTGCCCGCTGCCCATAATGGCGCGCGCGGGCGAGCGTGTCGTCGATGGCACCCGTCGCGCGCAGCAACTGGGTGGCGTGGGCCAAATCCTCATCGCTCGTCCGATTGCCAGCGATCGCCTGCTTCCAGAAAGCGCGGTCCTCTTCCGGTCCGCGGGCGTAGGCCAGGATCACCGGCAGCGTCACCTTGCCATCGCGGAAATCGTCGCCCGCATCCTTGCCCATGGTGGCACCATCCGATTCATAATCGATGGCGTCGTCGATCAGCTGGAATGCGATGCCCAGGTTGCGACCATAAACGTCCAGCGCCTTTTCCTCCGACTCGTCGCGGTCGGCTACGACGGCGGAAATGCGGCAGGCGGCGGCGAACAAGGCGGCGGTCTTTGCGCCGATAATGTCCAGATATTGTTCTTCGCTGGTATCGATCCGGCGCTGGGCGGTCAGCTGATTGACCTCACCCTCCGCGATCACGGCGGATGCGTTGGACAGGATCTTCAGAATCTTGAGCGATTCCGCTTCGACCATCAGTTCAAATGACCGGGAAAACAGAAAATCGCCCACCAGCACGCTGGCGCTGTTGCCCCAGATGATGTTCGCGGTCTTGCGACCCCGGCGCAGGCCCGACCCGTCGACCACATCGTCATGCAGCAGGGTGGCGGTGTGGATGAACTCGACCGCCGCGGCCAGCTTGTAATGGCGGGTCCCGGCATAGCCGACCAGGTCCGCGCAGGCGAGTGTCAGCATCGGGCGCATCCGCTTGCCGCCACCCGCGATCAGATGACCGGCCAGTTCGGGGATCAGCGGAATGCGCGACTGCATTCGGTCCAGGATCACCGCGTTCACCTGGTTCATCCCGTCGGCGACGAGCGCCATCATCGGGTCGAGCGAAGGCGCGCCCTTGGCGTGGCTGATGGGATGGACATTGCCGGAGGCGGGTGCGGTCATGACCGGCCCATGTGGCGGTGCAAAATGCAGATAGCAAGCGGGAATAGCTTGCGCGGGCGGCGGGAAGGCGCAAAAAGCGCGCGAAACATGGAGGATGGGCGTGGACGACACTTTGAAGCGGTATCGGGAAAGCATCGACAATATCGACGCGGCGCTCGTGTTCATGCTGGCCGAACGCTTCAAGATCACGCAGGCCGTGGGCGAATATAAGGCACAGCACGCGCTGCCGCCCGCCGACCCCGGTCGCGAAGAACGGCAGATCGGCCGCCTGCGTCAGCTGGCGACGGACGCCAATCTCGACCCCGACTTCACCGAAAAATTCCTGCGTTTCATCATCGACGAAGTGATCCGCCACCACGAACGCCTGCGCGAGGGTTAACTCCGTTCAGGCAGACTCTGCCACCGGTTCGCGCATGGCTGTCGAGTGGGGGGCTATTCCCGCCCCGCCCGGATTGCCGCACCCCCGGCAAAGGGGGTGATGGCGACCAGCAGCAGCGAAGCCGCGCCCAGGAATTTGAACGCAGCGCCGCTTCCGTCGCCTAGCGTCCCCGCGCCGAATATCAGCAGCGGCACCGCCAGCGGCAGCGCCAGCAATCCTGCCAGCGCCCCGCTCGACCGCAGCCCCGCCGTCAACGTCGCCACCAGCAGCCCCAGCGCCGCCAGCGCGGGCGTGCCGATCAACAACCCCAGCTCCAGCAGCCCGATGGTCGCCCCGTCCAGCTTCAGCAGCGCGGCGGCGGGCAGGCTCGCCAGCATCAGCGCCGGGCCAAAGCCCAGCCAGTGCGCCACCAACCGCGCCAGCACCACCATTTCCTCGCCAATGCCGCGCGTCGCCAGCTGGTCCAGCACCCCCGCATCGCGATCCGGCGCAACCAGCCGGTCGACCGGCAGCAGGCTGGCCAGCAGCGCCGCAATCCACAACATGCCGCCGCCCGACCGCCGCAGCAGCGCCGCGTCCGGTCCGACCGCAAAGGGATAGAGGCTGGCCACCAGCAGCAGGAACGCGACGGGCAACCACAGTCCGGCGGACTGCCACGCCTGCCGCAGGTCGCGTTTTACCAGCAGGGCCAGCACCCTCATGCGGCGTCCTCGACGGCATAATCGGCCAGGTCCAGCGTCACTGGCGCGCACAGCGGCAAGGGCTGGTGCGATGCCGCCAGCACGATGCCGCCATCCGCCAGATGCTGTTCCACACAGCGTCCCAGCAGCGCCAGCGACGCATCGTCCAGCCCATTGCCCGGCTCATCCAGCAGCCAGATGGGCGCGCCGCTCGCAATCACCCGCGCCAGTGCCGCGCGCTTGCGCTGCCCGGTCGACAACATCCGCACCGGCATATCGCGCAACGGCGTCAGCGCCATCGCCGCCAATGCCCGGTCCAGCGCCGCCGCGTCCGCCCCATCGATCTGCGCCCAGAATGAAAGTGCCTGCGTCAGCGGCTGCTCAATATCCAGCGCCAGCCGCTCATCGGCCATCGCGATCCGCCCGCATCGTTCGATTGTCCCTGCCGCCTCCCGCAACAGCCCGGCGCAGATGCGCATCAGGCTGGATTTGCCGACGCCATTGGGGCCGCGCAGCAGCGCGCTGCCGCCCGCTTCCAGCGTCAGGTCCACGCCCCGGAACAACAGCCGCCCGCCCCGCGCGCAGGCAATGCCCGACAGGCGCAGCGCCGCCTCGCTCATGGCGCGACCATGTCCTCCAGGACGTGCATGTCGATGTCGGACAGGCCGAAATGGTGGCCGATTTCATGCACCACCACATGAGTGATCAGCGCGTCGAGCGGCACCCCGGTTTCGACCCATTCGTCCAGCAGCGGCCTGCGGAACAGATGGACGGTTGGGGGACCGTCGCCGGTCTGCACCGGATCGCCCACTGGCCGTCCGGTATAAAGGCCGGTCAGGCCGAACGGATCGTCAATCTCCATGTCCTTCAGGACCTGCGCATCGGCAAATTCCTCGACGAACAGGACGACGTTGGACAGATGGGACCGGAACGGATCGGGCAGACGCGCCAACGCCCCTAGCGCGAGGGCTTCGATCTGGGCGCGGGTCGGCGCGAACTGGCAGGGTTGACCATTATCGGACATGGTCGGGCCATATGCGAAAGCCCGTCACGTGAATAGAGCGATCATCGCTTGCCGCGCCGCAAGCTCCCGGCCGGTCAATCGCGTCTGGCGGTTTCGATCCGGTCCTCATAGGCCCGCAATGCGGACACAACGGACGGGTCGTCCGCATAACGCCGCCGCAGCGTCGCCAGCCGCGCATCGGTGCCGGTGCATAGTCTGGCGACGCTTTCCGCCAGGAACACGCGCCGCTCCCCATCATAGGGTTCTTCGCCCCTGAAATGATCGCAGCTGTCGCGCTCCACCATGAAACTGGTCACTTCGTCGGGGAAAGCCGTCAGTTGCGCGGCGTCGGGGGACGGGGGCAGGTCCAGCGATCCCAGCGGCGCGGGATGCGCCTTGACCGTCACCTTGGGGGATGGCCTGACAGGCGCGGCGGCAACCTCCATCGGCGGCGGTGCCTCCTCCACGACATTGGCGGCGGCAACAGGGGCAGGCGTCACGCCATTATCGGCTGGGGCAATTTCACTGGACGAATCACGGCAACCGGCGACCAGCGCCAGTATCAGCATCATCGGAAACAGCCCCACCCGTGCGCCCAACGATTTCCTCCCGCAAAATGGCGATCAGATCAGCGACATGTGGCAGCCGCTGTTCCTCTTCATCGAGAATCGCCAAGAAAGCGGCTTGCCTATAGGCGTGCACCGTCTCTTCGGAAAGGCGGCTTGCCATGGGTACTGCGGAAATCACGATGTCCAGCAGCCGCTCCACGCCATGCAGTCGTCCCCACAGATAGTCGTTTTCCCGGTATGCCCTGCTGAAAAATGCGCCGAAGCTATTGAATTCTATACCTTTCAATGTCGCTTCCGCGCCACCGGGCCGGATCGCGGAACAGTCCTCGGGAGAAATCCGGTCGACCTTGACCGGATCATATTCATCCATGGCGTGTCCTTGGAGCAACGGTAGCGTGGCGATGTCGTAAAAGGGAAAGCCCAGATAAGAAAGCAACATCACGCGCCGTTCCGCCCTGGGCAGGTCGGCCAGCGCTTCGGCCAGCATCAGGTCGGCGGTCTCGTCCCTTTCCTTCAACCCGCGCGCATCGGCAATGGCGTCCAACGCCTTGCCGGGATCGTTGGGCACCTCCCTGGCTGCTTCCCGTATCGCGCCATTGTAAAAGTCCGCTCCCTCACACTCCGTATAATGGGCGATCGCGGCGTAGATGGCGTCGTGCATCTTTTGGACGACATCTGCGTCAGCCTCCGATTCGACCTCCAGCGTTTCCGCCAGTCGCCGCGCAAGGAAACGCAGCCTGCGAATGCGAAAAGCCAGGTCGTGCGTCCGAAAGAAGGTCACAGGGGGAGAAATCGGCCCCACATCCTCCGTCAGTCGGTCGGCCCCAATCGCCCGGACATGCGACCACAGCGCCTGTCGATAGCTTTCCCGCATCAGCGGGCTTTCCTCGCCGCTCAGGCGGAACAGCAGCGCCGCCAGATCCTCGACAATGCCGGACAGCTTCAGGTGGCCATAAGCGGGGAAGGCAAAGCCCGCCGAATTCGCGGCGCGTTGCTGCGCCTTGGCGCGCCAGGCAGACAGCCGCGCCGGGGTTGGCCGATCCAGGAACAACAGCCTGCCGATAGCGCCTTCGACCTCCGCCTCGATCCCCGGCCTCAGGGCGTTGAGGATGCGGACCATGCGACGGATGCGCGAGCTATGATGATCGATCGCGTCCAGATTGTCGCGGATCGGCTGTTCGCGTGGAATGTCGCTCAGCGCGCCGAATATCGTCCTGAAAAATCCGGGCAGGACGGCGCTGTCACCGCCTGCTTCTTCTTCCGGTGCGCCCGGCTTGGTGAAACGCACGGAACGGTGGCCGGGCTTTGGGTCGATATAGACGAAGCGGCGGTCGACCTCGCGACGCGACGGCCTGTTACGCAGGGCGCCGATTGCTTGTGCGAAGGGAGCGTTGGCCAACACCGATCCGTCGATCAATATGGCGTCCTCCGCCGTGCCCTGCGCCCAATGCCGGGGAAGTGCGTGTGCCAGGAAGGCGTCACGCGTTGGCCAATCGCGATGACGCTCCTCAAGTACCCGGTCCAGTTCGCGCACGGTGAAGGGCGGGAAAGCGCCGGGGAAACTGGCCGTGGCGCGCGCGGCAAAGACCAGTTCGGCGGGGTCGGCGAATGTGCGGCGTTTGCCGCCCACATCGCGCCCGCGCGCCCGAAACCCGATCGACAGCCGATGCTCGGTTTCGACGACCTGCGGCGGGCTGTTGAGGTTCAGGCTTTGGGGATGACCTTCAAAATCGGTGACGGTGACGAACAGGTCCAGCGGATGGCCTTCGGGCAGCAATGGCGGCCCTCGCTCCGTCGTCTCCATCGCGTCGAACGCGTCCAGCAGCATCGACGTGAATATTGCCCCTCCAAAGGGCGGTTCGAACCAGCGGGACCGGATGAAATGGGACAGTTTGTGCCGCACTTCCTCACGCGCGCCGGGGGCGACGGTCTTCTCCACCGTGTCGCCGGGATGCCGCGCGGCCATCCATACCAGTGGCGCTGCCCAGAATTTGGTGATGCGCCGCGCCGGTCGGGCGTCGGGATGCAGCAGTTTTTCGACATCGGCATTTTCCAGCCACATGTCCGTCAAAGGCTCCAGCGACTGGCCGGTTTCGATGGCCTGTGCCAGGAAAATGCCGTTGATCCCGCCCGCGCTCGCGCCCGCTATGATGTCCGGCATGATGCGCAATCGCACGCCGCTGGCAGCCTCCAGATCCTCCAGCAATTTGCGGTAGACCGCTTCGCTGCTGTTGCCGCTGACCGTGCCGTCATGAAATCCCCGGCTCGCGCGCGCCAGCCGCCAGATTTCCTTGGTGATGCCGTGCATGTAGACCGCCAGGCTGATGCCGCCATAGCAGACTAGGGCAAGGCGAAGTTCACGCTCCTTCATACCCGTAGCTCCGCCCAGATCGGAAGGTGGTCCGAAGCCTTGCGCGCCGCTGCACTGTCATGCACCCCGCAATTCAGCAGCTTCAACTTGCCGCAATGCATGATGCGGTCGAGCTGCGCCACGGGTCGCCGCGCATGGAAGCTCCGGCCGCAGGGCGCCAAGCTATAATGGCGCGCGAAATCGGCCAGGCACCCGCGGTTGGCGCTCCATTCGTTAAGGTCGCCCATCAGCACGGTCGGCATCAGCTCGCGCACGGCGGCTGCATGGATCACCGCCGCCGCCTGCTTGCGCCGCCACAGGCCCGACAGGTCCAGATGCATGCCGAAAAACCGCATCGTCGTTCCGCCCAGCGTGACTTCGGCCATGGTCGCGCCGCGCGGCTCCAGGCATGGCAGGTGCAACACCTCATGGATGCCGACCTCTGCCTCCTTGCGCACCAATATGGCATTGCCGTGCCAGCCCATCGAATCGACCTGGATGTTCAGCGGGACGGACTTGTAGGGGCTAAGGCTTTCCAGCAGCCAGGGCGGGATCGCCGCCGACCGGATGCCGAATCGCCGGTCGGCCTCCTGTAGCGCGATCACGTCCGCGTCGATTTCGTTCAGCACCTCCAGCACCCTTTCCGGGCTGCGGCGGCGATCGGTTCCTATGGCCTTGCGGATATTGTAGCTGGCGACGCGAAAGGACTTCATCCCGAAACAATGCCTCACTCGCCCGCCGGTTGCCATAGGCTTGCAAACTCTCGCCCGCTTTGTTCTTGAAACGTTCGCAAAGCCGCGCCATAGGTCGCGCATGGCCAAGGCAAAGCGCAAATTCGTCTGCCAACAGTGCGGCACCGTCTCCAACCGCTGGCAAGGCCAGTGCGACGATTGCGGCGAATGGAACAGCATCGCCGAAGAAGCCGCCGAAACCGTCTTTTCAGCCCGGCACGATCTCCATACCGGTGGCCGCGCCCTTAGGCTCGTAGGGCTGGACAGCGAAGTGGAACTTCCCCCGCGCACCAGCACCGGCATCGCCGAATTCGACCGCGCGCTGGGTGGGGGGATCGTGGCGGGTTCCGCGACGCTCATCGGCGGCGATCCCGGCATCGGCAAATCGACCCTGCTGCTCCAGGCGGCGGCCCGCATCGCCGCGCGTGGCTTGTCGGTCGCCTATATCAGTGGCGAAGAAGCCGCCGATCAGGTCCGGCTGCGCGCCCAGCGCCTGGGCCTGGGCAGCGCGCCGGTTCAACTCGCCAGCGCCACGTCGGTCCGCGACATATTGACGACGCTGGGGGAAGGGGAGCCGCCCGCTCTTCTCGTCATCGATTCGATCCAGACCATGCACAGCGACCTGATCGAAGGCGCGCCGGGCACCGTCAGCCAGGTCCGCGCGTCCAGCCAGGAACTGATCCGCTTTGCCAAGCAGCGCGGCACCGCGCTCATCCTCGTCGGCCATGTGACGAAGGACGGCAGCATCGCCGGGCCGCGCGTGCTGGAACATATGGTCGACACCGTGCTCAGTTTCGAAGGCGAGCGCAGCCATCAATATCGCATCCTGCGGGCGATCAAGAATCGCTTTGGCGGCACGGATGAAATCGGCGTCTTCGCGATGGTGGCCGAAGGGCTGGAGGAGGTGACGAACCCGTCCGCCCTGTTCCTGACCCACCGCGATGAAAATGTGACCGGTGCCACCGTCTTCCCCGCGCTGGAAGGGACGCGGCCCGTGCTGGTTGAAATCCAGGCGCTGGTCGTCCGCCTGTCGAGTGGAGCGACGCCCCGCCGGGCCGTCGTGGGCTGGGACAGCGGTCGACTCGCCATGGTCCTGGCCGTGCTGGAAGCGCGCTGCGGCCTTAGCTTTTCAACCTGCGAAGTCTATCTGAACGTCGCGGGCGGCTACCGCCTTTCGGACCCGGCCGCCGACCTCGCCGTCGCCGCCGCGCTCATGTCCGCGCTTTCAGAACGCCCTGTACCCGCCGATGTCGTCCTGTTCGGCGAACTCGCACTTTCCGGCGAGATCCGCCCCGTCGCCCATTCGCCGCTGCGCCTGCGCGAAGCGGCCAAGCTCGGCTTCAACCGCGCCTATGTGCCAGCCGCCGCCGCCGACGGAGTGAAGGGCATTTCCGTCAGCGGCTATCGCGCGCTCAGTCAATTGGTTGACCAGATGCTTGGGCGCGGATAGCCCATCGGCCATGAACGCCGTCGATATCCTCGTCCTTCTCGCGCTGGGTGGCTGCGCTGTCCTGGGCCTGCTGCGTGGTTTCGTTCTCGAAACATTGTCGCTGATCGCCTGGGTTTCGGGCATCTTCGCCGTCCGCCTCTTCCACAGCTCGGCCACCGAACTGCTGACGCCCTTCGTCGGCACCAGCAGCGGCGCAGCTGTCCTGGCGTTCATCCTGGTTTTCGGCATCACGTTCGGCGCTGGAAAAATCATCGCCCACGCCATCGGCCGCCGCACCCGCCAGTCGGTGTTGGGTCCAGTGGACCGCGTGCTGGGGGGAGGCTTTGGCGCGGTAAAGGGTCTGATCGGCGCGACCCTCGTCTTCCTTGCCTTCAGCCTCGTCTACGACACATTTTACGGCAGCACCGCCCGGCGACCGGACTGGCTTTCCGACGCGCGCACCTATCCGCTGCTCAACGCCAGCGGTCAGGCGATCAGCGAATTTGTAGCGGAACGCCGCGCCCGCCCACCCGCACCGGAGGATGAATAGCCTGTCCGACGGGACTTCTAGAGCGCGCTGCGTTAAATCGGACGTAAGACGCGCGCTCTAGTTCTTTGTTGTAGCATCGGTTTTCGCGCAAAATCGGTCCCCACTTTTGCGCACGATACTCTAAATCCAGCCCTTGACCCGATAGGCTTCCGCCGTGGCCTTCAACCCTTCCTCGGTCGCAACCTGCGGCTGCCACAGCGCCTTGGGCGGCTGCTTCCGCTTCGTCACGACCCAGTCGGGATGGCAGAAATAGTTGACCCGGTCCTGTGTCAGTTTCGCGCCCTTGCCGCGCAATATCCGGTCCAGCCGCGCGCCCACACCCAACACCCAGCTGGGGGTCGAAAAGGTCCGCACCGATCGCCCAACGGCGCGCCCGATCGCCTGGCCG
>CBFHAG010000044.1:0-19167 GCA_965653535.1 uncultured Sphingobium sp.
TTCACCTCGCGTGCGCCATGATCTGGCTAAGATGAATGCAGACACAACCTAGAGCATCGCGCGGAAAAGTGGGAACCGGTTTTCCGCAAAAGCGATGCTCAATAAAGACATTCCGACGTTCGCCCGCCCAACCCGGTCAGCTCACCTTTTTCCTTCGCGTTTCCCATCCCTTTTTCGCGGCAGCCGACCGCCCGGCAGAGGCAGCGCCGCCCTTTCGCCCGCCTTTGCGCGACGACGCATGGGTATCGGGCTTGCCGCGTCCCGAACTGGATTTATTGCCGCCGCCGGACTCCTTGTTCACCGTGGCCCAGGCGCGACTTTCCGCCTCTCCTTTGGAAACGCCACGCTTTTCATAGCCTTCCTCGATATGTTCGGCCTTGCGCTTTTGCTTGTCGGTGTAGCTGCTCTTGTCACCTTGAGGCATGGATATTCTCCCATCGGCTGGCTTCCGCCGTGTCAAACGATCGGCATCGATTCGCGTTCAATCCGCTACGCGGTCGTTACGAACAGGCACGGAACGGAAGCAAACAGGCGGGCGTTCCACAGGTCATGGAACAGCGCTCTCTCATCGAACGGCTCGCCCGGCATCTCGCCACTGGTGCTTCGGGCGATTGGCATGAACGGGTCGCGGACGCGGCGAGCCTTCTGGCGATCCTGAAAGATCCCGACGCTGCCATGCGCGCGGTCGGAGACGAGGCGGTCTGGCGCGCCATGATCGATGCCGCGCTACGCCAGCGCTGGGAGATTGCGGGGGCAGGAGAAGGCGACGAAGCCCGCCCCGGCACCGATGAAGAAGGCGAATTCGACCTGCCTCCCGATGGCGTCACCGGCAACCAGGCCGAATGGGTCCATATTCATAATCCGCAGGAGAAATCATCATGAAGGGGCTGTTAAAGCTGGCATTTCTCACGGGTCTTGGCACCGTCGCCTGGAAAAGCTGGCACACGCGCAAGACAACCAGGGAACATGATGACCGCGCTCCGGTCGGGTCTTCGGGCATCATGCGGGACGCGGGACCGGCGGAGCAGCATATCGCCGTCAGCGATTGGGACATGGTGGATGAACAGGGCGACGAATCCTTCCCCGCCAGCGATCCTCCCGGCAATTATCGCGGCATTGCCTGACGCCATCACGCCCTCTTATTGCCCCTCACCCGCCGCCACCTTATGAGGCAGCGTAGAGGGCGCTTGTCCGTTTTTGAACAGGGGAAAATCATCAATGGCTTCGGGTCTGATCGCGCTGCTCGACGACGTGGCGGGTATAGCCAAGCTGGCGGCCACATCGATTGACGATGTCGCTGCCGCAGCAGGCAAGGCGGGGTCGAAGGCGGCTGGGGTCGTCATTGACGATGCGGCGGTGACGCCACGCTATGTCATCGGCCTGACGCCTGATCGCGAACTGCCCATCATCTGGCAGATCGCGCGGGGGTCGTTGCGCAACAAGCTGATTTTCCTCCTGCCCGCCGCTCTTCTGCTCAGCGCCTTTGCGCCATGGCTTCTGCCGCCCCTACTCATGGCCGGGGGCGCATTTCTCTGTTTCGAGGCCGCCGAAAAGCTGTTGGAAGCATTGCAGGGCGGGCATGACGTCGCGCAAGAAGCGCTGACCACCCACAGTTCGGCGGAGCTGGAGCAGCAGAAGGTTTCCGGTGCGATCCGCACCGACTTCATCCTGTCGGGTGAAATCATGGCGATTGCACTGGGAACGGTCGCCACGGAACCGTTGTGGGAACAGGCGGTGATCCTGGTCGTCGTCGCCATCCTGATAACGGCTGGCGTATATGGTGTGGTCGGCCTGATCGTGAAGATGGACGACATCGGCCTGCATTTGGCCGAACGCTCCTCTGCCACGGCGCGCGCTGTGGGGCGTGGGCTCGTCCATGCCATGCCGGTTCTGATGAGTATCCTGTCCGTTGTGGGCACCGCAGCGATGCTGTGGGTTGGCGGCGGGCTGATCGTCCATGGGCTGCATGAATTTCATTGGGACCTGATCCCCGGCGCCATCCACTCTATCGCGGAAGGCGCGGCCCACGCGCTGCCCGCCGTCGGGCCAGCCGCAGACTGGGTGGTGAACGCCATAGGATCGGGCATTGTCGGCCTAATCATCGGCGGCGTCATCGTCGTCATCCTCCATTTGTTCAAAAAACACTGAAACCCTCGCGGCTGCTCGTCGCGAAAACCATTCCGTGCACATGCTGCGGCGCACAAAGCAATTGATCAAGCGGTGCGAATCAGTAATGACATGGTATCATGACTGCCCCGACGACCATTTTCGAAGCGATTGCGCTCCAGAAATGCCTGATGGCGACCTACAATAAGTTGGTCGTCAAGCTGGCCCCGCACATCCTGTACACGCGTCATGATGAGATGTTCATCGACGCCGTGACGGTCGAGCGGGAAGGCCGTCCCCCGCGTGAACTGAAGCTTGGCACCTTCAAGCTGGTCGGGCTGAATGATGTCAGCATCCTCGACGAGACGTTTGAGGCAATGCACGGCCTATATGACGAAACCGACGCCAAATATAAGGACGTCACCCTGTTCGCGGTCGCACCGGAAAGCGCCGCCGCCTAAGGGTTCGGGGCGGGGCGGCAGTATCGCCCCTGCCCCCTATTTCTTCAGCCGGTATCCGGTTTTGAATATCCATCCGATCACGGCCAGACACACAATCAGCATCACGCTGATGAACAACAGGCTGAATTCGATTCCCACGTCGCCACGACCGAAAAAGGTCCAGCGGAATCCCGAAATCAGGTAGACGATTGGATTGAACAGCGTGATCGTCCGCCACGGCTCGGCCAGCATGTGGATGGAATAAAAGGCCCCGCCCAGGAAGGTCATGGGCATGATCAGCAGCATGGGAATGACCTGCAACTGTTCAAAACTTTGCGCCCAGACGCCCATTATGAAACCGAACAGGCTGAAACTGATGGCGATCAGTATCATGAAACCCGCCATGGCGATGGGGTTGTCGATCTGAATATCGACGAACAGATGCGCCGTAATCAGGATGATGACGCCGACGGCCAGTGATTTCGTCGCCGCCGCGCCCACATAGGCGATCACCGTTTCGACGGCGGAAACGGGTGCTGACAGAAGTTCGTAAATCGTGCCGCTGAATTTGGGCATGTAGATGCCGAAGCTGGCGTTGAAGATGCTTTCCGTGAACATCGACATCATGATGAGGCCGGGCACGATGAAGGCCGCATAGGGGACGCCGTCAATCTGCGTCATGCGTGACCCGATCGCGCCGCCGAACACGACGAAATAAAGCGACGTGGTGATAACCGGGACCAGCAGGCCGGTCAGCAGCGTGCGGCTGAACCGGTGCAGTTCGAACCGGTAGATCGCCCAGATGGCGCGATGGTTGAACTGGCTCATGCCGCCTTCTCCTGATGGACCAGGCTGACGAAAATATCCTCCAGGCTGCTCTGCTGCGTGTTCAGATCCTTGTAACCGATGCCCAGGTCGCCCAACCGCCGCAGCAGCGATGACACACCTGTCCGCCCGGCCTGCGTGTCGAACACATATTCAATCTCGCAACCATCGCCGTTCAGGGACAGATTCCATTCGTCCAGTTCGACCGGCAAGGCACGCAGCGGTTCGCCCAGCGAAACGGTGAGCGTCTTGCGCCCCAGTTTTTTCATGAGGGTGGCCTTCTCCTCGACCAGAACCAGCTCGCCCTTGTCGATCACGCCGACCCGATCAGCCATTTCCTCGGCTTCTTCGATATAGTGGGTGGTCAGGATGATGGTGACCCCGGTCGCCCGCAATTCGCCGATCAGCTTCCACATGTCGCGCCGAAGCTCTACATCGACGCCTGCCGTGGGTTCGTCCAGGAACAGCACCCTGGGTTCATGGCTCAGCGCCTTGGCTATCATGACGCGCCGTTTCATGCCGCCGGACAGTTCCAGCATCTTGTTGTTTCGCTTGTCCCATAGCGACAGGTCGCGCAGCACCTTTTCGACATAGGCGTCATTACGCGGCTTGCCGAACAGCCCACGGGAAAAGCGAACCGTGTCGATCACGCGCTCAAATGCGTCCGTATGCAGTTCCTGAGGCACCAGGCCGATCGCCGACCGGGAAGCACGGTAGCTTTTGACAATGTCGTGCCCGGCGACCGTGACCGACCCGCTGCTGGCCCGGATATTGCCGCAGATGATGGAAATCATCGTCGTCTTGCCCGCGCCATTCGGCCCCAGCAACGCGAAGATTTCCCCTTCCTCAATCTCCAGGTCGACGCCCTTGAGCGCCTGAAAGCCCGACGCGTAGCTTTTCGTCAGGCCCGATACCGTAATGATGGACGCCATGCGTGAATAAGCCCCTTTACTTGCTGGTAAAGATAGGGACCCAAAGCCGTGACACAACCGACAGGCTATTCACCTGTGCGGAAAAAACGAAAAACCGTGGCTGGCGGGAAATTCCGCACGGTCTGCCCGACCCGCGCGACGTCCAGGCCCAGCAGGTCCAGCACCTCCCGGCTGACCGGCGGGCGGGGCGAATAGGTGAACTGGATGAATCCTCCGCCGGGCCGCAACATGCGGAATGCTTCGGACAGGATATCGCGATGCATGTGGCGGTCCATGGCCAGCAGGGGAAGGCCGCTGACGATGGTCTGATACTGCCCCGCCTCCCCCGCGGCGACCGTGGACACGATCTGCGCCGGGGTTTCCAGCACGGATACGGCGGGAAAGTGCCGCCGCAGGCCGCGCGCAAAGGCAGGGTTGATTTCCACCACCTCCAGCTTTTCAGGCGGCAGCCCGGTTTTCAGGATGGCGCGGGTAAACACGCCTGTTCCTCCGCCCAGTTCCATGACCCGGCCATCGTCCGGGTCGATATGGGCGACCATCAGCCGGGCAAGGAAACGACTACTGGGAACGACCGACGCCGTCTGCCGGGGCTTTTTCACCCAGGCCGCCAGGAAATCGAGATATTCCGTGGCGCGCGCGCGAAATTCACTGTTGGGCAGAGCGATGGCCCGGCTGCGCTTAGGCTTATGTTGCATGAGCGAAAGGCGACCGTCCTCTTATCATCGCGACTCCCTTAGCGGCGTGAAGGCGCGGCGTCGATTGACTTTAGCATTTCGCGATAAGGGACAGGTTGCAGCGTGACATGTCGCCAAAGCTATCGCTCACCCCTTCGCCGCTATCGGGCATTCCCCTGGATTCAGGCCGTTGCCGCAGGTTCATGCAACATCCCTCAATATTGGGGAGTTCGCATAAGCAAGCATCTTCAGGAGGAATTATATGCGTAAAGCCGTTCTTGCCCTTGCCGCCGTTTCGATGGCGATCCCCGTTTCCATGGCCCTGCCCACTGATGGCGCGCATGCCCGCAAACATTACCGGTACAAGGAATGGCGCGGTCGGGACGGACGGACTTATTGCCGGAAATCGGACGGCACGACCGGCCTGATCATCGGCGGCGTGGGCGGCGCGCTGCTTGGTCGCGCGATCGACACTAACGGCGAACGGGCGACCGGAACGATTCTGGGCGCTGCCGGCGGTGCGTTGCTGGGCAAGGAAATCGACAGCAAGCGTCGCTGCCGCTGATATAAAAGTGGGCGGCTTCCCGTTGGAAAGCTGCCCACTTTTCGATGACCTGTTCGCTGCATCGCAGCAGAGATCATGCTTTTGCCAGGGTCAATATGTGCTGGAACTCAGCTTTGGTAAGGGGCGACACGGACAGGCGTGACTGACGCAATATGACCATGCTGGAAAGTGCGGGGTCGGCCTTCATCGTTCTCAATGTCACCGGCTTGGGCAATTTTTCCTTCGGCGCTACATGCACCGCGATCCACTTGCCGCTGTCGTCCGTGCTGTCGGGTGCCGCTTCCTCCACAATCTCCATGACGCCAACGGCTTCGATGCCGATGTTGCTATGGTAAAAGATCGAAAGATCGCCCTTGCGCATGGCCTTCATGTTGAGTTGGGCAGCATGATTGCGCACGCCGTCCCATTCCGCCTTCCCCTTTTCGACCAGATCGTCATAGGAAAAGACATCGGGTTCCGATTTCATCAGCCAGTAGTTCATCGCGCCTCCTTGCATCAGCCTGCGGAGCTGATCAAGGATGACCGCAGACAAGCGGAGTGAACACATGCCCCAGCCGGAACTGGCACAGGTCCCCATCCTGTCGATGGCGAACATGGCAAAGGCGGATTTCGCCCAGGCGCTGGGCCGTTCTTTCCAGCGCTTCGGCTTCGCCATGGTCAGCGATCATGGCATGGATGAAGCGTTAATCGACCGGTGCGGGACGCTGTCCCGACGCTTCTTCGCCCTGCCGCTGGACACAAAACAGCATTATGACGCCACCACCAATGGCGGGCAGCGCGGCTATACGGCCTTTGGCAGGGAAATAGCCAAGGATGCGGACGAAAATGACCTCAAGGAATTCTGGCATATAGGGCGCGATCTTCCCACCGGGGATCCGCTTGCCGCCGCCATGCCGCCCAATGTCTGGCCCGGTGAGATCGCGGAGTTTCGCCCTGCCTTCACCCGCCTCTATGCCGAATTCGAACGTGCCGGGGCTAAGCTACTATCGGCCATCGCGCTCTATCTGGGGCTGGACGAACATTGGTTCGATCAGGCGACGGACAAGGGCAATTCGATCCTGAGGTTGCTGCATTATCCGCCCGTTTCCCCCGCCGCGCCGGGCGTCCGGGCTGCCGCGCATGAGGATATCAACCTCATCACCCTGCTGCTGGGCGCGGAGGAAGGCGGACTGGAACTTCAGGACCGCGACGGGAACTGGCTGCCCGTGGTGCCGCCGCCGGGCGCGCTGGCGATCAATGTGGGCGACATGCTTCAGCGGTTGACCAACCACCGCCTTCCTTCGACCAGCCACCGGGTCGTCAATCCACCACCAGAGCGGCGGGGCATTTCCCGCTACTCCATGCCGTTTTTCCTGCACCTGCGGCCCGATTTTCTGATCGAACCGCTGCCGCAATGCATCAACGAAGCGCATCCCCCACTGGACCCGCCAATCACCGCGCATGATTATCTGATGGAGCGGTTGCGCGACATCGGCCTGGTCAAGGCCTAGATTATCGCCGGGGGCGGCCCAATGTGATGCCGATTTCCTCACCCTTTTCACTGAGCGCCAGCTTGATGATCTTCACCTCTACATGCAGCACCTTGTCGTCCTGCATAAATATCGTGTCGATGATATGGTCGGCGACCGCTTCGATCAGGGTGAAATGCTGGCCTTCGGGCAATGCAGCCGTCGCCGCATGTTTCAGGTCCATGTAGTTTTTCGACCGGGACAGGGGCGTATCGGGCGCATAATGATCCGCCATCTTCAGCCGCGCGCGGATGGAAATGCGCAGCGGTTGCGGCAGGTGGGTTTCTTCCGAATAGATGCCCGTCAGGACATTCACGTCCAGATGATTGACCTCCAGCGTCAGAAAATCGTCAAATGCGCTGTTCATAATGTTCCCGCAGCAGGCGATCGCCAGTTTGCACTTTAAATTTCCGAAGCAGGCGTTAAGGCCGCCGCTCCCGGCGCGGTCCATGCGCCATTGACGGCGGATCGGCAAGACGTGTCTCGCATTGTGCCCTTGAACAACGTGCCACCGCAGGATGTCGAACGACTGCTGGACGCGGCTTTCGGCCCCGACCGACGTGGGCGCACCGCCTATCTGATCCGGGGCGACATGCACTGGCTGGCCGACCTTTCCGTCGCCACCTTGACGGATGATGGGCAGCTTGCCGGGTCCCTGCAATGCTGGCCTGTCGCCCTGACCCATGATGACGGGACGCAAACGCCGCTGATCATGGTCGGACCAGTGGCCGTTGCGCCCGATTTCCAGGGCACCGGGATTGGCCGCACGATGATGGACGCGGTGGTCACAGCCGCCCGCGCGCGCATGACGGAGCCGCTGATGATGATCGGCGACCCGGAATATTATGGCCGCTTCTGGGGCTTTCGCGCTGAAGGCACTGCTGGTTGGAATTGCCCCGGCCCCTATGAGCCGCGCCGCCTGCTCGCGCTGTCAGTCGACGGCGACCCGGTCGCCGGTCAGGGCATGTTGGGACCCCGGCGCGCGCACCTCGCCTGATTTCCCTTTTGCCTTCGGGCGCGCGCGATCCTATCTCGACGCCATGCCGATGGATCCGCCACCTGACCTTTCCAGCCTTTCGCTGACCGACATCGCCCGCCTGCTCGCGGAAAAGCGCCTGCCCCCGGTCGAGAAATGGAATCCCGACCATTGTGGCGACAGCGAAATGCGCATCGCCCGCGACGGCACATGGTTTCATCAGGGATCGCCGATAGGACGCGAGGCGATGGTGCGGCTGTTTTCCACCATCCTGCGGCGGGAATCGGACGGGTCGTTCGTGCTGGTGACGCCCGTCGAAAAACTGTCGATCGAGGTGGACGATGCTCCCTTCATCGCCATCGAACTCAAGAGCGAGGGCGACGGACGCAACCGCGCGCTGGCGTTTCGCCTGAACACGGGTGATCTCGTTTCTGCGGGTCCCGGCAACGAGATCCACATCCGCGAAACAGCGGACGGCCCCCACCCCTATCTGCATGTTCGCGGCGGGTTGGAGGCGCTGGTTTCCCGCAGCGTCTATTATGAACTGATGAACCTTGCGCTGGATGAAGGTGCTGATCCGGTCGGCCTTTGGAGCGAGGGCGCATTCTTCCCTCTGGACGGGTCGCAATGATGCTGGCGGATCGGCTGCGCGCCGCCCTTATGGAAGGGCATGCGCGCGACATCGGGATCAAGCTGTCGGACACACGGGACCCCCGCATCCGCGAGGACATCTTGCTGGCCCCCGCAGCCGTGCTGGTCGCCATCACCAACCGCGCCGAACCCGGACTCATCCTGACCGAACGATCCGCATCTCTGCGCAAACATGCCGGCCAGATCGCATTCCCCGGTGGCCGGGTTGATGAGGGCGACGCGGACGAAACAGCCGCAGCTCTGCGGGAAGCGCAGGAAGAAATCGGCCTGCCCCCGCACCTTGTCGACATCATCGGTACGTCGGATCGCTACCACACCTTCACCGGGTTCGACATCGTCCCGGTACTGGGGGTCGTCCCGCCCGACCTCATCCTGACGCCCCAGGCCGATGAAGTCGCCGACTGGTTCGAAATACCGCTTTCCTTCGCGCTTGACCCCGTCAACCGCATCCGGAAACAAATTGGTTCTCAAGGGGATGAACGTCATTATTACGAGATCATGTGGGAAGGGCGGCGCATCTGGGGCATCACCGCAGCCATCCTTGTCAATCTTTCGCGGAGGCTGAACCATGCCCGCCTTGTTGCCTGACGCTGAATGGTGTCATCGTCCGGGGCTGGACGGCCTGCTCACCGCGCTCGAAGCGCAAGCGGGACGTACGCGCTTTGTCGGCGGCGCGGTGCGCGACGGGCTGCTGGGCCTGCCCGTCAGCGATCTGGATATCGCGACGACGCTGGAACCGACCGCCGTCGTCGACAGATTAAAGGCGGCAGGAATCAAGGCCGTTCCGACCGGCATAGACCATGGCACCGTGACTGCCGTGATAGCCGGTTGGCCGGTCGAAATCACGACGTTGCGCCGCGACGTCAGCACCGATGGCCGCCGCGCCACTATTGCCTATACGGACGACTGGCGTGAGGATGCTTCCCGTCGGGATTTCACCATCAACGCGCTCTACGCCGACCCCGTCAGTCGCGAAGTCACGGATTTTTTCGATGGGGTTGCCGATTTGCAAGCCCGGCGCGTCCGCTTCATAGGCGCGGCGGACGAACGGATCGCGGAAGATCATCTGCGGATACTGCGTTATTTCCGCTTTCTCGCCCGGTTCGGGCGGGATGAGCCGGACGCCGAAGCCTATGCCGCCTGCCGCGCCGCCGCCAACAGCCTGATGGCATTGTCGCGGGAACGGATCGCAGACGAACTGCTGAAGCTGCTGGCCGTCGAACAACCACTCGCCTCTCTCAAGCTGATGATCGACGGCAGTATATTGGCGGCGGTCCTCCCCGAAATCGACCGGGGTGGGTTGGAGCGGTTGGCCGCGTTAATCCCCCGCGAACGGGCCACCGGGGTCGCGGCATCCCCACTCCGCAGGCTCGCCGCACTTCTGCCACCCGATCCACGGGTAGCGGAAAATGTTGGCGCGCGGCTGAAACTATCCAAAAAGGCGCGCAAGCGGATCACGCTGGCGCTTGAAGTGCCCGACGCAGCATCATCGCCCCGTGCGACAGGCTTTCGCATCGGGGTAGAAGGAGCGATCGACCAAATGCTTCTGGATCAGCGCCGCTCGATAGAAGAGGTCGGCATGTTGAAAGACTGGACCCCACCGCAGCTTCCAATCGGCGGCGGCGCGCTCATTTCGCTGGGGCTATCGCCTGGTCCCGACGTCGCTGCCGCGTTGGGCGAAGTCCAGCGTATCTGGGTGGAGGAAGGCTTTCCCGATGCCCGGCGCGTGGCCGAAATCGCGGATCAGACCGTTTCGAAATTCCAACGCGCGCGCCAATAGTCATAGGCTTCGGCCTCAGGCATCGGGCGCGCGAAATAATAGCCCTGGCCATAGCCGCAGCCCATGACCTGCAGCGCATGGGCCAGTTTCTGGGTTTCGATGCCTTCGGCGGTCACCTGCAAATGCAGGGATTCAGCCAATGACAATATGGTCCGCACAATCGCAACCTTGTCCTTGTCATCCAGCATCGACGACACAAAGCTACGGTCGATCTTCAATATGTCGATCGGCAGGCTGTGCAGGCTGGCGAGGTTGGAATAGCCGGTGCCGAAATCGTCCATGGCGATCAGCATTTGCAGGTCCTTGAGCGCAAACAGCAGCTTCCGCGCCTTTTCCGGGTCGGCGATGATTGCGCTCTCGGTGATCTCAGCCGTCAGCCGCTTACCCGCGACGCCCGAATAGCGGAGCGATTCCTCGAACATCGACGCCACATCGTCGCGCGCCATCTGAATCGGGGAAAGGTTGATGTTGACGCCCACAGGCAGCGGCTGCCCAAATTTGGCGTCCCAGCGGCTCAGCGCCTGCGCCGCTTCATAGGCGGCCCAGCGGCCCAACTGGGTGATGAGGCCGCTTTCCTCCGCCACCGCGATGAACTCGACGGGCGACACGGTGCCCAGATCGGGATCTTCCCAACGGGCCAGCGCCTCAAACCCATTGACCTCACCCGTCGGCAGGTGGATCAGCGGCTGGAACGCCAGCGTCAGGCAGCCCTGGGCAAGGGCCGTGCGCAGGCGGCTCTCGATCGAAAAGCGCCGCTGCGCTTCCTTGAGCACGCCGTTGCGATAAATTTCCACCTTGCCGCTGCGCTTGGCGATCTTGACCGCCGCCTGCGCCTTGCGGACCACATCGTCGGGGTCATCGTCCAGGCTGACGGACAGGGCGCAACCGATGGCGCAATCCACCCGGATATGCACATCGCTCAACCGGATCGGCGAACCCAGCGCGTCCTTGACCCTCTGAACGATATGAATGCAATCCGACATACCGTTGTTAAGTCTGGAGAATATGGCAAAGTCATTGCCGCCGATGCGGGCCAGTACATCGCCCTGCCGCAAGCTCGATTTCAACCGCTTTGCCACGGTGATCAGCAACTCGTCGCCCGCCATGGGTCCCAGCGATTCGTTGACCCGGCTGAACCGGCTGAGGTCAATTGCGATAATTCCAAACAGCGAATTTTCCGGCCACGGCCCATTGGCCAGACGGTCCTCAATCTCTTCGCCAAAACCGGCCCGATTGGGCAAGGCGGTAAGGCCGTCGGACAGCAATTCGCGGCGCAGATTCTTTTCCGTGACCCGATCATTTGTGCGGTCCAGCGCAGTGAATAGGATCAGGCGGCCTTCGTCTTGGACCCACGGCAGTTGCCCGATGGTGCAGGAAAAATATTCCCAACCCAACGGACCATTGCGCCGCATTTCGAAAGCAGAGGCCCTGCGGTCGGACGAAGCCATTTTTATCATGCGCCTACGCCATTCCTCATGGTGCGGCGGCTTGGCGGACAGGTCGAGCGCTTGAAGGAAGGTGCGGTAGAAACAATCATTGACTGCAACCAGCGATAGCTGGCCATCCCGGAAATACATTAGCGCAGCGGCCTGCGGGATCGCCGCTACCCACTGCTCCTTTTCAGCCATGTCAGGCAGGCGCGTGCGAGTGAACCCTTCAAGAGGGTCGCCGTTCGGGCTGTCGGATGGCCCAATACGCGCAGGAACGATTTCCATGCCACGCCTTAGAGCGACAATTGGTAAATATTCGGGAAATACTACGCTTGATTTCAATCAGATGTCTGCATTTTTTACATCCGATTAAAATCGGTTGTCGCGCGGGAAGCCGATAGGCGGCATCCGACCGGCGGCCCCGCGCGCAACGCGCCACGGCGTCATATCGCTTTCCGTCCGGGTCCTGCCGCTATCGCCGCCCATCGCCCAGCTGAGGCCATCCGCCATGCGGAATGTCACCGCATCGGACAATCCGCCGTCACGATAACGCTGCATCTGCACCCCCTGCCCCCGCGCCATTCGGGGCATTTCGACCAGCGGGAAAACCAGCAGCTTCCGATTCTCTCCCACAATGGCGATGCTGTCGGCATCGGCACCGATGGGCCGGACTACGGAAAGTCGCGCGCCAGGCCGGACGTTGACCACCTGCTTTCCCTTGCGGGTTTCGGCGATGATGTCAGCCATAGCAGCCACGAAGCCGCGCCCGTCCGATGAGACCAGCAGCAGCTCACCACCCCTGCGAGCGGGTAGCAGGGCGACAATCTGCCCCTGATCGTCCATGTCGACCAGCGACCGAACGGGATCGCCAAAGCCACGTCCGCCCGGCAGCCTGTCAGCGCCCAGGGTGAAAATGCGCCCGGCGGATGTCGCCAGCAGCAGCTTGTCCGTTGTTTGCGCGTGAAAGGCGATCATCGGACCGTCGCCTTCCTTGAATTTCAGCGTGTCCGCCGACGCCAGGTCGCGATGGCCGGTGAGCGCCCTTATCCAGCCGCGTTCGGAAAGAACCACGGTGATCGGCTCACGCTCGATCATCGCCTCCAGCGGGATTTCGCGTGCTGGCGCAGCTTCCTCCACCAAAGTCCGCCGCTTGCCCATATCCGTTTCAGGCGAATAGCGCTTGCGCAGGTCGGCCAGGTCTTTTTTTAGCCGCGTACGTTGCCGGGTGGGGCTGTCGACCAGCTTGTTCAGCTCGTCCCGTTCCTTCAGCAACTCGGCATGTTCACGCCGAAGCTCCATCTCCTCCAGCTTGCGCAGGGACCGCAGCCGCATGTTGAGGATCGCTTCCGCCTGCCGGTCGGTCAGCTGGAACTCTGCCATCATCACCACCTTGGGCTCATCCTCCGTGCGGATGATCTCGATCACCCGGTCCAGGTTCAGATAAGCGATGATGTAGCCGTCGAGCAGATCGACCCGCGCCGCGATCTTGTCCAGCCGATGGCGCGCACGGCGCACCATCACGTCGACCTGATGTTTCAGCCATTCGATCAGGACCGGCTTCAACCCTAGAACGCGCGGGGTGCGCGTGCCGTCCAGCACATTCAGGTTCAGCGGAAAGCGATTTTCCAGGTCGGTCAGCCGGAACAGGCTGTCCATCAGCACGTCCGCGTCCACCGTCCGCGCGCGGGGTTCGATGACGATGCGGATCTCCGCGTCGCTTTCATCCCGCACATCAGCCAGGATGGGCAGCTTCTTGTCATTGATCAGGGCGGCGATCTGCTCGATCAGCTTGGATTTCTGCACCTGGAAAGGGATTTGCGTGACCACGGCCACCCAGGTGCCCCGCCCGCCATCTTCCTTATGCCAGCGGGCGCGCGTGCGGAACGACCCCCGCCCTGTCGCATAAGCCTCTGAAATGATGAATGCGTTGTCCACCAGTACGCCGCCGGTCGGAAAGTCCGGGCCGCGCACGATCGCCATCAACTCGGCATGTTCGGCGTCTGGGTTGTCGATCAACAGGCTGGCGGCGTCGATCAGTTCTGCGACATTATGCGGCGGAATGCTGGTCGCCATGCCTACAGCGATGCCGCTCGCGCCATTGGCCAGCAGGTTCGGGAACAGGCCGGGGAAAACCTCCGGCTCCTCATCCTCGCCATTATAGGTCGGGCGGAAATCGACCGTTCCTTCGTCCAGCCCGGCCATAAGGTCGGCGGCGGCCTGCGTCAGTCGCGCTTCGGTATAGCGCATGGCGGCGGCATTATCGCCGTCAATGTTACCGAAATTGCCCTGCCCATCGACCAGCGGCGTGCGGAGGGAAAAGTCCTGCGCCAGACGCACCATGGCGTCATAGACCGATGAATCGCCATGCGGGTGATATTTGCCGATCACGTCGCCCACGACGCGCGCGCATTTTTTGTAACTGGTGGTGTTTCGCGCCGGATTGGCGACCAGCACATCGGGCGAAGCGCCGCCCGGTTCCATCCGCAGCATCCGCATCGCCCACAGCAGGCGGCGATGCACCGGCTTCAGACCATCCCGCAGGTCCGGCAGCGACCGCGCGGTGATCGTCGAAAGAGCATAGACCAGATAACGCTGCGACAGCGCGTCGTCGAAAGGATGGTCCTTGATAGCGTCGAACGGGTCGCGGAAATCGGTCATTGCGAACGGAATAGCAGCGCCGCCCGCGATGGCAAACGCCGATTTGTTCGGCTTCCGACCCAGCCGGGAACCATCGGACGGACGCGAGCGAAAAAATCATCGCAAAGCGTGGTTCAGGGCTTGCACATTCTACGGGGCGCGCCACGTTGCGCGCGTGTCCGAATCCTGCCCTTCCCCCGCCCACCTGCCTGCGCCGCCACTTGCCTTGCTGGTCGGAGCAGCATTGTTCCTCGACTTTGACGGGACCCTTGCCCCCATCGCGGATACGCCTGACGGGGTCGTTGTGGACAGCGACCTTATCGCCCTGCTCGCCCGGTTGCGCGACATGCTGGACGGCAGGGTCGCCATCGTCAGCGGCCGTTCCATCGAAACATTGCGCGATCTTGGCTTCGGGGATTTCCTGCTGGCCGGAACGCATGGCCTGGAATTCGCCGAACCGGGCGCACAGGTCGAAGCTGCGCCGCGTCAGGCCGCCATCGATGAAGCCGAAGCGGCCTTCAACGCCTTCGCGCATGAAAAGCCCGGCCTGTTGGTGGAACGAAAATCGATCAGCGTCGGCCTGCATTTCCGCCGCGCGCCGCAATGGGGGGAGGACGCCGGAGAACTCGCCCGTTCGCTCGCGGCACGGCTGGGCCTCCATGTGCAGCCCGGCAAGATGCTTTACGAACTGCGCCCCGGCGGCGCGGACAAGGGCAGCGCCGTGCATGCGTTGATGGCGCGGCATCCCATGTCGGGCGGCACGCCGCTGTTCATCGGCGACGACGTAACCGACGAAGAAGGGTTCGCCGCAGCCGTGCAATTGGGCGGCGCAGGCGTCTTGGTCGGTCCCCAGCGATCAACGCTTGCCTCATTCTCTTTGGAACAGGTTGCCGCCGTCAGGCATTATCTTACCCAGGGGGTCGCCGCGTCCGGCTGATAAGACGAACTGGCGCCCCGGCATCCATTAGCAGGGGGCAGAACGATAAGCAGTCGCAGAACAACCAATCCTGCCGGAGATCAGCGAACGCTCGACCTCTGGCCCATCGGCAATTGCCAGGCATCGGCGCTGATCGATCGCGGGGGTCGGATGATATGGGCCTGCGTTCCCCGCGTCGATGGCGATCCCGTCTTTTCCGCCTTGCTGGACGACAAAAGCTGGAAAAGCCCCGACGCTCACGGCTTCTGGGCGATAGAGCTGGAAAACTGCGTTACCGTAGAACAGCATTATATCCGCAACACGCCCATCCTCGTGACCCGGCAGACCGACGAGCATGGCAATGCTATAGAGCTTTACGATTTTTGCCCACGCTACCGTCATATGGGGCGCACCTATCGTCCGGTCGCTTTTGCCCGGATCGTCCGGCCGGTGGCAGGCAGCCCACGCATTCGTGTCCGACTGCGCCCCTCGACAAGCTGGCATTCAGAAGGCGTGCCGATCAGCTACGGGTCCAACCATATCCGCCTGGTCCTGTCCTACATGGCGATGCGGATGTCGACCAACGCGCCGATCGGGCTTATTTCGCAGGAAAGCTGGTTCCGGCTGGAATATGACATGCATTTCTTCCTGGGGCCGGATGAAAGCTTTTCCGACGCGCTGCGCCCTGCGGTCGAACGTATGCTGGACGACACCATCCACGAATGGCAGGTCTGGGTTCGCGGCCTCGCCATCCCCCCCGAATGGCAGGAAGCGGTGATCCGGTCGGCCATCACGCTGAAGCTTTGCCAGCATGAAGAAACCGGGGCCATCGTCGCCGCGCTGACTACCAGCATTCCCGAACATGCCGACAGTGGCCGCAACTGGGACTATCGCTACTGCTGGATCAGGGACGCCTATTATACGGTCGAGGCGTTGAACCGGTTGGGCGCGCTCGACGTGTTGGAAAGCTATCTCGTCTATCTGCGCAACATCGTCGATGGCGCGAAGGGCGGCCATATCCAGCCGCTTTACGACGTGCGCGGTAACGCGACGCTGGAGGAATATGAGGCGAAAAGCCTGCCCGGCTATCGCGGCATGGGGCCAGTGCGAGTCGGCAATGCGGCCTATTCGCAGATCCAGCACGATGCCTATGGCCAGATCGTCCTTTCGTCCGTGCAAGGCTTTATCGACCAGCGGCTGCTGCGCATGGCCGAGATGAGCGATTTCGAAGCGCTGGAAGCGGTCGGCGAGCGGGCCTGGGCCGTTTACGACCAGCCCGATGCTGGCCTTTGGGAATTGCGCACCCGCGCGCACGTCCATAGCTACAGCGCCGTGATGTGCTGGGCGGCGTGTGATCGGCTGGCTCATGCAGCCAATGCGCTTGGGCTGGACGCGCGTGAAATATATTGGCGCGAGCGAGCAGAGGTCATGAAGGCGCGCATCCTGCAATCGGCATGGCGCACCAACAGCAACGCGATTTCTGCCACATTCGAGGATGACGCCCGCGACGCGTCCCTGCTCCAGCTATTGGACCTGCGGTTCCTGGCACCGGACAACCCGATGTTCCTGGGGACATTGAATGCGCTGGAAAAGGATTTGCGCAGGGGCAACAACATGCTCCGCTACAGCGCGCCCGATGATTTCGGCGAGCCTGTCACCGCGTTCAACGTCTGCACTTTCTGGCTCATAGAAGCGCTGCATCGCACCGGCCGGACCGAAGAAGCCCGGATGCTGTTTGAAGAAATGCTGTCCCGCCGCACGGCCGCGGGTCTATTGTCGGAGGATATCGACCCGGCAACGGGGGAATTATGGGGCAATTATCCCCAAACCTACTCTTTGGTCGGCATCATCAACTGCGCCGTTCTGCTGAGTAAACCGTGGAGCGTGATACGATGAGCCGGCTGATAGTCATATCCAACCGGGTCAGCAGGCCCAACAAGTCGGGCAATCAGGGCGGACTCGCCGTGGCCCTGTCCCAGGCGCTGCGGGAAAGCCGCGGCATCTGGGTCGGCTGGTCGGGCGAGGTTACGGAAAACTTCACCGGGCATATCGGCTTTGCCGAGGATGAAGGGGTAAAGACCGCCACGATCGACCTGGAAGAACAGGATGTCGACGAATATTATAACGGCTATGCCAACAAGACGCTCTGGCCGCTGTTCCACTTCCGCATCGACCTTGCCGAATATGAGCGTGACTTCGAGGGCGGCTACAACCGCGTCAACCATCGCTTCGCCGATACAGCCAGCCCGCTGATCGAACCGGAAGACATCATCTGGGTGCAGGATTATCATATGATCCCGCTTGGGCAGATGCTGCGCGAAAAGGGGCATATGAACCGGATGGGCTTTTTCCTCCACATCCCATGGCCGCCCACGCGCCTGCTGGTGTCCCTGCCCCACCATACCAAGCTGGTTCAGACGCTGTTCGCCTATGATGTCGTCGGTTTCCATACGGAAGAATGGCTGGAATCATTCCGCCATTATGTGGAGCGGGAGATGAATGGCACGGTGAACGGCGATTTCGTGACACTGGGCGACCGCACAATCCAGGCGATCGCTTGCCCGATCGGCATCAACGCCCAGGAATTTGCCAGCGCGGCCGTCAGCGATCCCGCGCGCGAAATGTTCGAAAAGGTTCGCCGCTCCCTGCAGGACCGATCCATGATCGTCGGGGTGGACCGGCTGGATTATAGCAAGGGGCTGGAGGAAAGGTTCAGCGGCTATTCCCGCTTCCTGAAGGATCATCCCGAACAGCATCGCAAGGTCGTGCTGACCCAGATCGCACCCCCCTCTCGCGGGGAGGTGGAAAGCTATCAGCATATCCGCGCCACGCTGGACGCCGTCGCCGGGCGCATCAACGGCGAATATAGCGATGTCGACTGGACCCCCATCCGCTACGTCAACCAGGGCTATCCGCGCGACAAGCTGGCAGGGATCTATCGCGCGGCGCGGATCGGCCTAGTCACGCCGCTGCGCGACGGCATGAACCTTGTCGCCAAGGAATATGTGGCGGCGCAGAACCCCGAAGACCCCGGCGTCCTCATCCTGTCCCGCTTCGCCGGGGCGGCGATGCAGTTGAAGGATGCGCTGCTCATCAACCCCTACAGCCCGGAGGAGATGTCCGACGCCATCAACCGCGCCCTCGCCATGCCGCTGGATGAACGCAAGCGGCGCTGGCGTGCGATGATGAATTGTGTCGAGGAACAGGATATCAGCTGGTGGCGGCGCTGCTTCACCGAACGACTAATGGCCGCGCAGCGATACGATGAGCAGGCGACGGCGCAGGTTGAAACGGCGCATTGACCTGCGGGGATGCCGACAAGGCATTGAAGCGACACGGGGCGCGGTCGCCTCAGCGCCCTAATTGCACCTCTGCCTCCTTTGGTCTATGGGCCACGCCAGCAGCCCCGGCACCCGCTGATCCTTCCCGATTCGCGTTGCCGGGGCACATTCATTCTTGGGAAGACAGGAACGCGCATGGCCCGTCGCCGCCAAATCTACGAAGGCAAGGCAAAGATCCTTTACGAAGGTCCTGAGCCAGGCACGATCATCCAATATTTCAAAGATGACGCCACCGCCTTCAACGCGCAGAAAAAGGGCACGATTTCCGGCAAGGGCGTGCTCAACAACCGTATCTCCGAACATCTCTTCACGCTGCTCGGCCAGATTGGCATCCCCACTCACTTCATCCGCCGCCTCAACATGCGTGAGCAGCTGGTGCGCCAGGT
>CBFHAG010000045.1:0-18627 GCA_965653535.1 uncultured Sphingobium sp.
GCGATTTCCCGCTTATTCGCCGTCATCCTCCGGTTCGGGTCCGGTCATCATGCCTTCGGCGACTTCCTCGGTCTTGCCGCGGATCACCTTTTCCAGGCGGTCAGCCATTTCGGGATGTTCCTTGAGGAAGGTTTTGGAATTTTCCCGGCCCTGACCGATGCGGACGGAGTCATAGGAGAACCAGGCCCCTGACTTTTCGACCACGCCTGCCTTGACGCCAAGGTCGAGGATTTCGCCGATCTTCGAGATGCCTTCGCCATACATGATGTCGAATTCCACCTGCTTGAAGGGCGGTGCCACCTTGTTCTTCACTACCTTGACGCGGGTCGCGTTGCCGACGATGTCGTCGCGATCCTTGATCTGGCCGGTGCGGCGGATGTCGAGCCGGACCGATGCGTAGAATTTGAGCGCATTGCCGCCGGTCGTTGTTTCGGGGTTACCGTACATGACGCCGATCTTCATGCGCACCTGGTTGATGAAGATCACCAGGCACTTCGAGCGCGAGATGGAGCCGGTCAGCTTACGCAGCGCCTGGCTCATGAGGCGCGCCTGCAGGCCGACATGACTGTCGCCCATCTCACCTTCGATTTCCGCACGGGGCACCAGCGCCGCGACAGAGTCGATCACGAGCACGTCAATGGCGTTCGACCGCACCAGCGTATCGACAATTTCCAGCGCCTGTTCGCCCGTATCGGGCTGCGACACGATAAGTTCGTCAATATCGACGCCCAGCTTCTTGGCATAGGCGGGATCGAGTGCATGTTCGGCGTCGACAAAGGCAGCCACACCGCCTGTCTTCTGCGCTTCTGCAATAGCGTGCAACGCGAGGGTCGTCTTGCCCGAGCTTTCCGGCCCGTAAATTTCGACGATGCGCCCGCGCGGCAGGCCACCAATGCCAAGGGCGATATCCAGCCCCAGCGATCCGGTCGAAATCGATTCGATCTCAATCTTCTCGCGGCTGCCCAGCTTCATGGCCGAGCCTTTGCCGAAGGCGCGGTCGATCTGGGAAAGAGCCGCTTCCAATGCTTTCTGTCTGTCCATGGTCCCTGTCTTCTTGGAATCGATAAGTGAGAGCATTGCGGTCATCGGCCTATCCCCTGTCAAGCGGATCGCGCCGAATCCTTTGGCGCGCCAGCACGATGTATCCTGTTTGTTCGCATGGAACAAGATAGGAACATAAATTTCCTATTGCGCCGAAAGCACCTTCCCCAACGCCCTGTCCACTGCCCCGATCGTATAGGGTTTGGCCAGCGTCGGACGGTCGGCATGCCCCTGCGGCACGTCGTCGGCGATGCCGCCGGTGGCGAAGATGAAGGGGATGCCGTTTTCCGCCAATATGTCGGCGACCGGCCAGCTTTTTTCGCCCTGCAGGTTGCAGTCGACCAGCGCCGCGTCGAAACCGCCCTTGCGCGCATGGTCGCACGCTTCTTCGACCGACACTGCAATGGCATGCAGGCCGTAGCCCAGCGTTTCGAGATAATCTTCAAGCATCATGCCGATCATCACTTCATCTTCAACGATCAGGATGGTCTTGCCTTCAGCCATGCATGCGATCCCCTATGTCGTTACGCGTCGCTATCCGATCGATGGAGCGGTGCACAGTATAATCGCTTGATCGAACAAGAAGTTCATTCCGCCGGGGCGCTCATCGCCAGCGCATCGCGCGCGGCTTCCGCCAACTGGCTGACGGAAAAGGGTTTGGGCAGGAAGGCGACATTGGCGATGTCGATCGATTTGCGCAGCTGTTCCTCGGCATAGCCCGACATGAATAGCACGGGCAGGTCGGGGTGGGTGTGACGCGCGCGCGCCACCATGGACGGGCCGTCCATATTGGGCATGACGACGTCCGAAATCAGCAGGTCGATCTTTTCGCCGCCCGCCAGCACTTCCAGGCCCTGTTCGCCGTCATTGGCGGTCAGCACCTTATAGCCCTGACGCGACAATGCCCGTTCGGCGACGGCGCGGACCATATCCTCATCCTCGACCAGCAGCACGGTGCCGGTGCCCCAGGTTTCGCTGCGGCGGATCGGGGTTTTGGGCTGGGCCGTCTGTTCGACATCGGCGCCCTGATAGACAGGCAGGTAGATGACGAAACTCGCGCCCCGCCCCAGTTCGGATTCAGCGAAGATGTAGCCGCCCGACTGTTTGACGATGCCATAGACGGTGGACAGGCCAAGGCCGGTGCCTTTGCCCAGTTCCTTGGTCGTGAAAAAGGGTTCGAAGATCTTCGACAATATGTCGGGCGGAATACCCAGCCCGGTGTCGGACACGCGCAGTGCCGTATAGTCGGCGGCGGGCAGGATTTCCTGCCGCAGGTCCCGCACCTTGGCGGCGGGCACGGCATAGGTCTGGATGTTGAGGGTGCCGCCATCGACCATGGCGTCACGAGCGTTGACGGCCAGGTTGACAATCACCTGTTCCAGCTGTCCCGGATCGGCCCGCACAGCGCCCAGATTGCGGCCATGGCTGACTTCCAGTTTCACAGCTTCGCCCAGCAGACGCTTTAACAGGTTGGATACGTCCGCGACGATGTCGGGCAACTGCAATACCTGCGGACGCAATGTCTGCTGACGGGAAAAGGCGAGCAATTGCCGGGTCAACCCCGCCGCCCGATTGCTGTTCGATTTGATCTGCTGAAGGTCGTCATAGTCGCTGTCGCCCGGCGTGTGGCGCATCAGCATCAGGTCGCAATGACCGATAATGGCGGTCAGGATGTTGTTGAAGTCATGGGCGACACCGCCCGCCAGCTGGCCGATCGCCTGCATCTTCGTCGCTTGCGCGACCTGCCGCTTGAGCTTGCTTTCCTCACTATTGTCCTTGAGGCTGAGCAACACCGCCGCTTCGCCCAGGCCGCGCACCCCAGCGAGGCTGAGCGCAGTCGGCTCGTCCGGCTGATCCCGCATCCGAACGGCGATGTCGCCCGACATTTGCGGCCCGACGGCAAAGCGGCGCACCGCGTCGGCCACCGCCGCCTGATCCTCACGGGCGACCAGATCGCCGGGATAAACCGGCTTGTCGCCGCGCTTCAGTCCGGCGGCACGCGAAAAAGCGCCGTTCAGGAACAAAATCCGCCCATCGCGGTCGGCCATGGCCAGACCGAAGGGCAGCAGCGAAAGAAGCGTTTCGATGTAGGAAAGCGAGGTCGTACCACCCGCGCTACCGGCCGGTTCATCGATCAGCAGCAACAGCATGGGACCATCCTGCCCGCCACCCTGGGTCGCGCCCGGCTGGACCGCGCGGCGCAGCGGCACCTGCAGCAGCCGCAGCGGCAGGCCCCCGGACTCTTCCCGCGCCAGGAACAGCTGCCCCTTGTCATCGACCCGCATATGGGTTGCGAAATCGCGGCCCGTGATATTGGCGTCGATCCGCCCGGCCGCGCGCAGCAGGAATGCGCCGTTCGCCGCCCGGATGCGTCCTTCGCCGCCGATCATCACCGCCATGACGCCCGCTTCGCCCATCTGGCGGCCCGCTTCCCCGGTCAGCAGGCGATGGACATCATCCAGCGCGCTCGGCTGCCGCACGGGCGAAAAGCGCCACAGTAGATAATCCTCCGCCCGCCCGGTGCGGCACACATCGACGTCCAGCCGCAACGCGCCCTGGGTCAGTCCTTCCACCCGGCCATCGCCGTCGCGCCAGGCAAGGCGCGCCGCCCCGCTCAGGCTTTCAAGCAGGACGGGATCGGTGGTGATGTTGGGGGGCGCGGGAAAGCCGGGGAACCATTCGCCGAACCTGTCACTAGCGCACACAAGCCGTCCCGACCGGTCGGTGACCGCGATCGCCATGCCCGACGCGTCCGCCGCCGCGCGCGCCACGGTCCAGTCCGGCGCGATTTCGCCCTCGGCGGTTTCGGAGGAAGCAAGGCGATGATACCAGCTGAGCAACGCGGCGACGGCCAGGACGGTGGCGCCGAACCCCGCCGCCAGCACGCTGTCGCCCGCCGCATAGATGACCAGAGCCGCAGACGCCAACGCCGCCAGGATCAGCAGCGGCAGGGCGAGACGGGACGGCTGTTCGCCGGTCCACGCTTCCTCATCCCTTTTCACCCGCGCGGCCATGACCGGCGTCCCCCTTCAAACGACACTGGACTGCATCGCCCGCGGTCAGACGCGAGCGATTTCTTCCAATGCGCTGCTTTCGGGTGACTTGCCAATCCTCAATTTGCGCGCGTGCCATTTACGGCCCATGCGATGCCGCCAGATCCAGTCCGCCAGGAAATAGCCGACGACGGCGAAGGCGATGGAGATGAGGGCTAGGCCAAAGAGCATGGCGGGCGCGGCTTCGGAAAAGAGCCAGGCCACCCATTGGCGGATCGTGGCATGTTCATTGACCAGCGCCATGAAGCCCGACGCATCAGCCGTCCGCCCCAGCATCCAGTTGCCGATATAGACCGACGCCATCAGGAACAGCGGCGTCGTCGCCGGATTGGACAGGAAGGTCATGGCAGCGGCGACCGGAATGTTGGCGCGAAAGGGGAGCGCAAGCAGAGCCGCCCCCGCAATCTGAACGCCGGGGATCAGCAGGAAGATGCCGACCAGCAGCCCCAGCGCCACGCCGCGCGGGACCGACCGGCGGGTAAAGCGCCACAAGGACGGTTCGAGCACGCGATGCGCGACCGGTGCAATGAAACGGTTATTCTCCAGCGATTCGCGCGTCGGGGCATTGGCATGCCACCAGCGGGTGAAGCGATTGCTCATCCGCGATGCTCTTTCATAATACGCTGCTGATCACGCTTCCAATCGCGTTCCTTAATGGTCTCCCGCTTGTCATGGGTCTTCTTGCCCTTGGCCAGCGCCAGTTCGACCTTCGCCCTGCCCCGGCTGTTGAAATAGATGCTCAAGGGGACCAGCGTCATGCCCTTGCGCTCCACCGCGCCGTGCATGCGCGCAATCTCCCGCTCATGCAGCAGCAGCTTGCGGGGCCGCTTGGGCTCATGATTATAACGGTTGCCGTGGCTGAATTCGGGGATGTTGCTGTTGACCAGCCACACCTGTTCGCCCTTCACCTCGGCATAGCTTTCCGCGATATTGCCTTCGCCAAAGCGCAGCGACTTCACTTCGGTCCCTTGCAGGGCGATGCCCGCTTCGAACACATCCTCAAGGAAATATTCGAAACGTGCGCGCCGGTTTTCGGCGACGATCTTCTTCTTGTCGAAGGTTTCGGGACGGGGGCGGGCCATATCGGATTACTAACTCACTTCACCATATAGTGCCGCTGCACGGTCAGACCAGACCGGCGATCTCCAGCGCACGATCGACCGCAGCACGGCTTGCTTCCGACGGCCAGGTAATCGGCAGGCGGACATCACCCGACATGTCGGACCGCACCCGGGTAAGCGCATATTTGACCGGCCCGGGTGAAGAATCGCTGAACAAAGCGTCATGCAGCGGATAAAGACGATCTTGCAGCGCCAATGCACCAGTCCAGTCGCCCGCCGCGCAGGCCGCCTGAAACTGGGCGCACAGGCGCGGGGCGACATTCGCCGTGACGGAGATACAGCCCTTGCCCCCCATGGCGTTGTATCCCAGCGCGGTTTCGTCATTCCCGGACAATTGGCAGAAGTCCGGCCCGCAAGCGAGGCGCTGCGCGGTGACCCGCCCCAGATTTCCGGTGGCGTCCTTTATCCCGACGATGCTCTGATATTCCTCGGCCAGCCGATGGATCACCGGCACGGAAATGTCGGTGATGGTGCGGCTGGGCACGTTGTAGAGCAGGATCGGCAGCTCGCACCGCTGCGCGAGATAGGCGAAATGCTGATAGACGCCTTCCTGATTGGGCTTGTTGTAATAAGGCGCGACGACCAGCGCCGCGTCCGCGCCCGCCGCCTGCGCTGCATACATATGTTCCAGCGCGATCATCGTGTCGTTGGAGCCGCAGCCGGCGATGACCGGCACGCGTCCCGCCGCCTGGTCGACGCAGATGGCGATGACCCGATTATGCTCGTCCACCGTCATCGTCGCGCTTTCGCCGGTGGTGCCACACGGAACCAGCGCGCTGCTGCCTTCGTCGATCTGCCAGTCGACGAGCGCACGAAAGGCCGCTTCGTCCACCGTTCCGTCGCGAAAAGGCGTGACCAGCGCCGGAATCGACCCGGAAAACATGCATAAACTCCTTCAATTCGCCGGGATTCCGGGGCACTATGTCGAGATGAGGACGACGCCGCGCTATAGCGCGTCATTCAGAGCCTGATAAGGTTGGAATTGCGATGATGTCCACTATGCTGTCAAATCGCCTTCCTGAAACTGCATTGGTTCGTATGCCCTTGATTGCTTTCCTTCTTTTCGCCGTCGGTGCCAGCGCGCAGACCGACCCGCCAGCGTCTTCGGTTCAGCCGACCTATCCGAGCGGCGCGGTCGTCCAGCCACTTCCGCAGTCGCAAGGCCCAACCCAGTGGAATGAAGTCAGCGGGCGAGTCGGCATGGCGACCGATTCTTCCGTCGCGGCGATCATCAGCCAGTGGCGCACGTTGCAGCAAAGCGATGGCCTGGGCTTTTCCACCTATGCTAACTTCATCATGGCCAATCCGGGCTGGCCGGGTGAGGACCGGATGCGCAGGCTGGCGGAAACCGGCATCAACCCCAATAGCTACGATGCCCGGCAGGTCGCGGCTTTCTTCGCCCGTTTCCCTCCGCGCACCGCCGTCGGCCATGCCCGCAACGCGATGGCGCTGATGCAGACCGGTCGGATGAACGAGGCGCGAGTCGCCGCGCGCAACGCCTGGATCGGCGGATCGCTGGCCCCGGATGACGAAATGCGTTTGCTGTCGCTGTTCGGTTCCAGCTGGACCAGCGCCGAACATGATCAGCGCGCCGACATATTGCTGTGGGGCAACGACATGGCGGGCGCTCAACGCATGCTCGCCTATGTTTCGCCAGCCCGCCGCGCGGTCTATGAAGCGCGTATTGCCTTCCGCCAGAAGGCACCTGATGCCGCCACGCGGATGCAGGCCGCCGAAGCGATCGGCGCGACCGACGCGGGATTCGTAGCGGACAAGGCCACATGGCTGCTCAACACCGGCAACTGGATCGCCGGGCGGCAACATCTCGCCAATCGGCCTGTCCTCAGCTTCCGTCCGGGGAACACGGAAAAATGGTATGAGGTGCTGCTGACCCACGCGCGGGCGGCGGCCAATGACAGCCAGTGGAGCTTTGCCTACGGGATCGCGAGCAAGGTGGACGACGCTTATGCGCCCGGCACCGATGTCAGCGGCCGTCCGATCGGCGAACGCGATGACTATACCAGCCTGGCCTGGCTGGCGGGGTCGACCGCCTTCTATAATCTGAACCGCCCCACCGACGCCGCTGCGATGTTCCGCCGCTATGCCACGGCGGCGCGGTCGCCCCAGACCCAGTCCAAGGGCTATTATTGGGCCGGTCGCGCCGCATTGGCAGCGGGCGACACGGCCAGCGCCAAAAGTTATTTCGGGCAGGCATCCGTCTTTCCCGATCAATTTTACGGTCAGCTCGCGCTTGAACGGCTAGGCCGTCCGGTGCCCGCGCCCGCGCTGGTCGAACGCGGCGTTGAACTGTCGACAGCAGACCGCGCCGCCTTCAACAACCGGTCGGTGGTCCGCGCCGTCAAGGCGCTGGGACAGATGGGCTATTGGGAGGATCAGAGCAAATTTGCCCGCGCCATCGCGAACAATGCCGACAGCGACAGCGACCATTATCTGGCCGCTGAACTCGCTAAGAGTATCGGTCGTCCCGACATGGGCGTGATGGTCGGACGCCGCGCCGTGTCGAGCGGGCTTACCGGCTATGGCGAAAGCGCTTTCCCACGCGTCCCCGTCCCGCCTTCGGCCCAGTATAACTGGACCATGGTCCACGCCATCGCCCGGCAGGAAAGCCAGTTCGACCGCGCTGCCATCAGCCATGCGGGCGCGCGCGGCCTGATGCAGCTGATGCCAGGCACAGCACGCGAACAGGCGGGCAAGCTCGGCCTGGGTTATAATGCCGGGTCGCTTACCACCGACACCAGCTACAACATCATGCTGGGGTCATCCTATTTCCAGCGGATGCTCGACTATTATGGCGGCAGCTACCCGCTGGCGGTCGCCGCCTATAATGCCGGGCCGGGCAATGTGAACCGGTGGATCAACGCCAATGGCGACCCGCGCCTGCCGGGCGCGGACATGCTGCGCTGGATCGAACAGATCCCCATTTTCGAAACACGCAACTATGTACAGCGCGTGCTGGAAAATGCGGTCGTCTATGAATCGATGAACCCTGAACGCGCACGTTTCCGGGGATCGAATGCGCCGCTGTCTAAATATCTGGGCAAGCAGACACCGGGCTGAACTGTTTCACACGAGGCGCGGAGGCTGTAGCCGGAGTGCACAAAAGTGGTGCCGGGTGCGGAGAAAGGGGTAAGGCATGCCCATGAATCCCGCCCATCCCAACTACATCACGCCCGAAGGCTTGGCGAAGCTGCGCGCGGAATATGATCATCTGCTGGGCGTTGAGCGCCCGCGGGTCGTCGAGATCGTCAGTTGGGCGGCGGGCAATGGCGACCGCAGCGAGAATGGCGACTATCTCTATGGACGCAAGCGGATGCGCGAGATTGACGGCCAGCTGCGCCGCCTGTCGAAGAAGATGAAGGACGCGAAGGTCGTGGACCCGCGCCAGCAACCGGACAAGGGCAAGGTCTATTTCGGCGCGACCGTCACCATCGCGGACGATGATGACCAGCATCGCACCGTCACCATTCTGGGCAATGACGAAGCCGATGCCAGCGCCGGGCGGATCGGGTGGGGGTCACCCATCGCCCGCGCGCTGCGCGGGGCGGCGATTGGCGATCTGCGCCGCGTCATCCTGCCAGCAGGCGAAAAGGAATATGAGGTGATTGCGATCCGCTACCCGGAGTGATCGGAACTCCCCCTTGCCGTTCGGGCTGAACTTATCGAAGCCCTTCGACAGACCCAGGACGACCGGCAATATGAGGCAGTGCTGATTTAAGGGACGCTGCCCTAATCATGTGGCCGCAGCGCCTGGTTGAGGCTGTTCATGACCTCGCCGATCGGCTCTGTCACGGTGACGCTGCGCCCTTCGCCAAAGCGGATGCGTGTGCCTTCACTGACGGACGATACAAAAGTCACCTGCGCGGCGTTGATGGCGGTTTCGGTGCGATCGGCGCCTACGAACATGACGAGCATGCGGTCCTCTCCCTTATCTATGGAAAGCCAGACTAGCCGCATTTGATCCGCGCGCCAGCACCTTTTGTGCGTCAGGCGGCCCTGATCGCGCGGATGAAGGTGCTGGCCCTCGCATCCAGTCGGCGGGTCTCGTCCGCCAACCGACGAGCAGTGCCGCCCATCGCCCGCGCGCCATCCGCCGCGGCGGTCGCGCTGGCGCTGATCTCGCTCGCCCGGGAACGGATATGATCGCTGGACGCGCCTGCTTCGGCAACGCTGGCCGCTATCGTCCGGCTGAAAGCGCCATGCCGCGCCACCGCATCGAAAACTGACGCAGCCAGCCGGTCCGCCGTCGCAATCGCCGCGTCCATATGCGCGTGGCCAGCCGCGACGTTGCCGACGCTTTCGCGGATATGGCCGATACGCCCCGCAATCTGCGCAGCCGCCTCACGCGTTTGCGCGGCCAGCGCCTTCACTTCGCGCGCCACGACCGCAAAGCCCTGTCCGGCTTCGCCCGCGCGCGCCGCCTCGATCCCGGCGTTCAGCGCTAATGTGGTTGTCGCCCTGGCAATCCCGTCGATCACTGCGGTGATTTCACCGATGCCGTCCGCTTCGACGATCAGCGCCCGGCTATCCGCCGACCCCATCCGCGCCTGCTGAACCGCTGTGTGAAGGGCCTTGCCCGCTTCGCGCACCTCTTCCTCTACAGATAGGAACAACTGCCCCAAATCCCTGCCCGAAACCGCAATTCCCGATAGCGTGTCCGCCGTCTGCGCCGCCGCTATCGCCATTCCCCCTGCCGCCTCGCTATTCGCTGCCGCCTGTTCCGCCGCTTCGACCGAAAAGCCGGTCAGCATATCCGCCACCCGCACCAGTTCGGCCGTCAGCGCCTCCACGTCGCGGCGGAAGGTGGCGCTTTCGCCAGTGATCCGTTCCAGCCGCGACGCGCGCGCAACCGCCAGCCGCGCATCGCGCTCAGCCGTCAGCCCCAGCAGAAGCGGGCCGCCCACAACACCGGCGTATCGCCCGCGATCGACCATGATCAACCCCTCGCAGGATGCGCCCTGGGCGGCATAGATATCGATCAGCGCCTCGACGCTGGCGCTACGTTCCGCCACGGGGCAGCGCCGGACATGATCGTCCAGCCGTCCGCCGAAACTGGGGTTGCGCAGCAGCGCGTGGCCGAAGGGATTGAACAATATGCGCCGCATGTCCCATTCGTAAATCGCGCCCGCTGGCCGGTCCTGCGCGTCCAGCACCGGCAGAAGGCGCAGATGCGGGTCATGCTGGAAATGATCCACCGCTTCACTGAGCGGCTGGCCCAGCCGGATGGTGGGCGCGGACGCCATCAGGTGCAGTCCGCTGATCCCCCCATCACAGGACAGATCACCACAGGGTGGATTGTCGATCAGGCGGTCAGAGGCCGTGAGTGCGTGCATGAGCGCCGGTTAGCGCGAAATTGGTAAACGCCAAGTTAGGTTTCTGTGACACTTCCATGACAAAGCATTGTTTTCAATCATTTTTCTGATGCTTTATAGCCAAAAGCCTGTTGGGCCAGCTTGACGACTTTGGGGTCGGCATCGGGAAAATCCATCGGCACCAGCTTTTCCAACGTCTTGGCCACATGCTTCATCGCCGCGATCCGGCCCGCCTTGCGATGATTATTGTCGATCACCTGCCAGCGGGCATATTCATTGTCCGTTTTGGCAAACATGTCGTCCAGCGCGTCGAGATAGTCCGCCCGCCGCGCGCGGTTACGATAGTCATCCGCGCCCGTCTTCCACCGTTTCCAGGGCGTGTCGAGTCGCTGCGCCAGTTGTTCGTCCTGCGTTTCCTGAGTGATGTGGACGAACAGTTTTACGATATTCGTGCCCGCGTCGGCCTGCTGCCGTTCAAAGGCGTTGATTTCGTCATAGGCGCGCTTCCATTCCGCCTTTGAGCAAAAGCCTTCCACCCGTTCCACCAGCACGCGACCGTACCAGCTGCGGTCGAACACCGCGATGTTGCGACCCGCAGGCAGCCGGGTCCAGAAACGCCAGAGGAAATGATGGTCGCATTCTTCCGCCGATGGCGCAGCGATGGGCCAGACCCGGTAATAGCGCGGGTCCCATTGCGCGGTCATGCGCTTGATGATGCCGCCCTTGCCCGCCGCGTCCCAGCCTTCGAACAGGATGACGCTGCGGCGGTCGTGGATGACATGGGCGACCTGAATCTTCGCCAGCCGCTCCTGCAGCTTGTCGAGTTCAGCTTCATAGTCGTCCTTGAAAGGCTTGCCTTTTTCATAGTCGCCAAGGTCGATTGACATCCGCGCTATCCTCCCTGCTCAGAATGGGAGGCAAACGCTTGTGGCCGGAAAAAGTCAAATCGGGTGTGAGACCCATAGGTCGTTCCCAGCCGGGTCCGCCCAAATTCCCGTTCGTCCTGAGTAGCCATTGAGCCTGTCGAAATGGCGTATCGAAGGATCATGTGCCCTTGCAAATGCTTCGATACGGGTCTTCGACAAGCTCAGCCCCAACTCAGCACGAACGGTTCGTGTTCAAGCGGTAATGTGCCAATCAAGCCTTCGTCTGAGGCTCCACCACCCGGACATGCAGTTCGCGCAGTTGCTTGAACTCCGCAGCGCTAGGCGCGCCCATCAGCAAGTCTTCGGCGCGCTGGTTCATCGGGAACAGCGTGATTTCACGCAGATTCTGCGCGCCGCACAGCAGCATCACGATGCGGTCGACGCCTGCCGCCATGCCACCATGCGGGGGCGCGCCATATTGGAAGGCGCGGTAAAGGCCGCCGAAACGATCCTCCACATCCTGCTGCGACAAGCCGACCTTCTCAAACGCCTTGACCATCAGTTCGGGCGACTGGTTACGAATGGAGCCGGACGCGATTTCATAGCCATTGCAGACCATATCATATTGATAGGCGTTGATGGTTAGCGGGTCCTGATTGTTCAGCGCATCCAGCCCGCCCTGCGGCATGGAGAAGGGGTTGTGCGCGAAGTCGATCGACTTCGATTCCTCATCATATTCATAGAAGGGGAAATCAACGATCCAGCAAAGTTCGAACCGGTTCTGGTCGATCAGGTCGAGCTGCTCGCCCACGCGAATACGCGCCAGCCCCGCCAACTTCGCCGCTTGGCTTTCCTTGCCTGCCGCGAAGAACACGCCGTCATTGGGGCCAAGGCCCAGTGCCTCGATCAGCTTGGCCGTGCGCTCCTCGCCATGGTTCTTGGCGATCGGGCCGCCGGGCACGCCATCCTTGATGTTGATATAGCCAAGGCCCGAATAGCCTTCGCCACGCGCCCAATTATTCATGTCGTCGAAGAATTTGCGGCTGCCTGCGCCAGCGCCCGGCGCGGGGATAGCGCGGATGACGCTGCCGCTGTCCACCAGCGACGCGAAGATGCCGAAACCCGACTCCACAAAATGGTCGGTCACATCGGAAATGAGGATCGGGTTGCGCAGATCCGGCTTGTCGGAGCCATATTTCAGCATCGCTTCGGCATGGGGAATGCGCGGGAAGCTGCCTGCGGGCGTCACCGGCTTGCCATCGGCGAACTGCTCGAACACCTGAGCGATCACCGGCTCCATCGTGTTCCAGACGTCTTCCTGCGTGACGAAGCTCATTTCGAGATCAAGCTGATAGAACTCGCCCGGCAGGCGGTCGGCGCGCGGGTCTTCGTCGCGGAAGCAGGGCGCGATCTGGAAATAACGGTCGAAGCCCGCCACCATAAGCAACTGCTTATATTGCTGCGGCGCCTGCGGCAGGGCGTAGAATTTCCCCGGATGAATGCGGCTCGGCACCAGAAAGTCGCGCGCGCCTTCCGGGCTGCTCGCGGTCAGGATCGGCGTCGAATATTCGGTGAAGCCGATCCCTTCCATGCGGCGGCGCATGTCGGAGATAACCTTGGTCCGCTTGACGATGTTCGCATGCAGCGTCTCGCGCCGCAGGTCGAGGAAGCGGTAGCGCAGGCGAATATCTTCAGGATATTCCTGCTCGCCCGCCACCGGCAGCGGCAGTTCGGCGGCGGTGGATTGCACCGTCACGCTGTCGGCCACGACCTCGATCGTGCCGGTCGTCATCTTCGGGTTCGTCGCTTCGGGACCACGCGCCACGACCGTGCCGTCGATCGTCACCACTGATTCGAGACGCAAGGCCTCAAGAACCCTGAGCGGATCGCTGTCCGCCTTCGCGACGATCTGGGTGATGCCATAATGATCGCGCAGGTCGATGAACAGCACGCCGCCATGATCGCGCTTGCGATGGATCCAACCCGACAGGCGGACAGTCGCGCCGACATCACCTTCACGAAGGGCGCCGCAGGTGTGGGTGCGATAGGCATGCATGGCGGTTTGTATCTTTCAGCTTCGTTTTACGGAAATGACAAAGTGCCGCGGCCCCGCTATGGGCGGTCTTGTCAAGCATTGACGAGCCCGTGAGCGACGGGCCAGCCCATAATAAGATCGAAGACCATATGCAAATCCATCCGCTGATCACCGACAGCAAAACACTTGCCTCATTCTGCGCCCGTATCGCCAAATCGCCCTACATCGCGGTCGATACCGAGTTCATGCGCGAAAACAGCTATTGGCCTGACCTGTGCCTGGTGCAGGTAGCCGACAGCAATGAAGCCGCCGCCATCGACCCCAAGGCACCGGGCCTTGACCTTACCCCCCTGCTCGACCTGATGGTCGATAATGAGGATGTGCTGAAGGTCTTTCACGCCGGCGGGCAGGATCTGGAGATCATCTACAATCTGACCGGGCGCACCCCACACCCGATGTTCGACACGCAAATCGCCGCCATGGCCTTGGGGCTGGGCGAGCAGATCGGTTACGGCAACCTCGTTGACGCATGGCTGGGCGTGCAGTTGGACAAGGGCGCGCGCTTCACCGACTGGGGCCGCCGTCCGCTCGACAAGCGGCAGATCGATTATGCGATCGGCGACGTCACCTACCTCATCCAGATTTTCCCGATGATGCTGGAGGAACTGCGCAAGACCGGTCGGGGCGACTGGCTGGACCAGGAAATGGAGCGCGTCTGCGACCCGTCCAACTATGTGAACGAGCCGCAGGACGCCTGGCAACGCGTCCGCATCGCCAGCCGCAAGGCCGATGTGCTGGGCCGCCTGAAGGCGCTCGCCGCCTGGCGTGAGATCGAAGCGCAGGACAAGAATCTGCCGCGCGGTCGCATCGTCAAGGATGAAACGCTGGCCGACATCGCCAGCCACCCGCCCCGCGCGCAGGAAGACCTGGGCAAGGTGCGCGGTCTGTCCGCCACCTGGAAGACCAACGACATTGGCGCACGGCTGATGGCGGCGCTCGGCAGTCACAAGCCGCTCGACAAGGAAGAGATGCCCGAACGCGATCCCAAGCGGCCAGGCCTGGGCAAGGATGGCGCGCTGGTCGCGGATTTGCTCAAGCTGCTGCTCAAGATCCGGTCACGCGACATCAACGTCGCCGCCCGCCTGCTGGCGCGGTCCGACGACATCGACGCGCTGGCTGCGGGCGTGCGTGAAGGCCTGTCGATCCTGGAGGGCTGGCGCTATGAACAATTTGGGCGCGACGCCGTTGACCTGGTGGAAGGCCGCCTGGCCTTCGCGGTCAAAGGCGGACGGCTCAAGATGACACGCACGGAAGAAGAACAGCAGGCATGATGCGTATAATGGCCTTCATTCCCCTCCCCTTGTTGGCCGCGTGCGCCGGTGCGGGCGGCGAAGGCCCGGCAGCGATCCCCGCCACGGTCGAAGGCCCCTGCCGCAACGAGGGTTTCGACAGCTTCATCGGCCAGACCGCAAATGAGGCTATGGGCGCTCAACTATTACAAGCGTCGAAGGCACGCACCCTGCGCTGGGGCGCTCCCGGCATGGCCATGACCATGGACTTCCGCCCCGACCGGCTGACCGTGAGCTATGACGAAAAGATGGTGATTATCTCCGCACGGTGTGGGTAAGGTCGACGGCAGGGGCTGTCGTCACAGCCTGCCCTTTCCCTTCTGATCGACCAGAACAGCCTGTTGCCATCGGCCTGGCGTCTTGTCCGTGCGGTGAATGCAACCTGCCCAGCAGCAAGGTCGTTTCTTGCCTTCCAGCAATTCTTCGCAGGTTCGCTTGATCCGCCGCTGACGCGTCTTGAGTTGCTTGGCGTCCTCCACCCAACAGATGAACTCATTCCGGCCAAGCGGGGTCAGGCTTTCCCACAATGAGAGCACAGCGGAGTCGGAGCGCAGCGCGGCTTCCATATCATCGGCTGCCAGGTGAACCGTGCCCTGCGAAAGTGCGCTCGCCAAGATGACCTCCAAACCATGTGGGCGGGCCGCAACTGCCATGCCCGCTCGCGGAGAACGCGTTATAGCCTGCGCACCTGCGCGCGGGAAGCCGCCGCCATAGCTGGAACAGTCAACATTCCAACCCGACCAGCGCCCCGCCGCCAATCCGGTCGACATAGCGCTTTCCGTCGATCTCCAGCCAGTCCGGCGTGACCTCCAGGCGGCGTCCGCGGATGGTCGTGCGCAGATGTTCCACCGCGATGCGGTTGCGCGCGACGATGCGCAGGATGGCCAGTCCATCGCCCCGCGCCGCCGCGATGCTGTAGCGGTCGCCGCGCAGCAGAAAATGCCAGCTGCCATTGGGGGGGAGCCATTCATTGCCGTCGATCACCTGCACCGGCCTGCCGTCCGGGTCACCCATGCGCAGGCTGATGCGGGTCGCGCCCTGACTTCGGCGGGGCGGGGCGAACATCATGATCGGCTCTCCGTCCAGCATCAACGGGATAGGTGTGTCGCGCAACAGCCGCGTGCCGCCGATTATCAACGTCGGAAGTTCGGAGGAGAAAGGCAGGCGGTCGCGCGCGAAATGGCGCTGGCGCACGACCGGATTGGTATGAAATCCGTACACTTGAGAGGCCGTCAGCCGACCGTCCTCCACTAATCCGTGGCAGGTGGGGCAAAGAAGCGTCGCATCGGCGGCATCGGGCAGGAGAAGATAGCGATAGATGGTGACGCCGCACCGGACGCAGGCATAGCCGCATGACTGTCGCACTTCGTCCCGTTGCTGCGCGGTCAGTTCGGGTAGCGAAAGCATCACTGGCAGCGCCATGGAAAGACAACCTCGTTGCGCCGTCCTTCGCGTCATTGCGAAGCGGCGTTACCCCGTGGCGTCCTTTCCTGGAAACCGGGCCTGCTGAAGGACCCGTCACTTTCCTATCGTTCAAATAAATTGGCGTGAGGTCAAGGGGGGAGGCGGAAAGTCAGCGTTGCGGCAGCAGGTCGAGGTTGCGCGACGCCGCGATGTTGCGGATGCGGCCGGGGTGCGGCATGGATTTGATCGCGATTTCAGCCACGTCACCCGCGCTGAAAAGCTCCACATTGCCGACGTCGAAAATGCGCTGACCGAAAGTCTGGGTGATGCGCACGCTGCGAATGCTGGATAGGGCGATTTCCGTCCGCTGTTTCGACAGCAGGCCCCGTTCCATCAATACCTCGCGATCCGACAGCGCCAACCGCTCACCCTTGGTCCGCAACCACCACACACCGATCGCCAGCAGGCCAACGACCGATATCAGCAGCAGGACGAACAGGAACGGGTGCGCCCGGAACATTGCGGGATGTTCGTCATATAGCCAGGCGTCACTCATCATTCGTCCCGTCAAAAGAGGCCATCGGACATCATCATGGAAGGCCCGCCTGCGTCAATCCTTGCCAGAGTGATCCGCCTGCCTTGAAACGCCCTAGCTTTCGTCGCCCATGCGCAGCGCGGCGATGAAGGCTTCCTGCGGAATCTGGACGCTGCCATATTCGCGCATGCGCTTTTTGCCTTCCTTCTGCTTGTCGAGCAGCTTCTTCTTGCGGCTGATGTCGCCGCCATAGCATTTGGCGGTCACGTCCTTGCGCATCGCCGCGATCGTTTCGCGAGCGATCACCTTGCCGCCGATCGCCGCCTGAATCGGGATCTTGAACAAATGGCGGGGGATCAGGTCCTTCAGACGCTCGCACATGCCGCGCCCGCGCGATTCGGCGGTGCCGCGATGGACGATCATGGACAGTGCATCGACCGGCTCCGAATTGACCATGATGCTCATCTTGACCAGATCGCCTTCGCGATAGCCGATCTGGTGATAGTCGAAGCTGGCATAACCCCGGCTGATGCTCTTCAACCGATCGTAAAAGTCGAACACCACTTCGTTGAGCGGCAGTTCATACGTCACCTGCGCGCGACCGCCGACATAGGTCAGATTCTTCTGGATACCGCGCCGATCCTGACACAGCTTCAGGATCGACCCCAGATATTCGTCGGGGCAATAGATGATCGCCTCGATCCACGGCTCCTCGATCTCGTCGATCTTGGTGGGATCGGGCATGTCGGCGGGGTTGTGCAGTTCAATCTCGCCCGCGCCATAGGTCAGCTGGATCTTGTAGACCACCGACGGCGCGGTGGTGATGAGGTCCAGGTCATATTCGCGCGTCAACCGTTCCTGGATGATCTCCAGATGCAGCAGCCCCAGGAAACCGCAGCGAAAGCCAAAGCCCAGCGCCGCGCTGCTTTCCATCTCGAAGCTGAAGCTGGCATCGTTCAGGCGCAGCTTGCTGATCGAATCGCGTAGCTTGTCAAAATCATTGGCATCGACCGGGAACAGGCCGCAGAACACCACCGGCTGCACTTCCTTGAAGCCCGGCAACGGCTTGGTCGCCGGGTTCTTGACCGTAGTGATGGTGTCGCCGACGCGGGTCTGACTGATGTCCTTGATCTGCGCGGTGATGAAGCCGATCTCGCCGGGGCCAAGTTCGGGCAGCTGCTCGATCTTGGGCCGCATGCAGCCCACGCGGTCGATCAGATGCTCCGTGCCGCCGATCATGAACTTGATATTCTGGCCCTTCTTGATGACCCCGTTGATAACGCGGACCAGAATGACGACGCCCAGATAAGGGTCGTACCAGCTGTCGACCAGCATCGCTTCCAACGGGGCATCGCGGTCGCCCTTGGGCGGCGGGATCTTCTTGACGATGGCTTCCAGAATATCGTCAATGCCGATGCCGGACTTGGCGCTAGCCAGCACGGCCTCCGACGCGTCGAGGCCAATCACTTCCTCGATTTCAGCGCGCACCTTTTCCGGTTCGGCAGCGGGCAGGTCGATCTTGTTGAGCACCGGCACGATTTCATGGTCATGCTCGATCGACTGATAGACGTTGGCAAGCGTTTGCGCTTCCACGCCCTGCGCGGCATCGACCACCAACAGCGCGCCTTCGCAAGCGGCCAGACTGCGACTCACCTCATAGGCAAAATCGACATGGCCCGGCGTGTCCATCAGATTGAGTTCATAGGTCTCACCATTTTTCGCGACATAGTCGAGGCGCACGGTTTGCGCCTTGATGGTGATCCCCCGCTCCTTCTCGATATCCATATTGTCGAGCACCTGGGCCGACATTTCCCGATCGGTCAGCCCCCCGGTGCGCTGGATCAGGCGATCTGCCAATGTCGACTTGCCATGGTCGATATGGGCGATGATCGA
>CBFHAG010000046.1:0-18416 GCA_965653535.1 uncultured Sphingobium sp.
ATGCGATCAAGGCGCAGCCGAACGCCGACAGCATCCGCCTGGTCTATATCGGCACGGTGGCGCAGACCGGCAGCCGCAACCCGCCCATCCACTGGGGCCGCGCGGGCGATCCGATCTGCACGGGCTTCAACGGCCATTATGCCGGGACCAAGGCGCAGGGAGAGGCGATCGTCGCGGAATCCGGCCTCAAACATTGGGTTTCGATCCGTCAGACCGGCATGGCACATTACGACATGTGGAAGACGAAGGGGCCGATCATGTTCCACAATCCGCCCAATGGCGTGATGGAATGGTCGACGGTCGAGGATTCCGCCCGGTTGATGGCGGGGATATGCGGGGACCAGGTGCCCGATCATTTCTGGCGCCATTTCTACAATATTGGCGGCGGCGCGTCAGCGCGCCTTATCAACCATGAATTCATGGTCAAGATGATGGCGGCCATGGGCGTGAGCGACGTTCGCCAGATGCTCGATCCCAAATGGCTGGCGACGCGCAACTTCCACGGTCAATGGTATCTGGATTCCGACCGGCTGCATGAACTGGTTCCCTACCGCCAGAACACGATGGATGAATTTTTCGCCCAATTGTCGCGTCGCATCCCCTGGATCGTGCGGACCATCATGCGCTTCTTCCCCGGCCTTGCCCGCAAGGAAGCGCAGAAGACCGCTGAGGCTCCCGGCGGTCCGGTTCACTGGCTGCGCACCAATGACGTCGAACATATCGATGCCTATTTCGGATCGCGGAAGGAATGGGAAGAAATTCCCGCAAGCTGGGACGACTTTGTCTTTGCCCAACCCTCGCGCGATCCCGCGCCCCTCGATCATGGCTATGACGACGCCAAGCCCAAGGTGGAATGGGCGGTGTCGGACCTGAAAGCGGCGGCGGCCTACCGTGGCGGCAAATGCCATGCGGAAAGCCTTGATGATCCGTACGCGCCCGTCGAGTGGGAATGCAGCGTCGGCCATCGCTTCCCTATGACGCCCAACCTCTATCTGGCGGGTGGCCACTGGTGCCCGACCTGCCAGACGGATGTCGAATCCTATAACAGGATCGCATCGACCAATCCCTTCTTCGCTCAGGTATGGCCGGGTCCGTCCGCCAGCCCGACCGGCCCGGTGGATCGTTGAGCGCCGGTTAATCGCTGACCGATAGAGGCCGCCTCAGCGAGGGCGGCCTCGGTAGGAACGATGCGGGTTGCTGAGCTGGACCATGAGCGGCGGTCCAGCGATCAGCCTTCCATTGCCTCCAGCTCGATCCCCTTGGTCTCCCGCACTGCCATGGCGACGAAGATCAGCGAGAGCAGAGCACCAAGGGTGTACATGCCATAGGTAACCGAGAGGCCAAGATTTTTGGCGAGCCACGGGAAAGACGAGCTGACAAGGAAGTTCGCCGACCATTGCGCCGCCCCCGCCACCGCCAACGCAGAACCGCGCATCTGGTTGGGGAACATTTCGCCCAGCATGACCCACATGACGGGTCCCCAGCTGAGGTTGAAGAAGATGACGAACAGGTTGGCCGCGCCCAGTGCAATGATGCCCAATTGGTCAGGCAGCTGAAGCGATCCGTCAACCATGACCGCCTGCCCGAAGCACCATGCCAGAATTCCAAGCGAAATGCTCATTCCCGCCGATCCGATCAGCAGCAGCGGACGCCGCCCCAGCCGGTCGATAAGCAAGATCGACACAATACATGCCAGAATGGAAACCACACCGGACACGATATTGATCTTCAGCGCGTCGGCTTCCGTGAAACCGACCGCTTGCCAGAGCACCGCGCCATAATAGAAAACGACGTTGATGCCGACGAGCTGCTGAAAAACGGCAAGACCGATACCGACCCACAATATTGGGCGCAAGCCGCCGCCGGGCTTTCGGATGTCGGCCAGGCTGGGCCGGTGGTCGTGGGAAATAGAGGCATCAATCTCCGCCAGCTTGGCAGTGGCGGCGTCCCGCCCGAATAAACGCGCAAGCACGTCCAAGGCGTCGCTCTTGCGACCTTTTGCCACCAGATAGCGGGGGCTTTCCGGGATGCCGAGCAATGCGAAGAAGAATAGTAGGGCAGGCAGCGCCTGCACCCAGAACATCCATCGCCATGCGGGCTGGCCGCCCCAGATCAGACCCAGCGACGATCCGGCGATCTGTGCCAGATAATAGTTGGCCAGGAACGCTCCGGTCAGGCCAGATATGATCATCACCTGCTGCATGCTGGACAGCCGCCCACGCACATGGGCTGGCGTCACCTCACTGATATAGGCGGGTGACAATATACTCGCTGCGCCGACCGCCATGCCTGCGAAGAAGCGGGCGGAGGCCAAGATGATAACGGATCCCGCTGCCCCGGACGCGACGGCGCTGATGATGAAGAGGATGGCGGCAGCCATCATGACCGTCCGCCGCCCCCACAGGTCAGCGAACCGTCCCGCCAGAAAAGCGCCAAGCGCGCAGCCGGGCAGCAAGGCGCTGACGGTAAGACCGAGTTGGGCCTCATCCAGACCAAATGCGTGTTTCAGGCCATCCTGAGTGCCGTTGATCGCACCGGAATCATAACCGAACATGAAACCGCCAATCGTGGCTACGGCCACGATGCGACCTACCAGGGCAAGGTTGAAACCTTGCCGCGCATCACTGTGCATGAACATCCCCTCCTATGGGAGCGCTACCATGCCGACATCTGAATCGGCGTCAAGTCTTCGTTGCAATTGGCCCGTCCGATTGCCGCCGGATCAGTTCGAAGCCGAGCTGCACATGACTGGATTTTTCAGCGACAGCGCCGTCGCCCCGGCAGATGGCCCCGACGAGAATGTCGATAGCTCGTCGGGCCATTTGCGAAATCGGCTGGCGAATGGTGGTGAGTTCCGGCCAGATCGTCGTCGCGATGGGCGTGTCGTCAAATCCGCAAATCGTGACATCCCCCGGCACGTGCAGGCCGCTGCGGTGCGCGAAACCCACGGCAGCAGCCGCCATGTCGTCATTCGCAGCAAAAATAGCCGTCGGGCGGTCGGGCAAGGATAACAGCGCTTCCGCCGCATGCAGTCCCGATTGGTAGGTGAAGTCGCCCGGCACGATCAGCGCGGCGTCCGTCTCCAATCCCGCTGCAAGTAACGCCCGCTCATAACCGCGCAGCCGCAACTTGCTCACGGTCTGGTCCGACGGGCCAGAGATAAAGCCGATTCGACGATGGCCATTGTCGATAAGATGCGCCGTCATCGTGAAGGCTGCGCTCTCGTCATCCATGGATACGGCATGAGCGCGGGCTACAGGACGCCCGGTTCCGACCTGCGCGATCGCCAGCTTGTGATTGCGGAGAGCCGCAATCAGGGCACCATCGTCGCACAGCGGTGGTGGCAGCAAGACCCCATCGATTCGGTGCGCGGCAAGACGCTGGAGCAGGGATGCGACTTCTTCACCGGGATCATATTGTTCCACGACAAGTTCGGCCCCGCTTTCTCTCGCGGACGCCAGGCTGCCCAACAGAAATTCGCTAAGATAAGCGGAACTGGGATTGGTGTGGAGCAGCAGGATCCGGCACTGCCGCGCGCCCGCCAGACTGCGCGCGGCCAGATTGGGGACATAGCCCAAACTGGAAATCGCACGCGTCACCTTGCCCCGCGTGTCGGGCCGCACGCGGGCGTCCCGATTGATGACGCGCGACACGGTCATGGGCGAAACGCCCGCCGCCGACGCGACGTCGGCGATGGTCGGGCCTGACCGTTTCCGCCTGGTACTCTTGTCCCCTGCCATTGCCTTCCCCTTCTTCTCCCCGCCTATTTCGAAGCAAGCGGATGAGCAAGCCTCTTGCCCATCACCCCATGGTAGCGCTACCTTGGGAAGAGTGAGAGGATGATAAGGCATGTTTCTAGGCATCGACATAGGCACGTCAGGCATCAAGGCGGTGCTGCTGTCGGACACAGGCGCGCTGGTGGCGCAGGGAGCGGCATCGCTTACCGTTTCCCGTCCGCAGGCTTTATGGTCGGAGCAGGCCCCGGACGATTGGTGCCGCGCGACCGAGGCCGCGATTCTGGCCATCCCCGCCGATTTGCGGGCAAAGGTGCGCGGCATCGGCCTTGCCGGGCAGATGCACGGCGCGACTCTGCTCGACGAAACGGACCGACCGCTGCGGCCTGCCATCCTTTGGAATGATGGTCGTAGTTTCGCCGATTGCGAAGAGCTGGAGCGGCGCGTGCCGCAATCGCGTGGCATCACCGGCAATCTTGCCATGCCCGGCTTCACCGCGCCCAAGCTGCTCTGGGTCCGCGATAATGAACCGGATCTTTTCGACAGGATTCGCACGGTCCTTCTGCCCAAGGATTATGTCCGCCTCTGGATGACGGGCGACAAGGCGTCCGACATGTCGGACAGCGCAGGCACGCTTTGGCTCGATGTGGCCGAACGGGACTGGAGCGACACCATGCTGGATGCGACCGGCCTGACGCGCGCGCATATGCCGCGCCTGTCCGAAGGCAGCGAAGTTACCGGCACCCTCCGCGCAGACGTTGCCGCTCGCTGGGGCATGGACGCCGTGCCCGTGGCGGCGGGTGGTGGCGACAATGCCGCCGGTGCCGCTGGCGTCGGCGTAGTGGGGGAGGGTGACGCGCTGCTGTCGCTCGGCACGTCCGGCGTCATCTTCGTCGCGACCCGTGATTTTCGCCCCAACCCCGAACGCGCGGTTCACGCTTTCTGTCACTGCCTCCCCGCCATGTGGCACCAGATGAGCGTCCATTTGTCCGCGGCATCCTGCGTCGACTGGGGACTGCGGGCCACCGGGACGAGTAGCCCCGCCGAATTCTTCAACTTGGCTGAGGCGGCTGGGACGGGCATCGGAACAGAGCTGTTCCTGCCCTATTTGTCGGGCGAACGGACGCCGCATAACGACGCCCATATTCGCGGCGCTTTGCTGGGCATCGACAATGAGACCGATCCCGGTCGCATCGCCGCCGCCGTGCTGGAAGGTGTCGCTTTTGCCCATGCGGACGGCATGGCGGTGCTGCGCGAGGCGGGTACGACCGTCGAGCAGCTGTCCGTCATCGGCGGCGGGGCGCGCTCCCGCTATTGGGGAACGATCCTGGCGGCGGCGCTTGGTGTCCGCCTCGCCTATCTGGAGGGTGGAGAGGTCGGCCCGGCGCTCGGCGCTGCCAAGCTGGCGATGATGGCCGTGACCGGTGCCAGCGCCGAAGACGCTTGTACGCGCCCGCCCATTTCCCATGTCATCGAACCCGATGCGGATCTTGCCGACAGGCTGGCACCCCGCCTCGACCGTTTTCGCACCGCTTATTCCATCCTCAAGGGCTTTTGAAGGAAACACCCATGTCAGCCGACTATTTTGCCGACTTCTCCACCGTCCGCTATGAAGGGCCGGACAGCAGCAACGATCTTTCCTACCGCTGGTACGACAAGGACCGTGTGGTCCTGGGCAAGCGGATGGAAGATCATCTACGGTTCGCGGTTTGCTTCTGGCATACATTCTGCTGGCCGGGCAGCGACGTGTTCGGCGGCGGCACTTTCCGCCGCCCCTGGCATGCCGGTCCCAATGACGCGAATGCGGCACGCGCAAAGCGGGAAGCCGCGCTGGCGTTCGTCGAAAAGATGGACGTGCCCTATTATTGCTTCCACGATGTGGACGTGATGGCGGACGCCGACACCATCGGCACCTTTCGCAACAGCTTTGCCGAGGCGGTGGATCATCTGGAGGAATTGCAGGGCAAGCATGGTCGAAAGCTGCTCTGGGGCACGGCCAACCTCTTCAGCCATGCGCGCTACATGGCCGGGGCCGCGACCAATCCCGACCCGGAAGTTTATGCCTGGGCCGCGAGCCAGGTCCGCGACGCCCTTGAAGCCACGCACCGGCTGGGCGGCGAAAATTACGTGCTGTGGGGCGGTCGTGAGGGCTATGACACGATCCTCAACACCGAAATCGGTATCGAGCAGGAAAATTTCGGCCGCTTCCTCAGCCTCGTCGTGGATCACAAGCACCGTATCGGTTTCAAGGGTACGATCCTGATCGAACCCAAGCCGCACGAGCCTACCAAGCACCAATATGATTTCGACACGCAGACCGTTTACGGCTTCCTGAAACGTTTCGGCCTGGAAAATGAAGTCCGCGTCAATATCGAAGCGAACCATGCGACGTTGTCGGGTCATACGTTCGAACATGAAATCGCCATGTCGCGCGCGCTGGGGCTTTTCGGCTCCATCGACGCCAATCGCGGCGATCACCAGAATGGTTGGGACACTGACCAGTTTCCCAACTCGGTCGAGGAACTGACGCTCGCCATGCTGGAGATCATCCGTGCGGGCGGTTTCACAACGGGCGGTTTCAACTTCGACGCCAAGGTCCGTCGGCAGAGCATCGATGCGGTCGATCTGTTCCACGGTCATATCGGCGGCATCGACACTGTCGCCCATGCGCTGATCAAGGCGGCGGCGATTATCGAAGACGGGCGGGTCGATGCGTTCCGCACCGAACGCTATGCCGGGTGGCAGGGCGAACTGGGCAAGACCATCCACGCGGGCGACGCGACCCTGGCCTCAATCGCCGACATCGCCGCTGAACGCGCTATCGTGCCGCAGCCCCGTTCCGGGCGGCAGGAATGGCTGGAGAATATGGTGAACCGCTTCTGATGCTGGAGCTGGCGGCGGGCGATTATCGGCTGGAAATCGACCCCAGCCGGGGCGGAGCGGTGACGCTGTTCGAATGGCGCGGCAAATCTGTGCTGCGCCCCGCCTGCGGGCCGTCCGTCCTAGACGTCGCCAGCTTTCCTTTGGTGCCCTTCTCCAACCGGATCGGTTGGGGGCGGTTCGAGGTCGACGGACAGCAAATAGTCCTTGCCCCCAATTTTCCGGGATCAGACCATCCGCATACGATTCATGGCTTTGGCTGGCTGGCGCAATGGGACGTGGTGGAAGCGGACGAGCGAGGGGTGAAGCTGGAGCATCGCTATCCGGGCGGCGAATGGCCCTGGCCCTATCTGTGCAAACAACGGATCGATATTTCGGACGACGGTCTGGCTATGAGCCTGAGCCTCACCAATCTGGGCGACAGTGCGATGCCCGCCGGGCTGGGATTTCATCCCTATTTCCCGCGCGATCCCGACACGGTGTATCACGGCCTGCACCGGGGCGAGTGGCACAATGCTGAAACCAGCCTGCCACAAAGGCTGGACCTTCGTTCCGACGCAAGGGACTGGTGGGACGGCGCGCCCATCGGTGATCGGTCGGTCGATACGCTCTATACCGATCGTAGCGGTCCTTTGCGGATCGATTGGCCGTCCCGCGGCATGTCGGCGGTCATCACCCCCAGCACGTCCCTGCCGCACACCGTCGTCTACACGCCGACCGAGCTCGACTTCTTCTGCGTAGAGCCTGTCAGCCACATGACCAACGCCGTCAATATGACTGGCACAGGTGCTGAGCTGAAATGGATTGCTCCGGGCGAAGATTTCATTGCCGCTGTTTCGTTGACGGTGGCCGAATTGGCGCCGTCTTAGCGGCGGGCGGCGATAACTTCTATATTAAGCGACGCCCCGCCAGCGGCGATGGCAAGCAGGCGGTCGATGTTCGGATGCGCGCCCGGCCGGTTCCGCGCATCGGCTGTATGCTCGGCGAAAATGGCCAGGCCATGTTCTGCTGCTTTCGCGTTCAAGCTGCCGAAACATTGTTTTAGATATTGGTAGACAGCTAACGAACGTTGCTTGCCCGGTTCGTTTTCGATGCTGGCTAGCGTCGTTCCCGGTTCGTCGAGGAGGTCGATGCGTTGCACGGCATCGATGGGCGGCAATTGCTGGAGATTATCCTCGAACGTCGCACCCGCTTGAATCATCGCCAGCATTTCTCGCATTCCTGAATTGATCGCGCGGCCATCTAACAGCTTCCTCCCATCTGCGCTATCGGCTCGCGAAGATCGGCCACGCTTGCCCCGGACACAGAGGCACCCGGCGGGATTCAACCTTGCTGGGCTTCATCCTCATCGAGCACTGCCCATTCCGCGATATCGGTCTCCTGGCCGATGAGCGCGAGGCCGTGAGCGATCGAGGTCAGTTCATCGCCGCTGGCAATGCGGCTGGCGGTGAAGCGCTCCTCAAACAAGCGGCGGACTGCGGGGATCAGCGATGAGCCGCCGGTCAGAAAGACATAATCTATCCCATCGGCCCCGATCCCGGCCCGATCGAGCGCTACATCCACCGTCGCGCCGATGCGTGCGAGATCGGTCGCGATCCAGCTTTCAAAATCAGCACGGCTGACGTCCGCTTCCACCTGCACGCCAGCGCTGTCGAAATGGAAATGCGCCCGCTCTTCGGTGGAGAGCGCCCGCTTCAGCCGTCCGACGGCATCATAGAGCGGATAGCCAAGTTCATTTTCCACCACAGCGATCATGCGACCGACCGCGGCAGGATCGTCCGCAACCCGTTTCAGCTTTTCCAGCCCGGCCAGCGTACGGCGGTTGTGCATCAGGGCAAGGTGCGCCCAGTCGCCGAAATCGGCGAAGTGGCCGGGCGCTATCTCCAGCGTTTTGCCCATGGATGCATAGGTGCCGCCCTTTCCCAGCATCGGAAGGACCAGCTTGTCCATGATGCGATAGTCGAAACGGTCCCCCGCGATGCCGATGCCGGAGGTCCCCAGCGGCGTGCAGCGTCGCGCTTCCCCTGGCGCACCGATCCGCACCACGGAAAAGTCGCTGGTGCCGCCGCCGAAATCCGCGACCAGCAGAGTGGCAGGTTCCGTCAGGCGCGAAGCGAAGCTGAAGGCAGCGCCAAGCGGCTCGTAGACATAATGCACTTCCCGTTCGAGCGCCGCGAACATGAGGTTATAGCGCTGGCGGGCAAGCGCGCTGTCCGGTCGCTGCCCCGCATAGCGTACCGGTCGGCCGACAACGACGCGGGGTGGCAGATCCTTTAGCGCGTCACCAGCATGCGCGCGTAACCGGTCCAGGAACATATGGCCCAGATCCTCAAAGCGCAGCCGCTTTTCAAAGATGCTGGCATGTTCAAACGCCTTGCTCGCTGCGACGGATTTGAAAGACTGCAGGAAACGGCTGCCGTGGGGAAACTCCAGAAATTCGGCTATGGCCCAAGGTCCCGCCTCTCGCGCGACGCCGCCGGGGATGTCATGATCCTCCCAAAAGCAGAGGGCAGACCGAAAGATGGAGCCGGTATTGCCCCGGCCTGCATAGTCCACCATCGTCGCCTCTCCATCCCCACCGCTCAAGGCGACCACCGAATTGGTCGTGCCAAAGTCGATGCCGATGGAATGAGCGAGCGACGTCATGTTCTTGTCCATGTGATGCGGGATGGGGAAGGGGGGCGGTGCCTATCGCAGGCCTGTAGGCGGAGCGCAACCTGTCGGCTTCGTGGTTGATTTTAGCGGGCTGACGCGCTTCAGGCTAAGAAGTCGCAAGCCCTGTGCCGTCCTAATCGCCGAAAGCCCGCCATGACCCTTTCCCCTGAACTAGCCATTCGCATGCGCCGAGCCGAGTTCAACACCGCATTGGCCGATGCGAATGTCAGTGCGATCAATGGCCTTCTTGCGCCAAATGCGGTGCTTGTCACGGGAACGGACAGCGCAGTCATCATAGGCCGCAAGTCGCAACTGCTCGCATGGAAAAGGGAGTTTGTGGCATCTTCCCGGCTGATTTATACGCGCACGCCCGAAACAATCGTCATTTCAGCCATTGAACCGATCGCCTTTGAACATGGCAATTGGCAGGGCGTCCATTCCACCACCGGGCATCCGGCCGCATCCGGCAGCTACACCGCCAAATGGCGACAGATTGGCGCAGCCTGGATGATCGAGGCCGAAATCTATCTGACCTTGGCCTGACCGGATGGCAACTTCAAGCCCGCGCCCGTTCAGTCGACGGGCATCGTATAATTGAGGCCAAGCCGCCCGCCGTCGGCGTAGATGGTCTGCCCCGTGACATAGGACGCATCATCGCTGGCCAGGAAAACCGCGATACCGGCAATCTCTTCCGGCTCACCAGTGCGACCAAGAGGCGTGCGGCTGAGGATACGGCGGCGCTGCTCTTCGCCGGAAAAAATGGCTCTGCCCATTTCCGTCATGATCGTGCCGGGACCGATCGCATTCACACGGATACCGCGAGGCGCGAGCGCGACCGCCGTGACGTTGGTCAGCTGCCGGATCGCGCCTTTGGAAATAGCGTAGGGAATCTGGTTGGGGATAGCGAGCACGGCGTTGACGGATGACAGGTTGATGATCGATCCGCCCTCCTGCATCAGCCTTGCCGCCGCCTGCGTAGCAAAGGTCGCCGCCTTGACGTTGACGGCGATCACCCGGTCGAAGGCTTCTTCCGTCAGTTCGTCCAGCTCGGCAGGATGAGTGATCCCGGCGTTATTCACCAATATGTCGAGCCGACCCCAATGGCGGGCAGCATCATCGAACAGTGCCGCGCGATCCGCTGTTGACGCGACATCCGCGCGAATGAAGCGCTGACCCAGCCGCTGGGCCAGCGCATGACCCCCTTCATCCGCCACGTCGGTGAGGAGGACGGATGCCCCCTCCGCCACGAAACGTTCCGCGATGGCCGCACCGATACCAGCGCTGGCACCAGTGATGATTGCCGTCTTGCCACTCAGCCGTGTCATGCCAACGCTCCGTCAAAAACCATAAAAGCGGGCGGGATTGTCCACCAGGATGCGGCTGCGCAACGCCTCGTCCGGCACCCATTGCGCCAACAGGTCGAGCAGGCCCGATACCGTCGGCATGGGTCGCCATTGGGCGACATGGGGCCAGTCGGACCCCCAAAGGCAGCGATCCGGCGCGGCAGCGACGAGCGCCTGTGCGAAAGGCGTCGAATCCCGATAATCCGGCAGTTCCGACATGCGGAATGCGTCCGAAATCTTGACCCAGCCGCCATCGGCGACCAGCTGTACCAGCGTCTGGAACCCTGGATGATCGATCCCGGCGGCATAAGGCATATGGCCCATATGATCGACGACCCAGGGAGAACGCAGCTTCGCGATGCGCGGGGCGAGAGGCATGAGGTTGCGCGCGTCGAGCAGGAATTGAAGATGCCATCCCATCTCACGGGCCAGCGCATCGAACCGCTCAAGTTCGTCGAAGCCGACCCCGCCGCCGTAAAGATCGTTAAGCCGAAGGCCGCGCACGCCAGCTTCATGCGCCTCTACATAGGCGCGTTCCGGCAAATCCGCCGTCATGACGCCGACGCCGCGCAGCCTGTCCGGGTGCGCCGCCAGTGTCTCATGCAACAGCCGGTTGTCCGTGCCGTGGACGCTGACCTGGATCAGCACGCCCTTGGCAAAACCGACGGCATCCAGCATCGCCAGATAGGCATCCGCAGTGGCGGGAGGGGGCGTGTAGGACCGTTCCGGCACCAGCGGAAATTCCGGCGGCGCGCCGATCACGTGGCAATGGGTGTCGATTGCGCCCGCAGGCATGGCGAAGGTCGTGGGCGGCCCTTGATCGACCGGCGGACCAGGGCATGGACGGGGTTGGGCGTCGGGCTGGCTGGCTTGGGTCATAGGTTTGTTCCGGTATCGCGGTGAAGATAGTCCGGCCCCAGTTCGGCCAGCGAATTGGTGCCGAGCAGCGCCATGTTCCGGTCGACCTCCGCGCGGAGCAGGCCAATTGCGTGACGCACGCCCGCTTCGCCATGCACCGCCGCTGCGTAAAGAAACGGACGGCCAATGAACACCATGCGGGCACCCAGCGCGATTGCCTTCAATATGTCGCTGCCACGCCTGAAACCGCTGTCGATCAGGACGGGCATCTCACCCGCGGCAGCGACGGCGGCGGGCAGCGCGTCGAGCGTGGCGATCGCTCCGTCCAACTGGCGTCCGCCATGATTGGAAAGGATGACGGCATCGGCACCCATGGTGCGCGCCATGCCGACATCGTCGGGATGAAGCACCCCCTTGATGACCAGATTGCCTTGCCATCTGTCCCGAATATGCCTGATGCCTTCCCAGGTCATACGGTCCCGTTGCCCGAAACTGCGCTCCACATTCCGAGCGATCACAGGCGCGCCGCGTGTTGCACTGGAGTTTTCAAAGGCGGGCATGCCATGACGCAGAAGGGTGGGCATGAATGTGCCCAACAGCCAGCGAGGATGCAAAAGCCCGTCCAGCGCCAGCCGGACAGAGGGCTTGAGCGGGGTGGAAAATCGTTCGCGGATCAGGTTTTCGCGATTCCCCAGCACCGGAACATCGACGGAAATAACCAGCGTTTCGAAACCCGCAGCGTCCACGCGGTCGATCATGCCGTCGATCCAGTCCCGATCGGCGGGCAGATAGGCCTGGAACCAGCAGGACGGCGACGCGGCACGCACATCCTCCAGACGGATCAGCGACGTCGCGCTGAGCAGCATCGGCACCCGTTCGGCATCCGCTCCACGCGCAAGGGCGATATCGCCCCGCATGGCGATCAGCGCAGAAAGCCCCATCGGCGCGATCCCGAATGGTGATGCCCAGTTTTGGCCGAACAGAGACACTTGCTGGCTGCGGCCCGCCATGTCGCGCAGGACGCGGGGGACGAAAGCGACCCGGCGCATCGCGTCCCGATTGGCGTTGGCGGTCTGATTATCCTCGCACGCCCCGGCAGCATAGCCGAACAAGGGGCGCGGAAGATGCGCGCGGGCGAGCGCTTCATAATCGTCAAGGGAAAGGACGCGGGCTGCCTTGCGCCGCATGCGTGCCGACGGTTCGGCCATTGGCCTGCCAGTTGCAGCCCTCTCCCCCTGTTCATTTCTAACCGGCATGGCGACAGAATAAGCAGGGATTCTTATCCACAGTCATAGAACCGGCTCCATCTGCTATACCAAAACGCTATGCCCGACGGGGAACGCGCACCTCAATATTGTAGCTGCGCCTTCCAGACGCCGGTATCGACAAGATGCTTGATCTCGTCACGCACCAGCCCGACGACCAAGCGGGTTGAGCGCGTCAATTGCTCTTCACGCGGCATCCCCATCACCAACTGGCGGACAATGGGGGGGTGGCCAATGGGGGCGTAGCGCAGGTTGCCCGCGTCAATCTCCCTGCTCATCGCCGACAGCGGCAGCACGGTATAGCCCAGTCCAAATTCGACCAGTTCCTTCAGCACCAGAAAGGAATCGGCTTCATAGCGGACGTTCACCACCGCGCCAGCCTTGCGAGCCGCTGCTTCCACCACCAGCCGCAGGCCATGCGACTGGCTGGGCAGAACGATGGGCAGTTCCGCTATCTCCCGAACCGATACCCGCTTGCCGGGATCGAGGGCGGAAGTAGACGGGCCGACCAGCACCAGTTCTTCATATAATATCTCCGCAACGCTCATCTGGAAATCGGATGCGGGACCATAAAGAAGTGCGGCGTCGATCTCCCCCCGCTGCAGCCAGTCGATCAGGTGACCGGCATAGCCTTCCACTATACGCAGCGAGATGTTGGGTGCCTGCTCAGCCACCCGTCGCGCAAGGCGTCCGGCGAGAATGTAGCTGACCGTCGGCGGTACGCCCAAGGCGATCTGGCCGCCTCCTTCCATCGACCGGCTGCGTATATTGTCGAACGCCTGCCGAACCTGCCGAACGGGGCCTGCAATATGCTGGCGCAATTCCTCCCCCGCCGGGGTCAGTTGCATGCCCCTGCGATGGCGAAAGAACAGGGGCGCGCCCGCTTCTTCCTCCAGAATGCGCATCTGTCGACTGAGGGCTGGCTGAGCGATCCGCATCCGGTCGGCAGCGCGGCTCAACGAACCAAGCTCTGCGATTTTGAGGAAATGTTCGAGCCGTCTGAAATCCACCTGCGCACCTTTCCATTCATGCCTAACCGGCATAGCTCGACGCGTGGATTGTTACTATTGTTTTGGCAAATGCGGCAATAGATTTCCAAAAACCAGCACAAGCCAGCATTAAGGATGCGCATGTCAACAGTCAGTGAGACGGAATCGGGAGCACATGCCGATTCCCCCTGGGCACCCATAATTTTCGATGCCTTCCAACAGGCAGGCATCAAACAGGTCGGCTATGTGCCGGACGCAGGCCATGCGCGCCTGATCCGCATGTGCAGCGCCGACGAGGACATGACCAGCATCGTCCTCACCACGGAAGAAGAGGGCATAGCGGTATGCGCTGGCGCATGGCTCGGCGGCCAGCGCAGCGCACTGCTCATGCAATCGAGCGGCGTCGGCAACTGTATCAACATGCTGTCCCTGCTCGCGAGTTGCCGCTTCCCGTTCCTGACCGTCGTCACGATGCGTGGCGAATTTCAGGAATTCAACCCGTGGCAGGTTCCGATGGGCCAGGCGACACCTACGGCGCTTGAAGTCATGGGCGTGACCGTGATCCGCGTCGACCGGCTGGAAGATCTGGCCGGTGTCATGGCGTCCGCAACGACCATGGCGTTCGAAAGCGATCAATCCATCGCCATCCTGTTGTCGCAAAGCATGCTGGGAGCCAAGAAATGGCTGAAGTGAACCGTCTTCACCGCCGCGCTGCGGTTGCCGACCTGCTGTCGGACCGCAAGGATATGCTGGTCGTCACCAGCCTTGGGTCGCCGACCTATGACGTGTTTGCTGCGGGTGACCATCCGGGCAATTTCTACCTGTGGGGTGCCATGGGCGGCGCTGCGCTCACCGGGCTTGGCCTTGCGTTGGCGCAGCCTAATCGTCCGGTTACGGTCGTCACCGGCGACGGTGAGCAGCTGATGGGCATCGGCGGGCTGGCCACCATCGCCGTGCAACGTCCGAAGAACCTGTCCGTCGTCGTGCTCGACAATGGCCATTATGGCGAAACCGGCGGACAAATCAGTCATGCCGGCGCAGGCGTCAACCTGGCGGAGATCGCGCGGGTCTGCGGCTTTGTCGAAGTGTTCGAGGTCACGGATGAGGCGGGGCTGGCGCGCGCGCGCGAAGCGGTCGGCACGATTGGTGAAGGGCCACGCCTGATCGTCATTCGCATCGTCAATGAGGAAACACCGCGTGCCCTGCCTACGCGCGATGGTGTATGGCTGAAGACGCGTATCCGCGACCATCTTGGTTTCGGGCCGAACTGAGGCGTAAGGCGCGGGTCGGGAATCACGGGAGAGGATATAATGGCTGAGGATCTGACGCGTTTTCGTAACCTGCTGGCTGGCAGTGCGCGCGATGCCGATGGTGGGGAGTGGATCGACAGTCTCGACCCCGCGACCGGCAAGGCTTGGGCATCGATCCCCCGCTGCACACCGACAGACGTCGACGCGGCAGTGGCGGCGGCGCGCGCTGCCCTGCGCACGCCTGCATGGCGCGACCTGACCGCCACGGCGCGCGGCGGGCTGCTGTACCGTTTCGCTGACATTCTGGCGGAAGAAGCGGAGCGGCTCGCCCAGATCGAGACGCGGGACAATGGCAAGCTGATCGCGGAAATGCGCGCCCAGCTTAACTATCTGCCCGCCTATTACCGTTATTTCGCGGGGATGGCGGACAAGATCGAAGGCAGCGTCCTGCCAATTGACAAGCCGCTGATGCACGCCTTCACCCGCCGCGAACCGCTGGGCGTGATCGCCTGCATCACGCCGTGGAATTCACCGCTGCTGCTGCTCGCGTGGAAGCTCGCGCCATTACTGGCCGCCGGCAATACGACCGTCATCAAGCCGTCCGAACATGCGTCTTGTTCCACCCTCGCTTTTGTCGAGCTGTTCGAGCGCGCCGGATTTCCCCCTGGCGTGGTCAACACCGTCACTGGCCTGCCGGGCGAATGCGGCGAACCGCTGGTGCGGCACCCGGACATCGCCAAGGTCGCGTTTACCGGCGGGGAGCCGGGGGGCATCGCGGTCTATCGCGCCGCGGCGGAGAACCTTAAAAAAGTTACGCTGGAACTGGGCGGCAAGTCGCCTAACATCATCTTCGGCGATGCAGACCTTGAACGCGCTGTCTATGGCGCGGTCTCCGGCATCTTCGCCGCCTCCGGCCAGACCTGCATCGCCGGGTCCCGCCTGCTCGTCCAGCGCAGCGTTCATGACGAAGTCGTCGACCGCCTCGTCGCGCTGGCCAGCACCGCGCGCATCGGCGACCCGAAACTCGCCGATACTCAGGTCGGCCCCGTCACCACCATGGCGCAGCGGGCCAAGGTGCTCGATCATATCGCTGGTGCTCGCCAGTCCGGCGCGGAATGCGTGTTGGGCGGCAGCGTGCCGACAATATCGGGGCTGGAGGACGGCTGGTTCGTGCAGCCCACCATTTTCACCGGCGTGAACAACAATATGCCCATCGCGCGCGATGAAGTGTTCGGCCCGGTGCTTGCCATCATCCCCTTCGATGACGAGGATGAAGCATTGTCGATCGCCAATGACAGCCCCTATGGCCTTGCCTCCGGCGTATGGACGCAGGACATGGCCCGCGCGATCCGCATGTCGGAACGGCTGGAGGCAGGTACGGTGTGGATCAACACCTATCGCGCGGTCAGCTTCATGGCCCCCTTTGGCGGCATGAAGCGCAGCGGCATTGGCCGCGAAAGCGGACAGGAAGCGATGGACGAATATCTCCAGACAAAGAGCGTGTGGATCGACCTCGGTTCTCCCGTCGCCAACCCCTTCATCATCAGGTGAGTGCATGAAAATCACGGATACACTGGCGGCTTTCTGCGCCGACATTTCGCTCGCCTCTCTCCCGGCCGAGGTGATCGAACGCACGCCCCTGCTGATGCTCGACCTGGTCGGCAGCATCGTGCGGGCGCGCAAGGAAGCAGCGGTCGCTCCCGCTCTGCTCTCGACCGTCAGCGCGATGGGGTTGGACACCGGAACGGCCCGCGTCTTCGGCGACGCGGCGAGCTATGGCCCGGCGGGCGCGGCGCTGCTCAACGGGGCGCTTGGCCACGCGCTGGATTTTGACGATACTCATGCGGCGGGAACGCTGCATCCCGGCGCGCCCGTCATTCCGGCTGCGCTTGCCGCCGCCGAAATCACCGGCGCTTCCGGCGCAGACATCCTCGCCGCTATCGTTGCGGGCTATGAGACCTGCTGCCGGATCGCAGTAGCGCTCCCCGCAGGCGATCATTATGCGCGCGGCTTTCACCCCAGCGCGACCTGCGGCGTTTTCGGCGCGGCGGCGGCGGCGGCGCGTATCTTTGGCCTCGACGCGGCGGGCGTTACGTCCGCGCTGGGCATCGCGCTCAGCCAGAGCGCGGGCAGCCTCCAGTTCCTGGCCGATGGCGCGCAGACCAAACCGTTTCAGGTTGGTTGGGCGGCCATGGCTGGCCTGACCGCCGCAACGCTGGCGCGCAACGGTTATAAGGGGCCGGGTGAAGCGATCGAAGGACGGCATGGATTCTTGCAGGGCTACGCGCCCTCGCCCAGGCCGGAGCGGGTCGTGCAAGACCTTGGGTCGGTCTATGAATTGATGCATACGGGCATCAAGCCATACCCCTCTTGCCGCTATGGCCATTCAGGCATCGACGCGGTGCTGGCGCTGCGGGCGGAACATGGGTTGCAGCCGGAAGAGGTGGACAGCATCACCTATGGCCTGTCCAACGCGGGTCTGCTGCTAGTCGGTGCGCCGATCGAGCATAAACGCAACCCCCGCAACATCGTGGATGCGCAATTCAGCGCGCCCTTCGTGCTTTCCTGCGCGCTCGTGTCGGGCGCGATGGATTGGGACAGTTATGAACGGCTGAACGATCCTGTGATCCGCGCGATGCTGCCCAAGGTCAATTGCATCCACGATCCCGAAATCGAGGCAGAGTTCCCGACCAACATGTCGGGGAAAATCACCATCGCGGCGCGCGGTCAGACATTCAGCCGTAAGGTGGTCGTGCCGCTCGGCGAGCCATCCAACTTCCTCGATACGGACAGGCTGCTGGCCAAGTTCATGACACTGGCGGTGCCTGTACTGGGAACCGAAAAGGCAGATGCGCTCGCCAAGGCTGCCCTTGATCTTGCCACACTGCCGAACGTCGGGAAGTTGATGGGCCTGGCTGCCTAGAGCAGACTGTGCCTAATCGGAATCACCCCGTTCGGGCTGAGCTTGTCGAAGCCCTTTTCTTCTGACACGTGGAGCCTGAAGAAGTAGAACCCTTCGACAGGCTCAGGGCGAACGGACGAAAGTGATTTCGATTTAAATCTCGTCGCTCCAGAGTATTTTCCAGTCAGATGGCATCATCTGACCGGTCGGAAGATACGGAAAACAAAAGACAATTAAAGCATGATCCGACTCAGTCAGATAGGATCATGCTTTAGGCGGTGCCCAACAACCGCCTCGCGCGCTCCACCACGGGCAGGTCGATCATTTGGCCGCGCAAGCTGACGACGCCGCTGTCGCCGCGCGCCTCCCATGCCTGCAGGATCGCACGAGCCTCGTCGAGCTCCTGCTCACTGGGTTGAAAAGTCTCGTTCGCTATTCCGACCTGAGCGGGGTGCACGCAGATCGCGCCACTGACGCCCCAGCGTCGCCCGGCCATGGCCGCAGCGCGATAGGCGTCTGTATCTGCATAGGTCGCGATGG
>CBFHAG010000047.1:0-18397 GCA_965653535.1 uncultured Sphingobium sp.
AAGAACGGCGTCTGCTCCAATTCATTAACCAAAAAACTTCTGAAGGACAAAGGTTAATTTTTCGCTAACCCGCAGAAATCCACGAGTCGCGGCAATTTGAATCTATTTACAATGCTTTAATGACAGACTGATTCAAATGCTGTCGGACCCAATTTTTACCCCCTTCTCATCAGCAACCATGGTTGCGCGTGATGAAATCCAGCAGCGCCTCGACCCGCCCGGACCGCAATCGCGATGGCGGCGTGACCAGGTGAAGCCCCAGGGGCGGCGGCCGCCAGTCGATAAGGATTTCCTCCAGATCGCCCGCGCCGATGGCGGCACCGACGATGAAATCAGGCAGTCGGGCTATTCCCACCCCGGTTCGCAAGGCAGGCAGCATTGCTTCCCCGCTGTTCACTGTGATGCGGGAACGGACCTGCACCGCCACATTCTGTTGCCCCGGTCCAGAAAAGCGCCAGACATCAGGCGTAGGGGCATTGGAATAGCAGAGGCAATCATGGCCGCTCAGGTCAGACGGATGCGCCGGCCGCCCGCGTTGGTCCAGATAGGCGGGGGATGCCACGACATGCACGTTCATGTCCGCCAGCCGTCGGGCACGCAGTGAGCTATCCGGCATGTCAGCGATGCGAATGGTTGCATCCAGCCCCATTTCTACCAGGTCGATCCGCGCATCCGACAGGTGCAGATCGACGTCTACGCCGGGGTGGAGCTTCGTGAACTCGGCGATGAGAGGTGCAATGCGCAATAGGCCAAAGGTCATGGGAGCACCCAGCCTAACCGTGCCGCTCAACTCGGTCGTCTCCTGGCGCGCAGCCTCCTCCGCCGCCTGTCCTTCGGCAAGAATGCGGGCGGCGTGATCGGCCAGCCGCTTGCCGCTTTCAGTCAGCGCCAGACGGCGGCTGGTGCGGCTGAACAGGCTGGTGTCGAGATGCTGTTCCAACCGGGTCACGGCCTTGGACACAGTGGCCTTGGAAACGCTTAACGCCTTGGCGGCGTCAGTGAAGCTGCGATGCTCCACCACCGCGGCGAACATCGCCCAGGCTTCCAGATCAGGGAGACGCATAAGGGAAACAATCCGTTTCAATGCTGCTTGTTTAAGAAACGATCCTGATCGCTAGATTGGCGGAAAGCAAGCCGGAAGCTCCGGCAACGCATTGAAAGGCACAGCAAATGAGCAACATCGTGCAAAACAGCATTGAACGCCGCCCCTTCGCTTCGCTCGGCCATGCGGATCATGGCTGGCTCAATGCCCGGCACCATTTTTCCTTCGCGGATTATAATGATCCCGCCCGAATGGGCTGGGGCGCGATCCGGGTGTGGAATGACGATGAGATCGCCGCGCAATCCGGCTTTCCGCCCCATCCCCACCGTGACATGGAAATCATCACCTATGTCCGCACCGGCGCGATCACGCATCAGGACAGCCTGGGCAACAAGGGGCGCACCGAAGCAGGCGACGTGCAGGTCATGAGCGCCGGGACAGGCATCCGCCATGCCGAATATAACCTGGAAACTGAAACGACCACGCTCTTCCAGATCTGGGTCATCCCGAGCGTAGAAGGTGGGTCGCCAAGCTGGGGGGCAAAACCATTCCCCAAGGGTGATCGATCCGGCAAGCTGGTCGTTTTGGCCAGCGGCCATGATGAGGATCACGAGGCGCTCCGCATTCGTGCAGATGCCCGCCTGCTGGGCGGTACGATCAAGGCGGGTGACAGCGTAACTTATGAAAGCGCCCAGGGACGTCACATCTATCTGGTGCCCGCAACCGGCCGGATAGAAATTGACGGCCAACTTTTCGAAGCACGCGACGGCGCGGCGATCATCGGCGGAAAGCCCTTCACGATCACCGCTCTGGAAGATGCCGAAATAGTCCTGGTCGATAGCGAATAGGCCCGTCCTCCCCCGACGGGCCGACGGCCGCCCGCCTCCTTCCCCCCTCCCCCTAGAGGCGGGCGGCCGCATCGTGTTCGTGATGATCCCCGATGGTCTATAGGAAGATGCGTCGGCCCGCGGCGCTGCGCTTCATAAGGTGATAGATGCCCATAGGCAGCGCAACGGCCAGTACCAGCAGCGATAGCTTGCCCAGCATCGGCGCAAGATAATGGATCACCGCCACATGCAGATACATGATAACGAGTGAGGCGCGGCCAACACTTGCTAGCCAGCCGCCAACCGGTCCGATACGCACTGAAAAGCGGAACAGCAGCAGCGACGTCGCGACCGCCGACCCGATCGACAGCAGCGGCGCGCCATAATCCCCGGCCTTCAGGTTCAGTGTCGGAAGCAGCCCGGACAACCCACCCAGCGATAGCGCCACCAGCGGCCACCACATCCATCGGCACCAGCCCACTTTCTGCCATGCCGCGCCGATCCACAGCAGCGCGAACGCCATAGGGACACTCAGCAACCCCAGCACCGAAACGTCGGTGAGCCAGCCTGTCATATAGGAGAAGGGCACCAAGGGGAGCATCAGCAACGCCCAGCGCCTGTCGAGCGGATCGGGCCAGCGGGCCAGCAGCATGTTGAAAAGGATGCGGCCAGCCATCAGGCAAGGTACGAACCAGAAGATGGTATAAGGCCCCCGCAGCCATGGCCCGCCCAGCAGCACCGGCACAAGGTCCTGTGGCCACTGGTCGAAAATAGGGCGGTGGCCCTTCAACGGCTCAATGATCTGGTCCGCCACGATCAACAGCGCCAGGAAAGCAGCGTAGGGCCGCATCTGCGACCCCAGTTGGCGAAAAGCGAAGGTGCCGGGGGACTGCGCGCGCGACAATAGGCCTGACAACAGGAAGAAAAGCGGCATGTGAAAGCTGTAGACCGCGTCACGCACAGGCCCCTGCGTCCAGACATGGCCGACGACCACGGCGATGATGCCGACGCCGCGTGCCACGTCGACCCACTCAAGTCGCCCGCCGCCCGGCACCCATTCCGACGGTGCCGTCCCGCTCCGGCTACTGCCCCCCCTATTGTCCATGGCTTTGACGCCCTATAGGAAGCCGCAGACCCGTCAATCGTCATTCCTTTCTATTGGATCATCCTCCTTGACCCTGCTTCATGACCGAGTGCTGTTTATCGATGGCGAAGCCATCATCCTGGACAAGCCTTCGGGCTTGCCAGTCGATGCGCCGCGTGACGGATCCCTCAGCCTGGAAAATCATCTGTCGTCGCTAACCTTCGGGTTTCAGCGATGGCCATTACCCGTCCATCGATTGGACCGGGATACGAGCGGCTGCCTTGCCCTCGCCCGCAATCCAAAGGCGCATAAACGCTATGCCGCCGAATTTGAGGCGGGCACCGTCACCAAACGCTATGTCGCCATATTGGAAGGCGTGCCGGATCAGTCCAGCGGCACGATCGACCTGCCGCTGAAGAAGGTCAGCAGCGCCGCCGAAGGGTGGCGGATGATTGCCGCCAGCGATGGCAAGGCGGCGCTGACCGAATGGCGCATGCTCGCGGAAAAGGATGGCCGCTCGCTCCTTCTGTTCACACCCCGGACGGGCCGGACGCATCAGATTCGCAGTCATGCCCTGCACGGCCTTGGCATCAGCATCGCGGGCGATCCGGTCTATGGAGACGGTGCGGGGGCGATGATGCTGCACAGCCGCTTCCTCAGCATCCCGCGCGGGTCAAAGCCTCCCGTCGAAGCGACCGCGCCCCTGCCCGTCAGCTTCGAGGCTGCGGGATTTGGGCCTGAATATCTGGATGAAGCGGGGGTCTAGCGCCCTTGCCGCTCATCCCCGTCACTCGGTCGATCTCCATCGACGCGGACGAGCTGTCCGAAAGCTTCGTGCGTTCGACGGGCGCGGGGGGCCAGCATGTGAACACGACCGACAGCGCGGTGCAGCTTCGTTTCGACGTCGCGAACAGCCCGTCCCTGCCCGAAGCCGTCAAGCATCGGCTCGCAGGGATCGCTGGCCGCCGGATGACGATGGACGGGGTCCTGATCCTACGATCCGAAGGGTCCCGTTCACAACTTTTGAACCGGCAGGAAGTGCTGGCGCGGCTGATCGAACTGATCCGTGAGGCGACCATCGTACCCAAGGCGCGCAAGGCGACCAAGCCCGGCAAAGCCGCCAAGGCGCGCCGGGTTGACGCCAAGAAGGCGCGCAGCTCAGTGAAGCAAGGCCGGGGCCGGGTAAAATTCGATTAGCAGTCAGCCATGTGGGTTGGCCGATCCGCGTGATGGCCGCTATATCGGGCCCATGTTCGATTTCTCTCCCTCACCCGATGCCGACAGGGCGGTGGTCTATGCCGACCTGATCGCTGCCGCCGATGCCGTCACGCGGGACGAACCGGACGTCATAGCCAACATGGCCAATGTCGCGGCGATCATCTGGCAGTTCCTGCCGGACCTAAACTGGGCCGGATTCTACCGGATGATCGGGGAAGAACTGGTCCTGGGCCCTTTCCAGGGCAAGGCAGCCTGCATCCGCATCCCGCTGGGGCGTGGCGTCTGCGGCACGGCGGCGGCGTCAGGCGAAACGCAATTGGTGAAGGATGTTCACGCCTTCCCCGGACATATCGCCTGCGATGCGGCCAGTGCTTCGGAGATCGTGATCCCAGTAAAGTTGAAGGGGCGCGTGGTGGCCGTGCTGGATCTGGACAGCCCCGTCACCGCTCGCTTTGACGCTGCCGATCAGGCTGGGTTGGAAGCGCTAGTGGCACGGATCGCTCCACGTATCGCTTGACCGCCCCTTGCCCCGATTCGGGACAGGAGCGCCGCTGCCTCACGTGGATCGCTACGGATCGCCATGCTAAACAAGCTCTTAACTGCGCGCGGGCTGACGCGCGCCCGATGTAACGGGGAGTTTGAGCATGCGGATCAGGAGCATCATGCTGGCGGGTGCTGGGCTGACGCTGGGGCTTAGCGTTCCGGCGATGGCTGCTGAGTCTGCCCCTGCTGGCGCGGCATTGCCAATGATGGGCAAAGCCGGTTTTTCTGGCAGGACCGTCCACCGCTGGGGGCCGCGCTTTCAGGGCCGCTGGTTCGCAGGATGGCGGGCACCGGGCGGATGGGCAGCTTATCGTCGGCCCGTCGTCGGCTATGTGCTGCCGACTTACTGGATCAGCCCGGCATATCGCATCGGCAATTACGGCGCCTATGGATTGCCCGCGCCAGCCGCCGGATATGGCTGGTCACGCTATTATGATGACGCGGTGATGACCGACGGCCAGGGCCGGGTCAGGGACCATCGCAGCGATGTCCGGTGGGACGGTGATGACCGGCGAGACCACCCCTATGGCGCGGATTACGACGATGACGTCACTGCACCTGACGCGCCGCCTCCGCACGAATATGAAGGCCGCTGGACGGGCACGTGGCGCGATGAGAAGGGCCGGACCTACAGCGGCGAATATGAAGGCCGCTTCGAGGGTGAAGCACGCAGCAACTATGGCGTCGATTATGACGCCCCGCCTTACCTTGCCGCCCCACAAGTCACCCGTCAGGGCGGTGCAGGCCAACCCATGGTCACGACCACACATGCGCCCGGTTATTACGCCAATGGCTATTATTATCCCGGACCGACCACCACGACCGTCGTCGTTCAGCCCGTGATGACCACGACCCGTACCTATGTGACCAGCAAAACCGCATTGCGCCGCCATGCCCGTGGAAAAGCGCATCGGGATTGTCACTGCAAATAGGGACGACGGTTTGACCTGTCGAAGGCGGAGGATCGATTGCTCCTCCGTCCTTTCCAGGACAGGCAAAGCAAGCGAGCAGCCCCGGGAGGGTTTACTTCCTGAAAATCCCGCCCAATTCGATCGGCAGCGGCGGCTCATCACGGGATACGGCGCTGCGGATCGCCTGTGCCTGCGCCTGCGGATCGAAACGGACCCAGCCGCTGCGGCTCAGCATTTCGAGGGGGTGATAACGGACCTTATACTGCATCCGCTGCGATCCCTCGACCCAATAGCCCAGATAGACGTAGGACAGACCCGCCTTGGCCGACCGCAGGATGTGGTCCATGATGATGTAATTGCCCAGCCCCTTGCGGTGCTCCAGCTCCGTATCGAAGAAGCTGTAAATCATCGACAGGCCATCGCCCTGCCGATCGGTCAGGCAAGCACCGACCAGTTTGCCGGGACGACCATTTTCACCCGGCTCGCGATATTCCACGACATGGCTTTCCACCGGGGTCTGTTCGACCATGTCGGCGAAATCCATCTCGTCCATTTCAGTCATGCCGCCACCCGGATGGCGCGCGCGCAGATAGCGTTGCAGCAGCTCGAACTGCTCCTCTGTCGACCAGGGCTTGCACGCGGTGACGATCAGGTCGCTGTTGCGGCGGATCAGCTTGCGCTGACTCGCATTGGGTTCGAACTGATCCGCCACGACACGGACGGAAACGCAGGCCGAACAATCCGCGCAACTCGGCCGATAGGCAACATTCTGGCTGCGACGGAACCCGATGCGCCCCAGCGCGTCATTCAATTCTGACGCATTGTCACCGTTCAGCTCGGTGAAAACCTTCCGCTCGCTCCGCCCGGGCAAATAGGGACAGGGGCTGGGGTTGGTCACGAAGAACCGTGGAAAGCGAAATGGTGCGGTCACGCCACTGTCTCCGTCACGACCCTGCGTAATGCTTGATTCATGGGGCAACTATGCCGCCGGCCGCCGTCCGTGAAAAGGACATTTACCACGAAAATCGGATCATCCGAAGTCCGCCGGTCAAGCCACCTCGATCGGGGCCACTTCGTAGCCCGCTTCTCGCAAGGCCGCGAGCAGTCGGTCCAGATGAGCGCCGTCGCGCGTTTCGCACTCAACGTCCAGGCTCAGTCCTTTGGCCGGGAGGTTGGTGAATATCCGCTGGTGCGACAGTTCCAGGATGTTCACCGCTTCTTGATCAAAGATGCGCGCAACATGGAACAGCGCGCCCGGTCGATCCTGAAGGATGATGCGCAACCGCGCCAGCCGCCCGGAACGGGCCAGGTCACGCAGCAGCACATTGGCCAGCAGGCGCGTGTCGATATTGCCACCGGTCAGAACCAGCCCAACATTGCGCCCCGCGAACAATTGCTTGTGCGTCAGCAGGGCGGCAAGCCCGGCAGCGCCAGCGCCTTCCACCACGGTCTTTTCAATCTGCAACAACAGGCTCACTGCCTCTTCCAGATCGCGCTCGCTGACCAGCAGCACGTCGTCGGCGAAACGTTCGACGATGCGGCGGGTGAGTTCGCCCGGCTCCTTGACAGCAATGCCCTCGGCCAGCGTGTCGCCGTCGCAAGAAAGGTTCGTGCCCTTGATATGGCTGTACATCGACGGATAAAGATCCGCCTGCACCCCATAGACGCAGATATCCGGCTTCATCGCCTTGGCCGCCGTCGCCATGCCCGAAAACAGCCCGCCACCACCGATGGGAATGATCAACGTGTCGATTTCCGGCGCATCCTCCAGCATTTCCAGCGCGACGGTGCCCTGCCCGGCAATGATGTCCGGCTCGTCGAAGGGATGGACGAAGGTCAGCCCCTGATCCTTCGCAAGCTGACGCGCATAGATATTGGCGTCGTCGAACTTTTCGCCATGCAGCACGACGGTCGCGCCATGCCCCTGGGTCTGCGTGACCTTCACCGTCGGCGTGGTCTTGGGCATCACGATGGTGACGGGCACACCCAGGCGGCGGCCATGATAGGCTAAGCCCTGCGCGTGGTTCCCCGCGGACGCCGCGATCACGCCCGTCCGCTTGGCATCTTCGCCCAGCTGCAACAGGCGATTCAACGCGCCACGTTCCTTGTAGGCGGCGGTGAACTGCAGATTTTCGAACTTCAGATAGACCTTGCAGCCCAGCATCGCCGACAATGTCTGGCTGATCAACGTGGGCGTGTGAACCACCGAACCCGAAATCCGCACACGCGCCGCCAATATGTCATCGACGGTAACGGGCAGCGGCAACGCGCCTTCAATCTTGCTCAAGGTGTTCATGGGTCGCCCCCTAGCGGAAATTTGCAGCGGAAGAAACTGGCCCTCGCGGAAAACTGCCCCTATGGCGATAGGATAGGCACTTAATTATACGAGGCATATGGCTAACATCGCGTTTATAGGCCTGGGCGTCATGGGCGGCCCGATTGCTGGACATCTGGCGCAGGCGGGCCACAACCTAACCGTTTACAACCGCTCCATCGGCAAGGCGAAACGCTGGGCTGAAATCTATGGCGGCGAGGTCGCGGTCAGCCCGGCCAAGGCGGCGGAAGATGCCGAAATCGTTGTGAGTTGCGTCGGCACGGACGATGATCTGTCGCAAGTGACGCTAGGCCGCGAAGGCGCGTTCCGCACAATGAAGCCCGGCGGACTGTTCATCGACCACACGACGGTTTCTGCCCGTATCGCCCGACAGCTGTTTGTTGAGGGCGAAAGCCGGGGGTTACACTGCGTGGATGCTCCTGTTTCCGGGGGACAGGCAGGCGCGGAAAATGGCAAGCTGTCCATCATGTGCGGCGGCTCCGCCCCCGCCGTCGATGCGGCAAAGATCGTGATGCAGGCCTATGCCGCCCGGATCGTCCATGTTGGCACGGCGGGTGCGGGCCAGACGACAAAAATGGTGAACCAGATCTGCATTGCAGGCGTCGCACAGGGCCTGGCGGAGGCGATGCGCTTCGCTCAGGCCGCCGAACTGGACCTCGACAAGGTGTTCGACGCCATTTCCGGCGGCGCGGCGCAAAGCTGGCAGATGGACAATCGTTGGAAAACGATGGCGCAGGATAGTTTCGATTTCGGCTTTGCGGTGGACTGGATGAGGAAGGACCTGGGGCTGGCGCTGGAGGAAGCGCGCGCCAACGGATCGACCCTGCCCGTCACTGCGCTGGTCGATCAATTCTATGCCGACGTACAGGCGATGGGCGGCAATCGGCAGGACACAAGTGCACTGGTGCGCCGGATCACACGCGCATGAGGCAAAAGCTGGTCGCGGCGCTGGCCGCAATCGCCCTTCCCGCGCCCGCCCTGGCGTCCGGCGTCATCGACAATGTAAACGGCATCGCCATCAACGCCAGCGGAAAGGTCGTGCGCTTCAACGCGATGTTGATCGATGATGAGGGCAAGGTCGAAAAACTGCTGCCCGGCCGCTATCAGGAACCGCCGCGCAAGAAGAAGCTGAAAAAGGGCGAGTCCTGGCCCAAGGGTCCCGATTTCAAGCTGGACGCGGGTGGAAAGACACTGATCCCCGGCCTGATCGACGCCCATGGGCATGTCATGGGCCTGGGCATGACGTTCATCACGCTGGACCTGTCCGACACGCGATCGCTGGTGGAGGCGCAGGCTAGGATTCGTGCTTATGCCGCTGCCAATCCGGGCCGCAAATGGATCATCGGAACTGGCTGGAACCAGGAAAGCTGGGGACTGAGTCGTTTCCCGACCGCTGCCGACCTCGATGCCGCGGTCAGCGACGTGCCTGTGTGGCTGGAGCATAGCGATAGTCATGCTGGCTGGGCCAATAGCCTGGCGATGCGCGCCGCCAACATCACCGGGACGGCCAAAGCGCCTGCTGGCGGGCGGATCGAAATGACGGGCGGCAAGCCTGCGGGCGTCTTCGTCGACAAGGCAATGGACCTGATCCGAAAAGCCGCCCCGCCGCCTGCGCCCAAGGACAGAGACATCGCGCTGGAAAAAGCGCAGCAGGCGCTACTAGCCAACGGTGTCACAGCCGTTGCCGACATGGGCACCAGCATAGAGGATTGGCAGGCGTTTCGACGGTCGGCCGACCGGGGCGCGCTGCGCGTGCGGATCATCTCCTATGCGCTAGGCCTCGACAATATGGTGATGATCGCGGGGCCTGAGCCAACGCCCTGGCTGTATGACGATCGTCTGCGGATGGGTGGCCTTAACCTGACATTGGACGGCGCGCTGGGGTCACGCGGCGCATGGCTCAAGGCTGGCTATGCCGACGCGCCCGGCCACCGCGGGCTGGAACTGATCCCGTCCACCCAACTGCGCAACGTGATGAGCCGGGCGGCGATGGACAATTTCCAGATCGCCGTCGATGCGGTCGGCGATGCGGCGAACAGCGAATTGCTCGACGCCATCACCGAACTGGGCCTCACCTATAAGGGCGACCGGCGCTGGCGCATCGAGCAGGCGCAAATCGTCGATCCTTCGGACCTGCCCCGCTTTGGCCAGAACGGCATCATCGCGTCGATGCAGCCCGCCCGTGCGGCTTCTGACTGGCACATGGCGACCGCCCGGCTGGGCGCAACCCGAATCAACGGCGCTTATGCGTGGAAGACAATGCTGGACAATCGCGTTCCACTGGCCTTCGGGTCGAACGCGCCGACCGGAACGCCCAACCCCTTCATCGGCATGGCCGTCGCGATGAGCCGGGAAGACGGCGCAGGCCAGCCGACCGGCGGCTGGATGCCACAACAGCGCGTCAGCTTTGAAGCGGCGCTGAACGGCTACACCCGGCAGGCCGCCTTTGCAGGCTTTGCGGAAAAGCGCTTCGGCAGCCTGATTCCAGGCCAGCGCGCGGACTTCGTCATCATCGACCGCGATATCTCGATCTCGCGTCCTGCGGACATACGCGCAACGCAGGTTCTGGAAACCTGGATCGGCGGAAAACGCGTCTATATGAAGGGTGTCAGGCCTTAAGCCTCGGCACACCTCCACGGACCGTGCTCCTGCGAAGGCAGGAGCACGGTCCCGCCGCCCCAACCCGGCAACACGCATCATCAAAGCACATCACCCGAAGCGTTGAACGCATCCTCCATCGTTTCGGGCAAAGGCGGCAGCACAGGGCTGTCGCAGCCGACTTCCTTCATATGCGCCCTCAGAGCGTCCATCCTGCTAAGGTTCCAGCGCGCTAAGGGAATGCCCAGCGGTCGGAATTCGGCCCGATCGAACAGCTCGACCACATAATTCTCGCAAAGCTGATCGACCTGATCCAGTGTCAACATGGCAAGGTTCATGACCATGGGTCGCCCCGGAACGCCATCGCGCCCCCTGACAAGGTCCGTCACATACAGCCCGCCGCGTGGATCAATCAGTACCACATCGGCCCGTGACGCGTCGATCATGCGGTGACTGGCGGCATAGGGCGCGACAAAAACATGGGTGCGCCAGACGAGATAGGCGCTGGCCATCATAGTGACCGCGACACCGATGAAGATCGGTCGCATCGCCGCAGGCCGAAAGCGCACCCAACCCAGCCCCGCCAGCAGGCAGAATGGGCCGATAAAGCCATGCGCATAGCGAAAACCCCAACCATAGCCCTGGGCCAGCGCCAGCACACAGCCCGCGAAACAGCCCAACGCCAACGGCAAGGCGATTTCCTGCCCCCTGATCGCGCGCCGCCATTGCATCGCAAACACCCCCAGCGTAGCAAGCGGCACCATCAGGATGTTATTCCACGCTGCAAAGCGGCTGAGGTTAACCAGCGGCTGCCAACGATCGCCAAGCCGTTCAAACAGGCTCCCGACCTTGTCCGCCACTCCCGCCGAAGGACGAATGTCTGACGGCGGCCCCAGCAACTCCACCAGAAATCCGGGCCATAGCTTCGCCCAGACGACGACGATCGCCACCAGAACGATGATGTGAAAAGCCGCTGCCGTCCATCGCCGCGCCAGCAGCATCCACAGGATGAAAGGCGCGATGAAGATCGGCGGGAAATGCCATTGATGCAACCCCGCCGCCACCAGCGCGACCGCGCCCGCGCTGACATGCCCCAACACGCCGCCCCGCAACACCAGCGCCAACCACACCATGTTGAGCGCGAAATGCCCGGTCATGGCATAGGGAGTCATGGCCGTCACCCACAGCTGGGCGGACGACAAAGCGAGCAGCATCGTCACCCACACCGCGTCAGGGCGCGTGGGGAACAAATGAAGCGCGACCCGCCAAAGAGCGAACAGCCCGACAATCAATAGCGCTGGCCCCGCCATGTTCGGGTCGCCCAATTGCCAGAACATCGCCTGTATCGCGCTGTTCACCGGCAAATAAGCCGCCGTCCAATAATCCGCCGCGCCAAAGGGGGAGAAGAATTCAGGCATGATCGCCCGGCGATAAGGTTCCCATTCCACCGGGATCGGCCGGGCGAATAATCCTTCGCGCATATAGGCTGCGGCAAAGCGTGCGACTTCTTCATCGCGCGAAATCGCATAGTCCTGGAACAGCCAGTAATGCCCGGCCCAGGCGACCAGCCCGAACAGCATGATCAGCGGCGCGATGATGCGCGCTCGTGGAGCTGGCAGGCGCAGGCCCATCCCGCCCGCGAAGGGCACAGCCAACGTCAGCAGCAGCAGCCCGCCCAGCAACGCTGGGAAATCCTGATCCAGGAACATGATGACCGCCAGGCTGATCCCCTGCCGGTAGGTCACATGCCAAAGGAAAGTCGCGCCCAGCCACAGCGTCAGGCCAATGGCCCCTACCAGAAGCAAGCGTCGGGCATCGACAAAGCGGGCGGAGGTCCCCATCAGGCGCCCTGCGGCAGCAGCGCCTGGTTGACGAAAATGCCATCCATTTCCACCAACAGCGGAAAATGTCCCTTGTTGTTCGCGAAAAAGGCCGATGGCCGAAAAGACCTGTCCGCCAGCCAATCGATCATGGCGCGATAATTGGTCCCGCCTTCATAGATGGGGCGCACGCCCAGCTCGGTCTGGACCCCCGCTATCTGCGCCAGCAGGTTCCCTGCCCCTTCGCACACCGACAGGTCATGCCCCTGCGTGTCCATCTTCAGGAATGGCCGCGTAAAGGCGTGGTCCGCCTGAAGTTCGGGCAGCAGGCTATCAATCCGGCGGCACTGCATCTCTACCGTCCGGCTCACCCGGTTACGGTCGGCGAAGATCGCATCCTGCCCTTCAGACGGCTTTTCCAGCGAGCTGAACTGATCCGCCGCCATGATGTTGAAGCTCGCCACGCCGTCGAAATCGGAGAGGGCAAGATTGAACACATGCCATCGGGCGTCCCCCGACGCGCGGCGGGACAATTGGGCGAAAATATCAGGATTTGGCTCGAAGGACAGGACCGTTCCGGCAAATCCGGCATCCTTGCGCAGCATCGTCGCATATTGCCCGCGGTTGGCGCCCACATCGAACACGCAGTCGATGGCGAAAGCAGACAGGAACCGTCGCAATGCCTGAATTTCGGGATATTGATGGATGCGCCCGGCCATGGCCAGCCGAAGCGCCAGCATGCGGTCGGTCAGTTCGCGAATATAACGGTTCATGCCTGTGACGTCACCACGGAGCGATAAATACCGATCGTCGTCAACGCCATGTCCTTCCAGCTGCCCATCGTCTCACCATAGGCGCGCGCCCCTGCGCCTACCGCCTGTCTGATGGCCGTGCTTTCGATGAGCCGCAAGAGGGCTTGCGCAAGCGCGGTTGCATTTCCGGCGGGCGTGCGCACCGCCGCGCCTTCTGGCAGCGCGCCGAACATGCCGACATCAGACGTGACCATTGCCTTGCCGTGATGCAGCGCGGACAAGAAAGCCCCGCTGGAATCGATGTGCCGATACGGAAACAGGATGATGTCGGCCTTCGCCATATGCGCGTCCAACCGGCCTTCGGTCAGGAATCCAAGGTCGGTGATCAGCCGGTCCCCGAAACCAACAGAGCGCACGCCTTCGATCAGCGGATCGATGTCCATGAATGGCTTGCCCGCCAGCACCAGTTCAAAAGCAAGGCCCGACCGCCACAGCGAAACACAGGCGTCGATCAGCAGGTCGACTCCCTTGTAAGGACGAATCGTTCCGAAAAACAGCAGCCTGGGCACCACTGGATCAGGCACAGCCGCCAGTTCCTGCGCCGCCGCCTTCGCCAGACGCATCGGCGGATGCGGCGTTACATGGATGCGGTCCGGCGGTACGCCCTGCCCTTCCAACGCACCCCGCGTCGTTTCGCCATGGACGATCAGCGCATCGAATTGATCCAGCAGCGCGCGATAGCCGCATCCCTGCACGCCCGCATCATCATGATAGGCGTCCGCATTATGCACCGTATGAACCAGCGACGTTCGCCCTTTCAAACGACGGAGCAATATCCGATCGGCAGGCGCAAGCGGCAGCCACTGGAAATGAACGACGTCCGACTGCTCCAGCGCGGCAAGCCGACCCAGCGCCGCCGTCGCGCCATATTCCGCCGCCTTGATCAGACGAAACGCCCTTCCTTCTCCCAGTTTCGCGCGCAGGGATTCGCTATGGTGGAAAAAACGGGGCGCATAGTCATAGCCGCCCGGCACGATGGCGTCGGTCTGGCGCATCGGACGACCCAGCAGCGTTACATCCTGCCCTTCCCCCGCCAGCGCCGCGCACAGGCTGTCGTCGTAGCGCCCGGTAAAGAGCGACGGATCAACCATAGCAACCCTCACTGGGCGCCCTTCAACAGGCGGCGCAGTGACAACCCATGGAGCGCCGCGCCCAGAACCAGCGTGGCTGAATAAAGGGAGAGGAAAGCGATATCGAACTGATCCCGCAGCAGCAGGGCCAGCGGAACACTGAGCAACGACCCGGCCAGGAAAGGGAGCGACCGGCCCAGCAGATGCGCAAACCGGCCAAGCGCTGCCTGAACGTAAACCGACACGCAGATGATCGTCAGGGCAAACAGCGCCACGTCCACCAGCAGCAGGTCCAGCGCAGATATCGCGGCTCGACCGTCAAACAGCTTCCCGAAAATCCAAGTACCCGCCAGCCACAGGGCGACCGCAGCCCCCAGGGCGAAAACAAAACCCGCGCCCAGCGCACGGGTCAGCAACTGTTTCAACCGACCGCGGTCACCTGCGTGAAAGGCTCTGGTGATCCTCGGCAGGGCAGCCTCCACCGCGGCGCGAACGAACATGGACAGCGCACGGGACATTTTAAAGAAAAAGTCGAACAGCAACATCGGTCGCGCGTCCTGCGTCGCCAGGGCTATCGTGAAATAAGGTGCGTTATACGCGACGATTTCCGACATGGTGAACATGGCCGATGCACCGATGTCGCGCAGATAATGCGCGCGCACATGACCGCCGCCAACGCGAAAGGCGAACCAGTGCCGAACCGTCATCCCCAACCGGGCGTGGACCAGCATGATCGCCCATCCGATGACGCAAAGGCTGACGCCCAGTTGCAGCGCCACCGACAGGCGCGGATCAAGCCCCTGCAGGATGAAGAGCAGCAGCGTGATCGTCACCACCCGACGCATGAAGTCCAGCGCTTCCCACAGGAAATTGCCATCCACGGCGGCGAGCGCCCGCTTGGCGAGCAAGGCGGGCAGGTTGACGCAGGCGGACAGGAAAAAGAGGATGAAAAGGACCGGCATCGTCGTGTCGATGCCGCCTGAGGCCAGCGCAATAAGCAGGATGGCCAGGCCCCCGGCGATCAACAAGCCAAGGAACAGGAACAGCACGCCCATTTCCTCCAGCCGGAACTGGCCTGTCCTCTGTTCCTTGACGCCCAGCCAGTGCCGCCGCAGCCGAGCATAAATGATGCTGGTAAGGCCGAACTCCGCCGAAATGGTGAAATTGCCGAACGCAACGAGCAACAGGAACGATTGAAATTCGCGCAGCGGCATCGCGCGCACAAACACATAGGTGACGGCGAACCCCCAGATCAACGTCAGCCCGACATTGGCGAGCTTGACCAAAGCCAGGATCCGGGCCGACCCTTCCAACCGGGTGACCGCTGTGCCACCGGGCTGACCCACAGCTATGCGGTTCCGCCGGGCTTACGGGCGCGGAACAGCCGGTCGTCCAGACCGAACAGGTGGCGGACGTCGGCATCGATGCCGCGCGCGTCAATTTCCTCCAGCTCGAATCCTGCCGCGCGGATGCGGTCAGCGAAATCGGGGCCATATTGGCGGACATGATCCCACTGGCCAAATCGGCGCTCGCGCTCACGCGGGGGGATGTCGAAACTGCCATCCTCAGTCGGTTTGTTCCACAGGGGAACGATCAACCAGGCCTCGCCCCCAGCTTTCAGCGCACGATGGATGTTGCGCAAGACATGATGATCGTCCGGTACATGTTCCATCACATGGCTGGCGTAGAAAAGATCGTAGCGATCGACCTCCGACAGCGTCATGAGGTCGACGCGCTGCATCGCCGGGACGCTATACCGTTCGGGATTGAGGTCTGCTGGCACATAATCGGCAGCAGCCGAAAAACGGCGCACAAGGCTCGCTTCATTGGGGGCCATGTGCAGGATCGCGCCCGTTGAAGGGACTGACAGGATATTGGTCGCGATCAGATGGTTCATCAGCCGCTCGCGCGGCGACGCGGCGCAACTGGGGCATCCCCATTCCGCGTTTTCGCCATAGCGAAAAAAGCCCACGACGGCCTTCCCGCATGCCGGACAGGCGCGATTGGCGCGCGCGCCCAGCGCCTTTCGGACCGCCAATATGGCGCGGGTCAGATGTTTGCCGACGGCTTTTGCCACCCGCTGGAAAGTAATCACGCCTCGGCTCCGATGCACAAACAGGGACGGCCTATACAATATGCCGCTATTTTGGCGAGGGGGATCAACGCGACTTGGCCGGATTCCATATAGTGACGGTACGCCCCCTCATGGCTTTGATCACGCCCTGCAATGTCGCGGCGTAGGCGACGAATATATCGACGACCGCCGCGACAGGTCCGCCCTTTGCACGCACTCCGACCGCGATTACGATCAATCCCAGCATCGCCCCACCCAGTGCCAGCACAGGCGAAACCCGAAAAGCCAGAGCCGCCGCGGCGAGCGCGCCCGTCAAAATGAACAAGCCACCAAACCAGCGCACGATCTTGCGGGACGCATATTTGAAACGGTCAATCATGGCCATGCGCCTCAACTGCGGTCGCAAATGGACATGGGTGTGCCAGGCACGCGCAGCGATGCGCACCTTGCGCCGATATTCGTCGCCCCGCCCAGTCACCAGCCGCTCCCGCGCGATCACGTCGCTTGCCTTCACCAACCGCTTGCCCGCAAAAACCACCGCCATCGACACGGTAAGGTCATCCAGCACGCTGTCAGGAAATTCGGGATAGAGCGCGCGGCGAATGGAAAAGATCGACCCGTCCGCTCCCAGCACATTGCCGGTGCGTGATTCTTCGTCCTTCAACCGCTCCTCAATACGCCAATAAAGCGACCCGACTGATGCAGTCGCGCTCTCTCCCTCGCCGACATAATGGAGCGAACCCAGCACGCCACCCACATCCGGGTCGGCATAGCGCGCCAGCAGATTGTTGACCGCGTCTGCATCGAGCAGCACATTGGCGTCGGTGAAGATAAGGACCTCGCCACTCGCTCGCGCCGCCAGCCGCTTCATGCCATGCGCCTTGCCACTGCGACCGGGGCCACGGACCAGCGTCACCAGATCGCCCCGCTGCGCGATCAGCGCCGCCGTGTCGTCCGACGACCCGTCGTCAAAGGCGAGTATCTCCAATTGCGGATGCCGTTGCTTGATCGCCTCGATATTCGAGATCTTTTCCGGCATCGCCGCCGCTTCATTATAAGCGCAGAACAGCATCGAAGCGGTAGGGCGCGGCCCTTGTTCCGGCTTTTCCGGGCAGCCCGGCAGCAGTCGCAGGATCAACGGATAGAACAGAAAAGGCCACAACAGCGCCACGATGGACAGCAGCAGGACCGCGCACAGAAAGAGGTCGAGGCCGTGCATCAATAGGCCTTGTGATGCACCACGACGCCGATAGTAGCGAAAATGATGCGCAGGTCGCGCCAGATCGACCATTGGGTCACATATTCCAGGTCGGACTGAAGCCGGTCGATCAAGTCCTGATGATGGTCGGTCGATCCGCGATGCCCCCGCACCTGCGCCAGCCCGGTCATGCCCGGCTTGATGCAATGACGTTCCCAATAGCGTTCGTCGACCTCCCAATAGAGGCTGTCGCCCGCCTTTGCCGCCGCGGCATGGGGACGTGGTCCGACGATGCTCATGTCACCGCGCAACACATTGAATAACTGTGGTAATTCATCGATGCTGGTGCGGCGCAGGAAACGCCCGACGGCGGTCACGCGGTCGTCGTCGCGGGCGGTCAGACGATCGGCCTTGCTATCGCTGGCTTCCACCCGCATGGACCGAAACTTGTAGATGTTGAACGACCGGGCGTCGCGACCGATGCGCGGTTGCCTGAACAGGATGGGGCCAGGGCTCGTGAACTTGATCGCAATCGCGGTAGCGATCAGCAACGGCGACAACGCGATGGTCGCGGCGGTTGCGACGACAATGTCGAAGACGCGCTTGATGATCCGGTCGCGGAACTGGAACGGCCCTCCCGCCACGATGATGGTCGGCTGACCGTCAAACTCGTCCACCCGCGCCGGGGCGAAGCGCAACAGTTCCGGCACCACAATTTCGCCACGGGCCGACAGCGACTTCAACGCCACCGACCATTCCGCCATCCGCTCCATCGGGCAGGCGACGATCACCCGTTCCGCCATGCCGACCGCAGCGGCCAGGCGCGCGGCCATGTCGGCATCATGCCGTTCAGGATGCAGGTTGG
>CBFHAG010000048.1:0-17843 GCA_965653535.1 uncultured Sphingobium sp.
ATCGAGAAAGGCCTGCAAAGCTATGCCAGCCTGCCGCACCGGATGCAGCGTGTGCGTGAGGTCGGCGGCGTCCTGTATGTCAACGACAGCAAAGCGACCAATCCTGCCTCCACCGCACCGGCGCTGGCTGCTTATCCGCCGCTAGACGGGCGGCCCCGGCTGCACTGGATCGTCGGCGGGCTAGCCAAGAGCGCCAGTCTGGACGAATGCGCGCCGCATTTCGGCAATGTCGCCCATGCCTATACCATCGGTGAAGCGGGCCATATGTTCGCTGACCTGCTGCGTCCGCATATGGCGGTGGACGACAGTGAAATGCTATCCGCCGCGGTTCGCCGCGCCGCGCGGGTGGCGCAACCGGGGGATGTCGTGCTGCTTTCGCCCGCTTGCGCCAGTTTCGACCAGTTCCGCGATTTTGAGGCCAGGGGCGACGCTTTCGTGGCCGCCATCGCGGCATTGGAAGAAGGGGGCGGCGGCAGTTAGAAGCGGCCGGGCGATTAAGGGGCGACAGGATGTTCAGGGCAGGCGATCTGGTGAAGGGGTTCCGCAACCACACCGTTCCGCGTGAGCGCACGGCGCTGGCCATCTGGTTCTGGGAAATCGACCGCGTGCTCCTGTCGCTGATTGTCGCGTTGATGGCGATCGGCCTTGTTGCCGTGGCAGCCGCTTCGCCGGTCGCGGCCATCGACCGGTCGACCAGCACCGTCGCCGTCACGCCGCTCATCTATTTCTACCGCCAGTTGATCTGGGTCTTTCTCGGCCTGCCGATCATGCTGGTCATTTCCATGCTGCCCCGTCAGCAGGCGCGGCGGCTGGCCATGTTCCTTTCCGCCTTCTTCATCGTGATGCTGCTGGCCGTGCCGGTCCTGGGATCTGCGGTGAACGGTGCCAAACGGTGGATCGACCTGCCCGGCTTTCGTTTCCAGCCATCCGAATTCCTGAAACCCGTCTATGTCGTCAGCCTCGCCTGGTTGCTGTCATTGCGGGAAAGGGATGCGACCCTGCCGCTTATCCGGCTGACTGGCGCGCTGACCCTGCTGATCGCGGTCGTCCTGATGAAACAGCCTGATTTTGGCCAGACCGTCATCTTCCTGGCCTGCTGGAGCTGCCTGCTATTGCTGTCCGGCGTGCCGATGCGTGTCATCGGCATATTGGGGGGCGTGGGTCTGGCCGGGCTGGTCGCCATGTACATATTCTATGAAAATGGCCGTCAGCGCATCAACGATTTCCTGGGGATAGGCGTCGCGCAGGATGTGGGGCCGGACCAGACCGAACTCGCGTTCCGCACCATCACCCATGGCGGCTTCACCGGCGTGGGGCCGGGCGGCGGACAGCATAAGTTCCGCCTGCCCGAAGCGCATACCGACTATATCTTTTCCGTCATCGGGGAGGAGTTCGGCCTGCTCGCCTGCATCGGCATCGCCTGCGTCTATCTGGCGATCATCGTTCGGGTGCTGCTGCGCCTGCTGGATGAGGATGATAATTTCACCATCCTGGCCGCCGCGGGCCTCACCACGCAGTTCGGGCTGCAGGCGATCATCAACATGGGCGTCAATGCGCAGATATTTCCTTCAAAGGGCATGACGCTGCCCTTTATCAGCTACGGCGGCTCCTCTATGCTGGCGCTTTGTATCGGGGTAGGCCTGTTGCTCGCATTCACGCGGCGCAACCCATTCATGGGTCGGCATACCGTCGTCAAATGGAGTGGCCGATGAGCATTTCCCGTCACTTCGTCCTCGCTGCAGGCGGGACGGGTGGTCATATGATTCCAGCGCACGCCGTGGCGGAGGAGCTTATGGCGCGGGGCCATCATGTCGCGCTGGTGACGGATGAACGCGGCGCGAAGATCCCCGGCATTTTTGACAAGGCGCAGGTGCATGTGCTGCCCGCCGGTCGTATGACGCGCAATCCGCGAAGCTGGCCGGGCGCGCTCAAGGCGATCCTGGCTGGCCGCGCCATGGCCCGCCGCCTCAACGAAACATTCCGTCCCACTGCCGTCGTCGGCTTTGGCGGCTATCCCGCCATGCCCGCGCTGCTTGGCGCGCTGGCGGATGGCATTCCCACCGCGATCCACGAACAGAACGCCGTTCTGGGTCGGGTCAACCGCCTGCTCGCTCGCCGCGTCGATGCCATCGCCACCGCCTATCCCTCGGTCGCGCGACTGAAGAGCAAATATGCGGACAAGGTGCATCTGGTCGGTAATCCCGTCCGCGAAGAAGTGAAGCTTCTGCGCGAGGAGGAATTTCCCGCGCTGACCGATGAAAGCGTTTTCCGCGTGCTGGTGATCGGCGGCAGCCAGGGTGCGTCGATCCTGTCCAGCGTCGTGCCCGACGGCCTGGGCATGCTGCCGCTCAGCCTGCGCCGCCGCCTGCAGGTGACACAGCAGTGCCGCGCTGAGGATATTGAGCGCGTGCGCCGATTCTATGCGGACCTCGAAATCCCCGCTGACCTTGCCACTTATTTCAACGACGTCCCGGAAAAGCTGAGCTGGTCGCATTTGGTCATTGCCCGCGCGGGCGCATCGACGCTGGCCGAACTGACTTGCGCGGGCCGTCCGGCGATACTGGTCCCGCTGCCCAGCGCCATGGATGACCACCAGACTGCAAATGCTCGTGAAATGACCGAAGCGGGCGGCGCGCGTACCATTGCGCAATCGCGCTTCAACGCGGTCGAACTCGCCAAGCAGATGCAGAAGATGGCGCTGGAGCCCGGCGCACTGCAGAACGCCGCCAGGCGCGCCCGCGCCTGCGGTCGTCCCAATGCCGCGCGCGACATGGCCGACCTGCTGGAAAGCATCGGCCCCGCGCCGATCATGAACGACCCGGTCAAAGTCGGCCCAGTGCCGACGAGCCTCAATCTGCAGGGCGTTCCTGCATGACCCCTTCCACTCCACCGTTCGCCCTGACCCTGTTCAGCTCGAACGGCCATCAATATTTCGAATACAAGGAATCCCGCGCATGAAGGGTGTCGGCACTGACATCGGCACGATCCATTTCATCGGTATAGGCGGCATTGGCATGTCCGGTATCGCCGAAGTGATGCATAATCTGGGTTATAAGGTTCAGGGCAGCGACGTCGCGGAAGGCTATGTCGTTGAAGGGCTGCGTAAGAAGGGCATTGCGGTGATGATCGGCCACAAGGCCGAAAATCTGGGCGATGCCGCCGTGGTCGTGACCTCCACCGCGATAAAGAAGGGCAATCCCGAAGTCGATCTGGCGCTGGAAAAGCGCGTGCCCGTCATCCGTCGCGCGGAAATGCTGGCGGAATTGATGCGGCTGAAATCGACCGTCGCAATCGCGGGTACGCATGGCAAGACGACGACCACATCCATGGTCGCGGCGCTGCTGGACGCGGGCGGTGTGGACCCCACCGTCATCAATGGCGGCATCATCAACAGCTACGGTTCCAACGCCCGCCTGGGCAAGAGCGACTGGATGGTGGTCGAAGCGGACGAAAGCGACGGCAGTTTCCTGCGGCTGGACGGCACGCTGGCGGTCGTCACCAATATCGATCCTGAACATCTCGATCACTATGGCAGCTTCGACAGGGTGAAGGATGCCTTTGTCGAATTCGTCGAAAATGTGCCTTTCTACGGCGCGGCGATGCTGTGCCTCGACCATCCCGAAGTTCAGGCGATCCTGCCCCGCGTGCAGGATCGCCGCATCGTCACCTACGGATTTTCGGCGCAGGCCGACATTCGCGGCGAAAATGTCCAGCCGATTCCGGGCGGCAACCGGTTCGACGTGCAGATCCGTGAACGCGATGAATCGGTCCGCCGTATCGAAGGCATCGAAATGCCGATGCCCGGTCGTCACAACGTGCTGAACGCCATGGCGGCGATCGGCGTGGCGTTGCAGATGGGCATTGACGACGCGACGATCCAGACGGGTTTCGCCAAGTTCGGAGGCGTGAAGCGCCGCTTTACCAAGGTGGGCGAAATCCCCGCCGGGCAGGGCGTGGCAACCGTCATCGACGATTATGGCCACCACCCGGTCGAGATCAAGGCCGTACTCGCCGCCGCGCGGGAAGGTCTGCCTGCTTCGGTCAGCGGCGGCCGCGTCATCGCCGTGGTCCAGCCGCATCGCTACACGCGCCTGCACGATCTGATGGATGAGTTTCAGCAGGCGTTCAACGACGCCGACATCGTCTATGCCGCGCCCGTCTATGCGGCGGGTGAGCAGCCGATTGAGGGTGTGGACAGCACCGAACTGGTTGCCGGGCTGAAACGCCGGGGCCACCGCCACGCCGCCACGGTAGACGGGGCGGACGACCTGGCCCGCGTCATCGCGCAGGATTGTCAGGAAGGCGACATGATCATCTGCCTGGGTGCGGGGGACATCACCAAATGGGCGGCAGGGCTGGCAGCGGCGGTTGCGGAAAAGGAAGCGGCCTGATGTTCGAACTGTTAAGCGTAGGGCTGGAAATGCAAAAGCGGATGATCGACATCCACATGCAGGGCATCGAAGCCGCGCAGGAGATGGTGGAAACGGCGCAACGTAACGTCGACGCCGGGCTGGCCGCTACCCCGGCGGGAGAGGCCGGGACAAAGGCGATCACGCGCTGGATGCGGCTCTGGGGAATAGGCGCTTGACGCTGACCGCGGCGGCCCTTCCTCCGGTTCGCGGCATTCTGAAGGCAGATGCGCCGCTGGCCCCACTGGTCTGGTTCAAGGCGGGCGGGGCCGCGCAATGGCTGTTCGAGCCAAAGGATGCGCAGGATCTTTCCGATTTTCTGGCGCGTCTCGACCCGGATATTGCGGTGATGGCGCTGGGCCTCGGCTCCAACCTGATCGTCCGCGACGGCGGCGTGCCGGGCGTGGTCGTGCGTCTGGGCAAGCCGTTCGCCAAGGTGGAGCAGGTCGACGCGACCGCCCTCCGCTGTGGCGGCGGGGCATCCGGCATATTGGTATCCTCCACCGCGCGCGACGCGGGCATCGCAGGGCTTGAGTTTCTGCGGTCGATTCCCGGCACGGTGGGCGGCTTCGTGCGGATGAATGGCGGCGCCTATGGCCGCGAAACCTGCGACATACTGGTCGAATGCGATGTCGTGCTGCGGTCGGGCCAGCAAGTGACGCTATCGCTGGACGCGTTGGATTATACGTACCGCCACAGCAGCTTGCCTCAGGGCGCGGTCGTCGTCAGCGCCGTATTTCGCGGCATGCCCGGCGATCCTGTCGCCATCCAGGCGGAAATGGACCGCATCGCCGCAGCGCGAGAGGAAAGCCAGCCTTTGCGCAGCAAGACGGGCGGTTCGACCTTCAAAAACCCCGCCGGGCACAGGGCATGGGCGCTGGTCGATGATGCCGGGTGTCGCGGCCTGCAACTGGGCGGCGCGCAGGTTTCGGAAAAGCACACCAATTTTCTGCTCAATACCGGCGACGCCACCAGCGCCGACATAGAGGCGCTGGGCGAAGAAGTCCGCCGTCGTGTGAAGGAAAAGAGCGGCGTCGAACTGGAATGGGAAATTCAGCGGGTGGGAGTCCAATCCCCCTCCCGCATGCGGGAAGGGCTAGGGGAGGGCATGTCACCAACCTCTCCCAAACAAACCCTCCCCCGACCCCTGCAAGCGGAAGAGCCGCTATCACAAGGAAAAGATTCATGACGCGTGGTCCCTGGCATGTCGCCGTTCTGATGGGGGGCTGGTCAGCCGAACGCTCCGTATCGCTGTCTTCGGGCGAGGGCGTGGCCAAGGCGCTGGAATCGCGCGGCCATAAAGTGACGCGGATCGACATGGACCGCGACGTGGCGCAACGCCTTGGCGAAGCCGGGGCGGACGTGGTCTTTAACGCGCTTCACGGCGTTCCGGGGGAGGACGGCACGGTGCAGGGCATGATGGACCTGATGGGTCTCACCTACACCCATTCGGGTCTTGCAACGTCGGTCATCGCCATCGACAAGCAACTGACCAAACAGGCGCTTGTACCCCACGGCATCCCCATGCCCGGCGGCCACATCGTGGACAGCGCCAGCCTGTTCGAAGCCGATCCCCTGCTGCGCCCCTATGTGGTGAAGCCGGTCAATGAAGGCAGTTCAGTGGGCGTCGCCATCGTAACGCAGGACGGCAATTATGGATCACCCATCGGGCGTGATGTCGAAGGGCCGTGGCTGCATTTCGATCAGCTGCTCGCCGAACCCTATATTCGCGGCCGGGAACTGACGACCGCCGTACTGGGCGATGAAGCGTTGCTGGTGACGGAGCTGCGCCCGAAAAGCGGCTTTTACGATTTCGACGCCAAATATACCGACGGCATGACCGAACATGTCTGCCCCGCCGACATTCCCAATGACATTGGCGAAGCGTGCAAGGCCATCGCCCTGCGCGCGCATCAGCTGCTGGGGTGCAGGGGCGCGTCGCGATCCGATTTCCGTTGGGACGATAGCCAGGGCGTGGAGGGGCTGTTCCTCCTGGAAGTGAATACCCAGCCCGGCATGACGCCGCTCAGCCTCGTCCCCGAACAGGCGGCGAAGCTGGGCATCGAATATGCCGAACTGGTGGAACGGATTGTCGAGGACGCCCTGATGCAGGCACAGGGAAGACAGGGGGCTGGGCATGGCTGAGGCACGCATTCGACGCGGTGGGACGGCGCGGCTGGCACACACCGCCTCCATGGGCGGACGTAAAGGCGGTGCGCGGGGACAGCCGGGCAAGCGTCGATCCTGGATCGGGCGCATGGTCCATGCGCTGCCGGTCAGCGAAGATATGTTGCAGCGCATGGCCAGCTGGGCGATCGTCGGCATCGTGGTCGCTGTCGTGGGCGGCATCGCCGTGCTGATGGGGGTTCCCGCCATGGCCGGGCAAAAGGCGGCGGAGGTCGCGGCCAATGCCGGTTTTGAAGTGCAGAAGGTCGAAGTTCGCGGCGTCGAACGCATGGACGAACTGCCCGTCTATAATATCGCGCTGGGTCAGGTGGACCGTTCGATGCTGTCGCTGGACCTGCCCAAGGTGCGGTCGGAAATGTTGCGCCTTGGCTGGGTCAAGGATGCCCGCATCTCCCGCCGCCTGCCCGACACGCTGGTGGTCGATATTGTCGAGCGTGATCCGGTGGCAGTGTGGCAGCATGATGGTCAGCTGCACCTGATCGACGTGCACGGCGTCGTGCTGCAATCCGTGTCCGCTGGCGCGATGCCTGACCTGCCTTTGGTCGTCGGGCCTAGCGCCAATCTTCAGACGGCGGGCCTGAACAAGCTGATGGAAAACGCCCCCGCGCTCAAACCCATGCTGGCCGGGGCCACATGGGTGGGGAACCGCCGGTGGGACCTGCGCTTTCAATCGGGTGAAACGCTGTCTCTGCCGGAAGGAGACAGGACCTCTGCCACCGCTCTCGTCAATTTTGCCCGGATGGATGGTGTCAACCGATTGCTGGGCCGGGGCATCGTGAAATTCGACATGCGCGACCCGGATCGCTTCGTCCTGCGCCTGCCGCGCGACCAGGCGCGGGACAAGCCCGTTGCTGCGGAACCAGACAAGGCTCAGGCCGAGGCCGAGTCCGTAGGCGAGGAGGGCTGACCCGTGGCGCAGCCCAAGGTCGAAAAGCTCGTCACCGCGATCGACATCGGATCGTGGAAGGTGTCGGCGCTCATCGCCGGGCGCACCGATACGGGTGAGCTGGCGATTCTGGGCACTGGCCAGCGTGAAAGCCGGGGCGTGCGGCGCGGTTTCATCGCGGATATGGAACGCACCGAACTGGCCGTGCGCGAAACGGTGGAACAGGCTGAACGGGTCGCTGGCACCAATATCGAGGATGTGTGGGTCAGTTTTTCGGGCGGCAGCCTGGTCAGCGACGTCGTCACCGTTGAGCGCGACATGGGCGGCTACCGCATCGAACAGTCGGATATCGACGATCTGCTGACCACCGGCCAACAGGGTATCGATCCCGATGGCCGCGTCGTGCTGCATGCCCAGCCGACCTGTTTCACCATCAATGGCCGCGTGCCCGTGAAGAAGCCGCTGGGCATGCACGCCGACCTGTTGGGCGTCGATATCCATGTCGTGCTGGCGGACGGCGCGCCGCTCGCCAATCTGGACCTGTGCGTGCGCGGGGCATATCTGAACGTCAACAGCATCGTAGCATCGCCGATTGCAACTGGCCTTGCCTGCCTGTCCGAAGAGGAAAGGGACCTGGGCGTCGCCCTGATAGAGATGGGCGCGGGCGTCACCAACGTCTCCCTTTACGCAGGCGGCATGCTGGTGGGCCTGCGCAGCATCCCGATCGGCGCGTCGGACATTACCGACGACATCGCCTCAGCATTCGGCATCCGCCGCAGCCAGGCGGAGCGGATCAAATGTTTTTACGGATCGGCGATGCAGAACCGCCGCGATTTCCGCGAGATGATCGAGATCGCACCGCCCCATGGCGACGTAGCGCTTCCTGGCCAGAGCGCCGGGCCGAACGCCGACGGTGGCAAGATCACGCGCGCCGCGCTGGTCGCCGTGATTTGCGAGCGGCTGAACCAGTTGATGACGGAAATCAACGCGGCCCTCGCAGGGATGGGCTTCAACACCCCGACAGGCCGTCAGGTGGTGCTGACCGGCGGCGGCGCGGAAATGAAGGGGATTGCCGACTATGCGCAGGGCGCTCTGGGCCGTGCGGTGCGGATCGGCCGACCCCGCGGACTGGCGGCCCTGCCCGAAGCGCATAGCGGCCCGGCCTTCGCCACCTTGGCCGGACTTGCGCTCTATGGCGCTTCGAACCCGGTTGACCTTAGGGCGATAGCAACGGCCCCGCAGACGGTGCACCGTATCGGCGCGCCGCAATGGTGGCAGCGTATGGTCCGCGCCATCAAGACCAACTATTGAATAATCGGAAGCTAGACGAATTTTACTAGTGAAATACGCCACTATCTGTTGCATTAACCTTCGATGACAGTTTGGCTCACGTCGCCGGAGCTAAAGGGAGCTAATATTTATGAGCATTGAAATCAGCCCACCGCATGTGGATGAACTGAAGCCACGCATTGCGGTGATCGGCGTCGGCGGCGCGGGCGGCAATGCCATTGCGAACATGATCGCAGCGTCGGTTGAGGGTGTGGATTTCATTGTCGCCAATACCGATGCGCAGGCGCTGAACGCCTCGCCCGCTGAGCGTCGGATTCAGCTTGGCCCGCAGATTACCGAAGGTCTGGGCGCGGGATCGCGTCCTGAAATCGGCAAGGCTGCAGCCGAAGAAACGATCGTTTCGGTCGAAGAGGCTCTGAACGGCGCTCACATGTGCTTCATCGCGGCCGGCATGGGCGGCGGCACCGGCACTGGCGCTGCTCCCGTCATCGCCAAGGCTGCGCGCGACAAGGGTATCCTGACCGTCGGCGTCGTGACCAAGCCCTTCACCTTCGAAGGCAATCGCCGCATGAAGTCGGCGGAATCGGGCATCGACGAGCTGCAAAAGCATGTCGATACACTGATCGTCATTCCGAACCAGAATCTGTTCTTGATCGCGAACCCCAACACCACCTTCAAGGAAGCCTTCCAGATGGCGGACGAGGTGTTGCAACAGGGTGTTCGCGGCATCACCGACCTGATGGTCATGCCTGGCCTCATCAACCTCGACTTCGCCGACGTTCGGTCGGTGATGGGCGAAATGGGCAAGGCGATGATGGGCACGGGCGAAGCCGAAGGCGACGGACGCGCACTCCAGGCTGCGGAAAAGGCGATTGCCAACCCGCTGCTCGACGGCGTTTCGATGCGCGGCGCAAAGGGTGTCATCGTCTCCATTGTTGGCGGCGAAGACATGCGCCTGATGGAAGTGGACGAAGCGGCCAACCATATCCGCGAACTGGTCGACCCGGATGCAAACATCATCTGGGGGTCGGCGTTCAACGACGGCCTTAACGGTAAAATCCGCGTTTCCGTCGTGGCGACCGGCATCGACAGCGACGTCGCCGCTGGCGCAGCACCTTTGACCCAGCCCTTCAGCTTCGCGAGTCGTCCGGCTGTTTCGGTTCCGACCGCTGCGGCATCGTCCCGCCCGGCAGCGCAGTCCACCCCGGCACCCGCACCTGTTGCTGCCGCCGAACCGGAAGCGGAACCGGAACCCTTGGAACTGGACGTCCCCGCCGCGCCTGAGCCTGCGCCGCTGGCACCGCCGGTTGCCGAAAAGCCGGTGCCGTCGCGCCCGGCGGCTGTTTTCTCGGATGAGGACCCTTCGCAGGATGAGTTGCTGCTGGGTGCCGAGGAAGCAGAGCCGGAAGCAGTGCGTCCCGCTCCGACGCCTGCCGCCGCGTCCCAGCCCGCGCCTCGCGTCGCTACCGGCGGCACGTTGTTCGAACGGATGGCTGGCCTGACCCGTGGGACGGACAAGGCCGCGCCGTCGGCTGACGATGATGCGGCCACGCCGGACATTCCGCGTTTCCTCAATCGTCAGAGCAACCAGTAATCCCTTGGGCACTGTCCAGCGGTTCAGAAGCGCGCCGTCGGTCGTCCAAGGCGATCCGGCGCGCTTTTCATCATGGTAAATTGCCCATTCACGCAGCAATTCGCTAAAGGGATGGTGTGAACCTTTCGGCTATATCGATTATTGCGGGCCTGCTTGTAGCGGGGACCGCTCAGGCGCAACCGGCCATGGTGCAGGCTGTTCGGCCGCCTAGCACCGAGAAACTGAACCGCCATCTTTCACGCCTTGCGTCCAGCCCGCGCGATGTCGATGCGCTGGTCGGAGCGGGGGAAGCTGCGATCGACCTGGATGACATGCGCGCAGCCGCGGGGTTCTTCGCGCGCGCTGATGTGGTCCAGCCCAATAATGGCCGGGTGAAGGCGGGTCTGGGCAGGGTCATGCTGAAAACGCAGAACGCCACAGAGGCGCTGCGGATGTTCGACCAGGCGGTAAAGCTCGGCTATCCCGAAGCGACGTTGCTCAGCGATCGCGGACTTGCGCGGGACCTGACGGGTGATCAGGCGGGCGCTCAGCGGGATTATCAGGCAGCGCTCAAGCGCACGCCCGACGACACGGAGCTGACCTATCGCTATGCTGCCTCGCTCGGAATTTCCGGTCAGGTGGATGCGGCGGAAAAGGTGCTTCAGCCGCTTTTGTACAAGAGCGATCGGCCAGCGTGGCGTTTTCGCGCTTTCATCCTGGCGATGAACAACCGGCAGGATGACGCGCGCAAGATCGCCAGCCAGACCATGCCGGGCCAACTTGCGGCTGCGCTCACGCCCTATATGGTCAAGATGCCCTATCTGACAGCGGCGCAAAAAGCTGCGGCTGTACATTTCGGACATTTCCCCAAGACGATTGGGTCCGCGATCGCCGCCGTAACGCCTACGCCTGCGCCACTACCCGCCACGCCGTCCGCAGTCGCTCCCTCCTCAGCCGCTCCGCCACAGGCTGCTCCCCCAACGGCAGCGGCAGCTCCGGCACGGCAGTCACGGGTGCCGCTGCAATCGGAGAAAACCACGGCGCTCGCCCGCGCGGACAACCGTGTCGCCCCGTCCGCGTCCGTCCAGACGCGCGCTGCCACCACCACCGCGACGACGCTGGTCGAACCGGAGCGGGCACGCCCCACGCCGCCGCCGGCCCCTCCGCTGACGACCACCCCGGCCCGCCCGTCTGCGTCGGGCAGTGCACAGGTCCAGGGGCCACCCGCTCCGGGCTTCGAGTCTCTTTCGGCGCAACCCACCGCGACGCCGACCGCACCACAGGCCGCTCCGCCAGCCGCAGTTGCTCAAGCCCCGGCGCAGGTCGTCCAGCCCACGCCTGCTCAGCCTGCCGCGTCCGGGGCCGCCGCACCTGCTGCGCCGCAACCTGACCCGGAAGCAACGCGGACGCTCGCTGACATCATCCGCACCATCGACGTGCCCGATTCCGAACGGCGCCCAACGGTGGCCGCTGTCGATCTGGCGGAGGTCGCGGCGCTTCAGGCTGCGCGCCGGGCGGAACAGCAAGCCGCCGATGAACAGGCGAAAAAGGCGGCGCAGGCAGCAAAGGCCAAGGCCGCAGCCGCCGCCAAAATAAAGGCCGAGGCCGAGGCCAAAGCAAAGAAGGCGGCCGAGGAAAAGGCCAAACTGGCGGCCAATCCATCGCGTAACTGGGTACAGATCGGCACCGGCGGCGATCGCGGCGCGCTGGCCTTCACGCTCAAGAATCTGCGGCGCAAATATGATGATGTTGCGCCACAGGACGGCTGGGTCGCTGGTTGGGGTCGCACCAACCGGCTGCTGATCGGCCCCTTCGCCAGTTTCACCCGCGCCAAGACCGTAGAATCGAAGCTCAAAGGCGCGGGTGCCGACGCATTCGCCTGGAAAAGCGACGCGGGCGAAGTGGTCGAACGGCTGTCAGCCAAGTAAAGGCTCCCGCATGACGAGCCTTGCCCCCTATGCGTCGCAGCCGGACCACAGCCGTGGGCGGCTCCATCCCGAAATCGGCGGGGAAGTTCGCGGACCGCGCGATGTTTTTCAACGCGATCGCGACCGCATCATCCATTCCATCGCCTTCCGCCGCCTGCGCCACAAGACGCAGGTGTTCGTGTCGCCCGATGGCGATCATTTCCGCGTTCGACTGACCCACAGTCTGGAAGTCGCACAGATCGGTCGCACCACCGCCCGCACGCTCGGTCTCAATGAAGACCTGACCGAAGCGCTCTGCCTGGCTCATGACATCGGCCATCCGCCTTTCGGCCATGCGGGGGAGGACGCGCTGGAGGCGGCGCTCGATCAGCAAGGCGGGTTCGATCATAATGCGCACACGCTGCGCACGCTCATGCTGCTGGAATCGCCCTATCCGCTATTTCAGGGGCTGAACCTCAGTTGGGAAATGCTGGAAGGACTGGCCAAGCATAATGGTCCCATCGACCATCCCGGCTGGGCGATGCGGGAAGTCGATGCGTTGCTGCCGCTCGACCTTGGCCGCCACGCCTCGCTGGAAGCGCAGTTGGCGGCGGTTTCCGACGACATTGCCTATGATAATCACGACATTGACGATGGCCTGCGCGCGGGATTGCTGACGCTGGATCAACTGCTCAGCGTACCACTGGTGAAAAGCTGCTGGGATCGCGTGCGCGCCCGCTATCCCGACGTGGCGCAGGACCGGCTGCTGCGTGAACTGGTGCGGGAACAGATCGGCGTCATGGCGAATGACCTGATTGCCGCGACCCGCGAAAATATCCGCCGGTCTGGCGTGCGCACGGTTGATGATGTCCGCGCGGCGGGGGAAACGCTGGTCGGCTTTTCCCCCGAACTTGCGTCGCAGGAGCGCGATCTCAAACGCTTCATGTACGCCATGCTCTATCATCACCCGTCGCAGCAGGCCGCGGCGGACCGCGCCCGCATCATCGTGACGGACCTGTTCCAGGCCTATCGCGAACAGCCCGGCCTGATGCCGCCGGAATGGCGCGACGACTGTTCGCTCAACGAGCCACGTCGCAGCCGCCACGTCGCTGACTTCATCGCGGGCATGACTGATCGCTATGCTGAAAGGCGTCATGCCGAGATATTCGGGGAACTGCTGCCTGCCTGACGCAGCCGCGATTGCTTCGGACCCGCACCGGGCGTAGGCCTGTTGTCATGAACCTGCATCCCCAGATCGCCGCGCTCGCAGTTCAGTTGGAGGATCTTTCCATCTTCCTGCGCGTCCAGGGGGATCGCATCTGGTCAGGCAAGGTCGATCTTTGCCGCCATCTGGTCGCCGATTCCAATTTCGCCGGAGTCGATCGCTTTCTGCGCCTGTTTGAAGGTGAGGATAATCTGGGCGACGTCACGCTCGACGACCCCGGCGACGCGGCAGAGCTGGATCGGCTGCGCAAGGCCGCGCGCGTCCTTGCCGGGCGGCTGGCAAAGGAGGAGGGGGCCGATTGAGCGTTGACGGCGCGCTTCAATTCCAGCAATGCGAAGGCGTCTTCACGGGCCGATCGGATTCGGCCTTTGGACATGATGCGGGAGAGGATGGGAAGCCTTTGAGGCCACCCCGTCGCCGAAGGAGCAACCGCCCCGGAATCTCTCAGGCAAAAGGACCGCATCATGGGCAGGCACTCTGGAAAGCGGATGGCGTTTAACGTCGTCCCACCGAAGGGGTAAGCCATCCGGTCGCCTGACCGGTGGTCAAAGCTCTCAGGTCCCGTGACAGAGGGGGTGGCAATGCGCATGGGTCCGACTGCGGCCATGTGCGTTTGTCGCCCATAAACCCGCACGGAAAGGCCGCTCATGTCCGGCAATGAAGACGTCACTCATCTCGAAGAAGAATTGCCGCTGCAGTCATTGCCGCTCGATGCCTGGCACCGCGCGAACGGCGCACGCATGGTCGGCTTTGCCGGCTATCACATGCCGATCCAATATGAAGGCATCATGGCCGAACATAGCTGGACGCGCGAGCATGCCGGGCTGTTCGACGTCAGCCACATGGGGCAGCTGACATTCTCAGGAGAAGGCGTGGACGATGCGCTGGAGCAGCTTCTGCCTAGCGACATCAGGGGGCTGAAACCCCTCCGCCAGCGTTATTCCATGCTGCTGGACGATGACGGCGGCATATTGGATGACCTGATGGTTTCGCGACTGGCTGGCGGTGCGTTCGACGGCGCGGACATCTACATGGTCGTGAACGGCGCGACCAAATATGACGATATCGGCTGGATGATCGAACATCTGCCCGACGAAGTCGTCATGAACCACATGGACGAACAGGCGCTGCTGGCGCTGCAGGGACCTGAAGCCGGGGAAGCGATAGCCGCCCCCGTGCCCGGAACCGCCGACCTTCTGTTCATGCAGTCCGGCCTGTTCGAATGGAATGGCGTGCCGTTGTGGATCAGCCGGTCGGGCTATACTGGCGAGGACGGGTTTGAAATCAGCCTTCCCGCCGACCACGCCAGCTCATTTGCAGACGCGCTCTGCGCCCTGCCGCAGGTGAAGCCCATCGGCCTTGGCGCGCGCGATTCGTTGCGGCTGGAAGCGGGCCTGCCGCTCTACGGCCATGACCTGACCCCCGCCGTCAGCACCATCGGCGCGGACCTGGGCTTCGCCATTCAAAAGCGCCGCCGCGAAGAGGGCGGTTTCATCGGCCACGCCCGCGTGATGAAGGAACTGGCCGAAGGGCCGGGTAGCCGCCGCGTGGGCCTCAAGATCGATGGTCGCCTGCCCGCGCGTGAAGGCGCGAACATCTATGCTGGCGAAGTGCTGGTGGGCGAAGTCACGTCGGGCGGCTTTGCGCCGACCGTGGGCGCGCCGATCGCCATGGGCTGGGTCAGCCTGCCCCATGCCGCCATCGACACCGCGCTCGAAATCGAAGTGCGCGGCAAGCGCATCGCCGCCACTGTCGCGTCGATGCCGTTCGTGCCGCACCGTTACCGCCGCAAGGCCTGACCCACTTTTCCGAGGGGAGAACAACCATGAGCCGTTATTTTACCGACGAACATGAATGGATCGACGTAGAGGGCGAAATCGCCACGGTCGGCATCACTGACTATGCGCAGGAACAGCTGGGCGACATCGTGTTCGTCGAACTGCCCGCCGAAGGCGCGACGTTCGATAAGGGCGACGACGCCGCCGTCGTGGAATCGGTCAAGGCCGCGTCGGACGTCTACGCACCGATTTCCGGCGAAGTCGTTGAAGCCAACGGCGCGCTGGAGGACGAACCCGCGCTGGTGAACAGCGATGCGGAGGAGGATGGCTGGTTCTTCAAGCTGCGGATCACCGACGCCAGCGAGCTGGAAGGCCTGATGAACGAAGCCGCCTACAAAAAGTTCGTGGCGAGCCTGTAAGCTTATCATTCCCCTCCCGCCTGCGGGAGGGGTTAGGGGAGGGCGTGTCGCGCCATCTCTGTAACAATCCCTCCCCCGAACTCTTTCGCCGACGGGAGGGGATGACGGAAGCAGGAAATATCATGCGCTACCTACCCCTTACCGACAGCGACCGGCGCGAGATGCTCTCCGTCATCGGCGCGGAGTCGATCGATGACCTGTTCGTGGACGTACCCGCTGAAGCGCGGCTGTCCGGCACGATTGCGGGCCTGCCCGATCATGCCAGCGAGCTGGCGGTCGAGCGCCATATGGCGGCGCTCGCGCGGAAAAATCTGTCGGCGGGGGAAGCGCCCTTCTTTCTGGGGGCTGGTGCCTACAGGCATCACATCCCGGCCAGCGTCGATCATCTGATCCAGCGGGGCGAGTTCCTGACCGCCTACACCCCCTATCAGCCCGAAATCGCGCAGGGCACGTTGCAGGTGCTGTTCGAATTCCAGACGCAGGTCGCTCGCCTGCTTGGCTGCGATGTCGCCAATGCGTCGATGTATGACGGGTCGACCGCCTGCTGGGAAGCGATCGGCATGGCGCGTCGCATCACCAAGCGGGGCAAGGCGATCCTGTCGTCCGGCCTCCATCCGCATTATGTCTCCGTCGCCAACACCATGGCGAAATTCACGGGCGATGCCCTGGTGCATGAAGCGCCCAGCCTTGACGCCGCCACCGATATCGACGCGCTGATCGCGGGCATCGACAAGGATACCAGCTGCGTCGTCGTCCAATACCCCGACATTCTCGGCCGCATCGCCGACCTGACCCCACTCGCCGACGCCGCCCATGAAGCGGGCGCATTGCTGGTGGTTGTCGTGACGGAGCCGGTGGCCCTTGGCGCGATCAAGGCTCCAGGTCAGATGGGCGCGGACATCGTCGTCGGCGAAGGCCAGTCCATTGGCGTCGGCCTTCAATTTGGCGGCCCCTATCTCGGCCTCTTTGCCTGCAAACAGAAATATGTCCGGCAGATGCCGGGTCGCCTCTGTGGCGAGACAGTGGACGCGGCGGGCAAGCGCGGCTTCGTGCTGACTCTGTCCACCCGCGAACAGCATATCCGTCGCGAAAAAGCGACGTCCAACATCTGCACCAATTCGGGCCTCTGTGCGCTGGCGTTCAGCATCCACATGACGCTCTTGGGCGAAAAGGGGTTGCGCGATCTGGCCAGCCTCAATCATGCGCTGGCGTGCCAGGCCGCCGACCGCTTGAGCCAGGTGCCCGGCGTCACCCTGATGAACGACAGCTTCTTCAACGAATTCACGCTGATCCTGTCGAAGGATGCTCGCGAAGTCGTCCGCAGCCTTGCCGACAAGGGCGTGCTGGGCGGGGTATCGCTGGGTCGGCTGTTCCCCGACGCGCCGGAGATCGGCAACGGTCTGGTCGTCGCGGTCACTGAAATGGTGACGGCGGAGGATATCGAAACCTTTGCCAAGGCGCTTGAGGAGGAACTGGCATGACCATGATGAGGGAAGGCCGTCCCACCACCCCCGTTCCTGTCAAGGAAGCCCATATGGCCCCCGCGACCGCGACCGGCAATCGCGCGCTCATGCTGGAGGAAGCGCTGATCTTTGAGATCGGCTCGACAGACACGACCGGCGTCGATTTCGGGGAAGTTCCTCAGGTTGCCAGCCGCATCGGCAACCTCGCTCGCACTGACAGCATCAGCCTGCCGGGCTTGTCGGAACAGGAAACGGTACGCCACTATACGCGCCTCAGTCGCCAGAATTACGCCATTGACCTCGGCCTCTTCCCGCTGGGCAGCTGCACGATGAAGCACAACCCGCGCCTGAATGAAAAGGTCGCGCGGATGCCCGGTTTTGCTGATCTTCACCCACTCGCGCCGCAATCGACGGTGCAGGGCGCGCTCGCCGTCATCCATGAACTGGCGCAATGGCTGGTGACGCTGACCGGCATGCATTCGGTCGCGATGAGCCCCAAGGCGGGTGCGCATGGCGAACTGTGCGGCCTGCTCGCAATCCGCGCCGCTTTGGAAGCACGGGGCGACGCGCGCAGCGTCGTGCTGGTGCCAGAAAGTGCCCATGGCACCAACCCGGCCACGGCGGCCTTTTGCGGTTACAAGGTGGAGGATATTCCGGCGACGCCCGATGGCCGCGTCGATCTGGAAGCATTGAAGGCCCGGCTGGG
>CBFHAG010000049.1:0-16348 GCA_965653535.1 uncultured Sphingobium sp.
AGCTGCCCGCCACATCCTCAGTGACGATGTTGCCGATGTCGTCGATCGCCTGCGGCACATCATCGATGATGTCGATGGTGAGTGTCGTCGTCGCGGGATCGCCGTCGCTGTCAGTGACCGTGACAGTGAAGCTGTCTTCCGTATCATCGCCGGAACTGGTGGTCTCCAACGTATAGCTATAGCTATAGCCGGTTGCAGGCGATCCCGTGATCGTCAGCGTCCCATATGTGCCGGTGACGGTGCCGCCATTGGTCACGTCGACATTGTTGACGACCAGCGAGCCGACTATGTCATTGCCGGTCGTGACGATCAGCGCGCCAGCAGCAGTCTCTGCCGTCGACGATGCTTGCGAGCCATCAGGGTTCAGCGCCGATTCGTCGACCACAGTGTCCGCCCGTGCATCAACCTCGACGGTCGGCGTCGAGTCAGGTTGCAAGGTGATGGTGACCGTCGCCTGAGACGTATCGCCGTCGCCATCTTCAATCTGATAGACGAAGCTCGCCGTGCCTTCCTGACCGGGTGCCGGGGTGAAGGTGAACAGGCCGGTCGCCGGATTATAGACGACAGCGCCAGCCGCAGGACCACTGACTATTGTGACCCGGGCCGACGGATTATTGTCGATATCCACCCCGTCTGCGCCAAACACGTCGTTGACGAACGCGTCGATGACGACAGGAGCGCCTTCAGCGCCCTGCTGAGCCACATCGTCAAAGGCCTCGGGCACATCGTCGATGATGTTGATCACGAGTGTCTTCGTGACGCTGTCACCATCGGCGTCGGTTACCGTGACGGTGAAATTGTCGGTTACGTCATCGCCAGCGGTATTGTCGGTCACCGTATAGGTGTAACCGACAGATCCAGGGGCGACGCTGATGATGGTCAGCGTACCGTTGGTGCCCACGATTGTCTGGCCAGGGTTCGTAACGACCTGCCCGTTGATGGTGATCGTCGCTGGAGTATCGAGCGCGACATATGTGATGGTTCCGGTTGTCGTTTCGACGGAGGCAGGCTCGTTCGAGCCAGGAGTTTCCCCCGGCCGGTTATCGATGCCAAGGCCGGATTCGTCGACGACGGTGCCGCTGCCTGACGTCGGAACCTCAAGCTCAGGAAAGTTATCGTCGTCCTCATCAGGTGCGATAGGCAAGACTTCTCGTTCTTCCAACTGGGTGAACTGCAATTCGGTTGGCGGTAGAAGGTCGCCCAGACCGAACGGGTCGCCAATCGCGCCATCGTCGGCCAGGAAGTTGCCGCCCGAGCTGCGCGGCGGACCTGCAGCTGGCTGAGGCTCTTCCCCGATCAGGAGCGCGGCAAGGTTCACCGATGGAATTTCGACATCGCCCACGACAAGGCGCGGCACGGCGACAGCGCCTTCCAGGATCACCAATTGGGTTCCATCGGGCAGCGACACGACAAGATTGCGGCCAGCGACAACGATCTGGTTGATATCCGTTCCGGCGGGAAGGATCACGACACCATTCGCGTCGGCCATGACGGTATGCATGGTGCCCGGCTGATGCGGAGCGCTCTTCACGCGCGCGGCCATCGCAGCGATTTCGGGGTCCAGCGCCTGCTGACGATCAGCAGCCGCATCGATATTCCAATCCCGCTCGAAATCCATCGTTCCATCCCAACCTGTCACCAAGGGGTGGCCTGGAAGAAGAGCGCAAGGGAGCACCTCCCGAGCCTAGACGCGCTCGAAAGCATCAACCTGTTCAACAGCTGGCATTAGCGGATCAGCTATTGCCCCTTGCCTGCGCCTTCCGCCGACGGAACCTGAATCAGGTTTCTACCGCCCCGGATTAAGCCATAATTTATTTTTTACCTGACCCTATGGCTTATATTATTCGTTGGCCGAAGTTAGTCACGACAATTTCAATATTATTAACCATTTTCAATGAATAAAGGCATAAAAGTTACTTAGGATATATTACGTAAGATATAGAAGTATATTATGATCTATACCTTATCCTATATGCCATGACCTGATCATGGTTAACGGAATTTCGCTGTCCATTCCGCGACTCGGAAAATGTGGGGAGGCACTCGATCGACCGTAATGCTCAATGCATGACTGCCTGATCAGGACAAAAAAGGGGCGACCAGTCCGAAGACTGATCGCCCGCCCACGATGCGACCCATAGGCTTCCACGGAGCCGTTCCTGCTCTCTCCAAGGCGCGACCGCATGGTCGACGCTAGAGCGCGCTGCGTTAAATCTGACGCAGGTCGCGCGCTCTAGTTGTTTGTTGTCGCATCGTTTTTTTGCGGAAAACCGGTTCCCACTTTTCCGCACGATGCTCTAGCCTATGGAAAAAAGGCACCCCCTCCGCTGATGTCCATGGATAACGATCACCGAACCGTTGGCAATTCACCCCAAGGGTTATATCTTTTGTTAGGCATGCCAGATCGGATCAATGATCGGGAAGAACCGCCGGTTGCTCCGTATCGGCAGGAACAGTCTTCTCCATGGGCAATAACGCGAGAATTCCCTCCATGCGCAGGCTCCGCTCGCTACGACCACCCGTGGTGCGGCGGAAGGTCGCCAACGCATATTCCACCAGGGGCCGGGCGACATCGAACCGTTTGCGCGCAAGGTAGAAATCCACCAGATTCTCAAGCGCCATTTGGCAATTGGGGTCATCTCCGCCGCGCGTGCGCGCATAGCTGTCGAACACGCGCCTCAACAGCAATTCCGATTCCGAAAAATGGCCAGTCGCTTCCAACTGCAACGCCAGATCATTTGCCGAAATCAGTGCGCGGGGATCGTCCGGGCCAAACAGGTCTTCAGACAGCGTCAGCGCCTTGCGCGCAGGTTCGACACCGTCCGCCGCGCGTCCTGAGGCATAAGCCGATTGCGCCGTCGCCACCAATGCACGCCATTCCTTCTCCCGCGCTTCAGTCACATCCGGGACATATGGCGCTTGCGCGTGCAAGGCCGTGGCCCAGCCCGCCAGAAGAACGGCGCTCAGACAGAGCCGTATCCTGATAGCATAAATGGACAAGAGCCGTTCGTCCCCAGCGTTGCGGTTCCAGCATCATGCACCGCATCAGGTTACCAAAATGCCACGAGCGACGATGCCTAACGCCTTCTCAGCCAGCCAATGCCTCGACCAGGGCTTTGACCTTCTTTTGCCGCCATTGGGGCAGCGGAGCGATCAGCCAATAGGCCAGGGCAGACGGCTGCGCGTCTCCAACTGCTATCACACGCCCCGAATCAATGTCCGACTGCGCGAGCAGCAAAGGCACCGTGGCATGGCCAAAGCCATTGGCGGCTGCGTCGATCGCCAGCCCGGCATCGGCGAGACGGATCATCGCAGGCTCCGTGCCGTGGGGACAGCCGGGCCACTCTATGCGATGCTGGGATCCCCCTTCCGGGCGGTCCACGGTCACGAATACCGCCTCGCCCAGCCTGACACCCTCATGCTCCCCCGGACCTTCCGCCAGACGTAGCGCCAGGTCGAGATTGGCTTCGGTGAAATCCAGGCTGTCATCGGCGGCGACCAGTGAAAATCTGATGTCGGGCTGACTCGAGGCGTAGGCGGCCAGGCGCGGCTGGAGCCATTTTGCAGTGAGGTCGCGCGGCGCGGCAATGGTGAGCGAGGAACTGGACTGGCCCGCCTGCATCGCGCGAACCGCTTCCTCAAATTGCAGGAAGCCCGCGCGCAACGCTTCAAGACCCGCCTCAGTCTCCGGCGTCAGTTCCAGCCCCTTCGGCGTCCGTCGGAACAACACAACGCCCAGCAGGTCCTCCAGCGCGCGAATTTGCTGCCCGACGGCGGCGGGCGTCACCGCCAACTCGTCGGCAGCCCGGGTAAAGGACAAGTGGCGCGCAGCTGCATCCAGAACGCGCAGGCCGTTGAGCGGCAAATGGGTGCGTTTCATTCCGCCACCGCCGGCGCTATGAGCGCGAAATGCGGGATCGCTATATCGAACGTTTCCCCACTGACGCCGATCATATGATAATGGCCGCGCATGGAGCCTGTGGGGGTGTTGAGCGGGCAGCCCGATACATAATCATAGCTTTTGCCAGGCTGCACCACCGGCTGTTCGCCCACGACCCCATCGCCATCGACGCGATGCTGCGTTCCGCGTCCATCGGTGATGATCCAGTGACGGGTCAGCAACTGAATGGGCTGGTCCCCGTCATTTTCGATGCGAATATGATAGGCCCAGAACCACCGGCCGCGATCCGGTTCCGATTGTTCGGGCAGGAAGGTCACCGCCACATGCACGTTGATACCGCGCGTCGTGGCGTGAAAGGGAAAAAGTGCGTTCACGATCAAAGAAATGCGCCTTTCAACCCTCTTCCGTCAACGCCCTATCGTCTTGAGCGCACGATCCAGATCGTCGATCACATCATCCGGGTCTTCCAGCCCGACATTCAGGCGCAGCATATCCTCGGTAATCCCGACCTCCAGCCGTGCTTCCTCGGCCATGCCATAATGGGTGGTTGAGGCAGGGTGCGTCATCAGCGAGCGGGAATCGCCGATATTGTTGCTGATGTCGACCAGTTCCAAGCCGTTCAGCAGGCCATGCGCTTCCTTGCGCCCGCCGCCGACGTAAAGGGAGAAAATAGGCCCGGCCATAACCATCTGCTTCATGGCCAGAGCGTGCTGCGGATGACTTTCCAGGCCCGGATACAGCACCTTGGCCACCCGACCTTCCAGGAACTTCGCGACCTTGATCGCATTTTCGCTCTGGCGGCGGATACGCAGGTCCAGCGTCTCCAGCCCTTTCAGAACCACCCAGGCGTTGAACGCACTCAGCGTCGGCCCGGTGTTGCGGTGGAAGGGCAGCAGCGTGTTGATAATGAAATCTTCCGTGCCGCAAATGGCGCCCGCCAGTACGCGGCCCTGACCGTCCATCATCTTGGTGGCGCTATAGGCGACCACGTCGGCACCGAAATCCATCGGGCGCTGGAGCGCGGGCGTGGCGAAGGCATTGTCAACCACGCTGACGATGCCATGCTTCTTCGCGATTCCGCAGACCGCTTCCAGATCGACCACGTCCATGGTCGGGTTGGCCGGCGTTTCGAAGAAAAAGAGCTTCGTGTTGGGGCGGATCGCCGCTTCCCAGGCGGCATTGTCGGTCGCATCGACGGTTGTCGCCTCGATCCCGAACTTGGGCAGCAGCGTATCGGTCAGCCAGCGACAGGAACCAAACAGCGCCTTGCCCGCCACGACATGATCGCCCACCGATAGCTGGCACAACAGCGCCGCCGTCATCGCCGCCATGCCCGTCGCGGTCGCGCGGCACGCTTCTGCGCCTTCCAGTAGGGCGATGCGCTTTTCCAGCATCTCTACAGTCGGATTCTGGAGACGGCTGTAGGTCATGCCCTGCTGCTCGCCCGCAAAGCGCTCCGCCGCATCCTCCGCCCGGTCGTAGCTGTAGCCGCTGGTCAGGAACAGCGCTTCGGAGGTTTCGCCCCATTCGCTGCGCGCGCTGCCACCACGCACGGCCAAGGTCGCCGGACGCCAGTTTTTGGTGATTTCCGGGTCCTGCCCGCTCTTGCGCTTCATCTCGTCACATCCTCAAACCAGCGCCGCCAAAACCGCGTCGCCCATTGCGACCGTGGTCATCGTGCCGCCCAGGTCGGGGCTGCGCGCGCCACCGGCCAACGCCTTGGCCACCGCCACCTCGATCCGGTCGGCCTGTTCAGGCAAGTTCAGCGAATAGCGCAGCATCATGGCTGCCGACAGGATCGTGGCCAGCGGATTGGCCTTGCCCTGCCCTGCAATGTCCGGCGCGGAGCCGTGGATCGGCTCGTAAAGCCCCTGATTGCCATCGTTGAGCGTCGCCGACGCCAGCATGCCGATAGACCCGACGCACATGCTCGCCTGGTCGGACAGGATATCACCGAACATGTTGCCGGTGACGATCACGTCAAACTGACCGGGATTACGCACCAGCTGCATCGCGGCATTATCGACATACATGTGACTCAAGGCGACGTCGGGATATTCCGCCGAAACCTCGATCACCACGTCACGCCACAGCTGGCTGGTTTCCAGCACATTGGCCTTGTCCACCGAACACAGCTTGCCCCGGCGCGCACGCGCCGCCTGGAAACCGCTATGCGCGATCTTGCGCACCTGTTCCTCATTATAGGACATGATGTCATAGCCTTCGCGCAGGCCATCGGCCGTTTTGCGCATGCCCTTTTCGCCGAAATAGACGTCGCCATTCGTCTCACGCACGATCAAAAGGTCGATGGCACTCGCCACCTCCTTCTTGAGTGCAGAGGCATCCGCCAGTTCAGGGAAGACCTTTGCCGGGCGCAGGTTGGAAAACAGGCCCATCGCCTTACGCAGACCCAGGATCGCCTGCTCAGGGCGCAAATGCCGTTCAAGCGAGTCACAATCAGGATCGCCCACCGCACCGAACAGGATGGCGTCCGCGCGCCGGGCCAGTTCCAGCGTTTCGGGCGGCAGCGGATGGCCGACCGCCTTGTAGGCCGCACCGCCGACCAGGCCTTCCTCATAGGTCAGGCCATCGATCCCCAGCGCATCCAGTACGCGCGTCGCCTGCGCGATGATTTCCGGGCCGATACCATCTCCGGGAAAAAGGGCGATCAACATGTCCAACCTCATCCAAAATCACATCGTCCGCATGGGCAGCGAACAGTCGCCCCGCCCTTGCAAGATGCAGCAGCCGCGCGCAAGGCGTGATTTGCCGTTTGGGCTGGCGCGCGCTTATCCTACGGCCCGCCCCAGCCTTTCGACCAGCCGCTCTCGCGCGGCCAGCACATCGGCGCGACGATCCGTCAATACGGACCGTTCAAGGAAGAAACCGGTCAGGCGCAACCCGTCCAGGATCGCAGGCCAATCGCCAGATCCGCCTTCCAGCAGAAAGGCGGGCAACGGCAACAGTCGGTCTTCATACCCCACGGCTCCTGCCCGGCTGACGGCTGCTGCACTACGCGGGCTGACATAAGCCAGGTCGCCGTCGCCGCCTGTCGCCGCGCATCGGCCAAGGTCGAGCCCGAACCCCAGTTCCGCCAGCAGCAGCAGTTCGTAACGCACCAGCGCCGCTGCCCAGCCCCGCGCCGCGGGCGCGGCCTCCACCGCCCCCAGCACACCGTCCAGCGCCTGATAGAGCGCCGGGCAAGGCGTACCTTCGGACAATGTTGCTGCCGTCAACGCGCAGGCCCAATCGATTGCGGCGGCGGGCAATGGTTCGGACAGCAATGGCGCGCGGCTATGTTCCAGTTCGACGGTAAGCCCCGCCAGCTGATCCTCCGTCCGCGACCGAAACTCCGCCTTCACGCCGTTGCCGGGCAACAGCACCGGCCGCATCGCCCGCGACCGCCCGCCCCGAACATAACCGGGGAGCAACCCGTCATCCGGCGTCAGCAGCCTGGCGATCGCTCCATGTTCGCCATGAGGCCGCACGGCGCAAACCAGGGCGGATGTGATCAGCGTCGGCATGCGCCCTCCTTACAGCCGCCAACGCCGCAATGCCATCTGCCTTACCGCCCTGCCCTCATCGGATATCAGTTGATTTCGGCTTCTGCGCATGGTCAAGTCATGCAGGGATTGTCGGGGGACATATCGCCATGTTGAATATGCCACGGGCGACATCCTTCGCGATGGATCGCCTGGTGCTTTGGTTGGGCCGTTCACCGACGCTGGGCTTTGCGATATCCCGCGTAGCTTTTGCATTTGCCGCGACTTGGCAGATCGAGGCCATGTTCAGCAGCGAGCCTGATTTCGCGCGCACGGCCTTGGGCCTGCAGGCCGGTATCTGGCTATGGACCCTGGCCAGCATCGCCCAGCATCTGGCCAGCCCGCCGCTGGGACTATTGCTGCGGCCCATATCGCTGTTCATCGACCTCATCGTGTTTCTTTCCGCCATCGTCCTGTGCCCGCCGCTTCAGGTCGCGGCACTGGCCTGCCTGTTCTTCGTGGCGTGGTCCGCATCCGACCGGTTCGGGCGTGGCTCCATCATCATATTGGCGCTCTGCCTGATGCTGACTTTCCTGGCGCGAAGCTATTATGAAGCCTGGGCCTCGACACCCTCCGTGGCGGAGGTCGATCGGGCGATCGACGGCATCACCGTCCTGATCGGTTTCACCATAGCGACCGCGATGCTGAGCATGTCGATCCTGGAAAAGCGGCTGATCAGTTGGTCCGAACGGCTGCAAGGCGTGGGGGTGTCGTTTCAAAAGTCGCTCGCCACCTTCGTCGTGGAACAGATTTTCAACCTGATGGCGGCCCGTTATTGCGCGTTCGTCTGGCAAATGTCTGACCAGGGAACCGTCCACTGCGAGATTATCGATGCAGAAGGGCCGCGCACCCTATCGCTGCCCGGCAAGCAGATCGATGGCCTGCTCGGCATTGCACCGCGCGACGCACCCTTTCTATATGCCAGCCAGTCGAGGCGCGTGCTCCTGCGGAACCGCCTGGGGATTTTTCGCAGCGAAAATGCGCCGGACACGACGGAGGCAGTGCTGGATGTGTTTGGACCGGGCCAGGGGACCAGCTTCCAGATTCAGTCCGGCGAACTGCGCGGCCGCATCTTCATCGGCGCACGGCACGGCTGGTCACCTGCCGCCTTGCTGCGATCCTTGCGCATCCAGGAAGGTCTGGAATTGTTCCTCGAACGCCATTTCTTCTTTCTGGCATGGCGCGACCGCACCTTTGCCGAAGCGCGACTCGCGCTCAGCCACGACCTGCACGACAGCGTCCTGCAAACGCTTGCAGCACTGCGCGTCCGGCTCGTCACCACCATCCGCGGCCTCTCCGCCGTCGATGCGCCGGACCAGCTGGCAGAGCTTCGGGCGATGGAGGAACTCGTCACCGCCGAACAGGCCCATCTGCGCCGCTTGCTGGCATCCAATGAAGCCGCCAGCAACGGCAAGGTCGATCTGGGCGGACAGGTGGAACGCTGCTGCCGTTTCATATCCCTGCAATGGGGCGTCGAATGTCGACTCAATCCCGTGGATCGCGCGATCATCGTATCGCCGGAAACAGCGACCGAAGTCGAATTCCTGATCCGCGAAGCAACAGCCAATGCCGTCAAGCACGCTGCGGCCCGCCACATCGTCGTTTCACTGGCGCAGGCGGACGAAGAAATACTGATCGCGCTCAAGGACAATCCCGGCGCGCATCCCATATCGCGCGAAACCTATACCGGCGATTTCGAACTGCAATCCCAGTCCATAATGAAGCGACTGGCGAAGGTAGGCGGGACGGCCTACTTCCATAATTTAAGCATCAATTCACTCATTTCGATTAGATTACCCTCATCTTTACCGAGGTCCCCAGCATGATGGCCCAGATTGCAATAATAGACGATCATCCGATCTTTCTGGACGGTATGGCGCAGTTTTTAAGCTCACATGGTCACGACGTCATCTTCTGCGCCCGGTCGGTGGAAGAAGCCGTCAGCCAGATACAGGCCCAGCAACCCGACCTCCTGATCCTGGACGTCAGCATGAAGGACGGCGGCGGCCTTGCGGTGCTTTCGGCCATACGCGGCAGCGGAAGCTCAGTCCCGGTGATCTTCATGACGGTCCATATCCGCCCCGAACAAACGCTCGAAGCGATCAGGCTGGGGATTGACGGCGTGGTGCTGAAGGACAGTGATCCCAACGAACTTTTGGATTGCATCGATCAGGTGTTGAAGGGGAGCAAGAGCATCGCGCCCTTCGTGATGGAGCAGGCGTTGGTGCACAGCATCTCTGCGCCCGCCAATGACGTGAATGTCCTGGCGGCGCTGACCGAGCGGGAGCTGGAAATTGCCGGCTTGATCCGGGCGGGCCTTCGCAACCGGGAAATCGCGGCTCGCTGCGGCCTTACTGAGGGTACGGTGAAGGTTCACCTGCACAGCATCTTCCAGAAGCTGGGCATCAAATCACGATCCGAACTCATCATCATCATGCTGTCGATTGACAGCGAGATGCCTGCGGTCGGCCTGATTTAAGTCGGAGGGCAAGGCGCTTGCGCTCGCAAGCACCCTGCATCACCCCTTTAACGAAGCGGCTTCACAAATGTCGGCAGATGAACAACGCTGCTGGGGTTCGGCCCGGTCATGTACAGCGCCATTATCGTACCCAGCGCAATGGCCACGCCATAGGGAATAGGCCCCTTCGCAGCGAAGATCGCCAGCGATGAATTGTCACGCGTCGCCCGCGGCACCATCCGGCGCACGGCGATGATGACAAGAGCCAGGATGCCACCACCCATCGTCACATAGACGAACCAGGGCAGCGCCGCATTCCAGTCGAACCACAACGCGCAAGCCGCCAACAGCTTGACATCACCACCACCCATCCACTGCATCGCGAACAGGCCCGCACCCAGCGCGAAAACGGCAAGGAACAGGGTGACATTCTGCCAGATGTCATTTTCCCAGCCCACCACAACGACCCAAGGCACGAACAGGCCCAAAACAGCGATCGGGATGATGTTGGAAATCCTGAGGCGCGCCATGTCCTCCATCGCGGCGGCGACGAGAACCAGAGTCAGGGCGAGCAGAATCAGGTCCTTGATCATGGTTTTTCAGGTCCGATCGTTGCGAGTGCGGCGGCAGCTTCCGGCATGAATCGTTCGGATTGCGTCATCGCCTGACTTAGATAGGCGCGCGCCTTTGCCGCATTTCCGATGCGAAGCGCGACCTGTCCCGCATTGGTGAGCCGTTTAGCCCAGGTATCCGCATCATCGGCGATCCTGCGACTTATGTCCTGTCCGGCCATCACATAGGCTGCATCTCCATTGGCGATGATCCTGGCATCGTCCGGCGCCATCTCTCGCGCCTTATCGAATATGACCACCGCCTTATCCGCCTTGCCTTGCGCCATCAGTGACATGCCGTAATTGTTGAGGACCTGCATCGGCCTGTCCGTCAGCTGGAACGCCCGTTCATAGGCGGCGGCGCTCAACGACCAGGATTGCGCCTGGTCATAGGCCACGGCAAGCGCGCTCCATGCCCGCCAGCGCCCGGGACAGCTATCAACGGCCCGACTGAGCGGCGTCAGCGACTGCCCCGCCCGGCCAAGACGCAATCTGGCGATCCCCAGCCCCTCGTTCACCCGACAATCATCCGATCCCGCGCTGCTAATGGCGGCGAAGCGTGTTTCCGCCTCCTGCACCTCGCCCTTGGTCAGCGCCAGCCGGGCCGTGGCGATTTCGACTGGCCGCGCTCCAGGCTCCGATGCGCTGCGCCATTGGGCCAGCATGGTTTCAGCCTGCAGGATCCGGCTACCATCGATCGCATCATCGATCATCCGCGCATAGTCGATCGTGGGCACCGGGCTGGCTGCACCCGCCAACGGCGCTGCCGCCGCGAGCAGCAGGACAAAGCTCATCCCAGGCTCCTGCCCCAGCTCCACAGCTGCTGGAACAGGCCATCGCGTTCGCTATCGCCACCCGCCAGGCTGGCGCATTTGCCGGATACTTCTGCCCGATCCTCTGATGCGTCGGTCGAACGCTTCTGATCCATCGCAATTTGGGCCTTGCCACCTTCAGGTGCGCAGTCCGGTCGCATATCCGGCTCCCCGGCAGCCGAGACGATCGGCGCGGTGAGCTGGTGCGCCAGCGCCACCGTAGCTGTCCCCTTGCCCGCATCCGTGACCGTGACGATGGTCGTGTTCAGCCGAGGGATCATGGTCCCCGGCAGCGCAGCGCCCGCGCTCGATGTCCGCAGCCGCACCTCCCCCATAGAGACGCGCTCCAGCCCGGAACTTGCGAGCCGCTCAGGCGCTGCGGTCTGAACCGCAGGACGTCCTGTTGCCAATTGCGCCAGCGTCGGCCGGTTGCCCGCCGCCGGGATCGTCGGTCTTGCGCCGTTCAACTGCGCCATCAACGCATCGGCTTCACCACGCCGTCCTTCAGCCCTCAAACTGCGCGCGAAGTTGCGATGGATGCGCTCGTCCCCAGGCGCACGCGCCAGGGCCAGTTCGAAAAACTCCCGTGCCAGGTCATGTCGTCCAATCGCCGCATAGCTGACGGCCACCCCATTCAGTGCGCGCGCATTGGCGGGGTCCTTCCGCATCCCCCTTCTGTACGCGTCCAGCGCCAGCGCATGTTCACCCCGCGAAAACAGGATGTCGCCGCGCGCCAGAGCGTCCTGCGCCGCCATGCCTGCGTCATTGTTAATTGGCTGGATGGCCACCTTCCTTGCAGCAGGGCCGCAAGCGGCGGTCGCGATAACCAGCGCGATTATCATTGCCTTCCTGTTCATGCCCCCGTTCCTTTCTATCGCGTCATGACTGGCAGGATATCGCGCACCACGCGCACCACCGCCGGCAGCATCAGCACGCCGATCATCACCGGCAGCATGCACGCCACCAGCGGCACCGACAGCAGGACCGGCAATCGATGCGCCTTTTCCTCGGCCCGCATCCGCCGTTTTTCCCGCATCTCCGCCGCGTAGATCCGCAACGTCTGCCCCACGCTGGAACCCAGCTGATCGGACTGGATCAGCAATGTGGCGAAGGACCGAATTTCGTCGACGTCCACGTCATCCGCCATCCGGCGCAGCGCGTCGCCACGGCTTCGTCCAGCGCGTAGTTCCAGCACCACCTTCCCCAATGTTGCCGAAACCAGCGGGTGTGAAATGGCAAGCTCCCGGCCTACCCGGTCCATGGCGGCTTCCAGACCCAGCCCGGCCTCCACGCACACCAGCATCAGGTCCAGCGCGTCGGGAAATCCGTGGACGATCGCCTCCTGCCGCCTCGCCGCCTTGGCCGAGATGAAGAGGTTGGGCAGATACAGTCCTAGAACAGCCACGATGGAGGCCATGAAATAGAGCTTCAAGGCGCTAGGCGGTTCCGCTTTACTCAGCGAGAACATCAGCAGCATTGCAGGCAAAGCCAGCGTCAACACCAGGCGAATGAAGGTGAAAACCTTAGGGGCCTCGGGCGACGCGTAACCCGCCGCGATTAAACGGCGGCGCAGGCTGTCATTCTTCGTATCGGCGAGCGAAATGCCCAGCTTTTCGATCCGGTCGACCAGTTTTTTCCATTCACCCGCATTGCGTTCGTTCCGCAGGCTCTGGCCGCTGCCTTCGACCGCTGATGATGATTCACCGACAAGGTCCAGCCGGCTCCGCACCCTGGCGTTGCGCGTCACCACTTCCGATACGCCATAGACGATGGCGACGATCCCGACGAACAGCAGGACCAGCAACACGGGCCGAAGCTGCGATATGAGGGCGAAATCCAACATCAGGTCACACTTTCAGGTCAACCATGCGGCGTATCGTCACAAAGCCGATGATGTAGAGAATGATCAGCCCGGAAAAGCCGAAAATGAACATGGGGTCCTGCGCAATGTCGAGGTAGAAGGCCGGATTGATCAGAAACAACGCGACGAAGGCAAGGATCGGCAAGGCGGTCAGCATGACCGCGGTCATGCGGCCTTCAGAACTCAGCGCCCGCACCTTCATGAACAGGCTAGCCCGCTCGCGGACGACGCCGGACAGATTTTCAAGGATCTCCGCCAGGTTGCCACCCGTTTCCGCCTGGACGGACAGCGAGATCACGAACATGTGCATTTCGTTCATATCCCACCGTTCGGCCATGCGCTGCAATGCGTCGCGCAGGTCCGAACCATAGGTTACCTCATCCACCACGATGCCGAATTCGCTGCCGATGGGGTCCTTCATCTCCTTGGTAAGCAGGTCCAACGCCGCCGCGATGGGATGACCCGCCCGCAACCCACGGACGAAGGTATCCAGAGCGACGGGGAATTGCTCCTCCATCTTCTTGCGCCGCCGCTGGCTCATGCGGCCCAGCACCATGATCGGCAGGACCACGCCCAGCGAACCGGCAAAGGCCGCGGCCATCACGACCATTCCAAGGGTCATCCCATATCCGGCCATGACCCCGCCGATGAGGACCAGGACGAACAGCAGCCCGGTCGCGATCGTCATGATCGTCAGGATGGTTCGCGCGGGCACACTCAACCCCGCGCCGTGCAGCGCCCGGACCACGGACAGGGCTATGCGGCCGAACAGATTGTCGCGATTGAAATTCAGCGAATCATCATTACGCCGCAGCTTCGACAGCACCGTGCTGCGCTCATAACCGGCAGCAATCATCTTGAGCCTGCGGTTCAACACATGTTCCTTGCCAGCGCGTCCCCGCAACCAGCCTGTAACGCCCTCAATCGTCAGGATCACCGCCGCAAACAGCAGGACCAGGACAAGGATACGGATGTAAAGCGGGTTCATCACTGCACCACCGCGTCAGGACGGAACAGTTCGGCAGGCAAGGATATGCCCCGGTCGGCCAGGTCGGCCATGAATTTAGGCCTGATGCCGGTCGCTTCGAAATGTCCGCGAACCATGCCGTTCTCCTCGCGTCCGGTCATCTTGAAGCGGAAGATTTCCTGCATGGTGATGACCTCGCCCTCCATGCCGGTGATTTCGGAGACGCTCATCAGTCGGCGGCGTCCATCCGACAGGCGGCCCACCTGCACGACGACGTTCAGCGCCGATGCGATCTGCGCCCGCGCCGACCGTGGCGAAATGTCGATGCCGCTCATGCCGATCATCTGCTCCACGCGGGACAGGGCATCGCGCGGCGTGTTGGCGTGGACGGTTGTCATCGACCCATCATGGCCGGTGTTCATCGCCTGCAGCATATCGAACGCCTCTCCGGCGCGCACTTCGCCTACGATGATGCGGTCAGGTCGCATACGCAGCGCATTCTTGACCAGGTCGCGCTGGGTCACTTCACCCCGGCCTTCAATGTTGGGCGGCCGGGTTTCCAGTCGCACCACGTGCCGCTGCTGAAGCTGAAGCTCGGCGGAATCCTCGATCGTGACGATCCGCTCGGCCTCATCGATACTGGCCGACATCGCGTTGAGCAGCGTCGTCTTGCCCGAACCCGTACCGCCTGAAATCAGAACATTGCGCCGCGCCGCCACGACCGCCCCCAGCACCTGCGCCATGGCCGCTGGTACGCTGCCCAGTTCGCCCAGCCGCGCCATGCTGATCGGCACCTTGGCGAATTTGCGGATGGACAGCAGCGATCCATCGACCGCCAGCGGCGGCACCACCGCGTTGACACGCGACCCGTCCGCCAGGCGCGCATCGACAAAGGGCGATGCCTCGTCGACCCGCCGTCCCACCGCCGCCACGATTTTCTGGATGATGCGCAACAGATGCTTTTCATCCTTGAACCGCGCCGCCGTTTCCACCAGCCGCCCATTGCGCTCGACAAAAACGATCCTGTGCCCGTTCACCAATATGTCGGTGATGCTATTATCCTTCAGCAACGGCTCAAGCGGTCCCAGGCCCAACAGCTCGTCCAGGATGTCGGACACCAGCCGCCGCCGTTCCTCCAGGTTCAGCGCATGCTTCTGCAACGCCAGCTGCTCGTGGACGATTTCCCCCACTTCCACTTCCACCTGCGCGCGCGACATGTTTTCCAGCGCGGACAGGTTGATGATGTCGATCAGCTTCTGGTGCAGCGCGACCTTCAGCTCGGTATGCCGGTCCTCTTCCCAATGGACCAGCTCTGTTTCGGTCGGCCCCACCTCATCGCGGACGTCAGCCCGTGCGCTATCGGCTTTTCGGATTTCCCACATCAGCCCTTCTCCGCCTGACGCTGGGCCGGAACGGCCTCAAGGCAGCAGTCCACAATATCCTGCATGTCCTTGCAGATGCGGCTGCGCGCCTTCAACTCATGGATCAGCACGCCCTGGTCCAGCGCGGAACTCACCAAAGGAAAATCATTCGCGATGCTAAGGTTGACTGGATGATCCAGCGCCGCTGCCGCATCCTCCAGCCCTATCGCGCGGAACAGCTTTTTTTCGACCCGGTTGGCGACCACATGGATACGCGCGGGATCGATATCCTGGCTGCGCAGCAGGGCGATCTGGCGGCGCGCCTGACGCAGGCTGGCGATGGTCAGCTCAACCACCAGGAAGATGGCTTCCGACCGCGCCACCAGCGACATGGACCAGTTGGTCCAGTTGCCCGGCAAGTCGAGATAAATGGTGTCGAAGTTCCGCTGCGCCAGTTCGATGACGCGAAACACCTGATCGGCATTTACCGCTTCCATCGGCATGATTTCAGACGGCGCCGTCACGACGCGCAGGCCCGTCGCGGTCTGGACCGTCACGCTGCGCAGCAATTCGCCATCGATGCGGCTGCCGCCCTGCAACAGGTCGGCCAAAGTCAGCGGCGACGATATGCCCAGAAACGTCCCGGCATTGCCGAACTGGATGTCAAAGTCGAACAGGCAGACTTCGCCCTGCCCCTGCTTCAGCGACCGGGCGTGCAGGCTTGCCGTCTGGGTGGCGATGGTGGTCGCGCCGACGCCGCCCACGCTCTTGATGATCGACACCAGCTTGCCGTTTTTCACATCCTTGACGCTGGTCGCGGCGATCCGCCCGCGCA
>CBFHAG010000050.1:0-16159 GCA_965653535.1 uncultured Sphingobium sp.
ACGCGCGCCTCAAGCTCGGCGATAGGCTTTTCAAATTCCAGAAAGCTAACCATGGCCGACGGCGTTAGGGTGCAGAAGTGCCGTCGTCAACGAGGCGATGGCGCATCGTTGCAAGTGGGTGACGGCTATTGACCAATTCGACCAGTCTCCGGCTGTCGACATGGGTGTAAATCTGGGTTGTGCCGATGTCCGCATGCCCCAGCATCGACTGCAGAGCGCGCAGGTCGGCCCCGCCTTCCAGCAGGTGGGTTGCGAAAGCGTGGCGCAGGACATGCGGACTGACCCGGTCGGGCGCGATGCCAGCGGCGGCGGCCAGGTCCTTCACCATCTGATAAAGACGGATGCGGCTGACATGGCTCTTGCCCGACGGAAAAAGCCACGGACTGTCCTGCGGCACATGGGCGATCCAGGCCGACACAGACGCTCGTGCACGGTCGGAAATGGGCACCAGCCTTTCGCGGGCACCCTTTCCCTTCAGGATCAGGAACGGCCGATCGGCGGCCAGCGCCCGGCGGGGCAGTGAGACCAGTTCGGTCGCCCGAAGGCCTGATCCGTAAAGCAGTTCGATCAGGGCCGATAGCCGCAGGTCCAGTGGCGCTGGATGCTCGGTGGCCAGTCTTGCATCGATGACGGCGAAGAGGGAGTCCACTTCCTGCGCCGATAATATCTTGGGTAGCGGCCTGCGCGTCACCGGGCGCGGCAAGGCAACGGCTGGATTGTCGGCGCGCAGGCCTTCTTCTTCCAGAAAAGCGTAGAAAGCGCGCAAGGCCGACGCCTTTCGCGCGACGGACGACGCGGCAAGATGGACCCAGGCCCCGGCCAGTTCGCCCAAGGTCGCTTTAGTCGCGCCCGACAGACCGCCCATAAGCTGCGCCGCGCCCGTCAGGTCCGTCCTGTAAGCGAGCAGCGTATTGCGCGAAGCCCCCCGCTCCGCCGCCATCATCTCCAGAAAGCGATCGATGAGGGCCGCGTCCTCACTCATGCATCAGGCCCGCGTGATCGCCTCCGCCGCGATCATCCGCGCTTCGGGGTCAAGCCCCACACGATGCAGGGCAGCGACGATGTGATAAAGATGGGCGGGCGGCAAACGGTCCCATTCGGAAGATTGCATGCCGACCGCCGCCAGCAAGGCGACGCTCGCCTTCTCACCGCGCGCCGCGGCCTGCCCGATCGCCCTTGCCCAGCGGCTGGCGGGAGCAAGCTGGAAACCATTGTCCTGTGCCAGCGCAGCAGCTTTCCCCGCATCAACCCGCGCCAAACCCGCCAGCGCCGCGATCAGCATGCGTCCCTTCTCTGCGCCCGCATCCTCAACGAAGCCAGACACGCGACTGTCGGTGATCTCGACCGCCAGCGTGGGCGCACCGACGGCCAGCAACGCCCACAGGCTGCTGGCACCATCGCCGTCGGCCTGCCTCCCCACCGAAGTCCAGCGCAATGCGCTGCGGTCATATCCCGCCGTCAGCATCGCGGCGACCAGATTGGCCGCGTCGCGCGCATCGATCGGCTGCACCGGCAGCGCCGCCGCCGCCCTGGCCGTTGCGATCAGACCGACATAATCAGGACGGCCATTGTCCCGCCATAAGCTGCGCATCGCCTGAAGACGATCTTCAACGCTACCGCCGACATGCGCGGTGCGCAGCGCATCGATACGATCCGCCGCCTCTGCGGGCGCTTCGCCCTCAGCGTCCAACTGGCTATAGAAGCCGACGAGCGCCTTGTTGGAAAAGACGCCCAGCCGCGCCGCCACTTCGGACCCGGGCAGGCGCTTCACGGCGCTCAATGCCGGGGCGCGCGCCTCCCATGCCCGCACATGCTGACCCGCCGTCGCGTAGAGCGCGTCGGGTATCTCGACGTTAAGGGCGGTGGCCAAGCCGAAACGCCAGGCGGTCAGGCGATCGACAGCGTCCCATTCGATCTTCACCGAACGGCGAGCGTTGAAACCTGTCCCGACCACTTTTTCGGCAAGGCGGTAATCGATTCCCCGTACCACGCCGCGTCGTTGCGCCTGGTTCAGCGCGCCGCTGGCCGAACCCTGATCGCCTGACAGCGCAGGACAAATGGCGCGGGTCATGTCCCAGCCCGGCTTCTTGCTAGTACGAAGTGCGCCAGCGGACAATGGGCACAGCCCGGCGGGATCGGCGGTCGCCAGATAGGTCTGCATCGCGACGGCATAGAGCCTGGGCGTAAAACGGTCCGAATCGACGCTCTGCACCAGCAGACGCGCGCTGTCCGCCTCCCCCATGCGCAGCAGCAGCCAGGCGCGCTCCGCCACCCAGTCCGCACCGTTGATGTCGCGTGGCGTATCGGTAGCCGACAAAAGCGCGCGGCGGAGGAGTATCGACGCCCAGCGCGACGTGATCGGCGCTCGGGTCTGCGTCATCAGCGTCGCGAGGAATTGCCCGGATTGGCCGCCAAAGTCATCGGGCGCGAAACCAAGTCGTTCCGGGGTCAGCACCCCGACCCGGTCCAACGACCGCTGCGCGCCCGCAGGCAGGTCATATTTTGCCTTTTGCGCGGCCAGTTCTTCTTCGGAAAGCCCGTCCTCGACCGCATTGGCCGCCGCGTCATCCCCCGGTAGCGCTGCTGTGGTTGGCAACGGTTGCACCATGGGCACTGACGCGACCGGACCTGCTGGCCGCCCCGGCTGGGGAGCGGGGGGAGCAGGCGCAGCGGGAGGATCGCCGAAACCGGGCGGCAGCAGGGACTCGGGCGCTTCCTGCGCCACCACTGGCAACGCCAGCGCGATCGCAAGCGTGCCCAGCGTCCATCTGGCATTCCACCCGCGTTGGCGCATGCCCTTTATTGGCCCAGCTTTTCGGCGGGAATCACCTTTTCCACCTGCGTCTGGGGCTGTTCCCCGCCGCGCGACCACATGAGTATGATCAACACGGCCAGAACGGCGATCAGGACGATGGGGATGATCGGCAGACGCTTGCCGCGACGGCGTGAACTGCTTTCGAAGTTGCTGAAAGAACGATTGCTTCTCATGGGTCCTTGTGCGGCCAAGCCGGTAGATGAGGAAAGTAGCGATTTGCCTCTGTGACGGGGGGATGTATAGCCCCGCTCTGCATGCAGCGAAACAGCAAATCCGCCTCTACCGGCCTGAAGCGCGGTCCCATCGTCCTGATCGGCATGATGGGCGTCGGTAAGTCGACCGTGGGTCGCCGCCTGGCCGCGCGCCTGGGGGTCGCTTTCGTGGACGCCGATGAAGAGATTGAGAAGGCGGCGGGCATGACCATCACGGAAATGTTCGAACGCTATGGCGAATCCTATTTCCGTGATGGCGAACGGCGCGTCATCGCCCGGCTGATGGACGGCGGACCCAAGATCATCGCCACGGGCGGCGGCGCTTTCATGCAGGATGACACCCGCAGGTTGATCCTGGAACATGCGACCGCCATCTGGCTGGACGCCGACATCGACATATTGGTCGACCGGGTGTCGCGCCGGGAAGGTCGCCCGTTGCTGAAGGGCAAGGACCCGCGCGCGGTGCTGACCGAACTCGCCGCGACGCGCAATCCCGTCTACGCGCTCGCCCCGATTCATATAAAAAGTATCGCCGCCCCGCACGAAGTCACGGTGGACAGCATATTGGAGCATCTGGTCGCATGGCATTAGTCCGCGTCGCGCTGGATGCGCGCAGCTATGACATCATCATAGAAGAAGGCTCGCTCGATCGTGCCGACGCGCATCTTGCAGGATATGCGCGCAAGGGGCGGCTGGTCGTCGTGACCGACGCCAATGTGGCCAAGGCGCAGCTGCCCCGGCTAGTGACCAGCCTGAACCGGGCGGGAATAGCTGTGGCCCCCATCATCCTGCCTGCCGGGGAGCAGACCAAGAGCTGGCGGCATCTGGAACAGCTGCTCGACCAGTTGCTGGCCCTGGAAATTGAGCGCGGCGACCATATCGTGGCACTGGGCGGCGGCGTGATCGGTGATCTGGTCGGGTTTGCTGCTTCCATCCTGAAACGCGGATGCCACTTCATCCAGGTTCCCACGACCCTGCTCGCCCAGGTCGATAGCTCGGTCGGCGGCAAGACCGCGATCAACACAAAGGCGGGCAAAAATCTGATCGGCAGCTTTTATCAGCCCAGCCTGGTGCTGATCGATCCTTCGACGCTGGACAGCCTGCCCCCCCGCGAAACTCGCGCCGGTTATGCGGAGGTCGTCAAATATGGCCTGATCGATGATCCCGATTTCTTCGCTTGGTGCGAAGCGGACGGTCAGCGGCTGCTGGACGGCGACAGCGGCGCGCGCGAATATGCGATCGAGCGCAGCGTGAAAGCCAAGGCCGCAATCGTCGCGGATGATGAGCGGGAAACATCCGGGCGACGCGCACTGCTGAACCTGGGCCACACTTTCGGCCATGCGCTGGAGGCTGACACGGGCTTTTCCGACCTCCTCCTGCATGGCGAAGGCGTTGCGGCGGGCATGGCGCTCGCCTTCCGCTATTCAGCGCGGCTGGGGCTGTGCCCGGCGGCGGAGGCCGAGCGGGTGACGGAGCATCTCAAGTCCGTCGGACTCCCTCACGACCTTGCCAGCGCCCATGTAAAGGCAGACGGAGCCGCGCTGGCGGCCCATATGCTGCACGACAAGAAGATGGCGGCAGGCACGCTTCCCTTCCTGCTGGCGCGCGGGATTGGCCGGACATTCCTGTCGAAGGATGTCGTGCTGGATGATGTCGCGGCGTTTTTGGATGAGGATCGTGCGGCGGCAGGGTAAGGCTCAAGCCAGAACGGTCGGCATGGGTGGGTCGGGGAATATCTGCTTGGGGCGCTATTACGGTCGAAGCAGACGTTGAAATTACACACCGAGCCAGTCTAACCCGCCCGGAAGTTCATCCGCCGAGTAGTCGATCTGTAAAACGCGGCGGTGGTCGGCCACGCTCGCGGCCTCAGACGCATGCAGTATCGGCGTCGCATATGCCCATACATCGCCAGCCTTGGCGAGGCAGGCGTAACTGCCGCACCGGGCAACAACCTCGCCATACTCTTCAACCGGGACACGTCCTGCGATGTGAGAGCCTGGAGCAATCAGCAATGGAGAGTTTTCAGGAGGCACATCATCCAGATGAACGCGAAGCGTGAGCATTCGTGCAAGCAAATCGAACGGAGGTGCTACATGTTGCATTCCGCCTTTGGTCGTCCAAGGCCCATAACCCTCGACATCAATCCGTCGCTGCACACAGATTGTTCGGTCCTGATGCCACGCTAAAGACCAATTCGTTTCTCCGGTCTTATCGAACAGGATCGCACGGACCGCGCGACATCGGCGTCCTAAGAAATCTGCTGCAATAGCGCCTATTATCCCTTCGACAGCCAAAAGGGGCCGAAGCGCTTCGATGCCGTAGATGCGGATACCGGCCTGATCCGATGGTAGGTCACGCAATGCCGCACATATGTCTGAAAGCGATGACAAAACAGCGGCTTGGATACGCTGAGCGCCATCTTTGGCAACAGTAAGATGGTCAATGTTAGCTGCTTGTTTCATCTGACCATGTAATGCCCGGCCCCTCGCTGGGGCAATGTCTGGTTTCGGATGGCCATCGCGGCAAGGCTAACGGCCAAAACTGGTCGTAAACACCCGTCCCCGGCAAACAAAAAGGGCACCTCATCGGGTGCCCTTCTCATCGTCTCATCTGAGGAAGCGATTACTTCTTCAGCGTCAAGCCGCCGAAACGCTTGTTGAAGCGCGCCACCTGGCCGCCCTGCTCCAGCTGACGCTGGCCGCCGGTCCACGCCGGATGCGACTTGGGATCGATGTCGAGTGCCAGCGTATCGCCTTCCTTGCCCCAGGTCGAACGGGTACGAAAAGTCGTACCGTCGGTCATCTGGACAGTGATGAAGTGATAGTCGGGATGCGTGTCGGCCTTCATGGGTATGCTCCGTCAATGGGCCGGTTTCCGACCGGCCAGGGATGCGATAAATTGCGAAGGCGCGCGGTTACATGGCTTTGCGCGCGAAAGCAAGGGGCGACCATGGGCCACCCCCCTCACATCAGTCCACCGGCGGATCGGCGATCATCGCGACGAAATTGGCTTCGGCGCAAAGTTTGCCCTCCACCGTCGCCTTCCCCACGAATTTGCACACCCGGCCACGAATCTGGAGAAGTTCGACATGCAGGTCGAGCAGGCAACCTGGCTCCACCGGACTACGGAACTTCGCCCCTTCGATGCTCATGAAATAGACGAGCTTGCCGGAACCGCGCAGTTCCAGCGTCTCGACCGTCAGCACCCCGGCAGCCTGCGCCATCGCTTCGATGATCAGCACGCCCGGCATGATCGGACGACCAGGGAAATGGCCCTGGAAGAAAGACTCGTTGATCGTCACGGCCTTGACCGCGTGGATCGCGCCATGCGGCACGAGCGAAATCACGCGGTCAACCAGCAACAACGGATAACGGTGCGGCAACGCCGCCATGATCCCGCGAATATCGATGGGACCCATGGCGGCGGGCGCTGCGTCGGCTTCAACCGTCATCGGCGGATCAGCGCGACTTCGGCTGCTGCGACGGGGTGGCCGGAGCGGCGGCTGCCGGAACCGGGGCCTGACCGCGAGCGCCGCCGGGCTGCCAGCCAGCCGGCGGCGTGATGCCGACGCTGGGGACCAACGCGTTGAGTTCCGTCACGACCTGCTGCGTAACATCGACGCCCGGCTGGTAGGAAACGGTGGCGTCGGGCGCCAGGATCAGGTCGACCTTCGCCTTGGTCATCGCGGCCTTGAGCGCGTCGGACAGCTTGGCCGAAATCTGCTCTTCAACATAGGCGTTGGCGAGCGCGATCGGCTGGCCCAGGCGCTGAAGTTCGGCCTGACCGGCCTGGCCAGCCTGCTGATAGGCTTCATACTGGGTCTGGATCGCCGGAGTCGGCTTGTTGCCAGCTGCCTTCATCGCGGCTTCCAGGGCAGAACCCTTCGAACGCAGGTCCGTATCAATCGCACTTTTGCGCGCGTTGAAACCGTCGATCTGCGCCTTGTAGGTCGTCTGGATCTGCGAGCGGGCAGTCGTATAAGCCGCGCTCTGGGCGACAGCGCGCTGCACATCGACGACGGCGATGCCGGTCTTGGACTGGGCAACCGCGGGCGTGCTGGCCAGCGCGATGGCGGTCATGGGCGCAAAGGCAAAGGCCGCGGCCTTGAGGATCATGTTCATTAGAATTGAGTCCCTACGTTAAAGCTGATGAGCTGAGTGTCGTCCCCTGGTTCCTTGAGCAGGGCCTTGGCGATGTCGATGCGGAACGGTCCGAACGGCGAGTTCCAGTTGACGCCAAAGCCCACCGACACGCGCGGCTTGAGCGTGTCGCCCAAATATACTTCCTGGAAGCCGGTGCCGTTGAGATAGGTCACGTCGGTATAGGTTGTCGGAGTGGAGCTGGAGCTGGTCGAGCAAGCGCCAAGGCCTGCGGCACGCTCACTGGTCGATGACGTCGGCGTCTTGACAGTGCCAGCGACCGTGCCCGACACGACCGAACACAGGCCCGGATAGGGCGTGGTCTGCGGATCGCGCAGTCCGGCCACCGCGCCAGCGTCAACGAATATAGATGGACGAAGGCCCATCTCACGCGCGCCTGATCCCAGCGGGATTTCGACTTCGGCACGTGCCAGATAATAGATCCTGCCACCCAGCGCGTCGTCGCGGACGTTGTTGTTGTCCCTGTTGCGAATGTAAGTGTTCGGATTGTCTGGATCTTCGATCATGTAGAAACGCTTCACGCGCGGCCCGATGCCGCGAATGTCGAAGCCACGAATCTGGGGATTGCCCAGGAAAAAGCGGTCGGTCAGGCGGATCGGATCAACCAGCTGGCCGCTCGCATCCCGGCGATCGCCCTCCAGCGAATGAATATAGCCGCCCTCACCGGACAGCGAGAAGATGAAGCCGCTACCCAGCGACCAATATTTGCTACCGTTAAACCTCGTGCGGATATATTTGACGCTGCCGCCCAGCCCGGCGAAATCCTGGCTCAGTACGACATTATGGCCGCGCGTCGCCCGGATGCGGTTGTCGCGATTGTCGTAGATCAGCGAATAGCCCAGCGACGACGTAGTCCGCTTGCCGATGGCGTCGCACAGGTAACGGCCTGCCAGAATCGGATCACAGACGCCGTTGGTGTAATAGGTGTCCTCGTCCAGGCTCACATCGTCCAGGTTGAGGCTGTAGCGTAGCGCCAGCGACATATATTCGGTGATCGGGACGCCCGCCCGGATCTGGAATCCGGTGGTCGTCTGCTTGTAGGTCGTATCGCGATCGTTGGAATTGCCAAGATAGCGGAAGCTGTTGAGATCACGGCGATAGATATCGCCGCCCAGCGCGATATTCTTGTCCATGAAATAAGGCTCGGTAAAGCCCAGCTCCACGGATTTGGAATAGCTGGAATAATTGACGCTGGTGCGCAGTTCCTGGCCCTTGCCGCGGAAGTTGCGCTGGGTGATCGACGCCGCGACGATGAAACGCTCCAGCGACGAAAAACCGGCCGACAGCGACAATTCGCCGGTCGATTTTTCCTGCACGTTGGTTTCCAGCACGATGCGATCGGGCGCGGAACCGGGCTTCTGTTCGATTTCCAGCTTTTCCTGGAAGAAACCGAGCGAGTTGATGCGATCGCGCGAACGCTTGACCAGGAAGCTGTTGAACGCGTCTCCTTCGGCCAGGCGGAATTCACGACGCACAACCTTGTCCTGCGTCAGTGTGTTGCCGTTGACATCGACGCGCTCGACATAGACGCGCGGCGCATTGCCGATGCGGAAATCGATCCCCATCGTCAGGCTGTCCTTGTCGCGGTTGAAGTCCGGCTGGACCTCCGCAAAGGCGTAACCGAACAGGCCGGCGGTCTCGCTCAGCGTATCGACGGTGTCTTCCACCTGCTTGGCGTTGTACCAGTCGCCCTTCTTCATCGGCAGCGTCCTGGTCAGCGTCGCGCCCGACAGGTCGCGGATATCGCTTTCCACCTTCACATCACCGAATTTGTAGCGCTGCCCTTCTTCCACCACATAGGTGATGATGAAGTCCTGCTTGTCTGGGGTCAGTTCCGCCACCGCAGAAATGACGCGGAAATCGGCATAGCCCTGCGTCAGATAATATTGCCGCAGCTTCTGCTGGTCATAGGCCAGCCGGTCGGGATCATAGCTGGTGCCCGACGAAAAGAGGCGGAACCAGCGTGACTGTTTCGTCACCATCTGGCTGCGCAGTTCGCCATCGTCGAACTTATCGTTACCGATGATGTTGATCTGCCGAACCTTGGACTTGGGCCCTTCGGAAATTTCGAAGACGATGTCGACGCGATTCTGGTCGAGCTGGACCATCTTAGGTTCGACCGTCGCGGCGAAGCGGCCTTGGCGGCGATAAAGTTCGATAATGCGCGCGACATCGGCACGCACCTTGGATCGCGTATAGATCTGGCGCGGGGCAAGCTTGATTTCGGGACGGATCTTGTCGTCCTTCAACCGCTTGTTACCTTCCAGCACGATGCGGTTGATGACCGGGTTTTCGCGAATCTCAATCGTCAGCGCGCCATTGTCGTTACGGATCTGGACGTCCGCAAACAATTCCGTCTCGTAAAGGTCGCGCAGGGCCTGATCGAGCAGTTCCTGCGTGTAGGGCTGGCCTACCCGCAGCTTGGTGTAGGACAGCACAGTGCCCGGTTCCAGGCGCTGCTGACCGGTGACGGTGACGCTGCTGATGGTGCCGGTCGGTGCGACGACGGCGGGAACGGGCGTGGCAGCAGGCGGAACGGGTTGCGCGCTATCCTGAGCCAAAGCGGGACTTGCACAGACGCCGCCGATCATCGTTGTCGCCAGAAGGGCCGCGACAATCGGGCGCTGCCTCTTGCTGCTCATTATCGCTGTCACCCGCTTCACCCTTTTACAAATAAGCATGCTCGTTCACGTCTGGAAAGACGCTGCGAGACGCGCCTCCCTGCCCGATACGGTTCAACCGATCAAGCCGGACAGGCGCTCCCATAGACCGAAAGACGTTAGATCGTTGAATGTCACCAGCATCATCATGGCCAAAAGCACCGCTAGGCCCGACCGATAGGCCCATTCCTGCACCTTCGCGCTGACCGGCCTGCGCTGAACCGCTTCCAATCCATAAAATAGCAGATGTCCGCCATCCAGCATCGGAATTGGCAACAGGTTGATGAACCCCAAGTTAATCGAGATGAGCGCCATGAAGAAGATGAAGCTCTCCACACCCAGCGTCGCCGCCTGGCCAGAGACTTCCGCAATTTTAAGCGGCCCGCCCAATTCCTTCACCGACCGACCGCCGCCCAATATCTGGCCCAGCGTTTCGACCATGGTGCGGATGATCTGGCCGGTGCGCTCAATCGCCACCACCGGCGCGCGCCAAAGGCTGACAGGTTCGATCACCGGATCGCCCGGCGCGATGCCCAGCCGACCGATCCTGAAGCTGTTGCCAAAGCCGTCGCTTTCCTCGACCGCGCCTATCCGCCCTTGCCGCTCCAGCCGCTCGCCACCGCGTTCGACCTGGATCGACACCGGCTCGCCTGGGCGGATCTGCGCGTAAAGGCGGATGTCGTCAAAAGTCGCCATCTCTCGCCCATTGATCGCGACGATCCGGTCGCCCGCGACGATACCAGCTGCAGCCGCCGCGCTGCCCGCCTGTACCTGACCAGCGACGGCGGGCGTCCGGCTTTCGCCATGGACGAAGGCAAAACTGCCCAGAATGACGATAGCGAACAGGAAGTTGATGAGCGGGCCAGCGGCCACGATCGCCGCACGCTGCCACAACGGCTTGGCGGGAAAGCTTTCCGCCCGGTCGGACGCGGACATTTCCAGCCAGGCCGGGTCGGTCTGACTCGCCGCATTCATGTCGCCCTTGAACCGCACATAGCCGCCCAGCGGCAGCGCGCCGACGCGCCAGCGCGTGCCGCGCCTGTCCATCCATGCAACGATTTCCGGCCCGAAGCCGATCGAAAAGGCCTCCGCCTTCACCCCGCACCAGCGGCCAACCAGATAATGGCCCAGCTCATGCACGAAGACAAGCGGGCCGATAACTGCGACAAAGGCAAGGATGGTCAGCAGGAAGCCCGGATTCTGGATCAAGCAGTCAATCTTTCCATCACTTGGCCCGCCATGGTTCGTGCGTGCGCGTCAATTTCCAGCACATCTTCGATCAGGCAAGGCACAGGCGCGCTATAGCGGTTCAGGACATCCTCCACAATCATGGCGATATCAAGGAAGCCGATCTCCCTTTTCAGGAAGGCGGCGACTGCGACTTCGTTGGCGGCGTTCAGGATAGCGGGAGCGCCGCCACCTTCGCCAGCCGCCTGTCGCGCCAGCCGCAGCGCCGGGAATCGCGCTTCATCCGGTGCCTCGAAATCCAACCTTCCCGCACGTGCCAGGTCCAGCGGCTGGCACGGCGTCGTCATCCGTTCCGGCCAGGCAAGGGCGCTGGCGATCGGAATGCGCATGTCGGGCGAGCCAAGCTGTGCCAAAGTCGAACGATCGCGATATTCGACCATCGAATGGATGATCGATTGCGGATGGACGAGGATCTCGATGCGATCGAGGCCGACGGGGAACAGGTGAGCCGCTTCGATCAGCTCCAGTCCCTTGTTCATCATCGTGGCGCTATCGACGCTGATCTTCGCGCCCATCGACCAATTGGGGTGCGCGACCGCCTGCGCCGGGGTGATGCCGCGCATCGCGTCCCGCGTAAATGTGCGGAAAGGGCCACCGCTGGCGGTCAGGGTAATCCTTGCAACATCTTCCAAACGACTGCCCGCAAGGCACTGGAATATGGCATTATGTTCACTGTCCACTGGCAGCAGCGTCGCGCCTGATCGAGCCGCCTGCTCCATCATCAGCGCGCCAGCCGACACCAGCGATTCCTTATTGGCGAGCGCCACCGTCCCCCCCGCCTTCAAAGCCGCCATGGTAGGACGCAAGCCAGCGCAACCCACAATCGCCGCCATGCTCCAGTCTGCGCCAGCCTGCGCCGCATCGACCAGCGCATCTTTCCCGGCAGCGGCTTCGACCCCTGATCCTTGCAGCGCATCCTTGAGCGCATGGTAACGCCGCTCGTCGCCGATCACGGCGATCCTCGCGCCATATTCACGGCCAGCGGCGGCGAGGCCATCCACATCGCTAAAGGCGGTCAGCGCCACGACTTCGAAGGCTTCAGGTTCGCGCCTGACCAGGTCGAGCGTGGACGTGCCTACAGACCCGGTGGCGCCGAAGATCGAAATCCTGCGCATCACGGCATCACTAACATTAGATAGAGCAGCGCGGCCAGTGGCGCCACCGCCACCACGCCATCCAACCGGTCCAGAACCCCGCCATGTCCAGGTAGTAGCTTACCGCTATCCTTCACCCCGGCCCTGCGCTTCATCGCGCTTTCCAGCAGATCGCCCAATTGCGCGGCAACCGCCAGCAGTCCACTCGCCGCAGCAAGCTGGATCGGCAAATTGCCGAAACGGTGCAGCAGGAAACCAATGACCAGCGCCGCCAGGACGCCGCCGCCCAGCCCCGCCCAGGTCTTCGACGGGCTGATGCGGGGGGCCAGCCTCGGCCCGCCGATTGCCCGCCCGGCGAAATAGGCACCTATGTCGGTCGCCCACACCAGCGCGAGCGCCCAGAATGCCAGCATCAGGCCATAGCTGTCTGGCGTCTGTTCGCGCAGATAGGACAGCGCCATCACCGGCAGACAGACATAGGCGATGCCCAGCGCCAACCGGACCGATCGCGTCACCAGCATCACGAAGAAGAAAGCCGCCGCCATCGAGGTGAAAGCGATCCAGGACACGCCCGCCGCAATGGGAGACAGCAGCGCCAGCGGCACCGAAACGGCGAACATCGCCAGTCGCCGATGATCCGCCGAAGCGCCGGTCAACCCGCCCCATTCGCCCTGCATCAGCACGCCCGCCACGACCAGCAACAGCCAGAACGGCAGCCCGCCCAGATAAAGGCCGCCTGACGCCACCAGAATGAGCAGGACGCCGACGATCGTCCGGGTGCGAAGCTCGTTCGACATGATGCTCACAACCCGCCGAACCGGCGGTCCCTCATGCGGAACGCGTCGAGCGCTTCCGCCAGTGCCCGCCCGTCGAAATCGGGCCACAACATGTCGGTGAAATAAAGTTCGGCATAGGCGGCCTGCCACAGCATGAAATTGCTCAGCCGCTGCTCCCCAGACGTGCGGATGAGCAGGTCGAGCGGCGGCAGCGTCGCCGTGTCGAGATGCGCATCGATATCTTGCGGGCCGATCTGTGCCGCGCTCATCTCGCCTGCGCTTACCCGGCTGGCCAGGCTTTGTACGGCGCGGACCAGTTCATCCTGTGCGCCATAGTTCAAGGCAATGGCAACGATCGGACCGTTATTTCCCGCCGTCCGGGCCACCGCCCCTTCGATCAGGTCGACCAGCGAGGGATCCAGCGCCTTGTAATTGCCGATGATCCGCAACCGGATGCCATTGGCGTCAAACTCATCCAGGTCGGATTGAATGAAATGCCGCAACAGCCCCATCAGGTCCGCAACCTCTGGGGCGGGACGCTTCCAGTTTTCCGACGAAAAAGCGTAGAGCGTCAGGCATTCCAGCTTGAGGTCCAGCGCGGCACGCGCGACCCGGCGCACAGCCTCTACCCCGGCCCTATGCCCGGCGATGCGCGGCAGGAACCGCTTCTTCGCCCACCGGCCATTGCCGTCCATTATTATGGCGACGTGGCGCGCGCCATGGGCCGGCGCGCTATGTCGAATATCGGGCTTGGCTTGGCTGGCCATCAGGGGTGTGGACGCGCAGTGGGCACAGGCGGAAGGACCCCGGCTCAGTGGCCGAGAATTTCCTTTTCCTTGGCGGCGACCGTCGAATCGATGTCACCGATGGCGTTGTCCGTCAGCTTCTGCACCTCAGTTTCCAGGCGCTTGCGTTCGTCCTCGCTGATTTCACCCTTCTTTTCATCGGTCTTCAGGCCGTCCATCCCGTCGCGGCGGACATTGCGGACGGCGACCCGCGCGCCTTCGGCATATTTGCTGGCAAGCTTGGCCAGTTCCTTGCGTCGTTCCTCGGTCAGGTCGGGGATCGGCAGGCGCAGCGTCTGCCCATCGACGATCGGGTTCAGGCCAAGGCCTGCCGAACGGATGGCCTTATCGGCCGGGCCGACATTGCTCTTGTCCCAAACCTGCACCGACAACATGCGCGGCTCAGGCGCGGAGACGGTCGCGATCTGGGTAAGAGGCATGTGCGCCCCGTAAACCTCAACCGTCACCGGATCGAGCAACTGGATATTGGCGCGCCCGGTGCGCAAGCCAGCTAGGTCGCCCTTCAGCGATTCGAGGGCGCCATGCATGCGGCGTTCGAGATCGGCTTTGTCATATTGGGCCATGTTTTCAGCGCTCCTGATTTTGCACGATCGTCGCGACTCCGTCACCGGCCAGCACCTTTGCCAGGTTACCGGTTTCGCGAATGTTGAACACGACGATGGGAATATTATTTTCACGGCAGAGCGCAATGGCGCTCGCATCCATAACCTTCAGATTATCATTCAGCACTCTGTCGAAGCTGATCTGCTCATAACGCGCCGCATCCAGCACTTTCTTGGGATCGGCATTATAGATGCCATCCACGCTGGTGCCCTTGAACAGCGCGTCGCAGTTCATTTCCGCCGCCCGCAACGCTGCGGTGGTGTCCGTCGTGAAGAACGGGCTGCCCGTACCGGCCGCGAAGATGACGATGCGGCCCTTTTCCATGTGCCGCGTGGCCTTACGCCGGATATAGGGTTCGCACACCGATGCCATCGGGATCGCGGACTGGACCCGCGTGTCATAGCCGATCTTTTCCAGCGCATTCTGCACGGCCAGCGCGTTCATGACGGTGGCCAGCATGCCCATATAATCGGCGCTCGCCCGGTCAAATCCCTTAGCCGCGCCCGCCAGGCCACGGAAGATATTTCCGCCGCCCACGACCACGCAAATTTCAAAACCTGCATCCTTGGCCGCCGCGATTTCCGACGCGACGCGGTTCACGGTTTCAGGCTCGATGCCATACTGCCCCTGCCCCATCAGCACTTCGCCCGAGAGTTTCAGCAATATGCGCTTGAAGGGCGGACGAGTCATGCGGCGGAATAATCCATTACAATCGGGCAAGGAAATGGCGCGCACCTTAGGCAGCGCGCGCCATGATGTGAAGCGGGGTTTTTGACGCCCCGAACTTCCTTAGCGTCTGGCGCAGGCTTGTCGAGAAGCTCAGCCTCCCGACGTCGTCCGAACCAACCGCCCTGTCAGATAGAGCGTCAGCTACGGCAGGCGATCAAACGCCCGCTGCGGCAGCGACTTCGGCGGCGAAGTCGCTCGTTTCCTTCTCGATGCCTTCGCCGAGCTGGAAACGGACATAGTTTTTCAGCGTGATCGACGCACCGGCATCCTTCGCCGCCTTGGCGACGACGTCGGCGACCGGGGTCTTGTTGTCCATCACGAACAGCTGCGAAAGCAGTGCCTGTTCCTTGGCGAACTTCGCCACGGCACCGTCAACCATCTTGGCGACGATCTCGGCAGGCTTGCCCGATTCGGCGGCCTTTTCAGCGGCGATGGCGCGCTCACGCTCCAGCAGAGCGGGGTCGATATCAGCGGCGGACAGCGCCAGCGGGAAGGCAGCGGCGATGTGCATCGCGATCTGCTTGCCCAGCGGTTCCAGCACGTCGGCAGGCGCGTCACCTTCCAGCGCGACCAGAACGCCGATCTTGCCCAGACCGGGAGCAGCTGCGTTGTGAACATAGGGAACGACCACGCCCTGGCTCACTTCGACCTGGCCAACGCGGCGCAGGGCCTGATTCTCACCGATGGTGGCGATGTTGGACACCAGCTTTTCGGACACGGTGCCGCCAGCCGGATGCGCCTGCGCCGAAAGCGCTTCGGCGTCGGTCACGCCGCTTTGCAACGCGACCTGCGCGACGGTGCGGACGAAATCCTGGAACTGGTCATTCTTGGCAACGAAGTCGGTTTCGCTGTTCACTTCGACGGCAACGCCCTTGGTGCCTGCGACGGCGACGCCGACCAGACCTTCAGCGGCAGTGCGGCTCGACTTCTTCTGAGCGGCGGCCAGCCCCTTGGCGCGCAGCCAATCGACCGCTGCTTCCATATCGCCATTGGCTTCGGCAAGCGCCTTCTTGCAGTCCATCATGCCCGCGCCCGAACGGTCGCGCAGTTCCTTGA
>CBFHAG010000051.1:0-16001 GCA_965653535.1 uncultured Sphingobium sp.
TCGTTCACCTCGCGTGCGCCATGATCTGGCTAAGATGAATGCAGACACAACCTAATAGCATCGCGCGGAAAAGTGGGAACCGGTTTTCCGCGAAAAAGCGATGCGACAACAAAGATAAGGGCATCGACCGTTTCAGGCCGGACGGATCAGAACGTCCATCATCGCCTGCGTCAGGGGCTGGCTGAACTGTATGCCAAAGCGCTTGCCCCTGGCCCATTTTACCCTGCCGCCCGTTTCCAGATCGAACGCGTGAACAATGACATAGCTGCCCGCCTGTGGCGGGGCTTCGCAGTGAACGAGCGCGCCCGAGGATGACAGGTCCAGGAAATGAGCCCGCACTTCGACGCCGCTCAGGGTGAGCGCAACAGGCTCAAACATCTTGTGCCGCGGGGCGTGCCGCCGTTGCGCGGAGTCGGTGATCGGAGAACCGTATTGGTCGGTCATGCCAGCCCCTCCCTTACCCCATTCAATCATCAAAAGATCAATTTCGTCACCAGTATCATGGTTAACGGCTCGGCAAGCAGCTTCCTTTGAGGCCGCCGGGTCAAAATCGCAGCGCGCAGGGGACGATCGAACCGGGAGAAGGACGAGCGGCTATCCGGCGAAAACGGGCGAAATACCCGCCCGCCGTCGGCTTGGGAATCAACTCTTCCATCCGAAAACCCATGGCGGCCAGTTCGCAGGCCAGTAGCCTTGGCGGGGTGCCGTGCTGGTCGGTTGGACGGTTGGCATCGACGACGATCAGTTCACCATCAGGCTTTAGTGCCGGGCTAAGGTGCCACAAAAAGGCATAGGGCTCCGCAATCTCATGATACATATGGACCATGAAGATGCGGTCGAAACTGTTTTCCGGCAGCTTTGGATTTTCCGGCGCGCCCAGCCTGACGCTGACATTGCGCCAGTCTTCCCGCGTGATACGCCGCGACAACGCCTCGATCACTTCAGGCATGATGTCTTCGGCCAGCACTCGTCCCTCAGGCCCGACACGGTTGGCGAGCCGGACGGTATAATAGCCCTCGCCCGCACCGATGTCGGCGACGGTCATGCCCGGCCGGATTCCGGCCTTGTCCATGATATCATCTGCTTCGTTGACCCGGTCGCGCGCCTCTTCACTGGACCAACGCGTTGACACAACGGGCGCAACCGGGCGGTCAGCGCGCGGAAATTCCTTCGCCGCGGCCGGGCGGTCTTTCTGCTGGCCCGATGACAAAGGGCCGCACGCCGCCAGCAGGAGCGACAATCCCGCCAGCGCCACCCCTGTCACCGGCACAGGCTTCATCAATCGACGTCCTCGACATCGACCTTTTCGCCCGTGACTTTTTGAGACAAAGCGGCAGCCATGAAGGGGTCGAGCGCACCGTCCAGCACATCGTCGGGCGACGTGGAAGTCACTCCGGTTCGCAGGTCCTTTACCAGCTGATAGGGCTGGAGGACGTAGGAGCGGATCTGATGTCCCCAGCCGATCTCGGTCTTTGCCTGATATTCGCCCGAAGCCACTGCTTCGCGCTTTTGCAGCTCCGCTTCGTAGAGGCGCGCCTTCAGCATGTTCATCGCCGTCGCGCGATTCTTATGCTGCGAGCGGTCATTTTGCGACGCGACGATGATGCCGGAGGGAATGTGGGTTATGCGGACGGCCGAATCCGTGGTGTTGACATGCTGCCCGCCCGCGCCCGATGCGCGATAGGTGTCGATCTTGAGGTCGCCTTCATTGACCTCAATCTCGATATTATCGTCGATCACCGGATAGACCCAGACGGAAGAGAAGCTGGTGTGCCGCCGCGCCGAGCTGTCATAGGGGCTGATCCGCACCAGGCGATGCACGCCACTTTCGGTTTTGGCATAGCCATAGGCATTTTCGCCCTTGAACAGGAAGGTCGCTGACTTGATGCCCGCCTGGTCGCCCGCCTGATAGTCGACCAGTTCCACCTTATAGCCGCGCCGTTCGCCCCAGCGACGGTACATGCGGCTGAGCATTTCGGCCCAGTCCTGGCTTTCCGTGCCGCCTGCGCCTGCATGGATTTCCAAATAGGTGTCGCTCGCGTCGGCCTCACCCGCCAACAACGCCTTGATTTTGTCCTCGTCGGCGCGGTCGGCCAACGCCTTCAGCGAGGCGATGGCTTCATTGACCATATCCTCATCGCCTTCGGCTTCCGCCATCTCGATGAGTTCGGCGGTGTCGCTTTTTTCACTTTCGATCGCACGCGTCGCGCCAATCGCCGCGTCAAGCCGGGTGCGTTCGCGCATCACTTCCTGCGCCAGTTTCTGGTTGTCCCACAGCGTTGGGTCCTCGACACGGGCATTCAACTCGTCCAGCCGCCGCAAGGCGCGGTCCCAGTCGAGGAAGCGGCGCAGCAGGTCCAGCGCGGCGTCAATACGGTCGATATATTGCTGCGCTTCGGCGCGCATGGGAACTCTCCAAAAATATCGGGCGAGCCTGCTCGCCAGGAGGAAAACGCACTAAACGCCTGCCCCTATCCGAGGGCGGCGGAATTGGGAAGATTCAATCCTGTTGTAAGACCCATTCGAGGCCCCGGACCACCAGTGAATGGGTCCGGGCATCCCCATCAATAAATCCCGCCCTGATCCTGCAGGAAATCGCTGTCCGTCCGCTGTGCACCCTGGCGTGCGGCGTCGCGTCGCGCTGCGGCCTTTTCCTGCGCCGCCACTTCTTCCTTGCGGATCGACCGGCGGGGTTCGGATTCGGGCTTGAACGCTTCCCAGATTACAGCAGGCTTTGGCTCCTCGGTCGGCCAAACGCCATAGACGCGCTTGCCCGAGCGGCGGTCGATCGGGACCATGCGGATGCCAGCCGGAGCGACAAACGGCGTCTTGGGCATCGTCTCCAGCACTGGAGCCATCGCCGCCTTCCAGATCGGCGCGGCGACGCGGCCACCCTGCGCCCAACCGCCCAGGCTGCGCGGCTGGTCATAGCCGATATAGACGCCTGCGACGAGGTCGGGCGACCCGCCCACGAACCACACGTTGGTCGGACCGTTGGTCGTTCCCGTCTTGCCAAAGAGCGGGCGCTTCAGGTCGGCAAGCACGGTCGCGGTGCCGCGCTGGATCACGCCCTCGGTGATGTGCACCACCTGATAGGCGGTCATGGGATTCATGACCTGCCGCCCTTCAAAGCCGAAGCGGGGCATGGGCTTGCCATCCCAATTGGCCATGTTGCACCCGTCGCAAGGACGCCAGCGCAGTGGCCAGATAACCTTGCCGTGGCGGTCCTGCACATAGTCCATGACCTTGGGGGGCATTTGCCGCCCGTGATTGGCCAGCGTCGCATAGGCGTTCACCATCCGCTCGACCGTGGTTTCACCCGCCCCCAGCGCGAACGAGAGATAGGGCTGATAATCGCCGATGCCCATCGCCTTGATCGTGCGCACGACCCGATCCATGCCCGTCTGGCTGGCGGCGCGGACGGTCATCAGGTTACGCGACTGTTCCACGCCCCACCGCATGGTCTGCGGTCCCGCGCTGCCGCCGGAGAAGTTGCGGAAGCATTTTTGCCCTAGCCCCGCGCCCTGATAGACGCACAGCGGCCCGTCGACGATGATCGAAGCGGGCGTCATGCCGCCGTCAAGCGCGGCGGCATAGACGAAGGGCTTGATGGTCGATCCCGGCTGGCGCATCGCCTGGGTGGCGCGATTATAGGATGACAGACGGCTGTCGAACCCGCCCTGCATCGCACGGATGCGGCCGGAATGGGTTTCCTCGACCACCATGCCGCCGGATACTTCCGGCACGTTGCGCAAGGCCCAACTGGACCCGTTGCCCGCCACCACGATAAGGTCGCCGGGCTTCATGTTGCTGAAGGCGGGACCGCCAGCGCGACGGTAGGGCATCTGCGCTGCGCTCGCGGGCAGCGTGCCGGTTGACCCGTCCGCAAAGCCGATTTCTGCAGAGGATGAGTTTCGGCTGATCACGACCGCAACGCGCCAGGAAGCGTAGTCCACGCCGACATAGCTGGCAGCCAGTTCACGCCGCCAGCCCCGGTCGATGTCAATCTTCCCGACCGGCCCCGACCAGCCTTTGCCCGCATCGAAGCGCAGCAGGCCGTTGCGCAATGCCGTGGCGGTCAGGTCCTGCATCTTGGGGTCGTAAGGGCTGCGGACCCAGAGGCCGCCTGCATAGACACTGTTGGGACCGTCCTCGGCCTTTTCGCCGAAGCGTTCGATCAGGCGGCGGCGCACCTCTTCCATATAATAGCCGCCCGCCCGCGCGTCATAGCCGGATCCATGCGCCTGCACGGTGCCCAGCGGCTGCGCCTGCGCCTCGTCCCGCTGCGCGTCGGTGATCCAGCCGTTCCTGACCATTTCGCCCAGCGCCCAGTTGCGGCGTTCCAGCGCGCGTTCATGCCCGGTCGGGCTTTCCGGGCGGTAGTTGGCCGGGCCCTTGGGCAGGATGGCGAGATAGGCCATCTCATGCAGTTTGAGATCGGCGACATCCTTGTCAAAATAAGCGCGCGATGCTGCCTGGACACCATAGGCATTGCGGCCCAGGAATATCTGGTTGAGGTACAATTCCAAAATCTGCTGCTTGGTCAGCACATCTTCCATGCGGTAGGCGAGGATCATCTCCTTCACCTTGCGCGTGGGCGAATATTCATCGCCGATCAGCAGATTCTTGGCGACCTGCTGGGTGATGGTGGACCCGCCCCTGGCACGCTGGCCCGATCCGATCTTCGTCACATAGTCGAACACCGCACCGAAAAATCCGGGCACATCAACGCCATGATGGTCGAAGAAGGTCTTGTCCTCCGCCGACAGATAGGCACGGATCAGAAGCGGCGGATAATCGCTATATTGCAGCTGGACCCGCCGCTCCCGCGCATAGCTGTGCACCGGCTGGCCGTTGATGTCGCGCACGATGGTCGGCAGCGGCGGTTCATATTCCAGCAGCGTGGCGGCGTCGGGAAGCCCGCGCGCGAAGATCAGCCAGAAGAGGAAGAACGCCGCCATGAGCCCGCCAAGGCCGATGGCGATCCACCGCACCCATCGCCGGTCCCAATGCGGGGCAAGCCGTTCCCGCAGCCTCCCCGCGCGGTCGCGCAAGCGGCGGGTGAAGGACGATGATGCGGTATCGGAGCGGACCTCTTCCATGACGACCGAGGCTCTAAGGTCAAAATCGCCGTAGCGCCAGAGCGGATCGACGGGGCGGCTTGCGTCTAGCGCGGCCCCAGCGCCACATTGCGGGCGAAATGCACTTCGACAGCGCGCGCCACGCCGCGTGCGATGCGCGCCCGTCCCTCTCGCGAGGAAAGGAAGGCGGCGTCATCGCCGTTGCTGAGGTAGCCGGTTTCGAACAGCACCGATGGCGTGTCGGGGGCTTTTAAAACCATGAGTGAAGCAAAGCGATGAAAGGGAGTGCGGAAACCCATATAGGGGGAGGCTTCCCGCTTCAGAACCTGCGCGAATTTCGCTGAATCGGTCATGGTTTCCCTTTGCGTCAGATCGATGAGGATCGACGATATGTCATCGCGCTGGCCACCCAGATTGACCCCGTGCAATATGTCCGCCTTATTTTCCCTGGCGGCGAGGCGCGCGGCTTCCCGGTCGGACGCGATTTCCGACAAGGTATAGACGGTGGCCCCATGCGCCTCTTCATTTTCAGCGGAATCGGCGTGGATGGAAATGAAAAGGTCCGCATTCAGCCTGCGCGCAATGTCATAGCGTTCCTGCAGGACGAGGAAGCGGTCATCGTCGCGTGTCATCGCCACGCGAAGGCGGCCCGACTTTACCAGTTCGTCGCGGATCGCCTGCGCTATGGCGAGCGTCAGGTCCTTTTCCTGCTTGCCAAGTTTCGCATTAACGGCACCGGGATCGTGGCCGCCATGGCCAGCATCGATAACGATGAGAGGGCGCGAGGCATCGCGGGGGCCGTCCACACGGGGCAATTCCAGGCCGCGTCCTGCGGGCGGAATGGGAACGGTTATGCTGTGCACCCGCTGCTTGGGACGCGGAGCCATCTGTGCGACGGATACATGCGCCGCACCGCCGTCATTGCCGGGCGTCGCGGAAAAGATCGCGGTGGCCAGGACAAGAGCGTGGAACATCGCGCGCTTGTGCCGTGCGGACCCGCGATCGTCCAGCCAAATATGATCGGCGAGCAACGGTCGGCCGGCGGCGCATGACACGGGATGCCCCACGCGCGAAACATTATTTCGGGCGGGCGTTGCTAGGCCGCATTTTGACTGCTACCCATTCATATTCCTGAAAGCCTGCCCATATTTCGGTAACCAGATTTCGGTAACCAGATTTCGGCTAGGCACTTGGGAAGCTTTCAAGATCGCATCGGCGGGCGAACGACGCCCGGATCCGATGTCGCAACAGGTTGACGCTGCATGAGGCATGATTTCCATCCCCCGCTTGACCCGATCCCGGGCGATGCGGCGTGGATGGTGTGGACCGGCGAGTTGCCCGGCCCTGCCAAGGCAGCAGACGCGAATATTATCCAACAAACCCGGACGATGCCGCGATCGGCGCCGCTGGCGGCGCAAACGCTGTCGTCCCTATTTTATCGCGTGACTGCCCGGCCCTGCGCCGTTGGCGGTCATCGCCGGAGAAACATAAATGACAATGCGTATGCTGATCGATGCGCGCCACCGGGAAGAGACCCGGGTCGCGGTCGTCAAGGGAAACCGGATCGAGGAATTTGACTTCGAATCGGCCGAGCACAAACAGCTCAAAGGCAATATCTACCTCGCCAAGGTAACCCGCGTAGAACCGTCCCTTCAGGCGGCCTTCGTGGATTATGGCGGCAACCGCCACGGCTTCCTGGCCTTCAGCGAAATCCATCCTGATTATTATCAGATCCCGCGCGAGGACCGTGAAGCGCTGCTGCGCGAAGAGCGCGAGCATGCCGAGGAAGAGGCCGCACTGCGCGCCGATCTGGACGATGACGAGGAACATGGCGCGTCGGATGACGGCCTGGAACTGGTCGAGGCCACTCATCATCATGACGATGAAGAGCAGGAAGGCGAAGCCACGGGCGGCGAAGCTGCGGAAAATGGCAGGAACGGTCGCGGGCGTCGCGGCAAAGGCGACGACGCCGCCGAAGAACTGCGCCGCAAGCGCATGGCGCTGCGCCGCCGCTACAAGATTCAGGACGTCATAAAGCGCCGCCAGGTGCTGCTGGTCCAGGTCGTCAAGGAAGAGCGCGGCAACAAGGGCGCGGCCCTGACCACCTATTTGTCGCTCGCGGGCCGCTATTGCGTGCTGATGCCCAACACGTCGCATGGCGGCGGCATTTCGCGCAAGATTTCCAACGCCGCCGACCGCAAGCGGTTGAAGACGATCATCGCTGAAATGGCGCTGCCCTCCAGCATGGGCTGCATCGTCCGCACCGCCGGGCTGCAGCGCACCAAGCCGGAGATTAAGCGCGACTTCGACTATCTCGCGCGTCTGTGGGACGAGATCCGCGAAAAGACGCTGAAATCCGCCGCCCCCGCGCTGATCCACAATGACAGCGACCTCATCAAGCGGGCGATCCGCGATATCTACAACAAGGATATCGAAGAAGTCATCGTCGAGGGCGAGGATGGCTATAAAGCCGCCAAGGACTTCATGAAACTGCTGATGCCCAGCCATGCGCGCCGGGTGAAGCAATATGCCGACGCCGTGTCGCTGTTCCAGCGCGCCAGCGTCGAGGATCAGCTGGCCGCGATGTACAATCCCGTCGTCCAGCTGAAATCGGGCGGCTATCTGGTCATCAACCCGACCGAGGCGCTGGTGTCGATCGACATCAACTCTGGCCGGTCGACCCGCGAACATGGCATCGAGCAGACCGCCGTCGCGACCAATCTGGAAGCCGCGCGGGAAATTGCCCGCCAGCTGCGCCTGCGCGACATGGCTGGCCTGGTCGTCATCGACTTCATCGACATGGAGGTGAACTCCAACATCCGCAAGGTCGAGAAGGCGATGAAGGAGGCGTTGAAGGACGATCGCGCCCGCATCCAGGTCGGCCGCATCTCCGGCTTTGGCCTGATGGAAATGAGCCGCCAGCGCCTGCGCACCGGCGTGCTGGAAGCATCGACCCGCCAGTGCCCGCATTGCGAAGGCACGGGCCTTGTCCGCACCGCGTCGTCGGCGGGCTTGTCGGCGCTGCGCATGCTGGAAGAAGAAGCGGCGCGGGGTCGTGGCAACCTGGTCACGCTGCGCGCCAGCCAGGAAGCGGCTTTCTACGTCCTCAACAACAAGCGCCGCGAACTGGACGAAATCGAGCAGCGCTATGGCGTGACCATCGCGATCCTGCCCGATGGCGAGGTCGAAGGCGCGCGCATGTCGGTCGAGGCCAGCGGGCCGCGCCCCGAACGCGTCGTGACCTATGCCCCGCTGGTCGAGGACGATGATGATCTCGACGTGGTGGAGGAACTGGACGAGGAGGAGATCGAAGAGGTCGAATCCGCATCCGAGCGCCAGGAACGTGATGACCGTGGTGACCGTGGTGAAGAACGCGAAGGCGGTCGTCGCCGTCGCCGTCGCCGTCGCCGTCGCGGCGGTTCCGACCGCGCCGAAGGTGAAGGCGAGCACGACGTGCAGGCGGAAGACGCTGAACCGGCTGAGGAAGGCGAAGCTGAAGAGGCGCAGGCAAGCGCGGACATTGCGGACGAAGGCGATGAGCCGGGCCGCCGTCGCGGACGTCGTGGGCGTCGCGGTGGCCGCCGTCGGCGCGAGGCCGGTGAAGCTGTGGCTGAGGAAAACCTGTCCGACGCCGCTGAACCAGCCGTAGAGGCTGCGCCTGTGAGCGAAGCTGTTGCCGAAGCCCCGGCCCCGGCCGAAGCGCCCGCCGAGGAAGAAGCGCCCAAGGCGCGGCGTCGTCCGCGCGCACGCAAGGCCAAGGAAAGCCCCGAAGCCGAAGTGGCGGAGGTTGCGGTCGAAACGCCTGCCGAAGCACCCGCCGACGAAGCACCGGCCAAGCCCAAGCGCACCCGCCGGAAAAAGGCAGATGTCGAGGCTGAGGCTGCGACGCCAGCTCCGGTCGAAGCCGAAGCAGAGGCTCCCGCCAAACCCAAGCGCACCCGTCGGAAGAAGGCGGATGCCGAGCCTGCCACAGCCGGGCCCGCCGTCGATGTCGCTCCGACGACTGGCAAGGTCAGCGTGAGCGTCGCCGAGCCGACGGTCACGGAAAGCGCCGAAGGCGACGATCTTCAGACGGAAGATGACGGATCATCCCCCCGTCGTGGCTGGTGGCAGCGCACCTTCGGTCAGTAAGAAGAGCCAGGACCATGAGGAGCAGCGCCGCCATTTCACCGGTTTTCGCCGGGAAGTGGCGGCGCTGCTGCTTCAGGCCAAGTTCATGCCGCAGCGGGCATCAGCTGCCGCCGATGCTGATCCATTTCCCATCCCGGAGCGCCCTTCGATGAAACGGCGCTGGTTCCGCATGGGCGCAATCGTCGCTCTGTGCGTGGCGCTGACCGTGCGCCCGGCCATGGCGCAGCAGATATTGCGCGACGCAGAGACCGAAGCCTTCATGGCCGACATGTCCGCGCCATTGGTGAGCGCGGCAGGCATGGCACCGCGCAATGTCGAAGTGCTGGTCATCAGCGACCCGGAAATCAACGCTTTCGTCGCGGGCGGTCAATATGTCTGGGTACATAGCGGCCTGATCGCCGCTGCCGACAATGTGAACCAGTTGCAGGGCGTCGTGGCACACGAATTGGGCCATATCGAAGGCGGACACGTGATCCGGTCGACGGAGGGAATGAAGGCAGCCACCGGCATCACCCTGCTCAGCCTGGTGCTGGGCGCAGCAGCGATCGCTGCTGGCGGGGCGGAAGCCGGCATGGGCATATTGGGCTTGGGCCAGCAGGCGGCGATGGGCAAGTTCCTCGCCTTTTCCCGCGCGCAGGAAAGTTCGGCGGACCTGGCCGGAGCGCGCTATCTGAGCAAGGCGGGCGTGTCGGGCAAGGGAAGCCTGGAATTTTTCAAGAAGCTGCAGAACCAGGAATATCGCCTCGCCATCCCCCAGGATGACAGTTATGGCCGCACCCACCCGCTATCGGGCGAGCGCATCAATGTCCTGCGAGAAGTCTATACGGTTGACCCGTCGTGGAATAAGCCGGTCGACCCGGCGCTGGAAGCGCGGTTCGAGCGGATCAGGGCCAAGCTGGTCGGTTATGTGTCCGAACCCCGGCAGACGCTGATCAAATATCCCGAAAGCGACCAGTCGATCCCGGCCCATTATGCCCGCGCCTATGCGTGGCATAAGAGCGCCTACCCCGACAAGGCGATGGCCGAAGTGGGGGCACTGTTGAACGCTGCGCCGCATGACCCCTATTTCCTGGAACTCAAGGGCCAGATCCTGCTGGAAAGCGGCAAGCCCGCCGACGCCATTCCGCCTTTGCGTGAGGCGGTGAAGGCGACCAACCAGCCGCTGATCGCGACCCTTCTGGGCCATGCGCTGATCGCGACGGAGGATGATCGCAATTTCGCCGAGGCCGAACAGGTCCTGCGCAATTCCGTGGCGCGCGACCGGGAAAATCCGTTCGCCTGGTATCAGTTGGGCGTCGTCTATGAGAGGAAGGGCGATATTCCGCGCGCTGCATTGGCGACCGCCGAACGCTATGCGATGATGGGCGAACACCAGATGGCGCTGCGCAGCGCGGATGCGGCGATGCAGGGATTGAAGCCCGGCACGGTTGACTATCTGCGGGCACAGGATATCGCCATGGTTTCACGCGCGGCCGTCGAACAAAAGCGAAAGAAAAGATGACGCAAACAGCCCGGCCGGGATTCCGTGCCGCCCTTTCCAACAGGACGATGCAGATGACCCTTGGTGCCCTGGCCTTTATCGCCGCAGCGGCGGGCGCTTCGATGGCCGTGCAGAACAGCCAGGGCGTCAACTCGGTCGACAAGGCGGCGATCGAACAGATTGTGCGCGACTATATTCTGGAACATCCCGAAATCATTCCCGAAGCGGTGGATCGGCTTCAGGCAAAGCGGATGGCGAACAATATCGACGCCAGCCGTCAGGCGATAGAGACGCCCTATGCCGGGGCGTGGGAAGGTGCCGCGCAGGGCGATGTCACGCTGGTCGAATTTTTCGACTATGCCTGCGGCTATTGCCGTGCGTCCCTTCCCCACCTCACCCGACTGGTGGGCGAGGATAAGGGGCTGAAAATCGTCTATCGCGAACTGCCGATCCTGTCCGACGATAGCGGCGACGCGGCCAAGGTTTCCCTGCTGGCGGCGGACAAGGGGCGATATATGCCGTTCCACCGCGCCTTGTATGAAGAAGGCAAGGTGACGCGCGAATCCATCCTGAAGGCTGCGGTCAGCGTTGGCATCAGCCGGGCGGAAGCGGAAGCGGCGATCGCAAGCGACAAATATGACGCCGAAATCCAGTCGAACATCGCGCTGGCGCAAAAGCTGCAGGCCAGTGGCACCCCGACCTTCGTCGTCGGGGACCAGGTGTTGAACGGCGCGGTTGGCTATGACGCGCTCAAAAATGCGATCGAAACGGCGCGGAAGGAATAAGGGCGGGCTGTCCGGCCTCACTGGATTGGCTGTCCGTGGACGCTGGCGAAAAGCAACCATCACCGCCGCCAGCGCCATTGACTCAAGGTCGCCTTTTGCCTATCGGACGCCCCCTGACATGCGGCCGCCCCGTTGCGGCCCTTTTTTGTCACGCCCGATTTTTACGTTTGCTTTGAGGAATGAACGATGAAGCGCACCTATCAGCCGAGCAATCTGGTTCGGAAGCGCCGTCACGGTTTCCGCGCCCGCATGGCGACCCCCGGTGGCCGCAATGTGCTGCGCGCCCGTCGCGCCCGTGGCCGCAAGAGCCTGAGCGCCTGAACGACGCGCCGCCGACGCGCGCGCCTGCCATTCTTGGTCGGCGCGCCGATTTCCTGGCGGCGAATCGCGGACGGCGTGCACCCATGCCGGGCTTTGTCCTGCTGGTGCGCGAACGCGGCGATGGCGATCCGGCGATGCGTATCGGCATCACGGTCACGAAAAAGATTGGCGGCGCTGTCGTCCGTAACCGGATGAAGCGCCGTTTTCGCGTTCTGGCGCGGGAACTTCTCCCCATCCATGGCGTGGCTGGCGCGGATCATGTGCTGATCGGGCGCAACGACGGCGTGGAGCGCGATTTTTCGCTGCTCCGGTCGGAGCTGGAAAAGGCGCTGCGCAAGGTGATGACGCGACCTGCAGGCGACACGCGCGGACCACGCAGGAAAACCGCCAGCCCCAAGGACGACGCGATCCTGCGCAGGCAGGGGAAAAACGCTGAAGGCGGATCGGAAAAGCGATGATCTCTCGCATCCTTATCCTTGTCGCCCGCGCCTGGCAGCTTGGCCCTTCCCGCATCCTGCCACCGACTTGCCGCTACGCTCCATCCTGCTCGGAATATGCGATTCAGGCGCTCCGTAAATATGGTGCGGTCAAGGGTAGCTGGCTGGCGACTAAGCGGCTAATGCGATGCCACCCATGGGGCGGTTCGGGTTACGATCCGGTCCCATAATATCGATTTCAATACGGCGGAGCCGACAATCGTGGACGACAAGAAGAATATCATCCTGGCGGTGCTGCTGACCGCGGCGATCCTGTTCGGCTGGCCTTATATCTCCCATCATTTCTTCCCGTCGGCCAACCCGCCCGCCGCGAAGAAGATCGAAGGCGGCAAAACCACGCCGCTGCCTCAGCCGGGCACGAGTCCCGCCGCTGACGGCCCGTCCGCCATCCGCGATCGCAATCTGGTGCTGCAGGAAAGCCCGCGCGTGCCGATCCGCACGCCCAAGCTGACCGGGTCGATCAACCTGAAGGGCGCACGCATCGATGATATCGTGCTGCCGACCTATGGCGAAACCATTGCGAAGAACTCACCCGCCGTGCGGCTTTACAGCCCGTCGGGGACGAAGGACGCCTTTTTCGCCGGTTTTGGCTGGCAGGGCGAAGGATTGAAGCTTCCTGACGCCAATAGCGTGTGGACGGCTGAGGGCACCGAACTCACCCCCATCAGCCCGGTCACGCTGCGCTGGAACAACGACGCGGGCCAGAATTTTGAAATCCGCTTCACCGTTGACCAGAATTACATGATCACCGCGCAGCAGAAGGTGTCGAACAACGGCGCTGGCGCGGTGAGCGTGAAACCATATGGCTATGTCAGCCGGATCGGCATTCCGCATGACCCCGACACATGGACGATCCATATCGGGCCGATGGGCGTGTTCAACGGCGCAGCCAATTACGACGTCAACTATAAGGACCTGAACGAGGGGCCTTCGACCCAGAGCTTCCAATCGACGGGCGGCTGGCTGGGCTTTACCGACAAATATTGGCTGTCCGCACTGATCCCGGATCAGAATGCTGCCTTTAGCGGTCAGTTCCGCAAGGGTGCAGGCACCCAATATCAGGCCGACTACAGCCTGCAGCCGATGGTGCTGGCGTCGGGTAAGGCGATTACGCAGACGGCGCGCCTGTTCGTGGGCGCAAAGGAAGTGAAGACGCTGGAAGCTTATCAGGACGCAGGCGTCCCGCTGTTCGATCGCGCAATCGACTGGGGCTGGTTCTACTGGTTCGAAAAGCCAATCTTTGCCCTGCTGCACTGGCTGTTCGAACATATCGGCAATTTCGGCGTAGCGATCATCTGCCTGACATTCGTTGTACGGGCGCTGATGTTCCCCGTCGCCCAGCGCCAGTTCGCCAGCATGGCGGCGATGCGCGCGGTGCAGCCCAAGATGAAGGCGCTGCAGGAAAAGCATAAGGACGATAAGCCCAAGCTGCAGCAGGAAATGATGGAGCTTTACAAGCGCGAGAAGGTGAACCCGCTCGCCGGCTGCCTGCCCATCTTCATCCAGATTCCGATCTTCTTCGCGCTGTACAAGGTGTTGCAGCTGACGATCGAAATGCGTCACCAGCCCTTCGTCCTGTGGATCAAGGATCTGTCCGCGCCCGATCCGCTGCACATCCTCAATCTGTTCGGCCTGCTGCCCTTCACCCCGCCATCCTTCCTGGCGATCGGCGTGCTGGCGCTGCTGCTGGGCATTTCGATGTGGCTGCAGTTCAAGCTGAACCCGGCCCAGATGGACCCGATGCAGCAGCAGATCTTTTCGATCATGCCCTGGATGATGATGTTCATCATGGCACCCTTCGCAGCGGGCCTGCTGGTCTACTGGATCACCAACAACTGCCTGTCGATGCTGCAGCAATGGTGGCTGTACAAGCGCCACCCCGTGCTGAGCACGGCGGCCGCGAAGTGACGACAAAGCCCAAAGTCCCCGTTCGTACTGAGTAGGGACTGAGCGAAGTCGAAGGCCCGTATCGAAGCATGGATGGCCTTTGGCCCTTCGATACGGCGCTTCGACAAGCTCAGCGGCTACTCAGGGCGAACGGAGAATGAGATATGACCGAGCAAAATAATTCCGACCTGATCGAGGAAGCGCGCAAGGTCTTTGCTGGACCGATCGCCTTCCTCAAGTCGGCACCCGACCTTAAATTTCTGCCGGACATGTCCGTCAACGAAGTGGCCTTCGCGGGCCGGTCGAACGTGGGTAAGTCGTCCCTGCTGAATGCGCTGACCGGCCGCAACAGCCTGGCCCGTACGTCGAATACGCCGGGGCGAACGCAGGAGCTGAACTTCTTCGATATAGGCGATCCGCTGCGGTTCCGATTGGTGGACATGCCGGGATATGGCTATGCGCGCGCGCCCAAGGACATGGTGCGCAAATGGCAATTTCTGGTGAATGATTATCTGCGGGGCCGGGCCAAACTGAAACGCACGCTGGTGCTGATCGACAGCCGCCACGGCGTCAAGGATGTGGACAATGACATCCTGGATATGCTGGATGCGGCCGCCGTCAGCTATCGCATCGTGCTGACCAAGGCGGACAAGGTGAAGGCCAGCCATCTGGCCGAGGTCACGCAGGCAACAGCCGACGCCATTCGCAAGCGCCCCGCCGCCCATCCCGACATCATCACGACGTCGAGCGAAAAGGGCATGGGCATAGCCGAACTGCGCGCGGCTGTTTTGGAAAGCGTCACGCAGGGCTGAAGCGACGCCCGCATCACGACGGCCCTTTTTTCGGGCCAGTTGAGCGGGCGATTGTGTTTGGAAGCCAGAGCCTTACTGTGCCGGATCAAATCGACACAGGTTGAGAGAGCGATGACCCGGCACATTCCCTGGATATTGATAGCGATTATCGGCGCGGCTGCTTTATCAGTGGTCGCCCTGTCCCGTGGCGAGGCCGTCAACGCGCTCTGGATCGTGGTTGCCGCGATCAGCAGCTTCCTGGTCGCCTACCGCTATTATGCGCTCTACATCAGCCGGGTCGTGATGCGGCTGGACGATGGTCGCCCCACCCCTGCCGTGCGGCGCGCCGACGGGCTGGACTATGTGACCACGGACAGGGTGGTGCTGTTCGGTCATCATTTCGCAGCGATCGCAGGCGCAGGTCCCCTGGTCGGTCCCGTCCTGGCCGCGCAGATGGGCTATCTGCCCGGCACGATCTGGATCATCGCGGGCGTCGTGTTGGCAGGAGCGGTGCAGGACTTCATGGTCCTGTTCATCTCCATGCGCCGGGACGGCAAGTCGCTGGGCGCACTCATCCGTCTGGAAATGGGTCAGGTCGCGGGCACGATCGCGCTGTTCGGTGCCTTTATGATCATGGTCATCATCCTGGCCGTGCTGGCGTTGATCGTGGTGAAGGCGCTCGCGGAAAGCCCGTGGGGCATGTTCACCGTTGCGGCGACCGTGCCACTTGCGATGTTCATGGGTGCCTATACCCGCTGGATCAGGCCGGGGCGGATCGGGGAAGTATCGCTGATTGGGCTGGTCGGACTGCTGGCGGCGATCGTCTATGGCCAATCGATCGCGGCCTCGTCTTTATGGGGGCCGGTGTTTACCTTTACCCCGTTGCAGCTTTGCTGGATCCTGATCGGCTATGGCGCGGTGGCGTCGGTGTTGCCGGTATGGCTGTTGCTTGCGCCGCGCGATTATCTGTCAACCTTCCTCAAGATCGGGGCGATCGCGGCGCTGGCGATCGGCATCGTCATCATGGC
>CBFHAG010000052.1:0-15984 GCA_965653535.1 uncultured Sphingobium sp.
GCGGACGCGATCTTCATCGCCGTGGGCACGCCTTCGCGCCGGGGCGATGGCCATGCCGACCTTAGCTATGTCTATGCCGCCGCGCGCGAAATCGCGGAATCGCTGGACGGCCCGACCGTCATCGTCACCAAATCCACCGTCCCCGTCGGCACCGGCGATGAAGTCGAGCGGATCGTCAGGGAAGTGCGCCCTGATCTCGACATCCAGGTCGTGTCCAATCCTGAATTCTTACGCGAAGGTGCGGCCATCGGCGATTTCAAGCGCCCCGACCGCGTTGTCGTCGGCACCACGGGTGATGATCGTGCAATTGCGGTCATGGCGCAGGTCTATCGCCCGCTGAACCTCAACCAGGCGCCCATCATGTTCACCGGACGACGCACGGCGGAGCTTATCAAATATGCCGCCAACGCGTTCCTGGCGACGAAAATCACCTTCATCAACGAAATGGCCGACCTGTGCGAAGCGGTCGGCGCGGAAGTGCAGGAAGTGTCTCGCGGCATCGGCCTCGACAATCGCATCGGGTCCAAATTCCTGCACGCCGGCCCCGGCTATGGCGGCTCCTGCTTCCCCAAGGACACGCTGGCCCTGGTCAAGACCGGACAGGATTATGACACCCCGATCCGCATCGTCGAAACGGTCGTGCAGGTAAACGACCTTCGCAAAAGGGCGATGGGTCGCAAGATCGTGAAGGCTCTGAACGGCGACGCGCGCGGCAAGAAAGTCGGCCTGCTGGGCCTGACCTTCAAACCCAATACCGACGACATGCGCGACGCGCCCAGCCTGGCCATCGTCCAGGCACTGGAAGATGCGGGGGCAAAGATCGCCGCTTATGACCCCGAAGGCATGGAGGTCGCCGCGCCGATGATGTCCAGCGTCGCCATGATGCGCGACGCCTATGAAGCTGCGGCTGGCGCGGACGCGCTGGTCCTGGTGACGGAATGGGATATTTTCCGCGCGCTTGACCTCAAACGCCTCGCCAGTTCGATGAATACGCCCCTACTGATCGACCTGCGCAACATCTATCCCCGCACCGAAGCCGAAGAAGCAGGCTTCTCCCTCATCCGCGTCGGTGGCCAGGGCGTAACCGCCGGATGAAACTGGCACCGAAGGGAGGGCGGGACCACCTGCCCCTCCCCCGGCTGCATCACTGGATGATCGCCGCCGCGCTTCTTTTCACGATGACGCTGATCGTGCCGGTGATGGCCGGGCTGACCTGACCTTTAGGCTGTTCAGGCCTTCAGCTTCCATCCCCGGCGCAGCAGCGTGTAGCATAGCATCCCAAGCGCGATGTTCAGCACCAGCAGCACGACGCTGCCCACCACGACATCGCCATCGGCGGCGGCGACAAAGCCATAGCGGAACCCCGAGATCGCATAGAAAAACGGGTTGGCATGGCTGATCGCCTGAAACACGGGGGAGAGCCGGTCGACGGAATAGAAAGTGCCCGACAGCAGCGTCATCGGCCCAATCACGAAATTCGTGATGGCGGCGGCATGGTCGAACTTTTCCGCCCAGATCGACGTCAGCACGCCGATGAAGGCCGTAAGCGCAGACCCCATCAGGCCAAACCAGATGATCGCCCATGGGTGCGCGGGCATCACATGCACGCCCGGCCATAGCGCCATCGCGCCCCACAGGGCCAGCCCGACGCACAGCGCACGGGTCATCGCCGCACCCACCAGCGCCAGCAGCAGCTCGCTGTTCGACAATGGCGGCATCAGATAATCGATCAACGTCCCCTGCATCTTGCCCGCCAACAGGGAAAAGCTGCTGTTGGCGAAGGCATTGTTCATCATGCCCATGATCATGAGGCCGGGGGCGATGAAATCGGCGAAGGGAACGCCCAGCACCTGACGCCCCGAACCGTTCCGGCCACCCAAAGCGATCGTAAAGATGACCAGGAACATCAGGGTCGTCACCGCAGGTGCCCAGATGGTCTGCAACTGGACCTTCATGAAGCGCCGCACCTCCTTGCGATACAGCGCGCGCATCCCGGCCCAGTTGATGTTGCGGATCACCATCTCCCCCGGTTCGTGAAAAGGCGGACGCGAGGAAGTGCTTGTCGAAAATTGGGGCTGGTCGTTCATGATGGGATCGACTATCGGCTGGCCTGATATGCCGCAAGGGCGTTGTGTGCGTAATTGCGCGCCCCATATAGGGCGCCCACCGATTTTTTGAGGAGTCATTCATTGTCCTGGACCGACGAGCGCATCGACCAGCTCAAGGCAATGTGGGAAAAAGGCCTGACCGCCAGCCAGATTGCCGAAGAACTGGGTGGCGTCAGCCGTAACGCGGTGATCGGCAAGGCGCATCGCCTGGGCCTGCAGTCGCGCCCGTCACCCGTGAAGGCGAACGACGCGCCCAAAAAGGCCGCGCCTGCCCGCAAGCCCGCGCCCGTTGCGCCAGTGGCGGCAGCGCCCAAGCCCGCGCCCGTGCCGCAGCACACCGCCGTGCGCGCCGCCCCCCCCGCTGCCGCACCGGCAGCACCTTCGGCATCGGCATCACCTGGGGCAGCGCCCGCCAATGACGCGCCCGCCGCACCGCAGCCGCGCATCATTTCCGTCGGCCCCGGCGGCTTCCTGCGTCAGGGTCCCGGCGATCAGCAAGCGCCGATCCCGCCCGCCCCGCCGCGCCGCCTGGTTCCTGCCAAGCCCAGCGCCGAGATTGCAGGCAAGACATCGTTGCTCGACCTGACCGAACGCATTTGCAAATGGCCGATGGGTCATCCGGGCGAACCGGATTTCCACTTTTGCGGCGAAACGGTGAACCCCGGCTTCCCTTATTGCGTGGAACATTGCGGCCGTGCCTATCAGGCGCAGCTGCCGCGCGGCACGCGCCGCCCGCCTCCGCCGCTGCCATTCGGTGGCCCGCGCGTTCGCTGAACGTCCGCGTTCGGTAGAATAAGTATATACAGGGAGGCCGGTCCAACGTGATCGGCCTCTTCTTTTTGGTCCCGCTTGCACCTGTCGCTGGCCCGCTTATAGCTGGTGGCCATGTCCGATCTGTTTCAGAGCCAGCCGCTCAGCTCCCCCGGTTACGACGCGTCTTCCATCGAAGTCCTTGAAGGACTGGAGCCTGTCCGTCGCCGCCCTGGCATGTATATCGGCGGCACGGACGAACGCGCGCTGCATCACCTCGCCAGCGAAGTGCTGGACAACAGCATGGACGAAGCCGTTGCGGGTCATGCGACGCGGATCGAAGTCACGCTGGAACCCGGCAATCGCCTGACGATCACCGACAATGGTCGCGGCATCCCCGTCGATCCGCATCCCAAATTCCCCGGCAAGTCGGCGCTGGAAGTAATCCTGACCACCCTCCATTCGGGCGGCAAGTTCACGGACAAGGCCTATGCGACCTCCGGCGGCCTGCACGGCGTCGGCGTCAGCGTGGTCAACGCCCTTTCGTCCGTGACCGTGGTGGAGGTCGCGCGCAACAAGGAACTATTTCGCCAGAGCTTCGCGCAGGGCTTGCCAACCAGCGGCTTGGAAAAGGTCGGTGCTGCGCCGAACCGGCGGGGCACGTCAGTCAGCTTCACTCCCGACACAGAGATTTTCGGGGAACAGAAGTTCAAACCCGCTCGCCTCTATCGCCTCGCCCGGTCCAAGGCCTATCTGTTCGCTGGCGTCGAAATCCGCTGGAAATGCGCGCCCGAACTGATTGTCGACGACACGCCGACCGAAGCCGTTTTCCAATTCCCAGGCGGTCTGGCGGACCATCTGAAGGAACAGGTCGGAACGCGCGAATGCGCCACCAGCGCCTTTTTTTCCGGTAGCCAGGATTTCCCGGACACCGTTGGCCGCGTCGAATGGGCGGTCGCCTGGCCGCTCTGGTCGGACGGCAGCTATAGCTGGTATTGCAACACCATCCCGACCCCGGATGGCGGCACCCACGAAGCTGGCCTGCGCGCCGCCTTGGTGAAGGGCATCCGCGCTTTCGGCGAATTGGTGGGCCAGAAAAAGTCGAAGGACATCACGGCCGACGACATCGTGACCTCATCCGAAATCATGCTGTCCGTGTTCATCCGCGATCCACAGTTTCAAAGCCAGACCAAAGACCGCCTGACCAGCCCCGAAGCGGCGCGTCTGGTCGAAAATGCCGTGCGCGACCATTTCGACCATTATCTGTCTGATCATATGGAACGCGGCAAGGCACTGCTCGCCTATGTGGTCGATCGCATGGATGAGCGGCTGAAGCGCAAGGCCGAAAAGGAAATCAAGCGCAAGACCGCGACGTCCGCGCGCAAGCTGCGTCTGCCCGGCAAGCTGACCGATTGTTCGACGGACAGTCCCGACGGCACGGAAATCTTTCTGGTCGAAGGCGATTCGGCAGGCGGGTCGGCCAAGCAGGCGCGCGACCGCAAGACGCAGGCGATCCTGCCCCTGCGCGGCAAAATATTGAACGTGGCTTCGGCCAACATGGCCAAAATCCTGGCGAACCAGGAAATTGCCGACATGATCCTGGCGTTCGGCTGTGGCACGCGAAAGGACTGCAATCCCGACAATCTTCGTTACGAACGCGTCGTCATCATGACCGACGCCGACGTGGACGGGGCGCATATCGCGACGCTGCTCATGACCTTCTTCTTCCAGGAAATGCCCGAACTGGTCCGGCGCGGTCATCTCTACCTCGCCCAGCCGCCGCTCTATCGGCTCGTCTCTGGCGGCAAGAGCGCCTATGCCAAGGACGACGCCCATCGCGAGCAACTGCTCGCCAAGGAGTTCAAGGGCAAGAAGGTCGAGGTCAGCCGGTTCAAGGGGCTGGGCGAAATGAACGCCAGCCAGCTGCGGGAAACCACCATGGACCCAAAATCCCGCAGCCTCATCCGCATTACCCTGCCCGATGACATTGAAGATCGCCAACAGGTCCGCGACCTTGTCGAACGGTTGATGGGGACCAATCCCGCCCACCGTTTCGCCTTCATCCAGGAAAATGCCGCCACGGTAGACGAAGAAGCAATCGACGCCTGATCGGACGGCCTTGACGCCGCGCCGCAACATTCATGGATACTCCCGCATTAACCAGAGCGGGCCACCGGATGTTCAATCTTCTGCGCGATACCCGCCAGCATGGCAGGCTTCGCTCATCCCCTTCGCATCGCGGTCAGCGCCGCACCCGCCCTGCTGCTGGCTCTGAACGCCGGTGCGGCCAGGGCGGAAATGCATCTGTCCCCCACGTCTGCATCTAGCACCTTGGCCTATAACAATGCAGATCGCGTGGCATCCACCCTGCTCGCCGGTGGCATGAGCCGCCTTGCCGCGATCAGCGCCCAACAGGGCAACGCTTCGCTTGCACCTTGGACCGCACCCTTCGTAGAGCCGCAGGCGGTCATCAATGAAGGGCGCATCAAAAACATACTCGCGCACATGCCCGGTTGGGAATTACAGGGCATTCGCCTGAGCCTGGCCCAGCCTGTCAGCTATCGTCAGCCCGACCTTATGCCCGCCTTCATGCGGGGCATTGTTGCGACACCGGCGACCAATATTCCGGCCACATCCATGCTCTTTCCCCAAGCAGCGCCGCTGAAGCCGCAGCCGGCGGACACCCCCCGAAACGGCCAGCCTGATATTTTCGGGTCGGTCGCCATGGCGGTGGCCCGCACATCGCTCGACAGCAAATGGGCGGCGGTAGCACGCTCCGCCCCGACCGCAGGCATCCCCGCCAACCTGCTTCGATCGGCCCGCATGACACAGGGGTTGCGCCAGGCCGAGCTGGTGAATAGCTGGGTCAACAGCCGCCTGCGTTTCGTGGACGACCGGCAGGGTGGCGACCGCTGGGCTTCGGCAAGCCAATCGCTACAGCGCGGCGCTGGCGATTGCGAAGATTACGCCATCACCAAAATGCAGCTTTTGGCTGCCGCAGGTTTCGACCGCCGCGCAATGTTCCTCGTGATCGCGCGAGATCTGGTGCGGCAGGCCGATCATGCCGTGCTGGCAGTGCGGATCGATGGCCAACTGATGGTCCTGGACAATATGACGGACCGTGTTCTTCCTTCTTCAGCGGTCAGCGACTATCGGCCGATCATGAGCTTCAACGCCTTTGGCCGCTGGACTCACGGCTACCGGCTAAACACCCCGCAGCCCGTACGGTTCGCGGCACGCTGATTAGCCCCGCCTCTTACCGCTCGCGCAATGCCTCAGCCCGCGCCTTCATGATGGGCTTTAGCAGATAGGCCAGCACAGACTTGCGCCCGGTCAGTATCTCCACGTCACATACCATGCCGGGCGTGATAGGCAGCTTGTGCGCGCCTGATCCAAGCCAGGCGCGATCCGTTTCCACCACGACGGTGAAATAGGCCTCACGCGTTGCTTCGTCATAAACGCTGTCGGCGGATACCTGCTGAACCGTGCCGGTCAGGCCGCCATAGATCGAAAAATCATAGGCGGTCACCTTTACGACCGCGCGGTCGCCAGTCTTGATGAAGGCGATATCGTTCGGTTTCACCCGTGTTTCGACCAGCAGCTTGTCGCCTATGGGGACGATCTGCATGATCTTCTGCCCCGCGGTAACGAAGCCGCCGATGGTGGTCACCTGGACGTCGTTGACGACGCCATCGACCGGGGAACGTATCTCCGCCCGTTGAGCCCGACCCTTTGCACCGCGCAGGGACTCGCTGTTGACCGATATCTTGGCTTCCAGCTGACTGCGTTCGTCAAGAGCATCCTGCTTGAACTGGAAATTGGCCTCCGACAATTGTGCCTGCGCCTCCCGGATGGCGGCCGATGCGCGCGAAGCCTGCTGCTTCGCGGCGTTCAGTCGTCCCTGCGCATCCACCACGTCGCGCCTTGCGTCCAGCAGTTCGGTTTGCGGGATGATGGACTTTGCCGCCAGCGGCTCCAGCATCTCCACCCGTTGACGCGCCAGTTGGACGCTGCCGCCCAGACTGTCGATCGTTGCCTGCGCTTCGCCCAGTTCCCGGCGGCGCTGATCCACCTGTGCCGACATCGCGTCCTGCTTGCTGCGGAGCGCGGACTGGCGAACTTGGGCCAGCGCCTGTTCCTGCTCGCATTCGGGTGCGCCGCTTGCACACACGGCCCCTTCACCAGTGCCTTCCTTTTCAAGGCGTCCTGCGCGCGCTGTCAAAGATCGCGTTTCCGCCTGCAATTGCCCCAGTTCGGATGCCAGCATCGCGTCGTCCAGACGCACCAGCAACTGGCCCTTGCCCACCTTCTGCCCCGACCGAACCAGTATTTCCTCGATCGTTGTCGGCTCGGCGGACTGGATGACCTGCGCCTTGCTGGACGGAATCACCCGCCCCTGTCCGTGCGTCACCTCATCCACGGGAGCCAGGCTGGCCCACAGCAGGAAAGCCAGCATCCCCCCACCGCTATAAAGGATGACCTGTTTGTTCCCCGGCTGCCCCCGCAACCAGTTGATCCAGCGCCCCATCATGGTTGGCCCTTCTGAATTGCATGTTCGTCGACCGCCAGCGCGACCGGCTTCGTCTTTTCCTGGGCAGCCAGCATGTTGCTAAGCGCGCCGCCGCTTTGCGAAGGGTCCGCGATGGACAGTTTCCATCCCTTGGCCGGATCCATCCGCCCGCCCACATCATTGGCGGCCCGACGTTCCGGCAACGCTGCGACAGGGGGGTAGTCAATCTCCGGCTCCGCGACCGAGGCCATCCGTGAAGCATCAAAGGCCGGAACATGCTCACCGCCCGCGTAACGCCCCGTAAAGGCACGGGGAAGACCCCAGGCACCCGGCCAGCGATAGAAGATATGCGCCCCGATCTTCGCCAGCTTCGCCAGGTGGGGTGCCCAGCCGGGGAAGACATAATCGGCATGATAATGGGTGGCTGTCCCCACAGTTTTTTCGACCTGCCCCTCCAGCGCGCCAGCCGCGATCCGCTGTGCCCGGTTCCAGAGGACAGCCACGGGCCGCCGCGCCAGCGAACCGTCACAGACGAAGCTGAACTGGCAGACCGAAGCATTGAAACGCTGGTATACGACGCCACACACCGTCTTGGCGAAGGCGGGGTGCCGCACGCGATTGAGCACCACCTGCGCGACAGCGCGCTGCCCGTTTTCCGGCTCGGCCGCCGCCTCATAATAGACGGCCTGTGCAAGGCAATGAAGCGCGCGGCTCCGGTCTTCACCCGTCGGCCCGAGCGCACGGAATGGTGGGGCTGCGGCAAGCGCGTTGCGTGCGAAGCGCAGCCCATCATTCTGCGCCTGTGCCGCCTGATCCGTCATCCCCTTGCCCGCTTCCTGCTCAGTCATCTCGACCAATGCACGATATTGGCGCGGGATGGCGGGCGCAGCGATTTCGCCTTTCGGCGGGGCAACAGGATCGGCTTTCTCCCGATCCTCCTGCCACAGAGCTGTGTAAGCGGCCAACAACGCCAGCGGCGCTGCGATGGACGCGCTGCGGACAAGGGCGCTCATTGCACGCCTCCCCGCTGAAGCTGGCCGACGATCTGGTCACGCGGACCATCCGCCATCACCACTCCCTGGTCGATCACGATCAGCCGGTCGACAATGCGAAGCAATGCATGGCGGTGGGTCGACACGATCAGGGTCTGACCGGGATCAAGCGCCTTTGCGAGATGATCGACGAACAGATTTTCGGTCTGATTGTCCATCGCCCCGGTCGGTTCATCCAGAAAGAGCAGCTTCGCCGGTTCCACCAGCGCCCTGGCCAGCACCAGGAAACTGCGCTGTCCGCCCGAAAGGCGACTGCCGCGTTCCCCGATATGCAGGTCGAAACCCGCCGCATCCCGCCCGAAGAAGCGCGACGCGCCCGACCGCTCCAGCGCCTCCAGCAGCTTTGCGTCATCGGCTTCACGCGCGCCCAGGAGCAGGTTTTCCCGCACCGATCCGCTGAACAGTTCTGCGTCCTGCCCGACATAGCGGAAGGCGGAGCGCAGTTCGTGCGGATGATATTGGCGGCTGTCCACATCATCGATGGTCAGCATGCCGTCGCTTGGCGGATACAGCCCGCACATGACCCGCCCCAGAGTCGACTTGCCCGATGCTACCCGCCCTATGATGCCGATCCGTTCCCCCGGCTCAATGCGCAGGTTGATGCCCTTCAGGCTCGGCTGCGCCGCGCCCGGATAAGCAAACTCCAGTCCTTGAGCGACGATCGCGCCCTTGCGGATTTTCGGGATGATGCCCCGCGCCCCGTCCAGCCGCTCATCGGGCTGGTCGATCAGCGATTGCAGGCTGTCGAGCGTGGTTATCGCCTGGCGCGCCCGCACGATCACAAAGGCGAGCTGCCCCACCGGCGCCAACGAGCGGCCCGCCAGCATGACGATGGCGATGATCGCCCCCATGGAAATCTTGCCCGCGGCGAACATGTAGAATCCGCCGATGACCAGGGCGATGCTCGTTACCTGCTGGCAAAGCGATGCCAACGTCACGCTGGTCGAACTCAGCCGCCGCAGCTTTTCCTGTGTCGCCGCGCTCATCCGCGCATAGCGGCGCCAGCGATTGAGCATCCGCCCTTCGCCACGGCACGCCTTGAGGGTTTCAATGCCGCCGATCGCTTCGACCAGGGCGGCGCTTTGCAGGCTGGAATCGGCCTGCGCGTCGCGCGACAGGCTGGCCATCGACCGTTGGAGAAGGAAACCGGCAGTGGCCATGATGCCCATCGTGACGACGGGTACAACGGCCAGCCATCCGCCCAGAACCGCAATGATGGCGACGAAAAGGAAGAGGAACGCAAGGTCCACCACCAGCACCACAGTGGTCGAGGTGAAGAACTCCCGAACGGTTTCAAATTCCGACACGCGCCGCGCGAGCGCCCCAGTGCTGCCTGCACGACTGGCGAGCGGCACGTTCATCACTTTTTCGAACAGACGTTGCGACAAGCGCTCGTCAATTTCTCGCCCGGATTCGTCCACCAATCTTGCCCGCGCAAGCCTGAGCGCGAAGTCCAGCGCAAAGGCCAGCATCACGCCCGCGCCCAGCACCCAGAGGCTGGAAGCCGCCTTGTTCGGGATGATCCGGTCATAGACGTTCATCGTGAACAACGGCAGGGCAAAGGCGAGCAGGTTGATGACCCCCGCCGCCAGCATGACATAACCAAAGGACCCGCGGGCGCGCCACACTTCACGCCAGAACCAGTGCTGCCGCGCGCGTTCATCCCAGGGACGTTCTTCGGCCCTTTCGCGGCCATGGTCGGCCATGACCACCAGCGCTTCGCCAGTAAAATGAGCCTCCAGGTCCTCCAGCGGCGCCCAAATGGGTTCGCTCGCGTGGGGAAGCTGCACCAGCGCATCGCCCTGCTTGATGTCGAGCAACAGCAGGAAGCGGTCGCCCCGCAAGGGAAGAATGGCCGGTAGATTGCCGGGCCGCCACTTGTTCAAACGGCCCCGGACAAGGTCGGTCAGCAGGCCGATCTGATCGAGCGCGGATTCCGCCTGGTGAAAAGGTAGCCGACCGGATTCATCGACGGCAAGACCGGCGCGCAGTGCCACGATTCCTGGCGATCGTTCGAAATGCCGCGCGACATGGGCGATGCACTCGATCAGCTCGTCACTGAGCGTGCCCTGATGGTCCAGCCATTCGGCCAGACTGAGTGTGCTTCGTTCCAACATTGTCTACCCCGCGCCACCCCGGCACCGGCCGGGGTGGCCCCAATCATGGAAATTCAGCCCGGATAACGCCGCCGCTGCAATTCGGCAGGCGGCAGGTCCGGGACATCATATTTCTTGCGCGCATAGGGATCTGCGCCCGAAGGCTGAGCGATCCCCAGCGTGTCGAGCAACTGGTTGGTCGCGGCCAGGATCTGATATTGCGCGAAGATTTCCGAAAAACGCGCCGTTTCGGTTCGCACCTGCGTGTTGAAACGGGTGTTCTGGCTGTCGAGCACGTCAAGCAGCGACCGGCGACCGACGTTGAACTGTTCGCGATAGGATACCAGCAGTGAATCCGATACGATCCCTTGACGCGACAAATCGGTCAGCCGCTTCTTTTCGGTGTCCCAACGGTTCCAGGCAGTGCGGACATCCTCTTCCGCTTCGCGCTGACGTTGGCTCAGGCGGAAACGCGCCTCGCTCGCGCGGCGGTTCATCTCCTGGACCTTCGCCCGGTTGATGCCGCCATTATAAAGCTGCCAGCGCAGGACGACGCGGCCTTGCACGTCATTGGTGCTGCCCCGGAAACCGTCCACATCCTCACCAATGCGGCCCCGCCCTTCCAGCAGAACCGTCGGCCCGAGTTCGGACTTTGCTTCATCCACGACCGCATGCGCGGCCTGAATATCGGCCTCTGCCTCCCGGATCAGCGGGTTATTGGTGCGCGCGCCCGCAATCGCTTCATCCAGCGTGGGCGGCACGGCGCTCGTCACCGCATCGGGCATGGACACCTGGTCGATCGAAAGCCCGGTCAACGTGCGGAAGCTGATCGCCGCGTTGGTCAGGTCCTGCTCGGCTTCGCTCTGGCGAACCAAGGCGGACTGGAGCCGCTCTTCGGCCTGCTGCTGGTCGGCGATGCTGATCGATCCCTTGGACACGCCTTCGCCCAGGTCGCCCAGCAGCTTGCGGTGAAAAGCGATATTGTCCTCCGCCGCTGCGACGATCCGCTGCTGAAGCATATAGTCCAGATATTGGCGTGTGACGTTCAACGCCACGAATTGCGACCGTTCCCCGACGCGGAGCGCAGCGCCGTCGATGCGGGCGGCCTGGCGTCGCTTTTCCGCGCCCCGATAGCCGGAATCGAACAGCGTCTCTTCCGCCAGCAGGCTTGCCTCAAGCGGATAGAGCGTCTGGTCCCCGATGCCCAGGGTCCGGCGAGTATTATTCTCCAGCCGCCTGATGCCTGCCGAACCTTCCACGCTGATCCGGGGCAGGTACAGTCCTTTGGCTTGCTCGCGTTCGAACTCGATGGCTTCCTTGTTCTGGATCGCCTGGTTGATTTCGGGATGGCTGTCGATCGCGGCCGCGATGGCGCTCTTCAGGTCCGTGGTCTGGGCCCAGCCGCTGGTCGCCATAGCCGCAGCGCAAAGGGCCATCAGGCTACCGCAAGTGTTGCGCATGATTGTCATGATTGCCTCCCCTCAATTCGCGCTGACAGTGACTTCGACCCGACGGTTCATCGGTTCGCGTACATTGTCTGCGGTTTCGATCTTCAGCTGGGTTTCACCCAGCCCGCTGACGCTCATCGCGTCCATCGGGATGCCACTTTGACTCATCAGTCCTGCGACATTCTGTGCCCGCCGCATCGACAGACCGTCATTGTAGCTAATGCCCCCCGACGTGTCGGTATAGCCGGTGACGCCAAAGCGCTTCCAACCGCACTGCGCCGCCGACTGCGTGATCTGACCGATCGTCGTCACGCCTTCAGGCAGCGGCGTATCCATGTTCCAGTCGAAGAAGATGGACACCGCCGGCGCCGTACAGTCCAGCGCGGGTGGGGCTGAGGCTGCGTCCGACACCGGCGGCGGTGGCGCCGCCGAAAGGCGTGCCACAAAGTCGTCGCACTTATTGATGCTGTCCGCGTCCTTCGTGCCCGATTTCATGAAACCAATGGCAATGCCGCACTGGTTTTTGGCCTCGACCGCCCAGGTCCATCGGCTGTCCTGCGCCGCGCGCAGGGTGGCGTCGCCCGTTGCGGAAACCGCCGTGTCATAGCGGCTCTTGAGCGCGCCCTTCAGTTCCGAATTACCAAGCTGCATCAAGGGCGAAGCCGGGGCCGCCCAGGCTCCTGTGGAAAGCATCCCCGCCGCAAGGCCGAAGGATGCGATGCTCCTCAACCTGTTCCGCATAATCATTCTCCCCAAAAGTTTTCCCCGCGAGTTTCCAAGAGCCAGCATGTCAGCCATGGGCCACCGCCATCGCTTCATGCGCCGCCATCGCCGCATCGAAGACTGCTGCCGCAGCTGCCAGATGCCCGCTGTCCACCGCTTCCGGCGTGACCGGATTGAATAGCACCGGAGCATGATCCACCCCCGGCAGCGCGGCCAGAAGCGCATCAATGTCGGGCGCGTCGGTCGTTCCCAGCGCTTCCGACACGACTTGGGCGATCGTTGCGGAGGCTGTCTCTTGCACCGCCGCAAGCACCGCCGCGTTACCGTCGAAAGCCGGCAGATCGATCGACTGCGCCAGCAGCGCCTCATGACCGCCAAGCTCCGGCTGCGCGGCGTCGGCCATATCGACCGTGGCAGCAGGAGCCGCATCACCGCCATCGGCGAGGCCGGAATGATCCGGCGCGGGATCTTCAGCCCCGTGGCTGGACTGGTCGATCGGTTGATCGCTGTCCTGATCCGTCGTCGAGGCGAGCGAGGCCGGGTCGTCGGTTTCCGTGACCGCAGTTTCGGCCTCCGCCGTCACCGTCGAAGCGGGAGCGGCTTCCGTTGCCGTCTGCTGGTCCGTAGTGGCCGACGCTGCCTTCTGTTCGACGACATCGACCGCCCCAGCCACCGCAACCAGGCTGGCCGCGACCAGCGCCTGGTTGAAGCCGCCGGTAGTGCTCTCCGCAGATTTGGCGACATCACTGTCCTTGGACGCAGTTGCGAACAACACGTCACCAACCGTACCCTTGCTGCCGTCGGTGCGCACGAAAGTCGCCTCGCCCAGCACTGTGACGTCGCCGCCCGCCGCCTGATAGCTCTGACCGTCGGAGGTCAATTCAATTTCCGCGATCCCCGAGTCTGCGAGCGATTTGAACTCGCCTGCATCCACGTGGCCGTTGCTGTTCCGGTCCTGCCAGACGCCGAATTCGCCGAAGGCAGCATCCTTGGCGTCAAAAACGCCGTCGCGGTTACTGTCATAGGCAAGACGCAGCCCCTCAAGGTCGCTGGCCGCACCCGGTGCATCGTCGGAAAAGACGATGTCATAGGTTCCGCCGGTCGCATGAGCGAGCAGGCCATCATCAGGCGCAACCCAGGCTGTGTTGATTAGGCCCGCTCCGTAATCGTGATGCACGCCAGCCGAGAGGCTCAGAAACTCGAGGCCGTCGCCGTCAAGGTCCAGGGCGATCGGGGGAACGCCACCATTCAAGGTGAGAGTCGTGGTGGCGGTCGTGTCGCCATCAGCGTCCTTGACCGTGACGTCGATATCGAGCTTCAAGACCTGCGTGGTGGTGACGCTGCTGATGATACCGATATCACTGATCTTGATGACGTCATTGTCGACCGTCGCACTACCGAAGCTCTCTGTATTGAGGGTAGAACCGCTGCTGGCTCCCGTCGCTCGGTCGAGATCGATCGCGATGTTCGATCCGGTCACCGTCTCGGTGGAGGTCAGCAGTTGAGCGCCAGTAATGACATAATTTTCGCTACCGAAGTTATAGTCATTGCTTTCTATGATGATGACGCCATCGCTACCGTCGGCAAAGGTGATGCCATAAGGATTGGACTCCGACGATTTATAGATGTCGCTGGCATCCACGACGATCGCCCTGGTAGTGGTCGTGAGATCATCGGGGTCCGTGAGCTTGAGGATCACGACCATGTCTTCGGTGCCAGTCAGGCCATCGAGCTTGAGGTACATGCCACTGGCCGTCGCCGTACCTGGACCAGGATTCGCGTTATTCCCGGGGCTTGAGGTGTAGAAGTTCATATCCAGAACTTCACCGGGCTGGAGCGTGTCACTGGACACACCGTTAGCGCCGCCAGAAATGCTCACCCACGCCTGGGAACCCACAAAGGTTTCACCGGAAGAGAAGACCCCATTGTTACCGCTATCATGGAAGGTGACGGAAGGCCCGGACGCTTCCTCGCCGCCAGTGAAACGAACGAAAAACTGATCGGCCAGCTTGGAAACAACGATCTCAGGCTGCGATTCCGACTGTCCGACTATATTGTAGCTTTCCTTCGAAATCGTCTGACTAGTCGTGACAGTCGAGAAGCCGACGATCTGCTGGTCCAGTGTCAGCGTATATTCGCCCAAATCCTTGTCGAAGGTAAGCGTTCCCGTCTCATGCGTCAGTGGATTGGAAGCATTTGTGGGATCGGGATCATAATCGAATGCGATGTTGAAGACTGCCGAATGCGCATCTTCCGAAACCCATGTGACCTGATGATTGGTTGTCGGTATAGATCCGATCAGCCCCGACATCGTCACCTGAAGATCAGAATTGTTCGCCGCGAAAGCGGTGCGTGAGTCCGCGCCGATCGCATATTTGAAATCGCCAGTAGCGCTCAGGGCGGTGCCGCTGAGCAAGATATCGCTGGATGCGAACACAACAGGGACATCATCGACAACAGTAACCTGGGCGGTCGCCGTGGCGACATCGTTGTCCGTGTCGGTCGCAGTCACTGTGACGCCCGTGATCACAATCTGGTTCTGTCCGGTGCCATCAGGGTGTGGGAAATTGTCGCTGATCGTGACTGACACAGTGACCGATCCAGAAGTTCCCGCCGTAATCGGCAACGTGGACGGCGTCAGCGTCAGGGTTATCGCGGTAATGCCTCCGATCTTGCCCGTGATCTGCGTCGCACTGTCCAGCGACCAGACGATATCATTGCCGACTACTCCGTTCACATCGGCGGTAATGCCCGCGACGGTGGTGAAGCCCACGCTGGTGATATTGTCCGAGCCAGCAAGGAAGGTGACGGTGTCACTGCTCGTTTCGGCTGTAGACGTTGGATTGGTGCCCGTTGCGCCAGCGGTGGCTAGCGCCTCCTCATCCACGGCGATTGCGGCATTCTTGGTAGAGGTTGGATTCGCACCATCTGTGATGGAAATGGTCTGCGCATCTTGCGCCACGTCATTATCGGCATCCGTGACCTTGACGGTGAAGCTGATCGACTGACCGACCCCGTTATCCAAATTTTTGGCCGCCACGAAAGTCCAGCTACCGTCGGCGTTTACCGTCAGCGTACCCTTGCCCGTGTTGATTGCCGTACCGAGTGCATAGGGAGTACCGTTGAATATCACCTGGGTGACATCACCCGGCTGATCCGCGCCGACCGTTTGCGACCAGGTGCCGGTGGCTGTAGCGCCTTCGACAACACTCGTATCGCCTTCGACGGTCAGGATCGGCGCATCGTCGACGATCCGCACCACCAGCGTGTCGCTGCCGGTGGTGCCGCCGACGCCGT
>CBFHAG010000053.1:0-15691 GCA_965653535.1 uncultured Sphingobium sp.
ACCCGCGACCTCCGGCGTGACAGGCCGGCGCTCTAACCAACTGAGCTACACCCGCGTTCGGTGTGGGCGGGCATCTATGCGGGTGCGCCGGACCTGTCAACCGGCTCTTTCGCCACTTTCTTGCGTTTCGTCATTTTCTCTGGCTGGCGGGACCGTCAACGTCCCGCGTTCAAACAGGAAACCGGCGATATCAGGCATGCCCGCAGCCGAAACCACGGTCTGGATGATGATAAGCAACGGCACCCCCAACAGCGCGCCGGGCGTTCCCCACACCCACCCCCAAAAGGTCAGCGCCACCAGAATCAGCAGCGGGTTCATCGTCAGCCGCCGTCCCAGCACCGTGGGCGTGATCGCGTTGGCCTCTATCAGGTGAAAGCCGATCTGGATCGCCGCAGGCAGCAGCGCCATCCACACATCGTCGAACACCATCAGGCCGCCCAGCCCCAGCAGCACCGCCGCCAGCATCGGCCCGAAATAGGGGACAAAGTTCAGCATCGCGACGATCCCGCCCCACATCAGCGGCGACGGCATGCCGATCAGCCACAACGCTATGGCGACGGAAAGGCCAAGGCACAGGTTGATGACGGCGATGGTCAGCACATAAGCGGATGTCGCATCGACGACATTCTGGATGACCCGCGCGACCGCCAGAGCGCCGTCGAAGCTGCCCCGGCTGTTGATCGTTCGTCGCCGCAGGCGCGTCCAGCCTGCCAGAAAGAAGTAGATGATGAGCAGTGCAAAGACCATCTGCACGAGGGCCGATGGCGCTGACGTCGCCGCGAACTGCAGCAGCGACCGGGGTGCATCCGTAGAAACAGGGCTAGCCGCAGCGCCGGGACCACTCGCCAGCATCTGCACCGTTCCGTCGACGAAGCGCTGCAACTGCGAATAGAGGTCGATGAGGGGCGCAAGATTATTCTGAATCTTGGGCAGGCGTTCGGGAAGCAGCCGGAACCAGTCAGCAGCCGGGACGACGATCAGGACAATGGCCATGTTGGCCACCAACAGGAACGCAACCACCGCGATCAGCGCCGCCAAGGGCGATGGCACGCCGCGCCTTTCCATCCATTCGAGGAAAGGCACCAGCGCAATGGCGATAACCAGCGCGGCGGCGAGTGGCAGGAAAAATTCCGCCCCTTCGCGCAGAGCAAAGGGCAGCGCCAGGATGAGGCCGATGCCAGCGGTCAGCGCGATCGACGCGAGCAGGCGGTCGCGCCGCCGACTGATCTCATGCTGTTCATGGGGTGTCACGTTCGATCATTCCCTGCCCTGGAGCAGTTTCCGATACGATAGCATCGGCGGCGCTGCTCTAGCCCGATATTATGTCACATCGTCCAAGCCAGCAGGTGATTCCACCTGCTCGCAAAACGTCTTAGCTGTGTACCGCAAGTTCTGGCTCGTCAATTTCATGTTGCTGGGCAGACATATAATCAACAGGGGATTAACCAAATCTTCGGCGATCTCCCCTAACGCTCGACCATATGCACAGCAGGACTTTCGGCATGATCAGGGGATGGGCGACGTTCGCCTGCGCGCTCGTGGCGACAATGGCTCCTTCCGGCGCGATGGCGCGGCAGGACATCAAGCTGGAAACCCAGATGTTCGTGGAACGGGTGCATACCGACATCAACGGGCGACCTCGCCGTGTTCTGGCCAGCGCAGATCGCTTCGCGCCGGGCGACCAGCTGATCCTGGTCGTGAACTGGCGCAATGAGGGCAGCCAGCCTGTGCGCGGGCTGGCAGTGACCAACCCGGTCCCACGCGGCATGCGCCTCGCCGCGTCCGATCCCAATGTCGAAGTGTCCGTCGACGGCGGGCAGCGGTGGGGACGGCTTCAGGACCAATGGCTGCCGACGCCGCTGGGCGGCACCCGCCGCGCTGTTCCAGCCGATATCACGCATGTCCGCTGGACCATGGCCGAGGACATTTCTCCGGGTGAAAGCGGCCGCCTCAGCTATCGCGCGACCGTGCGTTAATCAGCGAACAGCAGCACCGGGGATTCCAGCAGCTTCCTGACTGCCTGGACGAAGTTCGCCGCGTCCCAGCCGTCCACCACGCGATGATCGCAACTGATCGACAGGTTCATCAGCTTCGCCGCGACGATTTCCTTGCCCCGGAACACCGGCCTTTCAACGATGCGGTTTGGTCCGATGATCGCGACCTCCGGCCGGTTGATCACTGGCGTCGTCACCACCCCGCCCAGCGGACCCAACGATGTGAGGGTCAGCGTGGAGCCTGACAATTCCTCCGCCTTCGCCCGTCCGGCACGGGCCGCTTCGGCCAAGCGCGCAATCTCTGCCGCCAGTTGCCAGACGTTCCGGTCCTGCGCGTCGCGGATCACGGGCACCATCAATCCGGCATCGGTCTGGGTCGCAATGCCCATATGCACCGCGCCATGCCGGGTGACGACCCCCGCCTCATTATCATAGCGCGCGTTCAGCATCGGAAAGTCGGGCAAGGAGCGGCAGATCGCGACGATCAGCAGCGGCAGCACCGTCAGCCTGGGACGGTCGCCCCGGCTGGCGTTCAGCTGCTCACGCAGGCGTTCCAGTTCGGTGACGTCGATTTCATCGACATAGGTAAAATGCGGGATGTGCCGTTTGGAGGCAGCCATATTTTCAGCGATGCGGCGGCGCAGGCCGATAATCCTGACCTGTTCATCAGGACGGCGCGCCGATGCGCCCGCGGGTCGATAGCCCTGCCCCGCGGCGTAGAGCAGGAAGGCGTCCAGATCCGAATGGCGCACACGTTCCCCCGCAGGTTTCACCTGGGAAAGATCGACCCCCAGCTCCTTCGCCCGCGCACGGACGGCGGGGGAGGCAAGGATAGGGTTTGTCACAATATCCGGGTCGCCTGATACGGCAGGTGCTTGCCCGTGATCAGCCTGATCGACACCCACGCTTTCAATCACCCTCTCGCCGGGCGTCTCAGCTTCGATGACATCGTCGGGCGGAGGTGGAGCGACCGCCTCCTCCTCCTCACCTTGCGTCTCGATTTCCACCAGCATAGAACCGATCGGGACCTGATCCCCGACCTCACCGGCCAGCCGCAGGACGGTTCCGGTGACAGGGCTTTCCATCTCCACCGTCGCCTTGTCGGTCATCATGTCGGCGATCGGCTGATCCTCCTCCACATGATCGCCCGCCTGCACATGCCAGGCGACGATTTCGGCTGCGGAAATGCCTTCGCCTATGTCGGGCAGCTTGAACGTGAACAGGGCCATGTCGCGCCTCAATCCTTCATGATCTTGTCGATGGCTTTCGCAATGCGGACGGGGCCGGGAAAATAGGCCCATTCCAGGCTGTGCGGATAGGGCGTGTCGAACCCCGTCACCCGCTCGATCGGTGCTTCCAGATGGTAGAAGCATCGTTCCTGCACCAGCGCGCTCAACTCCGCGCCGAAGCCGCTCGTCCGCGTCGCTTCATGCACGATCAGGCAGCGGCCAGTTTTCTTAACCGAACGCTCGACAGCCTCGATATCGAGCGGCACAAGCGTGCGCAGGTCGATTATCTCTGCGTCCACGCCTATATTGGCGACCGTGCTTTCGACCACATGTTCCATCGTGCCGTAGCATAATATGGTGAGCGCTTCGCCGGGACGCACCGTCCGCGCCTGACCCAGTGGCACGCGATAATGGCCGGTCGGCACCATCGCGCCGGGATGGCCCGCCCATCCCTTGGCCGGGCGGTCGTAATGGCCGTCGAACGGGCCGTTATAGATGCGCTTGGGTTCGAAGAAGATGACGGGATCATTATCCTCGATAGCGGAGATCAGCAGCCCCTTGGCATCATAAGGAGTGGACGGGATCACCGTCTTGATGCCTGACACATGGGTGAAGATTCCCTCTGGCGACTGGCTGTGCGTCTGCCCGCCGAAGATGCCGCCGCCAAAGGGAGAACGCACGGTCATCGGCGCGATGAACTCCCCCGCCGACCGGTAGCGCAGCCGCGCGGCCTCGCTCACCAGCTGATCGAGCGCCGGGTAGATATAATCGGCGAACTGGATTTCAGGCACAGGCCGAAGCCCGTAAGCGCCCATGCCGATGGCGACGCCGATGATGCCGATTTCGGTGATGGGCGTGTCGAACACCCGGTTCTTGCCATATTTTTCCTGTAGTCCCGCAGTCGCGCGGAATACGCCGCCGAAATAGCCGACATCCTCCCCCATCACGACCACGTCCGGGTCCCGATCCATCATCACGTCCAGCGCGCTGTTGATCGCCTGGATCATGGTCATCTGCTGAATGTCTTCGCTCATGCACCCAGCCTCACAGCCCCGCCGCCTTGGCTTCGTCCAGCATCTGCCGTTGCTGTTCACGCAGGTGCCAGGGCATGTCTTCGAATACGTCCTCGAACATCGTTTCCATCGGATGGTGCAGCCCGTGGCCAAGGATGCCGTTCTTCTCCGCCTCACGCGCCGCATCACGCACCTGTTCGGCCAGTTCCTTGTCCATCGCGGACTGCCGTTCCTCATCCCAGATGCCCCGGCGGATGCAGTGCTGCATCAGACGCGCAATCGGGTCGCCCAGCGGCCAATGGCTGCCCTCATCAGCCGAGCGATAGGCGCTGGGATCATCCGAAGTGCTGTGCCCCTCTGTCCGGTAGGTGAAATGTTCGATCAGCGTCGGCCCGGCATTGGCCCGCGCCCGGTCAGCGGCCCAGCGGGTGGCGGCGTAGACGGCCAGGGCATCATTGCCATCCACCCGTAGGCCCGCAATGCCATAGCCCAGCGCGCGGGCGGCAAAGGTTGTCGCCTCTGCCCCGGCGAAACCGGAAAAGCTGCTGATCGCCCATTGGTTGTTGACGACGTTCAGGATCACCGGCGCGCGATAGACGCTGGCGAAGGTGCAGGCAGAATGGAAGTCGCCCTCCGCCGTCGATCCTTCCCCGCACCAGGTCGCCGCGATCCGCGTGTCGCCCCGCGCCGCGCTCGCCATCGCCCATCCGACCGCCTGCGGATATTGCGTCGTCAGATTGCCCGATATCGAAAAGAAGCTCGCATCGCGCGCCGAAAACATGATCGGCAACTGCCGGCCCTTCAGCCGGTCGCCCTTGTTCGAATAAATCTGGTTCATCATATCGATGATTGACCAGCCACGCGCGATCAGGATGCCCTGCTGGCGGTAGCTGGGGAAGCACATGTCATCGCTGGCCAAGGCAGTCGCGGCGGCGATCGACACCGCCTCTTCGCCGGTGGACTTCATGTAAAAGCTTGTCTTGCCCTGCCTCTGCGCGCGGAACATGCGCGTGTCGAACGCGCGGGTCAGCGCCATGGCGCGCAGCATCTTCAGCAGAGTTTCCGCAGGCAGATGCGGGTCCCACGCCCCTACCGCCGCGCCTTCATCGTCAAGGACGCGGACCAACCCATAGACCAATTGTTGCATGGAGCCGGGGTGCGCCGTTTCGTCCGGGCGCGGCGCGGCACCCGCTGGGGGAATGTCAAAATCGCTAAAGTCTGCGGCATCGCCGGGTCGGGATGGAGGTTCGGGCACATGCAACCGCAAGGGAGGCAAGTTACGCCCGCCGCCATCCCTGCCAGCCCCCGGAAGTCGCTGATCGCTCATCCCGCACCCTCTCAGACGTTGCAATAAAATTGCTTGACGCAATTACTATATTACAACGCGTAGGAAAGGCAACTGTTCCTCGCTACACCGCGACGGGGGCAGCGATATGCGCTTGCGGCGTATAATCCTGCACCTCGAAATCATCGATCCTGTAATCGAAGATGCTGGACGGACGCCGGTTGATCCGCAGCAGGGGATTGCCGCCGGGCGTCCGGCTGATCTGTTCTTCCACCAGAGCGGCGTGGTTCAGATATAGATGCACGTCGCCGCCCTGCCAGACGACCTCGCCCGGTTCCAGGTCGCATTGCTGGGCCAGCATGCGGGTGATCATCGACAGGCCGAATATGTTGAACGCAAATCCCAGCCCCAGGTCGCAGCTGCGCTGGAACAGCAGGCCGTTCAGCCGCCCGCTCGATACCTGGAACTGATAGGTCATATGGCAAGGCGGCAGGGCCATTTGCGATATTTCCGCGACGTTCCAGCCGGTGAAGAGCAAGCGCCGCGAACCCGGATTGTTCCTGATGCCCTCCACCAGATCGGCAATCTGGTTATGGCCCTTGTCCGAGCGGCGGTAGAGGCCACCGCCCGCTGGTTCATATCGGGGCCAATTCACCCACTGCGCGCCGTATACGGGACCCAGATCTCCCCACCGAGCGGCGAAGTCCGCGTCGTCGATGATGCGCGCTTCAAAGGCATCGCGGTCGATCCTTTCGCCGGTCGCCTTGCGATAGGCGTCCAGCGGCCAGTCGGTCCATATATGGACGCCCTGACACACAAGTTCGCGAATATTAGTGTCGCCGCTCAGGAACCACAGCATCTCACGCGCGGCAGCCTTCCAATAGACCCGCTTCGTGGTCAGCAGCGGCACGACGTCCCCGGCAAGGGAAAAGCGCATGGTCGCGCCCAGGATCGATCGCGTTCCAACGCCCGTGCGATCGACGCGCTCATCCCCCTGTGTCCAGATCCGGCGCATCAGGTCCAGATATTGCTGCTCATAATGATCGGCAGGGGAAGGAAACATGCTGGTCAAGTTGGTCTTTCCTGATGGCCCGCTAAGGCGCGACGAGTCCCTGCCGGATGTAGCCCAGCGACCCCGGATCGCCAATGTTCACTTTGGACCAAAAGCTGCCAAGGCCGATCCAGACCGGAGGCAACTGGACGTGCCGACCAAGGCTTTCTGCCGCATCCTTCGCCGATGGCCGGTACGGAAACCATTGAGATCATCGCGCTGGACGACAACTGGAACCCGCTGGGCCGCATCGATGGCAAGGGCGACTGGCCGGGAATCGTCAAAGCGTTGCTGCGGATGGACAGTGCATGGCTGGTCATAGAACAGCAGCGCGCGGACGGCCCATCGCCCCTCCCCCGGCGCGAAGATATCCGCCTGTCCCGCACGGTCGCCCATCGCCTGCGACCGATGGAAATGAAGATCGCCGATCATGTCATCCTGAGCGGCAAAGGCCGGTTCAGTTTCCGTCAGGCGGGGTTGCTGTGACCATGGCAAAAAAAGCACGTCCAGCCGCTTGCCAGCCGGAAAACCCACCTCTATAGACCGCCGCCTGCCCAGTGGCATCGCCCAGCGATACCACCGACGGTCGGGGAGTAGCTCAGCCTGGTAGAGCACTGTCTTCGGGAGGCAGGGGCCGGAGGTTCGAATCCTCTCTCCCCGACCATTTTCTTTCAGTAACTTAATGATATCCCGCCAGGGCTAGTCACTAAAATAGCCTCTCAGTAATACGGTCGGAGGGATGATCTGGGATGGGTTTGAGTGAGGAAGACCGCTCGAAAATTGTCGCGTGGGCTAGGCGTCATCCAGACATCCTAAAGGTCTATCTCTATGGAAGTCGTGCGCGCGGAGACCACCGCCCTGACAGCGACATCGACCTAGCCATCGTGATGAATGCGTCAGACGCTAACACTGCCTTCGCGATGTGGTCTGGATGGCGCTCCGATTACAAAGAAAGCCCCGACCTACATCTATCAGGCGAGGCCCACTTGGAATGGTATGAGCCGAATGCTGGACTGGAGCGCGTCGGCAAGAATGGTGTCGAACAAGACGGTCTTCTGCTCTACCCTATTTAGCTGTAGATGCAGCCTCTCGTTGCCAAAAGTGTGTTGTGGATACCGTCTTCTGAAACGGCCGTTGCCATATTAATCACTTATGCCTGCACTGCATTTTTATAGCAAAAAATGAAACTTTTGTCGAACATCTGACTGTCGATGTCTGATTGGGTGAAGGACGGCTTCGGACACTATGCCACAGCGATTGGCACCATCGTTCCTCCCCGGAACAACAGCGCCGTAGCATCACGACTCAAAAGCTAGCGCGGGGACAAGGCTCGGCCTACCGCCTGGGCCTTGTCCCGCGTTTCAAATAGGTCAGGCCTCGCCGAAGACGCGGCAGAAGATCGTGTCGACCTGGCGGAAGTGATAGTCGAGGTCGAACTTTTCTTCGATCTGTGCGGCTGGCAATGCGGCTGCGACATCGGCGTCAGCCTTCAGCAGTTCCAGCAGGGACAGCTGGCCGTCCGATTCCCAGACCTTCATCGCGTTGCGCTGGACATAGCGATAGCTGTCTTCGCGCGAGACGCCGGCCTGCGTCAGCGCCAGCAGCACCCGCTGCGAGTGGACAAGGCCGCCCATCTTGTCGAGATTCTTCATCATCCGCTCAGGATAGACCAGCAGCTTGTCGATAACGCCGGTCAGGCGGGCCAGCGCGAAGTCGAGCGTGATAGTGGCGTCGGGGCCGATATAGCGTTCCACCGACGAATGGCTGATGTCGCGTTCATGCCACAGGGCGACATTTTCCATCGCGGGCATGGCGTAGCTGCGCACCATGCGGGCAAGGCCGGTCAGATTTTCGGTCAACACCGGGTTGCGCTTGTGCGGCATGGCCGAACTGCCCTTTTGCCCTGGGGAGAAATATTCCTCCGCTTCCAGGACTTCGGTACGCTGAAGGTGGCGCACTTCGACGGACAACCGCTCGATCGAGCTGGCGATGACGCCCAGCGTCGCAAAGAACATGGCGTGGCGGTCGCGGGGAATGACCTGGGTGGACACCGGCTCGATGGCCAGGCCCAGCTTTTCCGCGACATGTTCTTCCACGCGGGGATCGATATTGGCGAAGGTGCCGACTGCGCCCGATATGGCGCAGGTGGCGACTTCCTCACGCGCGGCGATCAGGCGGGTGCGGCAGCGCGAAAATTCCGCATAGGCTTCCGCCATTTTCAGGCCGAACGTCACCGGTTCGGCATGGATGCCGTGGCTGCGACCAATGGTGGGGGTCAGCTTATGTTCAAAAGCGCGGCGCTTGATGACGTCCAGCAGCTTGTCCAGATCGTCGATCAATATGTCGGCGGCGCGGGACAACTGCACGGCAAGGCAGGTGTCGAGCACGTCGCTGGAGGTCATGCCCTGATGCATGAAGCGGGCTTCGTCGCCCACCTGTTCCGCAACCCAGGTCAGGAACGCGATAACGTCATGCTTGGTCACTGCTTCGATCGCATCGATGGCGGGCACATCGATCGAAGGGTTGGTCGCCCACCAGTCCCACAGCGCCTTGGGAGCCGATTTGGGAACGACGCCCAGTTCGCCCAATGCTTCGGTCGCGTGCGCTTCAATCTCGAACCAGATGCGGAAGCGGGCCTCCGGTTCCCAGAGGGCAGTCATTTGGGGGCGAGCATAGCGCGGGACCATCGGGTCGAATCCTGATTGCTGATGAAAGATCGCCGCGCCGCCTAGCAGGCCCGTTACCGAAGGGCAAATAAGGCAGGCAAGGGGTCGATGCCGACCGCCGGGCATATCTTTCGTCGCGAATATTGCAGGCGGGGCAGATGAAGTGAGCCATCAGGGGAGGTGGGCCGATCACCATGAACATATGTTCAGGAAAAGCAGCGAATATTCATGTATCACGATGAACAATTCATCTGTCTGCGGGTCTTATCCATGACCCGATTATATTAAGGAGTTCGCGATGATCCGCGTGTTGACGTTGGCGATGTTGATGGCGACCCCGGCCTTTGCCCAACAGGCGCCTTCTGCACCGGCTGGCGCTGCGGGTTCGTCCGGCACCACGCCTGCGGACCCGGCAGATTCCGTCGCGTCAATCGTGGACAGGGAATTTCCAGCATACGACGCTAACAGCGATGAACAGCTCGACAAGGCCGAATTTTCTCGCTGGATGATCGCGCTGAAGGATCAGGAATTGAAGGCTTCGGGAAAAACGATGCCCCCGACCGATGTTACTGCCTGGGTCGACGGTGCTTTCGTGACGGCTGATGCGGACAAGAGCGTAACGATCAGCAAGCCTGAACTGATAAGCTATCTGAACGGCGGGGCGACCTGACCAAGAACTTCCCGCGCAAAAGCGGGAAAGACCACCCTGAACGGGTCGCATATGAGGCGGTGTGGAACGAAGGCCATGCCGCCTCTTTTTTTGCGGAAATCCGTTTCAGCCGCGCTTTCTGTTCGCGTAAAGCAGCGCCGCGACGATGGCAGCGGACCCGATGCCGACGGCGGTCCCCATCAACACGCCTTTGCTGGCGGATTTGCGCGCGGCAGTCGCCAGATCGGGTGTGCTGGCGGGGTCCGGGGTTTGGGCACCGTCTTTGGGCGCATCTTGGTTGGGCTTTGTCATAACAATCCGATTCTATGCAATAAAGTGGGCGCGCAGAAAAGCGGCTTTCAGTAATCCGGCAAAGTTTGGGGCGCCTGCCCCCACCCGCGCAGCTCGCGCGAACCCGCCCGATCGATCAACTGGTCCAGATCGGCGATTGTGAAGGCACCGGGGCGCTCGATATCCTCCAGCTCATCCCAGGTGATCGGCGCGGCGACGGGCGCATTTTCCCGCGCGCGCACGACATAGGGCAGGACGGCGGTCGCGCCCCGCTGGTTACGCAGCCAGTCGATGAAGATACGCCCCTTGCGCTTGGCCTTGCTCATGGTAGCGGTGAAGCGGTCAGGTTCCGCCGCCGCCAGCGCGCGGGCGAAGCGATCGGCAAAATCCTTGACCTGCGGCCATTGCGCATCGGGCGTCAGGGGTACGATGACATGAACGCCCTTGCCACCCGACAACATCGCAAAGCTGGTGAGGCCGATATCGTCCAGCGTCCGCCGGATATCGCGCGCCGCCTTCTTCACATCGCCAAAGTCGAGCCCCTCATCGGGGTCGAGATCGATGACGAGGCGGTCGGGCCGCTCCACATCCTCAACCCGTGATCCCCAACCGTGAAATTCGATCGTTCCCATCTGAACGCATGCCAGCAACCCGTCGACATCATCGATATAGAGGTAATCCTCCTCACCACCGTCCTTTTCACGGATGGGGACATGCATCACATGGTCGCCAAAGCTGCCGCTGTCATGTTTTTGGAAGAAGCATTTCTTCGCCCGACCCTGAGGACATCGGACGAGGCTGATCGGGCGATGCGCGACCCAGGGAAGCATGATCGCCCCCGCCGCCGCATAATAGTCGGCCAGCTGGCCCTTGGTGATTTTCGCTTCGGGAAAAATCAGCCGGTCGCGATTGCTGATGCGGACATCGGTCTGTGTTTCGGGCGTGGCCATTGGTTTCTCCCGGCGGACATTCTTGGCCGCCTTGTCTTCGCGCAGACCCAGGAAACTGCCGTGGCGCACGACATTGCTGCCCGTAAATTCGGCAAAGGCAATTTCAGCCACCAGATCGGGGCGCACCCATTGAGCGCCGCGGGACTCGCTGCGAGGGACGGCAAGGGCGGGCGTCTTGCGCGCGCGAGCTTTCAATGATCGGACCAGACCTTCGCTGTTGCGCGCGTTGAAACCGGTGCCGACCTTTCCGGCATAGACCAGCCCTTCCTTCCCATTTTGCGCGAGCAATATGTTGCGAAGGGCGCGACCGCTGGCTCCGCTTGCCGTCCAGCCGATGATGACGAATTCCTGCCGCCTGGTGCATTTGACCTTCAACCAGTTCTTCGTCCGCGCGCCGCGATAGGGTGCATCCGCCCGTTTGGATATTATGCCTTCCTGCCCGGCGTCGCACATGGCGCGAAACAGCTTTTCACCCGCGCCGACCACATGATCGGCAAAATGTATCTGCGGCGTTCCATCACCTATCAGCGCGGCGAGCTTTTCCTTTCGCGCCACATTGGGAAGTGCGGTCACGTCTTGCCCATCCAGTTCCAGAAGGTCGAAGGCGAACAGATGGAGAGCGCCGCCGCCCTCTCCTTTCAACACATTTTGAAGGGTCGAAAAATTCGGGTTGCCGTCATCGCCCATCGCCACGATCTCCCCGTCGATCAGGGCAGGTGGAAGGTCCATTTCGGCCAGTTCGGCAGCAATCGGCGCGAAGCGATCCGTCCAGTCCAAACCCGTGCGCGTCAACACCCGCACCTGTTTCCCAGCGATGCTGATGACGCAGCGATAGCCATCATATTTAATCTCGTGGATCCAGCCATTGCCCGTCGGCACCGCATCGACCAGCGTAGCAAGTTGGGGCGCACGAAAGACAGGCGGCTTGCCTGCCACCCGCTTTCGCGAGGCGCGAACCGGCGTCGTTTTTTTCGCCTGGGCCATGGCAGCGTCGAAGGACTTTCCCCTCTTGCCCTTCAAGGAAATAGGCGGCGCTTGCGCGGCGATCTGACCCATCGTTCGACCGCTGCGGATGCTGGTAAGCTCCCGCGCCACCAGATCGTCGCCGGTGCCTGCATACGCGTCCTCGATCTTGCGCAGCAGCCAATTTTCCCGTTTTTCACCCGGACGCGGTTTCAGCCGGATCAGCAGCCATTCACCCTTCATCCTCTGGCCGTGCAGGATGAAATGAAGGTGTCCTTTCTCCAAATCCCTGGCGCTTTTGCCGGGGATGGGTTCCCACGTCCCCTCATCCCACAGCATCACCGTGCCGCCGCCATATTCGCCCTGGGGGATAGTCCCTTCGAAACTGGCGTAGGAAAGGGGATGATCCTCCGTCCGCACGGCCAAGCGCTTGTCGGCTGGATCAAGGCTTGGCCCCTTCGTCACCGCCCAGCTTTTCAACACGCCATCCATTTCCAGCCGGAAATCATAATGCAGCCGGGTGGCGTCATGTTTTTGCACGATGAAGCCATTCCCGCCGCTTCGCCCTCGCTTGCCCGCTGGCTCCTTCGTCCGGGTGAAATCGCGTTTCCGATTATAGACCGTCAGCGGATCGGCGTCGGCCATGGGTCATGCCCGCTTTCGCGCCGGAGCCTTGGCAGTCCCGGTCTTGCGTGCCGGGGTCTTTTTTGCCGTTCCGCCATTGCCGCCCGTATCGACAGATTTCTTGAGCGCAGCCATCAGGTCGATGACGTTACCACTCCGTTTAACGGGCGCGGTATCCTCTTCCTCGATGATACGCCGACCCTTGGCCTTCTTCTTCTTTTCGATCAGCCGCTCCAGTGCATCGACATAGCGGTCATGGAAGCTGTCGGGCTTGAAAGGCGCGGTCTTCTTTTCGATCAACGTCTGGGCAAGGTCGAGCAGCTCAGGGTCGGGCTTTGCATCCTCAATCTCACGAAAATAGCTTTGGGCGCGGTTGACTTCATCGGCATATCGCAGCGTTTCCAAAACCATGCCCCGTCCGCAGGGCTTGAGCGACACGATATATTCACGCCCGCGCATCGCCAACTGGCCCATGCCGACCTTCCTCGATCGGCGCAAAGCCTCGCGCAGAACAATGAAAGCTTCCTCGGCCAGGTCGTCGGCGGGGACGACATAATAGGGCCGCTCATAATAAAGCACGTCGATCTCATCTGCATCGACGAACTGCGTCAGTTCCAGCGTTTTCTTGCTCTCGAGCTTTACCGCCTCGATCTCATCCGGCTGGAGCAGGACATAGTCGCCCTTGCTAACCTCATAGCCTTTGACGATGTCCTCAGGCCTCACCGCGCCGATGCCGGGAACCGTCTTTTCATACCGAACGCGCTTGCCGCTCGGCTCGTGAATCTGGTGAAATGCGATCTGCGCGCCCGACTTGGTCGCCGAATAGATTTCGACCGGAATGGACACGAGAGCCAGCCTGATCTGCCCCTGCCAATAAGCGCGCGCCGCCATGATATGTGCCTCCTTGCGACAAGGAAAAATGCGCAGGCACGGTTGTGAGTTCCGCGCGCGCCATGGCAAAGCTGGCGGCATGGCTCTGCTTTGCCTTTACGCGCGCGTATCGAAATCGGACGAAGCGCTTCCGAAGACGGCTGAAATGCCCTAAGCTGCCCGAAATCAGCAGCTAGGACGATATGCCGATGCAATTTCTGCGGACTGCCTTTTGGGTCGTCATCGCCGTAGCCCTCGCCTTTTTCTGCATGGCGAATTATGTGCCCGTCACGGTCCGGCTATGGGGTGACATGGTGATGGAAACCAAGCTGCCGGTCCTTTTGATCGGCGCATTCCTGCTGGGCGCGCTGCCTTTCTGGGTCATGGCGCGGGCCACGCGCTGGCGAATGAAGCGCCGGTTGGACAGCACCGAGCGCGCCTTGATTGTCGCCACCACCGGCACCACGCCAAGCCCGACCGAAACTGCGGAAATCACCACCCCGCCAGTCCCTCCCCTTTCTGCCACAGGAACAGCATGAGCAGCCCGATCTACGTCGCCATCGATACACCCGACCTGGCAAAGGCGCAGGAACTGGCGCAGCGGGTCCATAACCATGTTGGCGGATTGAAGCTGGGGCTCGAATTTTTCTGCGCGAACGGCCATCACGGGGTGCGGGAGATGATGAAGTTCGGCCTGCCGATCTTCCTCGACCTAAAACTGCATGACATTCCCAATACCGTGGCGAAGGCAGTGCAGGCGCTCAATGGCCTGGAACCCGCCGTCCTGACCGTCCATGCGGCTGGCGGGCGGGCGATGCTGGAGGACGCGAAGGCGGCGGCTGGCATCCATACGAAGGTGGTGGCCGTCACGGTCCTGACCAGCCTGGACAATGGTGACCTCGCTGACATCGGCGTCGGCGGCGAGGCAGAGGATCAGGTTGCGCGACTGGCCGACCTGGCGCGCAGTGCGGGCCTGGATGGCATCGTCTGTTCCGGCGAGGAAGTGGCGATGGCGAAACGGGCGTGGCCGGATGGCTTTTTCGTTGTGCCCGGTGTCCGGCCTGCGGGCGGCGCAATGGGCGATCAGAAGCGCGCCGTTACCCCGCGCGAGGCGCTCGATAGGGGCGCATCGATGCTGGTGGTGGGACGGCCAATCAGCCTTGCCGAAAATCCCGACCTTGCCGCGCGGGAAATCGAAGCGACATTATAGCCGCCTACAACGTCCGTGTAGACCCGCCGCGACCTGGCTGGCGAGTCAATAATCCTTCGATATGCGGACGTTGGCGCTTTCCCGTCCCAAGGTCGATATGGCCGCCAGAAGCGAAAGCCAGCGGGTGACCTGATATTCCATGCGGGTCGCGGAATAGCCCTGTCCGTCGGTGATCAGCTCCACATAGGTTTTACGCGTCAGATATTTGCCCGCCGCCAATGACGTGCCCTGCCCCTGGGTGGGGTCGGCGGCGATGATCCGCAGCCGGTCCAGCCCAGCCGCCTTGCGCACCGCATTGATCGGGTCCAGCCCGCCGTCGCCCTGAAGCGAACCGACAGCCGACGCCAGTTGCAGAGCCTCCGGCGCGGAAAGGTTGGTGATGGACGTTCCGAACAGGATTCGGGACAACAGCTCATCCTGCGGCAATGCGGGAATGCTGGTGAAGCTGATATCGGGTTTCAGGCCCGTGCCCCCGACATGGATCGTCGCCGTCAGGTCGTTGACGTCCGCTTCGGCATCGATGTCCAGAGACGGGTTCACCGGAGTGCGTCCGTCAAACTGTATCCTGCCTTCGCGCAGTTCGAACCGTCGGCCCGCAAAGGTATAGCCGCCCCGAACAAGCTCCGCCCGGCCCAGGATCGCGGGCGTCGTCACCGTGCCGCCTATGGCCAGATTGGCGCGCCATTCGCTGTCGAGGCCAAGTCCGGTGACGGTCAGGCGATCGCGAGCCTTGGCCTTGATCGCCAGCGCCCACGGCTTGCTGGTCCGTGGCCGCTCTATTTCATCGCCATTGCGACGCGTTTCGGTGACGCGCAATTCGGGGATCTGCGCCACGGCGGTCGCCCGGCCCATAGTGAACCGGCTGCGATTGAGGATCAGGTCGCCACCGACTGTGC
>CBFHAG010000054.1:0-14219 GCA_965653535.1 uncultured Sphingobium sp.
GCTCTAGTTGTTTGTTGTCGCGTCGTTTTTTGCGGAAAACCGGTTCCCACTTTTCCGCACGATGCTCTAGGGGCGTCGCATCGGCGTCGTTGGAAATCGGGCGCTCAACGCAAGAGAAGCACCCTTTTCTCTCGCGCCTTACGCTGCGAGTTTAGAGCGGTTGTGTGTGGACACTCGCAGGACCCGCATCCGGGCGTCGACCGTAACATCCGTGCGCCTTCGATGCGTCCACTTTGCTCTGTTGCCCTATCGCCGGGCTCGCCTTCATGTCTGTCAGAAGCTGCGCTTGACGGTGATGCCATATTCCCGCGGATCGCTGTACCAGGCGAACGCGACACCGAACGCCGATTCATAAAGATCGTTGGCCCAAAGCTTGTACCGCTTGTTGGTCAGGTTGCGGCCGTAAAGCGCGATATCCCACGCTCCATCATTCGATTTGTAACCAAGACGCGCATTGACGAGGCTGATCGCTTTTTGCGTATTGTAGATCGTCGGCGTGGGATTGAACGACACCTTGTCGCGGAACGAATAATCGACGCGAGCGATGATTTCGCCACCAAGGCCAGCGACCGGAACCGTATATTGCGCTGCCGCTGACGCTGTCCATTTGGGCACGAAAGTGACCACGCTGTTCAACGTGATGTCGGTTACGGCAGGATCGATCTTGGTGAATTTGGCGTCGGTATAACCAACATTGCCTTCAATCAGGAAACGCGGCGTCAGCATGGCGGTCAGCTCCGCCTCGAAACCCTTCACGCGCGCGCTCGCGGCGTTGGCAACCACCGGTGCGAAGGTCGTCGTACCGGGTACGAAGCGCAAGATGGTCTGCTGCCGATTCTTGTAATCCGAAGTGAAGGCGGCAAGATTCAGCCGCACCCGATTGTCCAGGAGCTGCGACTTGATGCCGGCTTCATAGCTCCAGACATATTCGGGATTGTAGGGCGTCGTTATCGCCAGCAGGCTTTCCGCCCGGCCATTGAAGCCGCCCGAGCGATAGCCTCGCGATGCCGAAGCATAGACAAGAAGATCTGGCGTTACTTTATAGTCGATACCGAATTTAGGCGTCCAAACACCCCAGCTGGCGCTCGTGGTCGTCAGCGGCACCTGGTCGAATGTCGGCGAGGTGACGGACTTGCGACCGCCGGTGAAGCGCTTGCGATCCTTGGTATAGCGAATGTCTGCCGTCAAACGCAGCTCATCGGTGAGCGCGAAGGAGGTATGCAGGAAAGCGGCATAGGATTTCGAAACTTGTCGGTTGTCCTGCTGCCAGCCGCCGGTGCCGCCCAGACCGCCAAATACATAAGGGATCAATACCGATTCGAATGTCGAACCCTTTTCCCAGAAATAATAGAGGCCTGCGACATAATCGAGTCGACCGTTCAGCGTGGAACCGTCCAGCCGCAATTCCTGCGTAAACTGCTTCGCCTTGGTGAAGCTTGGTACTTCGGCATATTCCGCGCGCGAGCCATCCGAATTCTCGACCGATCGTGCGCTGACCTTGCGATAGGCGGAGATCGAATGCAGCACTGCCCCGCCCAGGTCATATTGCAGATGAAGCGAAGACCCGAAGGCTTCCAGAGTGGCGTCGGTAGGCAGGCTGCCTTCCGTCACATAGGGATTGCTCGATGCGATTTCGGGATTGGTGTTGAGGAGCTGCGGCCCCGGCGCGGTGCCAGCCAGAACCCGCGCATTATAGTCCTGAATGCCCGCCGCATTGGGGTTGTAGGCAATGATGCCGTGCGGGAGGGCGTGCTGGCGACTATGCGTGACATCGACAATCACGTCGGCGGTGAAAGCGCCTTCAGGCTTGTAACGCAGGAATGCGCGCCCCGTTTGAATTGAGATATCGCCATAGCAGGCTCGGTCGCTCGCCCGATTATACAGGCATCCGCGATTGCGCGAGAGTCCGCTGACCTTGAGCGACAGCCCTTCGGCGAGGCCGAGATCGATCGCTCCCCCCGCCTCAATACGCTTATAGTTGCCCACCGTCAGCGAAACCTGGCCGGATCCATCGCCGACCGGGGCGCGGCTGACGACGTTGATCGCGCCGCCGATGGTATTCTTGCCGAACAGCGTCCCTTGAGGACCGCGCAGCACCTCCACTCGATCAAGATCGAGCAGATCCATGATGCCACCCTGTGACCGCCCGTAATAAACGCCATCGACATAAAGTCCGACGCCCGGATCACCAGTGATCATTCCCTCCGCCTGGCCAATGCCGCGGATGAACACGGCTGCCTGGTGAGGGCTCGCCGAACCGATGTTCGAGAAATAGACGTTGGGGGTAAAGCGGCCCACATCACGCAGATCGGCCATGGATCGAGCTTCGAGCTGCTCTGAGCCGAGTGCGGTCACTGCAACCGGTACATCCTGGAGCCGCTCTTCGGTCTTGCGGGCCGTGACCACGATATCGGCCAGCCCCCTGGCTTTTGTACCTGTCGCTTGCTCAGGCGCTTGTGCAAAGGCGTGAGTTGGCGAAATCGCCACGCCCGCCAGCAACACGGGCACGATCAGGCGCCTACGACGAATTGCGGACATTTCAAACATCCTTCCCTCCGTTTCGCCGAGTCTTCAGTCGACGTTTTGGATATTAATATTGGAATTTGAATTGCGTGTCAATATGTATTGGAATATAAATTCCGGCACAGACTGCTCCTGCCTCTGTTGACACTCAAAGCTGTTAAGGCGCTGTCAGACAAAAGCGAACTGCGGGAGGTCTGCGCAGCCTACATCCTCTCGCAGGCGAGCGAGGGCTGGACCGCGCTTGCCGGATGCTATGATGATGGGGCGTCTCGGGGGGCACGCTCGGGCGGCCAGGACTGCAGCGCCTGCTCGAGGATGTGAGGGAAGGGCGGATCGACATCATCGTCGTCTGCAAGGTCGACCGGCTGACCCGTTCCCTGCTCGACTTTGCAAAGCTGGTGGAAGAAATCGATGCAGTCGGCGTTTCGTTCGTTTCGGTGATCCAGTCGTTCAACGCCACCGCTTTCTGGATGATTCGCGTGCTGCGGCTCGTTTTCCTCTCTCCACCCGTGACCGAGGCAATACTCACAGGTCGCCAGAAAGCGGATGTGGACGGCACCATGCTGCTTGCCCAGGGAGTGATCAATGCAGCTGGGATGCCCAGAATGCCCGGTTCCTCGTGCAGGCCGGCTGACGCAGATGAACCGGTTTGCGTCTTACCCAGCCAATCCTGCCGAGTTTCCCGGTTCTTGAAAGCGATCACGCGAGCAGGATTCAATCGTTTATCAACATTCCCCCGCGCGATCGTAGGTTTCCACGAGAGAGACGAAGGAGTGGATGGCGATAACTTCAAGCTTGGGCATAACGCACTCGAACGGTTTTTCGAAACCACCAAAAGGCGTAACACCTTCCATTGAAGCTGAAATGAACAGGGCTATGACCCTACGGTCCTCGGCGGCAAGATCGGGCCGCATTTCCCCGATGATCTCGGCCAGCGGTGCGCGGGCGCGTTCGTACAACTCCTGTACACGGCCCAGCACGAAACTATCGTGATTGGACAGTGCCCAAAGTTCTGGAAAGAGGTGCGTCGTTTTCTTGCTGCGAATATCCTGCAGGATGAACCGGCAGATGCGTTGCAGCCGTTCGGCTGGCGGCCCCGGCAAATGGATGATTTCGTCGAACTCCACCTCATAGCTACGGATCACCGCTTCCAGCAATTCGCGGACCAGATCCTCGCGGCTGCGATAATGATAGGTCAGGTTGCCGAACTTGATGCCGCAGTCAGCTGCGACTCGGCGCATGCTCATCGCGCGATAGCCTTCCTCAATCAGGATGTTGAGGGCGGTGTGGAGGATCAGCTCGCGCGTCTCATGCCCCTTTGAATAGCCGCCATCCCGATCTGCCATGATCAGGACCGCCGTTTGGCCTTTCGCCTCATCCATCTGATTATCCATCATTTTTCGTTCGATTGTGTGCATTATAGAGGTTCGTTCAAAATATGTCGAATGACTAATTTAGGTCACTTGACAGAATTGTTTCTCCTTCTTCATAATCCTCCTCAAGCGGATGAGGTCCGCAGAGGGAGACACAGACATGCGGTCCATTGGTCTGAGCTTGCTGCTTGGCGCGGCAATGCCCTTGTCGGCGTCTGCCGACACTATAAAATTCCCTACACCCTTGCCCGAAGAGACGCTGCCCAGTGTCACGGAACTACCTGATAATTGGCCGAAAAGCTGGGTCTTGGTCCATGACCTCAACTTCGCCTCTATCCTTGACGGCAAGCTGGCGCTGGTCGATACCCACTCGGTCGACCGGCCGCTCAAGGGGCTTGTGCGCGCGGCGCAGTTCGCCAATGAACTGATCGCGCCGGACCGCAGCGAAATTTACACGGCAGAAACATTTTACAGCCGTCTGACCCGTGGCGAACGCACTGACGCCATAACTATATGGGATATGAAAACGCTTCAGCCCAAGGGCGAGATCATCCTGCCCGGCGGCAAGCGCCAGTTGTCTGTCACCTATCCCAACGTCTTCCAATTCACCAATGGCGGCAAATGGGCGCTTGTCGCCAATTTCACCCCGGCCCAGTCGGTCACCGTCGTCGATCTGGAAGGGCGCAAGGTGTTGGGGGAGATCGATCTGCCCGGCTGCACCCAAATCTATCCCAGCGGCCAGCGCGGCTTCAGCAGCCTGTGCGCCGATGGATCGATCTTTAGCCTGACGCTGGACGAAAAGGGGCAGGCATCCTCCTCCAGCAGCGTCGCCAAGGTGCAGGACATTGACCGGCAGCCGCTGTTCGGCACGCCCGCCATGGTGGGTCGCACGGCCTGGTTCGTCAGCTATTATGGCATGGTCCAGGGCATCGACCTGTTTGGACCAGTCGCCAAGCCGCTGCCGGGTGCCTTCAGCGTGGGCAAGGCGGACGGCGGCAAAGCGGGTGTGGGGGGGCAATGGCGCCCCGGCGGCTGGCAGGTCATCGCCTCGGACGCCAAGGGGCTACTCTATGTGCTGATGAGTCCGAACGGCAAGGAAGGCAGCCACAAGGATGGCGGCACCGAAGTCTGGGTCGTAGATCCGGTCAAGAAGACGCGCCTCTCTCGTATCGCGCTCAAGGGGCAGGGGCTGGCCATTGCGGTCACGCGTGAGGATGCGCCGCAGTTGATCGTGGCGCGTGCTGACGGCGTGATCGATGTGCATGATGCCGCGACTGGTGCTTTCGTGCGGACCCTGGGCGCAACGGTCGCGGCCAACCCCATCGTCATCACGGTGCCCTGATGGTCGCGCTTCCCCTATTTCTCGCCATACTGCTGGGCGCGTCCGCGCTGCACAAGGCGATCGATCGCCAGCGGCTTGGGACGGCGGCGGCGCGGCTCATCGGGGCCGGAGCACCGGCTGGTCACCTGCTGCTGATCGCGGCGGGCGTCGCGGAAATGACCGCTGCCCTGTGTCTGCTGGTTGAGCCATTGCGACCGACCGGCGCCATCGTCGCGATGCTGCTCTGGGCGCTCTATGCCCTGCTGCTGCTGCGCCGCCGCGGCCAGTCACTCGATTGCGGTTGCGATCTCGTCGCGCGGGAGCGGTTGGTCGGCTGGGTCCAGATCGCCCGTCCGGCGCTGCTCGCCTGTCTCGCACTCCTTGTGAGCCTGTTGCCCGGTGCCGCCCTCACGCTCGATGCGCCCTTCGCCGCCGCGGGCTTCCTGGCGCTCTGGTTGGGTGCCGCCGAGATACTTGCCATTCCCCGCCCTGTTTGGAGGAAGAACTGATGCTGACATCCCAGATATTGCTTTGGGCGGCGGTGATCGCCCAGGCCCTGCTGATAGCGGCGCTCGCCCGGCAGGTCGGCATCCTGCACGAACGGATCGCTCCCGCCGGCGCGCTCACCCTGCATCAGGGCGTGAAGATTGGCGAGACGGCGACGCCGATGGACCTTGTCACCATCGACGACGCAAAATTGCGCATCGGCGGCAAACGCGATGGACGCAGCCAGTTGCTTTTCTTCGCATCACCCGATTGCCCGGTCTGCAAGTCGCTGCTGCCGGTGCTGCGCTCCGCCGCGCGCGCCGAAGCGGACTGGATCGACGTAGTTGTCGCCGGGGACGGCACAAAACCCGCCTACCGCGCCATGGCGTCCGACCATGGGCTGGACGGCCTGCCGATCATCCTGTCCGAAGCCCTTGGCCGCGCCTTCGGCGTCGCGAAGCTGCCTTATGCCGTGTTGCTGGATGAAACCGGCAAGATCGCCTCGCTCGGCCTCATCAACAGCCGTGAGCATCTGGAAAGCCTGTTCGAGGCAAAGGAACGCGGCGTCGCGTCGATCCAGGATTTCCTCGCCCGCCGGAAGGAGGCCTGAACCATGGCCGGTCTCGACAAATTCACCGAACGGATGGCCCGAACCGTGGCGCGGGGCACATCCCGCCGCTCGTTGCTGGCCTGGCTTGGGGCGGGGATGACCGGCACGGCCATGCTGCCCGCCTTGCCGGTGGCGCGCGCGGCCACCCATCCCGATGCCGCCCGACCGGAAATGACTACCGGCACGCCGCAGGACCCCGGCAATCCGGCGAGTTGCGACTATTGGCGCTATTGCGCGATCGACGGCTTTCTCTGTTCCTGTTGCGGCGGCACGGTCAACACCTGCCCGCCGGGCACGGAAATGTCGCCCATCACCTGGATCGGCACCTGTACCAACCCGGCGGACGGTCGCGCCTATATCATCAGCTATAATGACTGTTGCGGCGTGTCGTCCTGCGGCCAATGCCTATGCAACCGCAATGAAGGTGACCGACCGCAGGTCCGGCCCCAGTCGAACAACGACTATAACTGGTGCCTGGGAACCGAAAGCAGCATCTATAATTGCTCGGTCGCGGCGATTGTCGGCACCGCTCTGGAGCAGCCGAAATGAAGGTCGCTCTGGGACTGGCCCTGCTCATGACAGCAGGGATGGCGCAAGCGGCGCAGGATGGCGCGACCATCTACAATCGCTGCGCTGCGTGCCACACCCGGACCGGCGCTGGCGTACCGGGCGCCTATCCGCCGCTGGGCACTGATTTCCGCACACTGGCCGCCAAGCCGGGTGGCCGCCGCTATCTGGCGCTGGCCGTCATCAAGGGACTGAACGGCCCGATCAATGTCGAGGGCAAGGCCTATCGCGGCATGATGCCAGCGCAAGGCGGGCTGGACGATGCCGGGGTGGCAGCCGTGCTCAACCATGTCGGCGGGTCGATTGCCAGGACTGGCCCCGCCTTCAAGCCCTTCACCGATCAGGAAGTGGCCGGATACCGGGCCGGGGCCAAGGCGCTGAGCGCCGCCGATGTCGCGAAACTTCATAAAGGGGTGGGCGGCAAGTGAAGCTCGTCCTGCTCGCCTTGGCAGGCCTGGTCGCATTGTCCGCGACCCTGGCCGCTGGGGCCAGCAACCGAGCGATGCCGGGCGTCATGAATCCGCGTCAGGCGCATCAGGACTATATATTGAAATGCCAGGGCTGCCACCGCCCCGACGGGGGTGGCGACGATCGGTCAAATCCCCCCATGCGTGGCATCGTCGCCCGTTTCCTGACGGTGCCGGGTGGGCGGGCGTTCATCGGACAGGTGCCGGGCGTCGCCACGGTAGATCTGGACGACCGGCGACTGGCGGAACTGGTCAACTGGACACTTTACACTTTCGACGCAGAGCATCTGCCAAGCGATTTCAGGCCCTATTCCGCCACGGAAATCGCTGCCTTGCGCCGTAATCCCCTGCGCCTGGATCGCGTCGCTGCAAGAGCGCGACTGGTGGCGGGGTTCGAAAATGCAGGAATGGAACAGGGAAAACCATGATTGGAGTATAATCGATGGGGGAAGTATATTCAGGGTTGGTAGCGTGCGGCTGTGCGGCTTTCGCTGGTCTTGGCATGATGAATCCGGTGTTCGCGCAGGAAGGCGCGCAAGGCGAAATCGTCGTTACGGCGGCCAAGCGATCGGAAAATGTACAGTCTGTCCCGATTTCCGTAACCGCCATAGGCGGTGATATGTTGGCAAAGTCGCGCATCAGCAGCGTCGACAGCCTGGTGACGAAGGTCGCCAATCTCCAGCTCACCTCGATTGTAGGCGATAATACGCCGATCTTCGCGCTGCGCGGCGTGTCCATGTCCGACTATAGCCTCAACCAGTCGAGCCCGGTCGCCACCTATTATGATGAAGTCTATAAGGGCAACTTCGCCTTCCTCGGCGTCGCCATGTACGATCTCGAACGGGTCGAGGTGCTACGCGGGCCGCAGGGTACGCTTTACGGCAAGAACACGACCGGCGGCGCGGTCAACATCATTAGCCGCGAAGCCAAGCTGGGTGAGACCAGCGGTTACCTGAACGCCGGTTATGGCAATTATAATCGCTTCGAGGCGAACGGCGCCGTCAATGTGCCGCTGGGCGAGAAGGCCGCCCTGCGCGTGGCGGGCACCTTCGCCAGGGCGGACGGCTGGTTCAAGAATGTCGAACCGGGCATGCCGGACCTTGCCAGCACCCGCGAATATGCGTTTCGCGGAACGCTGAAGGCCGAGCCGGTGGATGGGCTGACTTTCGTCCTGCGCGCCTCCACCAGTTTCCAGCACCCGCAAAATTACGGCATCTATGCCCAGCCTGAAGCCGTCAATCGGCCCGGTCTGTCGCGCCGGGAAATCGCGTCCGACGTCTCTACCCGCCGCCGCGCCCGCACGACATCGGTGGCGCTGACGACCAATGTCGATCTGTCGGACGCGATCGCGCTGACCAGCATCACCTCCTATGACAAGGGCACGCTGTTCTTCCGCGAGGATACCGACGGCACGGCGACCAAGCTGCTGGAAATCCCCTATTACGACAAGGCCAGCCAGTTCGCGCAGGATTTGCGCCTGACCAGCGACACGGGCGGTCCGTTCGACTTCATCCTGGGCGTCTATTTCAACCGGGAAAAAGTCTTCAACCGCACCGCCTTCGAGATCGCCACCGATGTCGACGTGAACGCGGACGGCACCATCGACGCGCAGGATTGCGCCGACGGCCTGCCGCTGGCCTGCAAGGTCCAGAACCAGTTCACCCAGGTGAAGAAGAGCGTCGCTGTCTATTCCGACCTCAAATACAAGATTAGCGAGGCGGTGACGCTGCGTGGGGGGCTGCGCTATACCCATGACACGGGCCGCCAGAACGGCTTCATTTCGCAGGCGTTGGGTGTCGACGATAGCGTCGTCGCGACCCTGATCCCGCTGTCCGATTTGCGCTTCAAGAAAGACAATTTCTCCGGCAAGATCGGCCTCGACTATAAGCTGGCCGGCGGCAACCTTCTCTATGCCAGCGTCAGCCGGGGGTATCGCGCACCCAGCTTCAATGCGCAGGCCTTTTTCGACCCGTCAGAACTGTCGGTAGCCAAGGCGGAGCAGGTGACATCCTATGAAGTCGGCGCGAAGACCCAGTTCTGGGATCGCCGCATCACGCTGAACGTCGCCGGCTTCTATTATGGTTACAAGAACCAGCAGTTCATCAACGTCGATCCGTCGAGCGCGGCGCAGACATTGCTCAACATCCCCAAATCACGCATCTTTGGTGGCGAAGCCGAATTGACCGTGCGGGCCGCCGACATGCTGACCGTGCGTGCGGGCTTGGGCGTGTTGTCTGCCAAGATCAAGCAGGGCACGGTCAGCGGCGTCGATGTGGGCGGCAATCGCCTGTCCAACGCGCCGAGCTTGACACTTAACAGCGGGATCGACTGGACGGTTGTGGAGGGCGGCTTCGGCAGCTTCTCCGTCCACCCGGAAGTGGCCTATCAGTCGAGCCAATATTTCGAGGTGGTGAACATCCCCCGCCTGAAGCAAAAGGGCTATGCCCTGCTCAGCGGCCATATCGACTGGGAAAGCGCGAACGGGCGCTTCAACGCCTCGCTTTGGGCGAAGAACCTTACGCAGAAATTCTACTTCACTTCGCGGGTGGATCTGCTCGCAGGCTTTGGTTTCGACTATAATCACATCGGCAATCCGCGGACATATGGCGTGACGGTCGGCGCGAAATTCTAAAAATAGCGCAAGGAGAGGATCATGGCGGACTATAAGCTGCTGATTGGCGGCGAGCTTACCGATGGCGACCTCCAGATGGAGGTCGTCAACCCGGCGACGGGCGAGGCGTTCACCACGGTCGCGCGGGCTTCGGCCGCCCAGGCGGATCAGGCGATCGCGGCGGCCAAGGCGGCGCAGCCCGGCTGGGCGGCGGTGCCCTATGCCGAGCGGCAGGCGAAGCTGACCGCGCTGGCCGATGCGGTCGTGGCCAATGGCGCGGAACTGGCGCGGCTGTTGACGCAGGAACAGGGCAAACCACTGTCGGAAGCGCAGGGCGAGGTCGCCTGGACCGAAGGTTTCCTGCGCCATTATGCGACGCTGGAATTGCCGGATCGCGTCATTCAGGATGACGCAGCGGGCTATATCGCCGTCAGGCACAAGCCGCTGGGCGTGGTGGTCGGTATCATCGCCTGGAACTTCCCGCTGCTGGTCGCCTGCTGGAAGATCGGGCCAGCAGTGCTGGCGGGCAATGCCATCGTGCTGAAGCCCGCACCGACCACGCCCGCCACCGCGCTGGCGCTGGGGGTTCTGTGCAAAGAGATTTTCCCCGCCGGGGTCGTCAATGTCATCACCGACGCCAACGATCTTGGACCGCATCTGACCACCCACCCGGATGTGGCCAAGATCGGCTTTACCGGCTCCACCGCGACCGGCAAGCGCATCGCCGCCAGCAGTGCCGAGGGCCTCAAGCGGGTGACGCTGGAACTGGGCGGCAATGATCCGGCTATCGTGCTGGAAGATGTCGATGTGCGCGAAACGGCGAAGGCGATCTTCGGCAATGCCTTCCTGAATTGCGGACAGGTGTGCCTGGCGGTGAAGCGCGCTTATGTCCACGCCGATATTTACGACGCGATGTGCGAGGAACTGGCGGTGCTGGCGGAGGCAGCGATCGTAGGCGACGGGCTGGAACAGGGCACGCAGATCGGCCCGATCCAGAACGCCATGCAGTTCGAGAAAGTGAAGGGCTTCCTCGATGCCGCCAGATCCGAAGGCAAGATCGTCGCCGGAGGGCCGGCCATGGAGCGGGCGGGCTATTTCATCGCGCCGACCATCGTGCGTGACGTCACCGATGGAATGACGATCGTGGACGAGGAACAGTTCGGCCCCATCCTGCCGCTGATCAAGTTCGACGATGTGGAGGATGTGATCGCCAGAGCCAATGCGTCCGAATATGGGCTTGGTGGGTCGGTCTGGTCCCGCGACGTGGCGCGCGCCGCCGACATCGCCGCCCGGATCGAAAGCGGGCAAGTCTGGGTCAACCAGCATATCGCCATCGGCCCGCATATCCCGATGGCGGGCTTCAAGAACAGCGGGCTGGGCGTTGAACAGGCCGAGGAAGGACTGGCCGAATATACCCAACTGCAAGTCATCAACATCAAACGATGAGCGGCCTGTCGATCGCGCGGGGAGCCACCGACGTCCCGTTGCTGGAAACCACCATCGGCCAGGCGCTGCTGAATGTCGCAGCGGAACATGGCGACAGCCTCGCCCTGGTGTCGCGGCACCAGTCCATCCGCTGGACCTGGGCACAGCTGCTCGCGCAGGTCGATTCCGTCGCCACCGGGCTGCTGGACCTTGGCGTCGGCAAGGGCGATCGCGTCGGCATCTGGGCACCCAATTGCGCCGAATGGACGGTGATCCAGTTCGCAACGGCGCGGATCGGCGCCATCCTGGTCAATATCAACCCGGCCTATCGCACCAGCGAGGTCGACTATGCACTGAACAAGGTCGGGTGCAGCGTGTTGGTCACCGCACCCCGCTTCAGGAGCAGCGACTATGTGGCGATGCTGCGGGAGATCGGGCCGAACCGGCTCCTGGTGCTGCGCCACGTGGTCGTGTTGGGCGAGGAAAGGCAGCAGGGCTGGTTGAACTGGTCCGATCTGCTGGTGGAGGGCGACGCCGATCGCCTGACCGCGATCGAGGCGACGCTCGACCGCAACGACGCGATCAACATCCAGTTCACCAGCGGCACCACCGGGCAGCCCAAGGGCGCGACGCTGACCCATCGCAACGTGCTCAACAATGGCTATTTCTCGGCCCGCACGATGCGTCTCACAGCCGCTGACCGCCTGTGCATCCCGGTGCCGCTCTACCATTGTTTCGGCATGGTGCTGGGCAATATGGCGGCGCTGACCAGTGGCGCGGCGATGATCTATCCGGGTGAAGCCTATGATCCCCGGCTGGTGCTGGACACGGTGCAGGCGGAAGGCTGCACCATGCTGCATGGCGTGCCGACCATGTTCATCACCATCCTGAACCAGCCTGACCTGAACGCATTCGACATATCGACGTTGCGCACCGGCATAATGGCGGGATCGCCCTGCCCGGAAACGGTGATGCGGCAGGTGATGGAGCGGCTGAACCTTAGCCAGATCACCATCGGCTACGGTATGACCGAAACCAGCCCGCTCACCACCCAGACCGCGACGGACGATCCGCTGGAGGAAAGGGTAACCACGGTCGGTCGCGTTCACCCCAATGCGGAGGCAAAGGTCGTCGGCCCCGATGGCGCGGTCGTCCCCATTGGCCAGCAGGGCGAATATTGCTCGCGCGGCTATGCCGTTATGCTGGGCTATTGGAACGATCCTGATCGCACGGCGGAGGCGATCGACGCCGATGGCTGGATGCATTCGGGCGACCTGGCGACGATGGACGCGCGCGGCTATGTCCGCATCACCGGCCGGATCAAGGACATGATCATTCGCGGCGGCGAAAATATCTATCCGCGCGAGATAGAAGAATATCTGCTCCGCCACCCCGCCATCGCCGATGCGCAGGTGTTCGGCGTCACCGACGCGAAATTCGGCGAGGCGGTCTGCGCCTGGATCATCCCCAAGGCTGACGCCACCCTGTCGGAACAGGATGTGCTGGACCATTGTCGGGGGCAGATCGCCCATTTCAAAATCCCCCGCTACGTGCGTATCGTCGACCGGTTCGAGATGACTGTGACCGGAAAGGCGCAGAAATTCGAGATGCGGGCGATCATGGAAGGGGAACTGGGTCTTGGGGTCTGAAAACAGCGGCCCGCAGGCCTACTTCCTGCGGATGGACGATGGCCGGTTCATGCCCACGGCCCATGTCGGCGGCGCATGGAATGTCGCGGAACAGCATGTCGCGCCGGCGATCGGCCTGCTGCTCCATGCGGTGGAAGCGGATCATGCCGTGCGACGGGACGATCGGTTGCAGGTCGCGCGTCTCTCATACGACATATGGGGCGTCATCCCGATGGAGGCGGTTGACATAGAGGTCGCCGTGCTGCGACCGGGGCGCACCATCGAACTGGTGGAAGCGCGGCTCAGCCATGGCGGTCGCCCCGCTATCGTCCTGCGCGCCTGGTTGACCCAGGCCTATGACAGCAGCGCGCTCGCTGCGACCAATTTTCCCACTCTGCCACCGCCCGACACCATGCTTGGCTGGAACCCGTCCAGCCTCTGGGCCGGAGGTTTCATCGCTAGTGTGGAGGTGCGGCGGCAACAGCAAGGGCAGGGTCGCGCCCGCTGCTGGATGCGTTCACCCTTCGCGTTGCTGGGTGGCGAAACCGTGTCGGCCACTGCGCGGATGATGGGGCTGGTCGACATCGCCAACGGCCTAACGCCGCTGGCATCGCCACAGGATGCTGCCTTCCCCAATCTCGACCTCACCGCCCATCTTCTGCGGCCGCCAACGGGAGAATGGATTGGCTTTGATATTTCGGTCTCAGCGAGCAGGCAGGGCGTTGGCCTTACGCACAGCGTCGTTCATGATCAGAGCGGCGCGCTGGGGACGCTTGGCGGTCTGGTAGGGGCCAAACTTCTCCGGCAGATCGCGCCAGCGTCCCCCTGACCGGGCCAGCCATAGCAACGCATCCAGAAAACGACGACCGTCGCTGCGCGGACCACGCTTGCCCTTGCGACCGCCCGGCACGAACTCCCGAAGCCGCTCCCACTGATCGTCCCTGAGAACCTCACCTTCCACACCAGCCTCCAAAAGCCAGTGTTGAATCAGAAATCTGCGCTCACGTGAATCCCTAAAATGTCACTACAGCCTAATATTCTCAACAATTTGAGACTAGCTGGCGGAGCGGGAGGGATTCGAACCCTCGATACGCTTTTGACGTATACTCACTTTCCAGGCGAGCGCCTTCGACCACTCGGCCACCGCTCCGCATTCGCTGGAAGGCGGCTCCCTATCCTGTGCCGGGACGGTAGGCAAGGGGATGCTT
>CBFHAG010000055.1:0-13855 GCA_965653535.1 uncultured Sphingobium sp.
GGATCAGGCGATCTGCCAATGTCGACTTGCCATGGTCGATATGGGCGATGATCGAAAAGTTGCGGATATGGGAAAGGTCGGTCATGGACCGCGCCGATAGCAGCCATTTGCAGACCTGTCAGCAGACTCGCGCATGTTGGCGTCGCGGCCATGGCAGATGTCATATTAAGCCTCGCTTGAACCGGAACGTTGTTGTGCTAGAGCTTGGCGCGGTAATAGGGTCGCTACGAAGCAGAACTGTTTCCAACTATTTTTCAGGGGGTGCATTTCATGCGCATGTTCACGTCGTTCATCGCTGCCGCAGCCGTTCTGGCCGCCACGGCGTCTCCGGCGCTCGCCGCCGAAAAGGGTTCTTCCGCCCGTCAGCAGCAGGCCAAGAAAACTGCCGAAATCCCGCGCTGCACGAAGCGTCTGGGCACGGTCGCCATTGTCGAACCCGACAATCAGTGGTGGCGTGAACTGAACCTGGGCAGCCCGGAAGCGATCCTGAAGGTATTCATCCAGCAATCCGGCTGTTTCGGCCTGGTCAATCGCGGTCGCGCGATGGCTAACCGCAACATGGAACGCGCGATGGCGGACGCTGGCGAGCTTCAGGCGGGATCGAACCTGGGCCGTGGCCAGGTGAAGGCGGCGGACTATTTCCTGCAGCCCGACATCGTGTCGTCGAACAAGAATAGCGGCGGCAATGCGTTCGGCGGCCTGATTGGCGGCATGCTCGGTGGCCGGACGCTGGGTGCGCTGGCTGGCGGCATTTCGATCAAGAAGAGCGAGGCGAACGTCACCCTGTCGATCGTCAACGCGCGGACCACCGAAGAAGAAGCACTGACCGAAGGCTATTCACGCAAGTCGGACCTGAGCTTTGGCGGTGGTGGCGGCGCTGGCTGGTGGGGCGGAGTCGCCGCAGCAGGCGGTGGTGGCTATCAGAATACCGAGATCGGGCAGGTCATCGTGCTCGCCTATCTCGACGCCTATACGAAGTTGGTGACGCAGTTGGGCGGATTGCCCGCCAACGCTGCGACGGCGGCTCCCCGCGCGCAGTAACGCAACGGTCTTTGGTGAAAAGGGGCGTTGCCGTCTTTGCGGCAGCGCCCCTTTTTCATGCCTGGCTGGTGGCGGTTGCCTCCCCGGGCGCAGCATGACTGACGCGTCGCTTCTTCCACCAGGCCAGAATCGCTTCTCCCGCAGGGCGTTCGACCAGGCGGTTGATGGCCGTCCCCAGTGTCAAGGCCACTAGAAACGCCGCGAAAAAGCCGATCCAGGGACTCCATCCCGCCTCTGCCATCTTCAGCATCACCACAAAGCCGACATGCTGATGGATCAAGTAGAATGAATAGCTGATGCCGCCCAGCCACAGCAACGGGCGGATCGCAATGAAATGCAACCGTCCGGCGATGAGCGCGGCGAAGGCAGCCAGCAGCACGCATGCCATGACGGAGACGTCCCAGCTGTCCATCGTCGCCACCGACAGCAACGCCAGCGCGGCATAGGGAACCTGCTGCCGCCAGCTGCGCCGCCCCGACCAGACCCGATATGACAGCATGCCGATGATGAAGAAGGGTATGTAGCGCAGCACCAGCAGCATCACGACGCGTTCGGGCATGTCGGGCCATAGGGCGAAGATCCAGCGCACAACCAGCCACACCGCAAGAACAGGCTCCAAACGTTGGAGTCCCGCCCACCACCACAGGGCAATCATGCAGGCATAGAAGGCGATTTCGACGGTCAGCGTCCAATAGGCGCCATCGACTTCGGGGATGAACGCAAAACCCTGCAACATGGTGAAATTGGCCAAAATCGCTTCCGGCCCGATCAGCAGCTGCGTAGCGCTGGCCAGATACTCGATCGACAATGTCAGTAGCATGGCCGCAAGATAAGCCGGGTAAAGCCGCGCAAAGCGGTTGATTATAAAGTCCCGCGCACCAGAGATGCGATCCAGCGTGAAGAAGATCGCGAAGCCCGAAATGGTGAAGAACAGCAACACACGGTAATTCCCGCCGGGAAAGCTGAACGGCACATGCGCTGCCTGAGGGAAAAGTTCGTGGAAGCGTGTCGAATAGTGAAACGTCAGAACGCACAGCGCGCCAAGACCCCTCAGGGCATCAAGCTCCGTCAAGCGGGTTCGCGATGGGGGCGGTTCACTCACGGTTGCGTTGTAGCAATGAAATAGCAACGCTTCCGTTAAGATCGTGGTTAAAGCCCGGCGTTAACCTTCATTTGCAGCCGGGGGCTTTGGGGCGTGGGGGCCGTTGTCCTGCCGTCCCAAGTCCAGAGAGCACAGAATACGCCGAACCGCTCCTCCGCCGGACCGCCCTTCTCCCGTAACAACGCTGAGAAAGGAAAGTGGAACAACCTGGTCCCGAACCTGCCGAGCCTTGGCCATCCTCCGGGGAGGTGGAGACGCAGGCGGATCCTCGCCCCGTTCTTGCCATTGGGCAAGCGGGCTTCATGGTGATAGCGGATGGAGGTTGCACGGCCTTGCCGCACGCGCCTGACCGCCGCCAATGCAGGCGGCGGCGTACGGCAACGGCTAACAGCACTTACAACAACGCCTGGCCTTCCCCCTTAACCGAACCAAGGGGAAGCTCAGTTCAGGCGTTGGTGCCATCCAGAATGGCAGCGATTGCGACCGTCACTTCGTCGATATCGGCCATGCCATCGACACGCGAGACGATGTTGCGCGCCTCATAAATAGGCAGGATCGGAGCTGTCTTGGCGCGATATTCCGCCATGCGGGTGCGCACCGTTTCCTCATTGTCGTCGGGTCGACGCTTGAATTCATGCCCACCACATTTGTCGCAGGTGTCCGCAACCTTGGTGGTCTTGAACATGTCGTGATAGCCCTCGCCACAGCTGGCGCAGGTAAAACGACCGGTGATGCGTTCGACGAGCGCGTCCTCGTCCACATTCAGCTCGATCACATGGTCCAGTGTACGACCGCGATCCGCGAGGATGGCGTCAAGCGAATGGGCCTGAGCCTGCGTACGGGGATAGCCATCGAAGATAACCCCGGTTTCTGCGGGCATGCCGTCCAGCGCTTCGCCGATGATACCCGACACGATGTCGTCGGACACCAGTTCGCCCGCTTCCATCACTGCCTTGGCCTTAAGTCCGACTGGCGTCTGCGACTTCACCGCAGCGCGTAGCATGTCGCCGGTCGACAGCTGTACCATGCCGCGATTATCAACCAAGCGGCTGGCCTGGGTCCCCTTGCCAGCGCCCGGAGGCCCGAGCAGAATGATATTCATGCGCGCATTCTCCCCTATTGTGCGCTTGCCTGACCCGCGCTTAGCGCAGGCGTCCTTTCAGTTTGGCCTTCTTGATAAGATCGCCATATTGATGGGCCAGCAGATGGCTTTGAATCTGCGTGACCGTATCCACCGTCACATTGACAACAATCAACAGGCTGGTGCCGCCCAGGTAGAACGGAATGCCCGCGCGCGCGATGGCGAATTCCGGCACCAGGCATATCAGCGCGAGATAGGCCGCCCCGATCACGGTGATCCTGGTCAGCACATAGTCGAGATAATTTTCGGTATTCTTGCCCGGACGGATGCCGGGAATGAAACCGCCATTGCGCTTCAGATTGTCCGCCGTCTCTTCCGGGTTGAACACGACCGCCGTGTAAAAGAAGCAGAAAAAGACGATGCCCAGACCATAGAGCGCCATGTAAACCGGGCTGCCATGCGACAGATACTGGTTCAGCGTCAGGACGAAGTCGCCCAGACGGCTCTCACCCGCGACCGTGTTACCGGCGAACTGCGAGATGGTGAGCGGCATCAGCAACAGCGAGCTGGCAAAGATCGGCGGAATGACACCCGCAGTGTTAACCTTGAGCGGCAGGTGGCTGCGGTCAGCCTGCATGATGCCCTGGCGCGTCTGGCGCTTGGGATATTGGATCAACACCCGGCGCTGGGCCCGCTCCATGAAGCAGATCAGCAGGATCAGGCCCGCGGCCATGATCAGGATCAACATGATCAGCAGGCCGGAAATCGACCCTTCGCTACCGGACTTGAACAGGTTGCTCAGCGTCACTGGCAGCTGCGCCACGATGCCCGCCATGATGATGAGGCTGACGCCGTTGCCAATGCCGCGCGACGTGATCTGCTCGCCCAGCCACATCAGGAACATCGTGCCGCCGATCAGCGAGATCACCGCCGCGACGCGGAACAGATAGCCCGGATCAACCACCGCCTGCACACCTGACTGCGCGCCAAAGCTTTCAAGGCCAACGGCGATGAAATAGCCCTGGACGGCGGTCAGGCCGACTGTGCCGTAGCGGGTATATTGGTTCAGCTTCTTGCGCCCGCTTTCGCCTTCCTTCTTGATCGCAGCGAGTTGCGGCGAAAGGGAAGCGGCCAGCTGCACCACGATCGACGCCGTGATGTAGGGCATCACGCCCAGCGCGATCAGGCTCATGCGCGACAGCGAACCGCCCGAAAAGGTGTTGAAAATGTCGAGGATGCCGCCGCTCGTCTGTTGGTACAGCTGCGACAGCGCCGTCGGATCGACACCCGGCAGCGGCACGAAGCTCAAGAAGCGGAACACGATCAACGCACCCAGTGTGAACCACAGGCGCTTCTTGAGGTCGGTCGCCTGGCTGAACTTAGCCAGGCTGAGATTGGATGCGAGCTGGTCGGCTCTCGATGCCATCTTGGCTGCCCTTCAAAACATCTTGGCGGAGTCTCGCTCCAGCCTGAATCGCTAACCCCTTAGCGAGGTCATGGGACGCTGTCGAACCGGGATTTGCCGATGGCGCGACAATTGCGCGCCCTCATTCCACCTGCGTTCCCCGTTCACAATGACCATAGTCATTCGGTTCGATCGGGAAAAGGAAATCAGGTTGGTCGCAAAAGTCCCGAAACACATAGCCCCGCCGACCCATATCGGGCAGCGGGGCCATGCTTGCAAGCATAGTGCGCTGATCAGGCCTTCTTGGCGGCCTTGGCAGTGCCCTTCTTGGCGGCAGCCTTCTCGGCGGCGGGCACGACGGCGATCACTTCGACCTTGCCACCGGCCTTTTCGACGGCTTCCACCGCGCCCTGCGACGCACCGGCAACCAACAGGCTGACCTTCGCAGTCAGTTCGCCCTTGCCGAGCAGGCGCACGCCATCCTTGCCACCACGGGCAAGCGCAGCAGCTTTCAGAGCAGCATGATCGATGGTGGCGTTGGCGTCGAGCTTACCGGCATCGATCGCCTTCTGCAGCGCGCCCAGGTTCACAATCGCGTAATCCTTGGCGAAGATGTTGTTAAAGCCGCGCTTCGGGATACGCATGTGCAGCGGCATCTGACCGCCCTCAAAGCCATTGATGGCGACGCCCGAGCGTGCCTTGGCACCCTTCTGGCCGCGACCGGCGGTCTTGCCCTTGCCAGAGCCGATACCACGGCCGACGCGCATCCGGCCCTTACGGGCACCGGCATTATCGTTGAGTTCGTTAAGCTTCGTCATTTCGTGCACTCGCTTTCGCTATGTTCGCGCGAGGCATGTTTGCTCTTCAAGCAACCATGCCAAAGTCCCAGCGCAGGCTGGGACCGCTGGCGGCCAGACGCACCCTTCCGGGTCACACCTAGCCAGATGAAACCGGCGGTCTCCTCTTAGAGGACGCGCCATCCGGCCTAAGATCCCAGCCTTCGCTGGGATGATGAAATCGGGCATATAGCCCGCTTCCAAAAAAACGAAAGAGGGGTTTCCCCCTCTCCCGCTTCATTCGTCGTGATCGGAAGGCTTAGCCTTCGACCACGGCCACCATATGGGGCAGCTTCTTGATCGCACCGCGGACTTCCGCAGTGTCTTCAAGTTCCACCACGCGGTGCATCTTGCCAAGGCCCAGGCCGATCAGAATCTTCTTCTGGTCGGCGGGGCGGCGGATCGGCGAACCAATCTGCTTGATCTTGATCGTCTTTTTCTCTTGGGCCATGTCGATTACTCCGCAATCGCTTCGGCATCAGCCTGCGCAACTTCGGCCGAGGCACCACCGCGACGGAGAAGATCGGCGACCTTCTTGCCACGACGCTGCGCCACCGACTTCGGGCTGGTCTGTTCACCCAGCGCCGAGAAGGTCGCCCGGATCATGTTATAGGGGTTGGACGTGCCGTTCGACTTTGTCACGACGTCAGCAACGCCGAGGCTTTCGAACACGGCGCGCATCGGACCACCGGCGATGATGCCCGTACCGGCAGGTGCCGAACGAACCGTCACCTTGCCCGCCCCGAAATGGCCGAGGCCATCATGGTGCAGCGTGCGGCCTTCCTTCAGCGGAACGCGAACCATCGCCTTCTTGGCCGAAGCGGTCGCCTTGCTGATGGCTTCAGGCACTTCACGCGCCTTGCCATGGCCAAAGCCCGCACGGCCCTTGCCGTCGCCAACCACGACCAGCGCAGCGAAGCCGAAGCGCTTGCCGCCCTTGACCGTCTTCGACACGCGGTTGATGTGGACCAGCTTCTCGATCAGTTCTTCGCCCTGATCTTCGTCGCGGTTGCCACCGCGACGGTCGTCGCGACGGCCACGGCCGCCACGCTCGCCACGGTTGCGGTCACCACCGCGACCACGGCCACGACCGGGACCACGGCCCTCGGTCGGTGCATTCTCGCCGCCTTCGACAGCAGCGGGTGCGCCCGGCTGGGCCTGGATTTCGTTTTCGTCAGCCATGATCAGAACTCCAGCCCGCCTTCACGGGCGGCATCGGCCAGCGCCTTGACGCGGCCATGGAACAGGAAGCCACCACGGTCGAACACGACCTTGGTGACGCCGGCAGCGGTCGCCGCAGCGGCGACACGCTTGCCGACTTCGGCGGCGGCTTCGGAACTGGCACCAGTCTTGCCCAGCGCCTTGGCCCCTACATCCTTATCCAGCGTCGATGCTGCGGCAACGGTCTTGCCCTGTGCATCGTCGATGATCTGGGCGTAGATGTGACGGCCCGAACGGTGGACGCTAAGGCGGGGCTTGTGGCCCGAAACTGCCTTGAGCGCGGTGCGGACGCGGCGACGACGCCGCGCGAAGAGGGAAAGCTTTGCCATCTTACTTCTTCTTCCCTTCCTTGCGGAAGATGAACTCGCCAGCGTACTTGATACCCTTGCCCTTATAGGGTTCGGGCTTGCGCCAGCGTCGGATCTCGGCCGCAACCTGACCCACCTTCTGCTTGTCGATACCGCTGATCTCGACCGTGGTGTTATCCGGGGTCTTGATCTCGATCCCTTCGGGGATCGCGAAATCGACGTCGTGGCTGTAGCCCAGCTGCAGCTTCAGGGTCTTGCCCTGCGAATTGGCGCGATAGCCGACACCGGTGATGAGCAGCTTCTTAGAGAAGCCCTCGGTCACGCCGGTGATCAGGTTCGCGATCAACGTGCGCTGCATGCCCCAGAAAGCGCGAGCGCGCTTGCCGTCATTGGCAGGCTTCACGGCGATCGAACCATCTTCGATGCTGTAGGTGACTTCGTCAGCCAGCGGCAGCGTCAAGGTGCCCTTGGGTCCCTTCACGGAGAGCTGACCACCTTCGATGGCCGCAGTGACGCCCGAAGGGACGGCAACCGGCTTCTTACCAGTACGGCTCATCAGAACACCTCCGCCAGCACTTCGCCGCCGACATTCTGATCGCGCGCTTCGGCGTCGGACAGAACGCCGCGGGGCGTCGAGACAATGGTGATGCCCAGGCCGTTGCGGACTACCGGAAGTTCCTTGGAACCCGAATAGACGCGACGGCCAGGCTTCGACACGCGGGCGACATGCCTAATCGCCGGCTGGCCTTCGAAATATTTCAGCTCGATGCGCAGACCAGGGTGCTTGCCCAGGACTTCCTCGGAATAGCCACGAATGTAACCTTCGCGCTGCAGCACGTCGAGCACGCGGGCGCGCAGCTTCGAAGCGGGGGACATAACGCTGTCCTTCTTCGCCTGCTGCCCGTTGCGGATGCGGGTGAGCATATCACCCAGGGGGTCGGTCAATGCCATCTCAAATGATCCTTACCAGCTCGACTTGGTGACGCCGGGGATCAGGCCCTTGTTGGCCAGATCACGCAGCTGCACGCGGCAGAGGCGGAATTTGCGGTAATAAGCGCGGGGACGCCCCGTCAGTTCGCAGCGGTTCCGAACGCGGGTCGGGTTGCCGTTGCGGGGGATCTCCGCCATCTTCAGACGCGCGATCAGACGATCGCTGTCATCGGCCGCGGTATCATTCGCGATCGCCTTGAGCTTCGCATAGCGGCCGGCATATTTCTTCACCAGCTTCTTGCGGCGCTCGTTCTTGTTGATCGAACTCAGTTTCGCCATGACTTAAGTTCTCTTCCTTTGTTTATGCAATGGGAGAGAAGCGGGACCTGTTCAGGCCGCCTGCTTCTGCTCTTCAAGCGGGAAGGGGAAGCCGAAGAGACGCAGCAGTTCGCGCGCTTCCTCGTCCGTCTTCGCCGTGGTGGTCACGATGATGTCCATGCCGCGCACCTTATCGACACGGTCATAGCTGATCTCGGGGAAGATGATCTGCTCCTTGATACCGAAGGCATAGTTGCCACGGCCGTCGAAGCTCTTCGGATTGAGACCACGGAAATCGCGCACGCGGGGGAGCGCGACGTTGATCAGGCGATCCAGAAACTCATACATGCGCTCGCGGCGCATCGTGACCTTGGCACCGATCGGCATGCCTTCACGCAGCTTGAATTGCGCGATCGACTTGCGGGCCTTGGTGATCACCGGCTTCTGGCCTGCAATCAGTTCCATTTCCTCGGCCGCCGAAGTGACCTTCTTCTTGTCCTGGGTCGCTTCGCCCACACCCATGTTGAGCGTGATCTTCTCGATCCGGGGCACCTGCATGACGTTGGCGTAACCAAATTTCTCGGTCATCGCCTTGACGATTTCGGCGTCATACTGCGCCTTGGAGCGCGGAATGTACTTGTCGGCCATTACAGCACCTCACCGGACTTGACGGCGACACGGACCTTCTTGCCGTCGCGATCCTCGAAACGGACGCGGGTCGGCTTGCCGTCCTTGTCGGCGACCGCCACGTTCGAAATGTGGAGCGGCGCGGGCTTGCGCTCGATGCCGCCCTGCGGATTGGCCTGGTCGGGCTTGCGATGACGCGCATGCACGTTCAGGCCTTCGACGAGGACCTTGTCCTCTTTCGGCATGACGTGAAGGACAGCGCCGGTGCGGCCCTTGTCCTTGCCGGCCAGGACGACGACTTTGTCGCCCTTCTTGATCTTGGCAGCGCTCATTACAGCACCTCGGGAGCGAGCGAGATGATCTTCATGTGCTTCTTGGCGCGCAGTTCGCGAACGACCGGGCCAAAGATACGGGTGCCGATCGGCTCCTCGTTCTTGTTGATGAGCACAGCGGCGTTGCCGTCGAAGCGAATCACGCTGCCATCAGCGCGACGCACGTCCTTGGCGGTCCGCACGATGACGGCACGATGCACGTCACCCTTCTTCACTTTGCCGCGAGGCGCCGCTTCCTTGATCGAGACGACGATGATGTCGCCTACGCCAGCGAAGCGCCGCTTCGAGCCGCCCAGTACCTTGATGCACTGGACGCGCTTGGCGCCGCTGTTGTCAGCGACGTCAAGATTGGATTGCATCTGGATCATCGATCCGGTTCCTTCTTATTTGGCCTACCGGGACAATACCCGGCGGTTCCGAATTTCTAGCCAGAGCCTTGGACTCTACGCGAAGCGCGGGCCTGTACCCTTTCCTTGAAGAAAAGGCCAGCCCCGCGTCACGATTTCCGACCAAAGGCTCAGCGAGCCTCCCTCAGGCCGCCGTTTCGGGCGACTTGTGGGTGTCCACGCGCTCAATGACCTTCCAGGTCTTGAGCTTGGAAATCGGAGCGGTCTCTTCGATGCGGACCGTTTCGCCTTCCTTGTAGACATTGCCCTCGTCATGGGCGTGATACTTCTTCGAACGGCGGATGATCTTGCCGTAGAGCGCATGCTTAACCTTGCGCTCCACCCGAACCACCACCGTCTTGTCGGTCTTGTCGGAAACCACCGTTCCCGTCAGCACGCGCTTGGGCATCGTGTGTTTCCTTTACTTCGCGGCCGAGCGCGAACGCTCGGTCTGCATGGTCTTGATCTGCGCGATCGACCGGCGGACTTCCTTGACCCGGCTGGGCTTTTCCAGCTGGTTGGTGGCCGCCTGAAAACGCAGGTTGAACTGCTCGCGCTTCAGGTTGTTGAGTTCGGTCGACAGTTCGTCGTCCGTCTTGGTCTTGAGGTCGGCAACGTTCGCCACAGCTTAACCCTCCAGGTGCGAGGTGTCGCCGAGGCGGGCAACAACCTTGGTCTTGATGGGCAGCTTCATCGCGGCGCGCGAGAATGCCTCTGCTGCGAGCGGACCGGGAACGCCGTCCAGTTCGAACAGGATGCGGCCCGGCTTGACGCGAGCGGCCCAATATTCGACCGAACCCTTGCCCTTGCCCTGACGGACTTCGGCCGGCTTCTTCGACACGGGGACGTCGGGGAACACGCGGATCCACAAACGACCCTGACGGCGGATGTGGCGAGTGATCGCGCGGCGAGCCGCCTCGATCTGGCGCGCGGTGATCCGCTCGGGCTCCATAGCCTTCAGACCATAGGAGCCGAAGTTCAGGTCCGAACCGCCTTTGGCGTCGCCCTTGATCCGGCCCTTGAAGGTCTTGCGGAACTTCATTTTCTTCGGTTGCAGCATGACGCTATTACCTTCTTATCTTCAGCGCGCCGGGCGCACGCCGGAGGTCTGAGCCTCCAGCATCAGCCGGTCGGTGGCCATCGGATCATGGCCCAGAATCTCACCCTTGAAGATCCAGACCTTGATGCCGCACACGCCATAGGCGGTGTGCGCCGTGGCTTCGGCATAGTCGACGTTCGCGCGCAGCGTGTGCAGCGGAACGCGGCCTTCGCGATACCATTCGACGCGGGCGATCTCTGCGCCGCCCAGACGGCCGCCGCAGGTGATCTTGATGCCTTCAGCACCCAGACGCAGGGCCGACTGCACCGCGCGCTTCATCGCACGACGGAAAGCGACACGGCGTTCCAGCTGATCGGCGATGCCCTGTGCGACGAGCTTGGAATCGACTTCCGGCTTGCGGATTTCGACGATGTTCAGGCTGACGTCGGACGAAGTCAGGCTGCCCAGCTTCTTGCGCAGCTTTTCAATGTCTGCACCCTTCTTGCCGATGATGACACCGGGACGGGCGGCATAGATCGAAATGCGGCACAGCTTGGCCGGGCGTTCGATCACGACCTTGGAGATCGCGGCCTGGGGCAGGTTCTTCATGATGAACTGGCGGATCTTCAGATCCTCCAGCAACAGGCGACCATAGTCGGCGCCTTCGGCGTACCAACGGCTGTCCCAGGTACGGTTGATCTGAAGACGCAGACCGATCGGATTGCTCTTGTGACCCATGTGCTTACGCCTCCGCTTCTTCGCCAGCTTCACGCACGACAATGCGCACGCGGCTGAAGGGCTTGAGGATCCGGGTCGACTTACCACGGCCGCGAGCGTGGAAGCGCTTCAGAGTGAAGCTCTTGCCCACCGATGCTTCCGCGACGACTAGCGAGTCGACGTCCAGATTGTGATTGTTTTCCGCATTGGCGATGGCCGAAGCCAGCACCTTGCGCACGTCGACAGCCATCGCCTTCTTGGAGAAGGCGAGGATGTTCAGCGCGTCCTCGACCTTGCGGCCGCGGATGAGCGTGGCGACCAGGTTCAGCTTCTGGGCCGAACCACGGATCTGCGTGCCAACGGCCAGCGCTTCATTGTCGGCGACGCGACGAGGAGCCTTTTCCTTGCTCATTAGCGCTTGCCCTTCTTGTCGGCAGCGTGGCCGGGGAAGTAGCGGGTCGGGGCGAATTCACCCAGTTTGTGACCCACCATGTCCTCGTTCACCGAGACCGGCACATGTTTGCGGCCATTATAGACGCTGAACGTCAGGCCAACGAACTGCGGCAGGATGGTGGAACGGCGCGACCAGGTCTTGATCGGACCTGAACGGCCACCGGCGTCCTGCGCGACTTCCGCCTTCTTCAGAAGGCTGAGGTCCACGAACGGACCTTTCCAGACGGAACGAGCCATCTCGCTTACCTCTTCTTCTTCGCGTGGCGGCTACGGATGATGAACTTGTCCGTCGCCTTGTTGTGGCGGGTGCGCGCACCCTTGGTCGGCTTGCCCCACGGCGTCACCGGGTGCCGACCGCCTGAAGTCCGGCCTTCACCACCACCATGAGGGTGATCGACCGGGTTCTTGGCAACGCCGCGCGTCAGCGGGCGGCTGCCCTTCCAACGGTTGCGACCGGCCTTGGCGAGGTTGGTGTTGCCATTGTCCGGGTTGCTGACGGCACCGATGGTCCCCATGCAGTCCGAACGGATGTAGCGCTGCTCGCCCGAAGACAAGCGGACCATCACCATGCCGCGATCACGACCGACCAGCTGGGCATAGGTGCCCGCCGAACGGCAGAGCTGACCGCCCTTGCCCGGCTTCATTTCGATGTTGTGGATGATCGTGCCCACCGGCATCTGACCCAATTCCATCGCGTTGCCCGGCTTCACGTCGGTCTTCTTGCCCGCAATGACCTTGTCACCGGGAGCCAGACGCTGCGGTGCCAGGATATAGGCCTGGGTGCCGTCGGGATAGTTCACCAGCGCGATGAAGGCGGTGCGGTTGGGGTCATATTCCAGACGCTCGACCGTGCCTTCCACATCCCACAGACGACGCTTGAAGTCGATGATGCGGTAACGCTGCTTGTGACCGCCGCCGATACCGCGCGAGGTCACATGCCCCTTGTTGTTGCGGCCACCGGTCTTGCGCTTGCCTTCGGTCAGCGCCTTGACGGGCTTGCCCTTGTGCAGGCTGGACTTGTCGACGAGGATCAAGCCGCGCTGCGCGGGGCTCGTCGGGTTGTAGCTTTTAAGCGCCATGATCAGCGCACTCCTTCGGTGATGTCGATCGACTGGCCTTCAGCCAGGCGGACGATCGCCTTCTTGACGTCGGAGCGAGTGTAGGGCTTGCCCTTCCACTTCTTGGTCTTGCCTTTGGTCACAAGCGTATTCACGCTCTTGACGTCGACACCCCAGATCGCTTCGACAGCGGCCTTGATCTCAGGCTTGGAGGCGTCGCCCGCCACCTTGAAGACCACAGCGTTATATTCGCTGAGAAGAGTCGCCTTCTCAGTGATGTGCGGGGCGACAACCACGTCATAGTGACGATTGTCGACCGTTGCGGCTTGCTTCTTAGCCATTGAAACGGGCCTCCAGCTTTTCGACCGCGGCGCGGGTGAGCACCAGCGAGTCGGCCTTCAGGATGTCGTAAACGTTGGCGCCCACGGCGGGCAGCAGGTTCACGCCGATGATGTTGGCCGAAGCCTTCGCGAAGCTGATGTTGACCGCGTCGCCGTCGATGAACAGCGCCTTGGACAGGTTCAGCTTGGCGAGGTGAGCGACCAGCTCACGCGTCTTGCCGTCCTTGACGTCCAGGCTGTCAATGATGGTGAGCGAACCGCTCTTGACCTTCGACGACAGCGCCATCTTCAGACCCAGCGCGCGAACTTTCTTGTTCAGCGAGGGGTTGAAGTCGCGAACGCGGGCACCGTGGGCCTTACCACCGCCAATGAACACCGGAGCGCGACGATCGCCGTGACGAGCGGTGCCGCCGCCCTTTTGACGCCCAAATTTCTTGCCGGTGCGGGCAACATCACTACGCTCACGAGTACCGCGAGCAGTACCGCGACGCTTTTCGAGCTGCCAGGTGACGACGCGGTGCAGGATGTCGGTGCGGGGCTCGATGCCGAAAACGGCATCGTTCAGCTCCACATCGCCAGCGGCCTGCGCGTCGAGGGTCTGTACCTTGACCTTCATGATTAGCCCTCCTGGCCTTCGGTCGCTTCGGGAGCAGCCGCTTC
>CBFHAG010000056.1:0-13158 GCA_965653535.1 uncultured Sphingobium sp.
TTCTGTCCTGATGCCGCGTAGCCGGATCGACCGAGAAACGAAATCCGTCAAGTCGTCCGATTGTCTCTCCATCGACGCAGACCGCTCCATCGGGGTCGATTTCAACCGGCAGATTGCTGGCATTCTGTCCAATGTCGCGCAGTAGGACGGCGGTACGGCGGTCGACGAAACGTTGCATCAGCGCGGCGTGGAGCGCGTCGGACAGCTTTTCCTCCAGCGCGCGGGTCCGCTCCGCCATTTCGGCGGGATGGGCAAGCCAATCGGCGCGATGGGCGATATAGGACCATGTGCGCGCCGCAGCGATCCGACCCGATAATGTGTCGATGTCGCCCTGAATCGAATCGAGCCGGGCGATCTGCTGTGCGAACCAGTCGCGCGGAATATGGCCATGCCCTTCGGACAGGAAACGCCAGATGCGGTTGACGCTGCGGGCATGATGATCCGCGCCCAGCTTCTGGAAATCGGGAATGCCGCATGCTGCCCAGAGCCGTTCGACCTGCTTGTTGCCCTTTGCGCGTTCGATGACCAGCGGATCGTCCGCCAGCCGTTTGAGCACGGAAAGGTCCACGGCCTCAGGCGCGGCGGAAAGCTCCGGGCGGTCAGGCCGCGCTTCCAGGTCGGCGATCAAGTGGCCGACGCTGTCCATCCCCGGCTTGCCATCGCGCCAGTAGAGCCGGTCGACGGGCGGGAAACGGTGCGCTTCGATCGCCTCAATTTCCTCAGGCGTAAAGGCGGCGTCGCCATCTTCATGGCCCAGGCTGCCAAAGCTGCCGTCCTGATGATGGCGGCCCGCGCGCCCGGCGATCTGCGCCATTTCCGATACGGTCAGCCGCCGCGTGCGCTGTCCGTCGAATTTGCGCAGCGAAGCGAAGGCCACATGCGCGACATCCAGGTTCAGGCCCATGCCGATCGCGTCGGTGGCGACCAGATAGTCGACCTCTCCGTTCAGGAACATCTGGACCTGGGCGTTGCGGGTGCGGGGGGACAGCGCGCCCATGACAACCGCCGCGCCGCCGCGAAAGCGGCGCAGCATTTCGGCGACGGCGTAGACTTCTTCAGCGGAAAAGGCGACGACGGCGGACCGCCGGGGCAGGCGGGACAGCTTTTTCGCGCCCGCGTAGGACAGGGTAGAAAAGCGGGGGCGGCTGACGATGTCGGCTTCTGGCACCAGTGACCGGACCACCCGGCTGATGCTGGCCGAACCCAATATCATGGTTTCCTCGCGGCCCCGTGCGCGCAGCATCCGGTCGGTGAAGACATGGCCACGTTCAGGGTCTGCGCCCAGCTGCGCCTCATCCAGGGCCACGAAGGCGAAGTCGCCGTCCACCGGCATGGATTCAGCCGTGCAAAGGAAATAGAGCGCGCCTTGCGGCACGATCTTCTCCTCCCCCGTAATCAGCGCGACTTGATGGGGTCCCTTTATCGCGACCACCCGGTCATAGACTTCGCGGGCCAGCAGTCGCAGCGGAAAGCCCATCATGCCGCTGGAATGGCCGCACATGCGTTCGACCGCCAGATGCGTCTTGCCGGTATTGGTAGGACCCAGCACGGCTGTGACAGGCGATCGCGCGAATTGGGCCATGATTCTCTCTATGTCGGGGAGGGCGGAGGTAAGGGCAAGGGGGAACCGGCGGCGCATTGTCTCCTTTTGTGGCCTGACTTGTCGTTGAACGAACCAGCGGCACGTTTCGTCGCGTGATTAGCGAGGAAAATCGCATCTTTATTTGACTTTAACCCTATGGCTTCACAACAATCGCCATGAACGCGCGACGGGGGTCGTGCGAGTTTCAAGCCCTCGGGGGGCCTTTCAGACGTGTTTTACGGCAGCCAGTCAGGTCCTCAGCAGGGAGGCGCATCTGCGTCCCTGTGGCTGCTTGACGCCATCGGAAAGGGTGGCGCTCCGGCCCAGGATCAGCGCGACTGGCGCATCCGCTTGCGTGATTGGGCGGAAGATGTGGAGCTTGTGCCCGACCTTGGCCAGCGGGTGGGCAGCCTTACCTGGTTCAGAGGGTTGGCAACCTGTTTCGGCCTGTGCGCATCGGCCCTCTATCTTTCTCCCGGCTTTCACGCGTTGCCCGGCGAACCGCAGCCTCTATTGGCGCAATCCCAGTTCGATGAAGTGCGCAGCCAGATGATCACGCCGCTGGCGCTGGGCGCGGACAGCGGACGACGCATGGGTCCGACGGATGCAGTGCAGCCGCTGCGTAATACGCCTGAGCGCCCGCAGATTGAATTGCGCGCCCAGATCGGCGGCAGCGATTCACTAGGCCGCGCCCTGGCTCGCGCTGGCGTGAGCAGCAGTGATGCGGCAGCCGTCATGAACCTGGTTGGCGGAGACATTGCGGCAGGCGTCAAGCCCGGCACCCCGCTCGACATCATCCTTGGTCGCCGCGCCAGCCGCAACATGCCCCGGCCACTGGATCATCTGTCCTTCCGGGCCAGGCTCGATCTGGCGCTGGAGGTCAATCGGGCCGGAGGCGTCTTGCAGGTCAAACGAACTCCGATCCATGTGGACCGTACGCCTTTGCGCATCCAGGGGGTGATCGGCGAGAGCATCTATCAGTCGGCGCGGGCTGCGGGCGCGCCTCCCAAGGCGATTCAATCCTTCCTGCGGGTCATCGCGCAGCAGGTGGATCTGGGTTCGGTCCACGCTGGCGACCGGTACGACCTCATCACGGAATATAGCCGCGCGGAAACGGGAGAGGCCGAAGTGGGCGACCTGATGTTCGCCGGTCTGAGCCGATCCAGCGGTCGCGGCATCAACATGCTCAAATGGACGACCGAAGGGCGCAGCCATTGGTTTGAAGCGTCCGGCGTCGGCGAACGGCGCGGCGTGCTGTCTGCCCCGGTGTCTGGCCGCATGTCGTCGGGCTATGGTATGCGCCGCCACCCGATCCTGGGCTATACCCGCATGCATGCCGGGATCGATTTCGCTGCACGCTACGGATCGCCCATCTATGCCGCTACCGATGGCGTCGTATCCTATTCGGGGCGTCATGGCGGGCATGGCAATTATGTGCGGCTGGACCATGGCCACGGCCTCGCCACCGGCTATGCGCATATGAGCCGCATTGCCGCGCGATCCGGGCAGCGCGTACGGCAGGGGCAGGTGATCGGCTATGTCGGCTCCAGCGGCCTGTCGACAGGTCCGCACTTGCATTATGAGCTTTACCGCAATGGCCGGACGATCAATCCGCTGTCGGTCAAGTTCACTACCACCGCGCAACTGGCGGGCCGTGAACTGGCGGCATTTCGTGGACGGCTTGCCCAGCTCAAGAGTCTGCGCGTCGGATTGCCTACGCAGCTGGCCCAGAACAACCGACCGGTTGCCGGGTCGGTCGCACGCGCCAATTAACCGCTTTCCGTCTCGCGACGGCTTCGCTAGGCGGCGCGCATGACAGACATCGTCGCCATCCTGCTGGCCGGATCCCGCCCCGGCACCGACCCGTTGGCTCAGGCCGCAGGGGTTGCGATCAAGCCTCTCGCGCCGGTCGCGGGCGATCCGATGATCAACTATCCTGCGCGGGCGCTGCTGTCCCATCCGGCCATCGGCAAGCTGCTGATCCTGACGCAGACGCCGGACCTGCTGACTGCCGATCCCGCAACCGCCTGGATCGCGGAGCATCCCAAAGTCGCGTTCGAGATAAGCGGCGCGGGAATCGCGTCTACGCTGATGGCGCTGCTTGACCGGTCTGACATGATGTTTCCCCTGCTGGTCACGACTGCGGATCATGTTCTGCTGGATAGCGACATGCTGGATCAGTTCGTGGCGGAGGCCAAGGGGGCGGATCTGGCCGTTGCCATGGTTGAGCGAGCAACCTTGCTGGCCCGCTATCCCGCATCCCGCCGGACCTGGCTCAAATTCCGCGACGGCTGGTGGTCTGGTGCCAATATCTTCTGGTTCGGCGGTCCGCAGGTGCGGCCTGTCCTCGCGCTATGGCGGGAGGTCGAGCAGGATCGGAAGAAGGGATGGAAGATACTGTCCGCCTTTGGTCTGATGGTGCTGTTGGGTGCATTGCTGCGTATCCTGCCCCTGCGCGGCGGGATCGCACGGGTGGGGCGGCGCTTTGGGCTGACCGCACGGCTGGTCGCCATGACGCGGGCGGAAGCCTGCATCGACGCTGACAAGGTTGAGGATGTCACCCTTATAGAGCGGATATTACGCGAACGGCGCGGCTGACCCCCAACCTCATTGCCGTAAAGGCTGGCGAACATGCTGTTTCGCTTTTGCCCTTTGATGGGTAGCAAAGGTTGTAATCAGTCGCTAAGGGCTTCGCCTGCGTGAGCCGAACGATTATCGGCGCGGATGGAGGACATCGTAAACCCATGGCCGAATTCTCTCTGCCCCAGAACAGCAAGATTTCCGGTAAGGGCGTGGCCCACAAGGCGCCTGACGGTGCGAGCAACGTCAGAAGCTTCAAGGTCTATCGCTACGATCCCGACTCGGGTCAGAATCCGCGCTATGACACGTTCGACATCGACCTCGACACTTGCGGGCCGATGGTTCTGGACGCGCTGCTGAAGATCAAGAATGAATATGATCCGACGCTGACCTTCCGCCGTTCCTGCCGTGAAGGCATTTGCGGTTCCTGTTCGATGAACATGAATGGCAAGAACGGGCTGGCCTGCACCACGGCGATCGACGAGTGCGCGGGCAAGGAAGTACGCATCACGCCGTTGCCGCATATGGACGTGATCAAGGACCTCGTTCCTGACTTCACCCATTTCTACGCGCAGTACAGTTCGATCAAGCCGTGGCTGCAAACCGTCACCCCCGCGCCCAGCGGCAAGGAGCGGCTCCAGTCGCCCGCCGACCGTGAAAAGCTGGACGGGCTATATGAGTGCATCCTGTGCGCCTGTTGTTCGACAAGCTGCCCCAGCTACTGGTGGAACTCCGACAAGTTCCTGGGTCCTGCCATCCTGCTCCAGGCCTATCGCTGGCTGGCGGATAGCCGCGACGAATATACCGGCGAGCGTCTGGATGAATTGGAAGATCCGTTCCGTCTCTACCGCTGCCACACCATCATGAACTGCGCGAATGTCTGCCCCAAGGGTCTCAGCCCTGCGAAGGCGATCGCGGAGACCAAGAAGATGATGGTCGAACGGCAGCTTTGATGCGGTGAGCGGCGATGCTGGACCTGTAAGCCGGGTGCCTGATGGCCCCTGGGCTGGGTGGCTCGCCTGGACCGATCCGGTGCAGGGAACCTTTCTGGATACGTCTATCGGCCCCAGCTATTCGCGTAGCGATGGGGCAGGCCGCGCGACCGTGATGCTGGAAACCCGGCCCTCTCACGCCAATCGTATGGGGGCGTTGCACGGCGGCTTCCTCGCTGGATTTGCCGATCACGCTTATTTTGCCGGGCTGGCCGCGATGGGTCGGCCAGAGCAGGCATCTGCCGTGACGGTGGACCTGAGCATGCAATATTGCGGGTCAGGTGATGTCGGGCCGCCGCTGCGTGCGGAGGTGGAATTGCTGCGTGAAACAGGGCGGCTGATGTTCATGCGGATGACGATCCATCAGGGCGATGGTTTGGTCGCCGCTTCGACCGCCACAGTGCGCAAGTCGCCTACGCCGAAATGAGCAGCGTGATCGAGCGTTACCGCACGCTGGTCGCGGCCGGTGAGTTGCGCGCCGACCCGGATCAGGAACGGGCTGCGCAACGGCTGGACCTGCTGCAGCAGGAACTGGAGGCTGCGCCGCCGCGCGGTTCTACCTTGTGGAGGCTATTGCGCAAGGCACCCGAACCACCCCGCGGCCTTTACATGTGGGGTGGCGTCGGACGGGGCAAGTCGATGCTGATGGACCTGTTCTTTGACACTGTGCGGGTCCAGCGCAAGAAGCGGGCGCATTTCCACGAATTCATGCTGGACGTGCATGCCCGGCTGGCCGAAGCGCGCAAGGCGGAAAAGGGCGACCCCATCCCGCCCGTTGTGCAATCACTGGCGGACGAAGCGCGCCTGCTGTGCTTTGACGAGATGGTCGTCAACAACATGGCCGACGCCGCGATCATGTCGCGACTGTTCACAGGGCTGCTCGACTCCCAAGTCACGATCGTCACGACGTCGAACCGGGAACCTGACGAGCTTTACAAGAATGGCCTTAACCGCCAGCTTTTCCTGCCCTTTATCGACCTGATCAAAGCCCGGCTGGATGTCATGACGCTCGATGGGCCGACCGATTATCGGCTCGATCGTCTAGGCGACGCGCAGCTGTGGCATTCGCCCAATGGGCCGGAAGCGACGAAGGCGCTGTCCGAGGCGTTTTTCCGGCTGACCGATTATCCGGTCGAAGATCGCGCAAAGGTTCCTTCGGACGATATTCCGGTACAGGGGCGCACCCTGCATGTGCCCAAAAGCCTGAAGGGTGTCGCAGTCTTCTCGTTCAAGCGGCTTTGTGCGGCAGCGCGGGGCGCACCCGATTATCTGGCGATCGCCCGCCGTTTCCATACGGTCATCCTGGTGGGCATTCCGGTGCTGGGCCCGGAAAACCGCAACGAGGCCGCTCGCTTCGTAACGCTGATCGACGCTCTCTACGAATATAAGGTGAAGCTGCTTGCCTCTGCCGACGCGGAGCCTGCCTCGCTCTACCCCGAAGGCGATGGCGCCTTTGAGTTCGAGCGCACCGTATCCCGCCTGATGGAAATGCAGTCGGACGATTATCTGGCATTGGGTCACGGACCCAAATAGCCGCACCCCTCGTTCCAGAGGACGAGGTGCCCTCCTTTTTCAGCGCTGTGAAAATGGCCCGGACGCTTCCCCAAGGGAGGGAAGCGCCCGGCAGGTGGCCGCTGCGGGACGATCGAACGCCAGGGTAGGGACGTGCGACGACAGGGCGAACCATCACTAATGCAACTGCGAATGAATTGCAAAGATAATTTGGATATGCCGCTGATCCGCTGTTGAAACCTTAACATTATGGGCCTAAGCGGGCGGGCAATTCCAAATTTCCGTGCTTGGAGGATGATTGCATATGGCCCGTAAGAAGATCGCGCTCATTGGCGCTGGCAATATCGGCGGTACACTGGCGCACCTCGCTGCGTTGAAGGGTCTGGGCGATGTCGTCCTCTTCGACGTGGTGGAAGGCGTGCCGCAGGGCAAGGCGCTCGACCTGTCGCAGTGCGGTCCGGTGGAAGGTTTCGACGCAAAGATCACCGGCACGAACGACTATGCCGACATCAAGGACGCCGACGTCATCATCGTCACCGCCGGCGTCGCTCGTAAGCCGGGCATGAGCCGCGATGACCTGCTGGGCATCAACCTCAAGGTGATGAAGGCAGTGGGCGAGGGCATCAGGAATAATGCTCCGAACGCCTTCGTGATCTGCATCACCAACCCGCTCGATGCGATGGTGTGGGCGCTGCGTGAATTTTCCGGCCTGCCCCACAACAAGGTCGTCGGCATGGCTGGCGTTCTGGACTCCGCTCGTTTCAGCCATTTCCTGGCCGAAGAATTCCAGGTGTCGGTCAAGGAAGTGAACAGCTTCGTGCTTGGCGGCCATGGCGATACGATGGTCCCGGTGGTGCAATATTCGACCGTGGCCGGCATCCCGATCCCCGACCTCATCAAGCAGGGCCGCTCCACCAAGGAGCGCATCGACGCCATCGTGCAGCGTACCCGTTCGGGCGGCGGCGAAATCGTCGGCTTGCTCAAGACAGGTTCGGCCTATTACGCGCCCGCGACCAGCGGCATCGCCATGGCGGAAGCCTATCTGTTCGACCAGAAGCGCCTGCTGCCCTGCGCCGCGAACCTGACCGGCCAATATGGTGTCGACAATCTCTATGTCGGCGCCCCCGTGATCATCGGCAAGGACGGCGTGGAACAGGTGATCGAGATCGAACTCGACGCCGAAGCCAAGGCTAACCTCCAGGTGTCCGTCGATGCCGTCAAGGAACTGCTCGACGCCTGCAAGGGCATTGATAGCTCGCTCGCCTGATGCGAGGCTTCGCAATAGGCGCGTGTGTGAGCATATGCTGGGCTGCGTCAGCTTTGGCGCAGACAGTAACGCTCACGGAAAAGTCCGGGCGTCCGCTGACGGTCGGGGCATTTGATTTTGCTTGGGGTCTGAGTCCCAGCGGAATGACTGCCGAAGCCGTAGTCGAAGAATTTCAGCGAATCTGTCTTCCCGATCCTCTTGCGGCCTCAACGCGCATTGAAGCTTCACCTTTTGGGTTTCTAGCCGGTGAAGCGGTTTTTCGTGAAACCGGTAAGCATGGCGAAGTTCGCATTCCGCGCTGGCAAGGTGATTCTGCTAATCTTACCATCTGGCCTGCCAGTGCGGATTTGAAGGGCGAACTCATCACGATTGATGAGCGTGCCTATCAAGTCCGAGGAAGCTACGGTCCATTTCGCGCAGAAGGGGATCAGTGCAATCTCGTGGTCCAGTTGCGATCGTTCGACGACGCAAAGCAGGTAGGCGAGGCTTTGGCCTCAGCATACGGACCGAAGGGAAAGTTGGTCGTAAAGAACACTTTCGCTGACGGACATTGGACGGATGGGGACTTTAGAATCAATTTCACAACTCCATCGACAAAAAATGAATCGCAGCCAGTTCATCTCTCTGTTCAAATCGTAAAGAAGGGACCTCAGCCTTGAGCATCCTCGTCAACAAGAACACCAAGGTCATCACCCAGGGTATGACCGGTGCCACCGGCACTTTCCATACGGAACAGGCGCTGGCGTACGGTACGCAGATGGTTGCTGGCGTCACGCCCGGCAAAGGCGGCACCAGCCACATCGGCCTGCCCATGTACGATACTGTCGCCGAAGCAAAGGCGAAGACCGGCGCGGACGCTTCGGTCGTCTACGTTCCGCCGCCATTCGCGGCTGATTCGATCCTGGAAGCGATCGATGCGGAAATCCCTCTGATCGTCTGCATCACCGAAGGCATTCCGGTGCTCGACATGGTGCGCGTGAAGCGTGCGCTTTCGGGGTCCAAATCCCGCCTAATCGGGCCGAACTGCCCCGGCGTGCTGACGCCCAATGAATGCAAGATCGGCATCATGCCCGGCAGCATCTTCAAGGCAGGCAGCGTCGGCGTCGTTTCGCGTTCCGGCACGCTTACCTACGAGGCCGTGTTCCAGACTTCGAATGCGGGCCTGGGCCAGACTACGGCTGTCGGCATTGGCGGCGACCCGGTCAATGGCACCAATTTCATCGACGTGCTGGAACTGTTCCTGGCCGACGACGCGACCGAATCGATCATCATGATCGGTGAAATCGGCGGCGACGCGGAAGAGCAGGCTGCCCAGTTCCTGATCGATGAGGCCAAGCGTGGCCGCAAGAAGCCGATGGCAGGGTTCATTGCTGGCCGCACGGCACCTCCGGGCCGTCGCATGGGCCATGCCGGTGCGATCGTGTCGGGCGGCAAGGGTGATGCTGAAAGCAAGATCGCGGCGATGGAAGCCGCGGGCATCAAGGTCGCAGCCAGCCCTTCGGAGCTTGGTTCGACGCTGGTGGAAGTGCTGAAGGGCTGATCTGAAGCCTGATAAGGCGGCCGGGCTGCACCCCGGCCGCATGTTACCCGATCCGCGACTGCACGCGGGTGGCATGGGACGCAGAGAAATGGGTTACGAGAACCAGGATTTCGAAGTCGAGCACGGGCCGAGCTGGGCACGCAGCAACTGGCCGCTGAGCGATACGGACGACCTGACCGGGGCGATGGACCCTACGCAGATGCAGGTCGCGGTAAAGGCTGCGGCCAAGGCTTCGGGCAAGGCTGTATCGGATGCCGATGCCGTAAGCGCCGCTGACGACGCTATCCGGGCGCAGATGCTGATCCGCACCTATCGCGTTCGCGGCCATCTAGCGGCCAATCTCGACCCGTTGAGCCTGTCCCAGCGCGACCTGCCTGCTGACCTTACGCCCGAATATCACGGCCTGAACGACCTTCAGAAGAAGATCTATCTGGGTGGATCGCTCGGCCTGCAATATGCGACGGTGCATGAAATTGTCGCTATTCTGCGCGCCAATTATTGCGGCAATGTCGGCCTTGAATATATGCACATCGCTGATGTGGAGGAGCGCCGCTTCCTGCAAGAGCGGCTGGAGGGCAAGGACAAGGAAATCCAGTTTACGCCCGAAGGCAAGAAGGCGATCCTGTCGAAGGTCATCCAGGCCGAACAATATGAAAAGTTCCTGGGCCGCAAATATGTTGGCACCAAACGCTTTGGCCTGGATGGTGGCGAGTCCATGATCCCGGCCCTGGAAGCTATCATCAAATATGGCGGCGCGCTGGGCGTTCGGGAAATCGTCTACGGCATGGCCCATCGCGGTCGGCTCAACGTCCTTGCCAACGTGATGGCCAAGGGTTTCCGTGTCATCTTCCACGAATTTTCCGGCGGCACCGCCAACCCGGAAGATGTCGGCGGATCGGGCGACGTCAAATATCATTTGGGCACCTCGACCGACCGTGAATTTGACGGGATCAAGGTTCATATGTCGCTGGTCCCCAACCCGTCGCATCTTGAAACCGTCGATCCGGTCGTGCTGGGCAAAGTGCGCGCGCAGCAGACGTTCCGCGATGATCTGAGCAAGCATGAGCAGGTGCTGCCGGTGCTTATCCACGGTGACGCGGCCTTTGCGGGCCAGGGCATTGTCTGGGAATGCCTGGGTTTTTCGGGCGTCAGTGGTTATAATACTGGCGGCTGCATCCACTTCATCGTCAATAACCAGATCGGTTTCACGACCTCACCCCAATTTTCTCGCGGCTCGCCCTATCCCAGTGACGTGGCGAAGGGTGTCCAGGCACCGATCCTGCACATCAATGGCGATGATCCCGAAGCGGTAACCTTCGCTTGCAAGCTGGCGATCGAATATCGTCAGACCTTCCACCGCGACATTGTGATCGACATGTGGTGCTATCGCCGCTTCGGCCACAATGAAGGTGACGAGCCAAGCTTCACGCAGCCGCAGATGTACGCGAAGATTCGCCAGCATGCGCGGGTAAGCGACGTCTATTCGGCGCGTCTGAAGGCGGAGGGCGTAGTCGACGACGACTTCGTCAATCAGGTGACGGGCGACTTCGTCAATCATCTGGAGCAGGAGTTCGAGGCTGCCAAGAGCTACAAGTCCAACAAGGCGGACTGGTTTGCAGGCCGTTGGTCGGGCTTGCACAAGCCCGCCGACGCAGAAACGGCGCGGCAGAATGTCGAAAGCGCGATCAGCCAGAAGCTGTTCGACAGCCTGGGCAAGACGCTGACGACGGTGCCCGAAGGCCATAACGTCCATAAGACTTTGCAGCGCGTGATCGACGCAAAGGCGGAGATGTTCAAGACGGGCGAGAATTTCGACTGGGCAACGGGCGAGGCGCTGGCCTTCGGATCGCTGCTGTCGGAAGGCTATGGCGTCCGTCTGTCGGGACAGGACTCTGGTCGCGGCACCTTCAGCCAGCGCCACGCGGTCTGGGTGGATCAGGACAACGAGGACAAATATATCCCGCTGTCCACCGTCCCGCATGGCCGGTTCGAGGTGCTCGACAGCCCGCTGTCCGAATATGGCGTGCTGGGCTTTGAATATGGCTTTGCGCTCGCGGATCCCAAAAGCCTGGTGCTGTGGGAAGCGCAGTTTGGCGATTTTGCCAATGGCGCGCAGATCATATTTGACCAGTATATCTGCTCATCGGAAACCAAGTGGCTCCGTTCGAACGGTCTCGTTTGCCTGCTGCCCCACGGCTATGAAGGGCAGGGGCCGGAACATAGTTCGGCGCGTCTGGAACGCTTCCTGCAACTTTGCGCGGAAGGCAATATCCAGGTCGCCAATTGCACGACGCCGGCCAACTATTTCCATATTCTGCGTCGGCAGATGCTGCGTCCGTTCCGCAAGCCGTTGATCATGATGACGCCCAAGTCGCTGTTGCGGCACAAGCTGGCCGTCAGCACGGCGCAGGATTTCCAGGGCAAGACCCACTTCATGCGCATCCTGTCGGACACCAATCCGGCACCAGACGCGGAAACGAAGCGGTTGGTGCTTTGCTCCGGCAAGGTTGCCTATGACCTGATGGAGGCCCGCAACGCAGCGGGTGACAAAAACACCCAGGTCGTTCGCATCGAACAGCTCTATCCCTTCCCGGCTGAGGCCCTTGCCGTGCGCCTGAAGCGGATGACAAAGCTGGAAGAAGTGATCTGGTGCCAGGAAGAGCCGCGTAACAACGGTGCCTGGTTCTTTGTCGAGCCTTATATCGAGGAAGCACTGGCGCAGGCGGGTAGGGCTCCGATGCGCGCTCGCTATGCTGGCCGCAAGGCATCGGCGTCGCCCGCGACGGGCCTCGCCAAACGCCATGTCGCCGAACAGGGTGCCCTCGTCGCCGATGCGCTGGGTCACAGCGTCCGTGAAGAAATCCGCCGCCAGAAGAAAGGCTGACACAGCTCATGGCAACAGAAGTCAAAGTCCCTACCCTGGGCGAATCCGTCACCGAAGCGACCGTTGGCCAGTGGCTGAAGAAGCCGGGCGAGGCGGTGCAGGCCGATGAGCCGATCGTCAGCCTGGAAACCGACAAGGTTGCGGTCGACGTGCCCGCGCCCGTCGCTGGAACGCTCGGCGATATCATCGCCAAGGAAGGCGACACCGTGAATGTCGGCGCGCTGCTGGCGATGATCAACGAGGGCGCAGCCGCCGCGGCCAAGCCAGCCGCTGCTGCTCCGGCTCCTGCCGCCAAGGCAGAGGCTGCAGCGCCCGCCCCGGCGGCTTCGGCACCTGCCGAAGAGGAGGAAGGCGGCAACCTGACGCTGTCGCCTGCCGTGCGCCGCCTGGTTCTGGAACATGGCCTTGACCCGAGCAAGATCAAGGGCACGGGCAAGGACGGCCGCCTGACCAAGGATGACGTCACTGCCGCCGTCGCCGCTGGTACTGCTAAGGCTGCGGCTTTGGTTTCGGCCGCCGCGCCTGCTGCGGCTGCTCCCGCCGCTGGTCCCAGCCGCGCGCAGGAACGCGTCAAGATGACCCGCCTGCGCCAGACGGTCGCCAAGCGGCTCAAGGAAGCGCAGAACACTGCGGCGTTGCTGACCACCTATAATGACGTGGACATGACCAACGTCATCGAAGCGCGCACCAAGTATAAGGACCTGTTCGAAAAGAAGCATGGCGTCCGTCTGGGCTTCATGGGCTTTTTCACCAAGGCCGTCTGCATGGCGCTGCGCGACATTCCGGGCGTCAACGCGCAGA
>CBFHAG010000057.1:0-12525 GCA_965653535.1 uncultured Sphingobium sp.
TGGCGCGGACCAGCGCATTGCCTGCCGCGATGTCCACGCCAGCCTTGGCGTAGCTGTAGGATTCGGTGTCGCTCATGCGACGCGCCCTAGAGCATTTTTGGGCCAGATGGAAACATCTGGCGACCGGGAAAATGCTGCAAACGAAAATGGCTGCCATCCCCGGAAAAGGGAAAGGGAGATGGGTTGCCGCTTGGCATCAGAGGTAAATCTCGCCAAAAGGGCGCGCGTGAGCCTTTCCACACCCATTCAACGCCCGACTTTCCGGCTTTCCTCGCTGCTCCGCCTGCTGTCGCGGCCCGTCCAGATATTGGCGGCGGTGGCGCTCGGCCTCGCTGCGGCAGCGCTGTTTGCGCAGATGGAGGGCGAACGCGGCGTGCCTCCAATCGCCAGCGGTGGCGATTATCAGGTGAGCGGGATCAAGGTCGACGTGCTGGGCAAGGACGCGAACAGCGCCCGTCAAGCGGGTTGGCGTATGGCGCAGCGGCAGGCATGGCGTATGTTATGGACCCGCACTCATGGCGCTGCGGGCATTCCCAGCCTCTCCGATTCGCAACTCGAAGCGATGATCTCCGGCATTGAGATCGAATATGAGCAGATCGGCCCCACCCGTTATGTCGCGACGCTGGGCATGTTGTTCGATCGCGCGCGCACCGGGCAGTTGCTGGGCGTTTCGGGACAAGTGGTGCGATCGCCGCCCTTGCTGGTGATTCCGGTCATGTGGGACGGCGGATCGGCGGTGTCCTATGAGCGCGTCAACGAATGGCAAAAGGCGTGGGCGCGTTTCCGCACAGGGGAAAGCGCCATCGATTATGTGCGGGTCAGCGGATCGATCGCCGATCCCATATTGTTGAACGCCGGGCAGACCGGTCGGCGCGGGCGCCTGTGGTGGCGCGTGCTGCTCGACCAATATGGCGCGGCGGATGTCGTGGTGCCGATCGCTCGGCTGGAACGGCAATGGCCCGGCGGGCCGGTCACCGGCACCTTCACTGCTCGTTATGGCCCGGACGACCGGCTGATCGGCCCCAGTTTTTCGCTGCGCGCATCGGCTGAAAGCGCGATCCCGCAGATGCTGGACGAAGCGGCGCGGCGGATTGACCAGCTTTACACCGCCGCCCTTAATGACGGTCGCCTGAGGCCCGACCCATCGTTGATCATCGAGGAGCCGGTGGACCCCGACGCGCTTGAGATTGAAAATGCCGCCGAACAGCCGTTGAACGGTTTTGAATTGCCCGGTGCGCAAGGAGGCATCAGTAGCTTTTCGATCCAGTTCGACACGCCGGATGTCGGGTCCGTTGCCCAGGGAGAGGCGGCTTTGCGCGGCATTCCGGGGGTCCGATCCGCGAGCACGAGCAGTCTGGCGCTGGGCGGTACGTCCGTCATGCAGGTCAGTTTTGAAGGATCGGCCGAAACGCTGCGTGTGGCATTGCAGGCGCGCGGTTATGGCGTGAGCGTCTCTGGCTCCACCTTGCGCATCAGGCGTCAGGGTGCGGCCCCGGGCGGAGCACCGGCCCCGCAATGAGCCAGATCAGCCTGCCGTTCGACTGGCCAGGGCAGGGAACGGACGATGACTATCTGGTCAGCGAGGCCAATCGCATGGCCGTCCGCCATCTGGAATGTTGGCGGGACTGGCCGCTGGGCGTCACCGTGCTGGGCGGGCCGCCGCTGTCGGGCCGGTCCATGCTGGGCCGCCGTTTCGCGGCCTTGAGCGGCGGGGTCGTGATCGACGATGCGCAAGGTCAGGATGAACTGTTGCTTTTCAACGCCTGGAATGACGCGCAGACCAGCCGTCTACCGCTGCTGTTGATCGGGCGGGACCCGCCGACACAGTGGCAAGTCGCGCTGCCCGACCTGCGTTCGCGTCTGGGCGCTGCCCCCTTCATCTCCATCGCTCAGCCGGACGAGTCGCTGGCTCGCGCCCTTATCGAGCGGGCACTGGCGCGGATGGGTGCGCCCCATGCAGCGGACCTGCCCGATTGGCTGTTGCGCCGGATCGAGCGGAGCTATGCCGCGATCGCCGGGGTCACGCGCGTCCTGAATGATGCCGCGTTGTCATCGGGACGTAAGATTTCCGTCGCTATGGCGAAAGAGACCCTGCACGGGTCCGCATTTTTGCCTATAGTCCCGGATGACCGTCATTTTTGACCCAGCGCGAGTGAAACGTGGCCGAAGCTGATCCCTCCACCAGCATGACCCTGCCGGGCGACCGTTATTTCAACCGGGAACTGTCCTGGCTGGCGTTCAACCAGCGCGTGTTGGAAGAGGCGATGAACCGCGCTCATCCATTGCTGGAGCGGTTGCGTTTCCTGTCCATCTCTGGCGCGAACCTCGACGAATTTTTCAGTGTCCGGGTTGCGGGCCTGAAGGGCCAGCAGTTGCAGGATGTCGACATGCATTCGGCCGACGGCCTGACACCGGCACAGCAGTTGGCCGCCATCGCCGATGAAACGACCTGCCTGATGGCAGCGCAGCAAAAGGTCTGGGGGGCGCTACATGGCGAATTGACGCAGGTCGGGATCGAGGTGATTGGGCCGGGGAGCGAAATGGACGAGGCCAGCGAAGGCTGGCTTCGTGAGCATTTCCTTAGCCAAGTTTTTCCGATCCTGACGCCTCAGGCGCTTGATCCGGCGCACCCATTTCCCTTCATCCCCAACCAGGGGCTTTCGATCGTCTTCGACCTTGAACGCCTGTCCGACCGGCAGCCGATCCGGGAACTGGTGATGATCCCATCCTCCCTTGCGCGCTTCGTCCGCGTGCCCGGAATCTATGCGCGTTACATGGCGCTTGAGGCGGTGATCCGGCGTTTTTCCGCCGATCTCTTTCCCGGCTATCGCGTACGCAACAGCGGGGTTTTCCGCATCATTCGCGACAGCGACATCGAAATTGAGGAAGAGGCGGAGGATCTGGTCCGCCATTTCCGCAGCGCCATTAAGCGCCGCCGCCGGGGTCGGGTCATCCGGCTGGAGATTGAAGAGCGCATTCCTGAGCCGGTCGAGGAAATGTTGCAGGACATGCTTCAGGGCCACGAGGCGATGATCGCGGAGGTGGAGGGATTCGTCGGCATTGGCGACCTGTCGGGCGTGGTCGATGAAAACCGGCCCGATTTGAAGTTTGAACCTTTTGCGCCGCGATTCCCTGAACGAATCCGTGAATATGGTGGGGATTGTTTTGCGGCGATTCGGGCGAAGGACATTGTCGTCCATCACCCCTATGAAGCGTTTGACGTAGTCGTTTCGTTTCTGAAACAAGCGGCCTCTGACCCCGATGTCGTGGCGATCAAGCAGACGCTTTACCGCGCGGGCAAGCAGTCGGCTATCATCCGCGCCCTGATCGACGCCGCCGAAGCGGGCAAGTCGGTGACGGCGGTGGTCGAGCTGAAGGCGCGGTTTGACGAGGAACAGAATCTCATGTGGGCCGGAGCGCTGGAGCGCGCGGGCGTGCAGGTGGTCTATGGCTTCATCGACTGGAAAACCCATGCCAAGGTGTCGGTGGTCGTCCGCAGGGAGGGCGAGGCGTTTCGCACCTACTGCCATTTCGGAACGGGCAATTACCACCCCGTCACCGCGCGCATCTATACGGATTTGAGCTTCTTCACCGCCGATCCTGCCTATGGGCGCGACGCGGCGGCGCTGTTCAACTATATCACCGGCTATGTCGAGCCGCAGTCATTGGAAAAGCTGGTCATGAGCCCGCGCGACCTGCGCAACCGGCTGTGCGACCTGATCGACGCCGAAATCGACCATGTGCGCGCAGGGCGGCCCGGCACCATCTGGGCCAAGATGAATTCGCTGGTCGACCCCGCCATTATCGAAAAGCTGTATGCGGCGAGCAATGCCGGGGTCCAGATCGACCTGATCGTGCGTGGCATCTGCTGCCTGCGTCCGGGCGTGCCGGGCATGTCGGCGAACATCCGCGTCAAATCGGTGGTCGGGCGCTTTCTGGAACATAGCCGCATCACCGTCTTCGGCAATGGCAAGGCGCTGCCCAATAATGGCGCGAAAGTTTACATCAGTTCGGCCGACTGGATGCCCAGGAATTTCGATCGCCGCGTCGAGTTCCTGGCGCCTGTGGAAAATCCGACCGTGCACGACCAGATATTGGATCAGGTGATGGTCGCGAATCTGATCGATACGGAGCAAAGCTGGGAACTGGACCAGGACGGCCATTATGCCCGCGTCGATTCGACCGACCGACCGTTCAACCTGCACCGTTATTTCATGACCAATCCGTCGCTTTCGGGGCGCGGCGCCGCGATCGACAGCGGGGTCGTGCCGACACTCAGGCTGCGGGGGCGGGCCTGACGCCGATGAATTCGATGTTGAGCCACGTCCGGGCGATCGCCGACAATATGGTGACATCGCCCGCTCATGCGAAGGCGCGCACCGCCATCATCGACATCGGTTCGAACAGCGTCCGCCTGGTCGTCTATGACGGACCTCGCCGCATCCCCTTCATCCTGTTCAATGAAAAGGTGATGGCGGGGCTGGGGGCGTCGCTCGGTCGTACGGGACAGATTGAGCCAGAGGCGATGGAGCGAGGCCTGCGCGCTGTCGGTCGCTTTGCCCATTTGTGCCGCGACATGGATGTGCAGGATGTTCGCTGCGTCGCCACCGCCGCCGTGCGCGACGCCGCCAACGGTCAGGATTTCATATTTCGCGCCAAGGCCATGGGACTGGATGTCGAGCTTTTGTCCGGCGCGCAGGAAGCCGTGGCGGCAGCCTATGGCGTGCTGTCGGGCATACCCACGGCAAATGGCATCGTTGGCGACCTTGGCGGCGGCAGCCTGGAACTGGCGCGGGTCAGGGACGGGGCCGTACACGAAACCATTTCCCTGCCGCTGGGCGTGCTGCGCCTGCCGCAGATCCGGGCAAAGGGTCCGGCGGCGCTGGAACGGCAAGTGAAGAAGATGCTGGCGAAGGCGGACCCCGGGATCGAACCCGGCCTGCCTTTTTACATGGTTGGCGGGTCGTGGCGCTCGCTCGCTCGCTTTGACATGCAACTCACGCAATTCCCGCTGCCGGTTGTCCACCAATATGCGATGGACGCAAGCCGCGCCGAACAGCTGACCCGCATCGTGTCCCATGTCGGTCGCGCCCGGTTGAAGGAGATTCCGGCTATGACGGGATCGCGCATCCCGACCCTGCCGGACGCCGCCGCACTGCTGTCCGTCATCGTCCGCCAATTGAAATCGAGCGAACTGATCGTGTCGGCCTATGGCCTGCGCGAAGGCCTGTTGTTCGGCGACCTTCCGCCCGCCATTCGCGCACATGATCCGTTGCTGGTCGCGGCGGAAGCGGAGGGGGAGGCGCAGGGCCGCTTTGCCGGGCATGGCGACATGATCGACCGCTGGATTTCGCCGCTGTTCCTGGACGATGCCGACGCATGGCGGCGCATCCGCCGCGCGGCCTGCCTGCTGGCCGATGTTGGCTGGCGTGCAAACCCGGATTTCCGCGCTGAACGCGGCGTAGAGATCGCGCTCCACAGCAATTGGGTCGGCATCACCGTGGCCGAACGGGCGATGCTGGCGCAGGCGTTGTACAGCAATTTTGGGGGCGGCACGTCCATTCCGGCGGGGATCGAAGGTCTGGCGTCCGCCGCCGCGCTGAAAAGGGCGTCGCTATGGGGTCTGGCGATCCGGCTGGGTCAGCGGCTTTCGGGCGGGGTCGAAGGGCCACTCCTTGCGTCCAAGCTGGCGATGGCGGGCGATACGCTGGAATTGCGATTGCGTGGCGTCGATGCGGACCTGTTTGGGGAAGCGGTGGAACGGCGGCAGCGTCATTTGGCGCAGGCCATGGGGGTCACCTATCGGATGGCTTGGTGAAACGGGAGCTTGTCGGGGTTTTGGGTTTCGCGCAGACAGCGTAGACAGACTCATCTTCCGTTCGGGCTGAGCCTGTCGAAGCCTGCCCTGAGCTTGTCGAAGGGTTCTTCACTTCATGAAAAAGAGGCTCTTCGACAAGCTCAGGGCGAACGGAGGTAGCTCTTCTCTGCGCCTCTGCGCGAAGCCAAAAGATCCTGCCAACTTGCCCCCGTTCCCATATGGCCTTATGCGCGCGCGCATGAATAATAAGCACGCCCCCGATCCCGCGCTCCTCGCAAAGGCCGAAACCCTTGTCGAAGCGCTGCCCTATATGCAGCGTTATGCGGGGCAGACATTCGTCGTCAAATATGGCGGCCATGCCATGGGCGACCCCGAAGCGGCGCGCAATTTTGCCGAGGATGTCGTGCTGATGAAGGCGGTGGGCATCAACGTCGTCGTCATCCATGGTGGCGGGCCGCAGATCGGTGCGATGCTGAAGAAGCTGGGTGTCGAATCACATTTCGTGAATGGCCTGCGCGTCACCGACAAGGAAACGGCGCAGATCGCCGAAATGGTGCTGGCCGGGTCGATCAACAAGGAAATCGTCAGCTGGATCACTGGCGCGGGCGGTCGGGCCGTAGGTATTTCCGGCAAGGATGGCGGCCTGGTGCTGTGCGAAAAGGTCGGGAGTTCGCGCGCGCCTGATCCCAATTCGGGGATCGAGCGGAACGTGGACCTGGGCTTCGTCGGCGATCCGGTGAAGGTCGACCGCAGCATATTGGACACATTGTCGGCCAGCGGCATCATCCCCGTGGTCGCGCCGGTGGGCATCGGCGCGGACGGCGAAACCTATAATGTGAATGCCGACACGATGGCGGGCGCGATTGCGGCGGAGCTGCACGCGTCACGATTTTTCCTGCTGACCGATGTCGCGGGCGTGCTCGACAAGCAAGGCCAGTTGCTGACCGATCTGGACCCGGCGGCGATCAAGCTGCTTCAGGAAGATGGCACCATCAGCGGCGGCATGATTCCCAAGCTGGAAACCTGCGTGAAAGCGGTGGAAGGCGGGGTCGATGCCGCAGTCATCCTGGATGGCCGGGTGCCGCATGCGATGCTGCTGGAAATCTTCACCAAGCGGGGTGCGGGGACGTTGGTGCGGCGGTGAGCGTGCGGGATCGGGGGCTTCTGCCCAGTCCTGCCGTATCAACTGGGCTCCTGCCTTCGCAGGAGCACGTCGCTTCATCCGGCTGGCATTCTTATAACCTTTGGGAATCGCGAGCTTGCCGCTTGTCGCAGGGTCCCCGCCTCGGCTAAAGCACCCGCAATCAAATCGGAGACGGCATGGCCTACGCGCTCTATCAGATTATCGTCATCCTGCTCGACGTGCTGTGGTGGATCATCATCATCCAGGCGATCATGAGCTGGCTGATCGCGTTCAACGTCATCAATATGTCCAGCGACGTGGTCCGCACCGTCATCACGGCGCTCGATCGAATGACCGCGCCGATTTATAATCCCATCCGTCGGGTGATGCCCGATCTGGGTGCGCTCGACCTGTCGCCCATGGTCGTGCTACTCGCCATATTGATCATTCGCCAGGCGATCCTGCCGCCGATATTCGGACTGGTGTGACCGTCTGGCGCCAGGACGGGGACGACCTGATCCTGGCCATCCGCCTGACTCCCGGCGCATCGCGGGACGACATTGCGGGATGCTGGACTGATGAGAATGGGGCGGACTGGCTGTCCGCGCGTGTCCGGGCCGTGCCGGAAAAGGGCAAGGCCAATGCGGCGCTGATCGTGCTGGTGGCCAAGCGGCTTGATTGGCCCCGCAGCGCGATTTTTCTGGAGTCAGGTGACACCAACCGGCTAAAGCGGCTGCGGATCAAGGGCGGCGGTCAGGCGTTGATAGTGTCGCGGCTTACCACCATCATCATGGAACGGGTTGAGGCAGCATGACCATCGGCAAGATCATCGACGGCAAGGGCTTCGCCGCAGGCCTGCGCGCCCGCGTGGCGGAAGGCGTTGCGGCCTTCGTGGCATCGACCGGGCGAAAGCCGGGCCTGGCCGTGGTGCTGGTGGGGGAGGACCCGGCCAGCGCCGTCTATGTCCGCAACAAGGGCAAGATGACGGTCGAGGCGGGCATGGAAAGCCTGGAATTCAAACTGCCGCCCAGCATCGGCGAGGATGAACTGCTTGAGCTGGTCGAGGAGCTTAACGCCGATGGCCGGGTGGACGGCATTCTGGTCCAGTTGCCGCTGCCCGATCATATAGACGAGGCGTCGGTCATCGCCGCCATCGATCCGGCCAAGGATGTGGACGGGTTTCATGTCGTCAATTCCGGTCGGCTGGCGACGGGCCAGGAAGCGCTGGTGCCATGCACGCCGCTGGGCTGCGTCATGCTGCTGAAGGATGAACTGGGCGATCTGTCCGGCATGGAGGCAGTGATCGTGGGCCGATCCAACATTGTGGGCAAGCCGATGGCGCAGCTGCTGCTCGCGGAGAACTGCACCGTGACGGTCGCGCATAGCCGTACCCGCGATCTGGCTTCGGTGGTTCATCGCGCCGACATCGTCGTCGCCGCCGTCGGTCGCGCGGAAATGGTGAAGGGCGAATGGATTCGGCCCGGCGCGACCGTGATCGACGTCGGCATCAATCGCGTGACCGATACGGAAGATGGCAAGGCGCGGATCGTGGGCGATGTCGCCACCGCCGAAGCGCTGGCCCATGTTCGCGCGATCACCCCGGTTCCGGGCGGGGTCGGGCCGATGACGATAGCCGTGCTGCTGCGCAACACGCTGGTCGCCGCTCATGCGCGCGCGGGGCTGCCCAAGCCGGAGGGGCTGTGAAGGCAAAGCGGGCGGTTCTGCTGGCGGGTGCGCTGCTTGCGCTCACCGCCGCGCGTCCGCCCGTTCGTTATCAGCCTGACCCCAGCTCGGTTTTCGCCGCCGAAATCGCCTTCAACCGTCTGGCCCGTGACAAGGGGCATTGGACCGCCTTTCGCGAAACGGCGGCGGATGACGCGATCATGTTCGTGCCCGAACGGGTGCTGGCGAAGCAATGGCTGAAGGGGCGCGCCGACCCGGCTCAGCCTGTCAGCTGGACGCCGTCCACCATCTATGTTTCGTGCGACGGCAATAGTGCCGCGTCGACAGGCAATTGGACGCGGACGGATGGGGCTGTGGGCTATTTCACCACGATCTGGCGCCGGGACAAGAAGGGCGCGTGGAAATGGGTCCTCGACCATCGCGATATGCTGGCCGAGCCGCGAGAGGCTTCGGAATTTCTGACCGGCAAAGTGGCAAGCTGCAAGGCCCGGCCAAAGGGTGACGGCGTTCCGGTCCCGCCTGTCGATGACAGCTTGATCTGGAGTGCGGACGTGGCACCTGATGGCGGTCGGCATGTGACCGTTCGCATATGGAACGGCAGCGCCTACGATATGGTGATCGACGACCGCGTGATGGAGGAAGGGGCGTGACGGAGCTTTTCATTTCCGCCTTCGTGACGCTGTTCGTGGTCATCGATCCGCTGGGCTGCGCGCCGATCTATGCCAGCCTGACGACCGGGGCGAGCGCTGCGCAGCGGCGGGCCATGGCGATCCGTGCGGTCGGCATCGCCACCGCCATCCTTTTGATTTTCGCGCTTTGGGGCAAGCAATTGCTGGGCGTGCTGGGCATTGCGCTCGACAGCTTTCGGATCGCCGGCGGCATCATGCTGTTCATCATCGCGATGGACATGGTGTTCGAAAAACGCACCCAAAGGCGAGAGAATCGGGCGAACAAGATCGCCGAAACCCCGGAGGTCGAGGACGTGTCGGTCTTTCCGATGGCGATGCCCATGATCGCCGGGCCGGGGTCCATAGCGACCGTGATGCTGCTGATGTCGCGGGCGGATGGGATCGGCGAGCGATTGATCGTCATGGGGGCCGTGCTGGCGACGCTCGTGCTGATGCTGGGATCGTTGTTGGCTGCCGGGCCGATCATGGCGCGGCTGGGCGCGCGGATCGAAGCGGTGATCACCCGGCTACTGGGCGTGCTGCTCGCCGCCTTGGCCGCGCAGTTCGTGATCGATGGGCTGAACGCCAGTTTCTAGAGCGGAATAATCGGAATCACCCGTTCGGGCTGAGCCTGTCGAAGCCTCTTTCCTTCTTTCTGACGCATGGCACCTGAAAAAGTAGAGCCGTTGGCTATCGCCGCCCTTCGGGACGACAGGCTCAGGGCGAACGGGGGAAAGTGATATCGATTTAACGCTCGTCGCTCTACAGTGCGGGACCGGGCTCCTGCTTGCGTTGGAGCCCGGTCCGTGTTGATCAGGCCCTGACGTCGTTTTCCGTGATCGGTGCGATCTTGATTTCGACGCGGCGGTTGCTCGCCTTGCCTTGTTCGGTCGTGTTCGACGCGATGGGCTGAGTTTCGCCAAAACCGCGTGTGGCCATGCGGGCCGACTGAACGCCGTGGGTGGTCAGATAATCCGCCACCGACTGGGCGCGCCGTTCGGACAGGGCCTGATTATAGGCGTCCGTGCCGTCGCTGTCGGTGTGGCCGTAAACGTCGATATAGGTTTTGGGATATTGCGCCAGCACCGACGACACGTCGTTGAGCGTTGGCTGGAACTGGGGCTGCACCGCCGCGCTGTCATAGTTGAAGGTGATGCCCGACGGCATGCGCAGCACCAGATTGTCACCGTCGCGGATCACGTCCACGCCGCTGCCTGCGGTTTCCTCCCGCAATTTGCGTTCCTGCGCGTCCATGTAAGCGCCGATGCCTGCGCCGGCGACCGCGCCGATGCCTGCTCCGAGGATCTTTTCAGTGCGGTCGCGCCTGCCGCCGACCAGATCGCCCAGCAGATAGCCACCCAGCGCGCCGCCGATGCCGCCGATCGCTGCCTTCGAAATCTGGCGCTGACCCGTGTTGGGGTCGGTCGTGCAGGCAGTGGTAGCCAGCATGGCAACCAGCCCCGCCGTGCCCAGGATGCGATGAGAAATCCTCATTTGTTCAATTCCCTTATAAACTTGCGCCGACTACCGCGGCTTGGCTCCCAATGGTCTAGGAAGCCGATTGTTCCACGAGCGAACTGAACGATGGCTGATAGGATGGTTGTGAAACTGCAAGAATCAACGCTATAGGACGTAGTTGACCGCCATGGCCACGATCCCCCCGCACGCTCTCACGCCCTTTCCCTGGGCCGACCTTGTCATCATCCTTGCGCTGGTGGCGCTGAACGGTGTGTTCGCCATGTCGGAGCTGGCCATCGTCTCCGCTCGACGGCCAAGGCTCCAGGCGATGGAGAAGGCGGGGCGGCGCGGCGCGCGCACCGCGCTGGCGCTGGCGAGCGATCCGGGCAAATTCCTGTCGTCGGTCCAGATCGGCATCACCCTGATCGGCATCGTCGCGGGCGCCTATTCGGGCGCAAGCCTGGGCGGGCCGGTCGGCGAGCGGTTGCAGGCGCTGGGCCTGGCGCCCAACCTGTCGGAAAATCTGGGCTTCGCGCTGGTGATCGGTCTTACCACCTATGCGTCCCTGATCATCGGGGAACTGGTGCCCAAGCAATTCGCTCTGCGCGCGCCGGAACCGATCGCCGTGCTGGTCGCCACGCCGATGTTGTGGCTGGCAAAGATTACCGCTCCGGTCGTCTGGGTGCTGGACGGGTCGAGTGGGCTGATCTTTCGCATGTTGCGGATGACCCGCGAATCGGACAGCCATGTGACGGCGGAGGAACTGCATCTGATCGTCGCCGAAGCGACCCGATCCGGCGTGATCGAAGAAAGCGAGCGCGCGATCATCTCTGGCGTCGTGCGGCTGGCCGACCGCCCGGTGAGAGAGATCATGACCCCGCGCATGGATGTGGACTGGATCGACGTCCATGCCGACGAAGCAACGATTCGCGCCCGCCTGCTGGAAACGCCCCACACCCGCCTGCCGGTTGGCCGGGGGACGGTGGAGGATATTATCGGCGTCGTGCAGGCGCGCGACATCATGACAGCGTTGTTCCGGGGCGAAACGCTCAACCTGGAAGCGTTGATGCGCCGCGTGGAGGTGGTGCCTGACCAGGTCGATGCCATGGACGCGCTGGAAGTGCTGCGTCGTGCCGATGTGCCGATGGTGATGGTGCATGACGAATATGGCCATTTCGAAGGGATAGCGACGCCCGCCGACCTGCTGTCGGCCATAGCGGGCCATTTCGCGTCCGACCGCGACCAGCATGATGAGCCGGACATGGTCGAACGCGAAGATGGCAGCCTGCTGGTTTCAGGGCAGATGCCGGTCGACCTGCTGGCCGACCATATCGGCCTGGCCCTGCCCGACGACCGCGATTACGCCACGGTTGCGGGCCACGCCTTGTGGCTGTTCAAGCGCTTGCCCGAAGTCGGCGACTTTGTGGACGATAATGGCTGGCGATTTGAGATCGTGGATATGGACGGGCGCAAAATCGACAAGCTGCTGGTGGCGGAGCGGTAGAGGGGGCGAGTTTCGCTGAGATGGCAGGTGGATGAGGTTGGCTTGTGGTCGGTTGCAGACGTTTAGTGCGCGATGAGTGGGTCCAAGAGTGGCCAGTAGCGGATCGGGAGCTTTGGCGCGGTCGCATTAGCGGTGTCTGATTCGAGCTTGAATATGCATCCTGGCATTTTTCGGTGCACAGAGCGGCGTCCGACCGAACCTGACCGCCTACGCCAGACCGATGGACCTATTCTAGCGCGTTGTGGCCTTGCGCGCGGGCCCCGCTAATCGT
>CBFHAG010000058.1:0-11512 GCA_965653535.1 uncultured Sphingobium sp.
CCCTGACAACATCGAGCGCCGACCCACAAGCAACCAAGTGACATCTTGAGTCGGTTTCGTCCGAAGGACATCGCTCATTCCCGTGATCCAGCCGCCGGTGAAAAACAGTCCAGATGATCTACAAGAATTATCTCATTGGCCGGGTGTGGTCTGCATGACCTCGATCTTATGACCTTCGGGGTCGGTTATAATTGCCCATCGAAAGTTGTTGTGCTCCTTCAATGTCTCGGCTGGTAGTACGGTGCTGCCGCCTGCTGCCTCTGCGGCGGCCACGATTGCGTCTACGTCTTTGACCATGAGCGCAGTCGTTGCTTCGCCGGGCGCTGGCGTGGCCTTGTTCAGGTATTTCATCAGCGCGATCTGAGTAGCGCTCTCTCCCGGTCCCGCCGACAGGAATATCTCCAGGTGAGGGCGTATGTGCTCGGGTTTGTGAATACGTCGGATTTCCTGCATGCCAAACACGTTGATGTAAAAGTCTGCCAGAGATTCTGGATCGTCAACGACAAGTTTGACGTAATGTAGCTTGGCGTTAATCATGGATTCATCTCCATAAATATAAGACGGCTATGTAATAGTTCGTATGCAGGGTACGAAATCGTTATATTTCGATATAGCTTCAGTCGAGAAGCTCGAAATCGTGCTTGCGCGGACCTTGGCATTCGTTCCAGAAATCGATGAGGCGCCACGGCCACGACAGGAAGTTACGCTTGGTGCTGTTGTTGTAATAGCTGTAGGCGCGTGGATGGCTCCAGATCATCTTAGACATCTGGGCTTCTACCTTGTCCTGCCAATTCTCAAACGCGTCGACCGTCGGCTGCAGCGCACTCTTGCCCGCGGCATTGATCCAGTCAAGGCATTCGATTGCGTAGTTGATCTGCCGTTCTGAAACCAGGTTTTGGCCGGCGGCATGGTTGGGCGCAGTGTTCGGGCCGGTAGTGTGGAAGTAGTTCGGGAAACCGGGAACCAGCATACCGAAATAGCCGCGCGCATCTTCCGTGCCCCATTCGTCGCGCAGGCTCTTGCCATCGATGCCGATGATTTCCAGCTTGCCCATCATGTTGGCGACGTCGAAACCGGTGGCGCAGATCAGGATGTCCACCTCGACCTCTCGGCCATCCTTGGTCACGACCGCGTTTGCCGTGATTTTTTCGATGCCCTCCTGCTGAAGATGCACATGCGGCTTGAGAAACGTGGGGTAATACGGTCCGCGATCGAGGATGATGCGCTTGGAATATACCGGGAAGTCCGGCGTCAGCTTTTCCTTGAGATCGTGCCGATCGGCGAAGGTGCGCTCGATGTGCCCCAGGGCGAACTGGCGCATCCTTTCGTTCACCGCTGAAACCGAAGGCGAATCTTTCGGCCATTCGGGATCGAGGAGCACGTTGGGATAGAGCCCGTCGGCGGCGAGCCAGTAGATGCGGAAACGATACCATTCGAGATAGTGCGGGATGTGCCTCATCGCGAACTTGACGCCTTCGCTCACCAGATCGTCGCCTGCCGGGCTGGGCATGACCCACTGGCGGGTCCGCTGGAAGACGTGCAGTTCCTTCACCTGATCGGCGATGGCCGGGATGAGCTGCGCCGCGCTGGCACCGGTGCCGATCACCGCAACGCGTTTGCCGGTCAGATCGAGCGCGGTATCCCAGGTGGCCGTATGCATGCGCGGGCCAGCGAAGTCCTCAAGCCCGGGAATGCTTGGCCACTTGAGCCGGTTGACCGGGCCGTGCCCGTTTATCACCGCATTGGCGCGGATGACCCGCTCGGTGCCGTCCTTGCCGCGTACGGTCACGTTCCAGATGCCGACGTCGTTGTCCCACACCAGTTTCTCGACCATCGTGTTCAAGCGAATGTTCGGTCGTAGATCGTACTCGTCGGTGACGCGCTTCAGGTAGGCCAGCATGTCGCCACCCCTGGGGTGGTAGCTATGCCATTCCGCGTTGAGCGCGAACGAGAAGGAATAGAAATGGCTCGGGGTATCGACGCCGACGCCGGGATAGCGGTTTTCCCACCATGTCCCGCCGACTTCCTCGTTCTTTTCGATGATCTCCCAGCTGTAGCCGGCTTCCTGCAACTTCACGCCGGCCGCCAGGCCGGTCATGCCGGCACCGATCACCAGAACCTTGAAGTCCGTTCTGGCGGGCTTGCGATCATGGCGATCCTTGCGCGGGGTCTCGATGCGAAAACCGATCTGGTCGTACAGCAGCGGCAGGAACTCGTCGGCCACCTCGTCGCCGATGCCGCCGATCATCATGCGGTGCATCAACGCTTCGGAAGGGTCGTCCCCGGAGGCGGTGCCCGGCGTGACCAGCACATGCAGCAGCTTGTCGCGCAGCTCGCTTTGCAGCTCGGTCGGGATGACCTCTGGCGGGAACGCGTAAGGCGATTTGATATGCGGCGCGAACTTGTCGAGCATGGCCGCGTCGCCGCTGATGTGCACGTAGCTCATCAACAAGGTGTGTATCTCGCCATCTTCCAGCGCCTGGCGAAGCTGCGGCGTATCGGCCAGAGGCAAGGATCGGTTCTTAAGATCGACCGGCTCGGGCGCCTTGGCGTCGGCGAAGCAGGTAGGCATATTTGAAGCACTCCCGGGGAAAAGCTGGATCTTTAGGCTCAGGACATTGGCCATAGGCAGAGGATGACAGTGGCGCTCACGCCAGCGGCAACAAGGGCGGCTGGGCCTGGATCGTAGCGAGCCGCGATGCGGTGCCAGTCCTCAAGGTGGACGAACATGGTCTTGGGGGGCTAGGGCATGTCTATGGCGCGTGTCGTATGTGAGCTCGATCGGGACAGTTCGCCGCGATCATGACTGTCCTCGGTCCAGCGCTTGCGGCCAGCCCCTCCACCATCTGGGGTAACACCCATTTCGCTCACCACTTCTGCCAGTCGTCGTGTGAAGCATGCGGGCAAAATGCTTCGCTGCATCTCGTCAGCGCAAGCCATTGCGATCGACCAGAGTGATCCCGCTCCACACATTTCGAACATCGACCCATGGCTTGCCCTGGCTCCTGGAAAAGTGTGGCCGACACCGCACCATCGAACCCGTCCGTCTGCTCGCGGCGATCATTATTCCGCCGCGACCAAGGTTGGGCTCGGCATGATCGTTGGCAGGCCTGGATCATATTCATTGGTGAGAACGCGGACAAAGTCGGGATCATGTGCAGGATCCGCCGGCATTTTGAACGACACCCCCCGCGACTTGAGATTGGAAATAAAAATGTCCCAGACGCGTTCGAGAGTTAGATCATCGCTGTGATCAAGAGTGACCTTCATCTCCTGCATATCCATAAAAATGTCTGCGCCCCAATGAACGAGCATTCGCATTTCTTCGGCGGGAAAGCGTTGAATGACGTTGCCGTCGGTCGTAATCTGCCAGCCATCGGCGGAAAGGGGGTCGGCTTCCATCAGGGAATCGATCGTCAGGCCGGCGGGCTTGCGCAATTCCTTGGGACCGCTGGAGTTGGCGCGATGATACATGACTTCATTGTCGACGACAGCTGCCCGCCCCCACATCGGTGCGGATATCTGCTTGAATTGCCCATCCGGACCATCGGGCCAATAGGTGAAGCCGCCGCCGATCGTTCCTTTATAATACCAGGTCAGAACCTGCGCCTTCTTCGCCTGCCATTGACGGAACAACCCGCATTTCGTCATCAGGCCGATCAGCCAGGTCGGCGTGTTCTCGTAAGTAAGGCCTCTGAAATAGGCCCCATCTACATGCGGAGCGCCATTGCTTTTGCCTGGTCCCTGAATGTTTACCATCATCAGGTCGGGGCTGGCATATTTGGCGTTCCAATAATGCCTGACTAAATTGATAAATTTAGTATTGTAAAAGCAATCGTCTATTTCGGGGAACAGGCTTGCATGTCCCAGGCCGATGGTGCCCCGAAATATGGGATTAAGGAACATGTCCCAATTCAGTTCGAGACCATCCGGAAGGTAGCCTGACGTAATGGCAACCACTTGCTCCGGAGAAGTAAATTCCTGCGCCAGTATCAGAGCCCACGGACCTTCGTTGCGCATGACATTGAACAGTCGTTGGCGCTGATCTTCGGTGAATGCGTCCTCGATGATCTGTGGCTCGGCGACGGGGCGCAAAAAGCTTCTGTCGGTCATCCTAAATCCCTCGTGTTATGTGTCGGGCCGATCATCCCAAAAAAATGGAACCTATCGATTCTGTCGGATGGCACGCAAGGCCGCATGGGGCACCCGATCAAGTCGTTCGCTGTCACCCTCATCAATCCCGGCAAAATCAATGCGTTTCGACATGCGAAATCCCATTATATTCAATAGCTTGACGCGTCATATTAGCGACGCTTGGCCACCCTGGCATGCAATTCTACGCCTCGAGATGAGTCCAGAGTTTCGAATATGGCAGATGATCACGCCAGGGGCATAGTCTGCTGGGACTAGGCGTTCTGAAATACAGCCTCTGCTCGGCCATTGCTGTGGCTGGTATGCGTAAAGTCAAATGGACTTGTCACTCGCCTAATCGACATGCCACATTAAAGTTTGACTACGGAACACTTTGTGTAACAGCAAGAAGGGCGAGCGAATGCAGGAATGGATCGACCGTATGGCCCTGACCGATCTGGTCATGCGGTATTGCCGTGGGTGCGACCGGAGGGATTTCGCGCTTGTCCGTTCACTTTATCATGACGATGCGATCGACGATCACGGCGCGTTTTTTCGCGGGAGCCCTGACGAGTTTATCGCCCTGATGCCGGAGGCCACTGCACACTGGGAACTGACCCGTCACTCTTTGAGCAACAGCCTTTTTGTCATCAACGGCGATGAGGCCGAAGGCGAGCACTACGTAGAAGCCTGGCACCGTTCGTTCGGGCCAGACACCAAGCAGTTGATCGTGCTGGGTCGCTTCCTCGATCGTTACGAGCGCCGCGACGGGGTCTGGAAATACACCTATCGTAAGCTGGTCTTGGACCACGGCTGGACCGTATCGGTCGACGTCCCATCGCTCGAGCAGATTTTGAAGGGTTCGCCCAGCGGCAGCGCCGACAATGACGATCCCTCCTTCTCATTCCCCCTGCTTGCCAAGCTCTCCGGCAGGGCCTGAGCGGCCAGGTTTTCTTCGGCATCTGCGCACTCGTACCCGATAGCCCAGCCCTGCGGTTCGCAGTGCTGGGTGAGGTTCGCGCGGGTTTCCAGGCCGACGAGGGATTGGAACATCAAGAGGGGACTCGACATCCCCGCGTGTCGCAGGTTGCGGGGTAGCGGAGCAGGGCGATCGACTCCGCAACCTTCGCCAAATCCGATCGAACGCAAGATTCTGTGAACTCCTGGCCCGGGTCCGCAAGCGGGCATCCGGTACAGTCGCGCTCGTGCAGGGCCGCTTACGCGACCCGCGTCCGTGCGGGCTATGTTCCCGCTTGCTGTCGATGCGGCGGGCATTCGATTTTCACTTTTTTGGCTGGCCAGGCAGATTCTAGTCCCTGTGGACTAGGACATCCTTTTTTCTTTCTCTTAAAAATCGTCGGAACACCAAGTGGGTTTGTTTGGCAATTTGTTTGAACTGACAAACCGTCGACCGAAAAAAATCATCCGCATTTTGATAAAGGGAGGGGAGAGTGGCTATGGAAAAATCTTGCCTGATTGCCGCCAGTGCAATTGCGATAGCATCGATGAACACGAGCGAAGCGCGCGCTGTGGAAGCCGAGGCTGCGCAGGGGCAGCGTGCAGACGTATCGGCTATTGCGGACGATATCATCGTTACCGCTCGCCGCCGCGAAGAACGGCTTAACGATGTTCCGATCGCAGTTACGGCGCTCAATGAGGATGCGCTGAAGGCCGCTCAGGTCATGACCCCCAAGGAGTTGTCGCAGTTCGTGCCGTCGCTGAACGTCAACACCGGCAACGCGCGCGAGGGCAACAGGTTCACGCTACGCGGCCAGGGCGCAAGCCGGGGATCCGGCGAAGCCGTCGTCTCTTACCTGGCCGAAGCACCTATTCCCGCTCTTGCCGCCGGTGCCGCCGGCATGATCTTCGACCTTCAGGGCGTGCAAGTCCTGAACGGGCCGCAAGGCACACTGTTCGGCCGAAACAGCACGGGCGGTGCCGTATTGTTCACGCCGCAGGCCCCTGTCGCCGAGAACGGCGGCTATATCGAAGCGGGACATGGGAACTACAACAATCGCGAATTCAGCGGTGCTTTCAACGTGGCGATCGTCCCTGACAAAGTCATGCTGCGTGTTGCGGGGACATGGCGTCAGCGCGATGGATTCACGCGGAATCTGTTGGCCAACGCACCGAATGACAGGCTCGACGACGTCAACTATTACGGACTGCGGGCAACCTTGCTCGTTCGTCCGTTCGAAGGGTTGGAAAACTCGACGATCTTTCAGCGCAGCGAGTCGAAGACCAACGGCACCGGGCTATTCATCGAGCAGGTCAGTCCGACGGCGCCAGGGTTCCAGGCAGAGCTTGACGCGGCACTCGCGCGTCAAAGGACCTTCCGTCCGCGCGAAGTTGAAAATAATACGACATTCTATCTGCAGCGGACCAGCTTGTTGATCAACACGACGACGCTGGACCTGAGCGACAATATGCGGCTGAAAAACATCTTCAGCTATGTACTTAGCCGTTCGAAGAACGGGTTTGATATCGACGGATCTGGCATATCGGGGATTTACGACGGTTTCGATGGCCCTACTGTCGGCAACCCGTCCGCACCCGGACTTTCCAACGAGCGCTATATATCGGAAGAATTGCAATTTTCGGGCGAATTTCTTGACCGGCGGCTGTCGCTGCAGGTCGGCGCATTTTACCTAGATTGGGATCCGCACGGCTTTATCGCGGATGAGCAGGTGGAATATGGCGAACGACTTACCGTCGCGCAGACCGAGGCAGGTAAGAGCAAGGCGCTGTACGCACAAGGCACGCTTGACTTCGGGGCGGTTAGCGAAGCGCTGAGCAACCTGCGACTGACCGCCGGCTATCGGTACACCTGGGATCGCAAGTTCTCAACGACCAACCTTTACAACCCCGACACGCTGGCCTGCATAAGTCGCCCGGCCCCGATCACCTTTCCCAATTGCACGGTGCCGTTCTCCGGCAAGTGGTCGCAAGGTACTTATACGTTCGGGCTCGACTACAAGATCACGCCAGACATGATGGTCTACGCCACGACACGTCGCGGATACAAAAGCGGCGGGTTCAACACCGAGTCCGATCCTGATGGCCCGTTCTCGGATTTCGTGCGGTTCAATCCGGAAACGATCACCGACTATGAAATCGGGCTAAAGGCGGCATACCGCGCAGGCGGCCTGTCGTTCAACACGACGCTGGCCGGGTTCACAGCGAACTACAACGGCATCCAGCGGACACAGACCGTGATCATTCCGGGAACCCCGCCGTCGTCAACCAACCTAATCACGAACGCGGCTTCCGCGAAGATCTCGGGCATCGAGCTTCAGCAGATCGTGCGCATCGGTGGCTTTACCTTGGACGGCAATCTTTCCTACCTGGATGCTCATTATAAGCGGTTTATCCTTCCCAGGACCGGTGAGGATATTTCGGGCCAGGAGCTGCCTTATTCGCCTAAGTGGAAGTGGGGCATCAACACCAGTTACCAGACGGCAACGTCCGCGGGCGAATTGATCGTTCGGGCTGGTTACAACTGGTCCGGCCGCGTTCGGTTCAACGATCCGGCACAGCCTGGCAACTTCTTTGGCGGTTATGGTCTGGCCAATGCCAGCGCTACGCTTTCGAAAGTCGCCGACACGCCGTTGGACATCGATCTGTACGTGACGAACCTTCTCAACAAACGTTACGTTCAGCAGCGGCTGCCTTACATGAACTCGTTCGGGTTCGGGGCCGCGTTCTACAACGAACCGCGCATGTTCGGCTTCCGCTTGCGCTATAACTACTGATCGTAACCAGGCCCAAGCGGCCACGATTTTCCGTCGTGGTCGTGAGGGCCCCTGGGCTTGTTCGGACATTCTGAGAGCGTCCGGCCCCGGAGTTCGCCCAACAGCGACAAGGTCGTTGAAGGACCGTTTCCGTCCACGATAAGCGCCGCGCTGCCTGGCGATCGCAATGCCTTCGCGCTGCCGCTCGCGGATCAGGGCGCGCTCAAACTCGGCGAACGCACCCATGACCGACAGAATCAGATTGGCTATGGGGGAATCCTCGCCCGAAAAGGGCAGGTTTTCCTTCACGAACTCGATCCGGATACCTCTTTTCGTGAGGAACTGAACCAGCTTGCGCAGATCGTCGTCGATGCGGATGCGTTCGCCGACTATGGTCAGTGCGCTCACTCGCTGCGGCGGACGAAGGCATCGATCATTTACAAAGCAACCGGGAACCTTCGCGCCGTCCAGATCCTGCTCGGACATACGAAGATCGAAAGCACGGTCCGATATCTTGGAGTGGATGTGGAGGACGCTTTGACCTTGGCAGAGGGAACAGAAATCTAACGTCGGCTGGCTCCTCGCAGCTGCGAGGAGCCAGCACCGAAATCGCGTCCGCCTCGCGCCAATAGCTGTCGTTCAAGACGACAAATGTCTACCCCACAAGCAGCCATTCGCACGCGGCCGCCGACAATCGGCAGGGCTGGCCGAGCCTTCCAAAATAGTCTCATTGCCGTCCAGGTTACTAATCGTCGGCCTGCGACAAAGGTGAGCGCTCCCTTGGCCAATACGTTACGGCCGCCGACACGCTCCTGCAGCCCCCTCCGGGCAAATGCAGGTATAGTGCGCATCCACTCACCAGCCGCGACCGCCACTCGGCCAAGGCGGCTGCGCTTACCCGCCCCTGCAATCGCCCACTCAAGCCACGTGCTGTAGCCGACCGCTGAGGGCCGGATCAATCTGGTTCGGGGACGGGGCTCGTCAGGGTCATCAACGGCATGTCTAGCGGTCGGCGGCCGAGGGCCATTTCCGGTGCCCTGACATCAGCCCACTGGTCCACTTCCTGGAACGGCGGTGTGTAAAAGCCCAGCCCATAATTGCCGAACGAATAGCCGATAAGGTCGGTCAGCTGCGGATCGAAATTTCGCGCGATTTCGGGTGGGCAGGACAGATATTGATTTCTTCCTGTCGTAGCCAGCCCAGGGTATAGGTGACGTTGAGCGCGATGCGCGCATCGTCGCTGCGGTTTTCGCCGCCACCGTGGATGACCGTGCCGTTGTACAGCAGCACCGATCCCGCCCTACATAATTGCCTGCACGCTCTTGTTGCGGCGGGCCTGACGGCCCAGTTCCCATTTATGGCTGCCCGGTACGATGTGCGTGGCACCGTTTTTCTCGGTGAAATCCGTGACGGCCGAGATTTCGTTGCATTGGGGCTCGATCCCTTCGGGAATGATGCCTCCTGCATCGTCGCTGCCCCATACGAACCGGTCGCGATGCAGCGGCTGTGCGCCCTGTTCGGGCAGGATGGATGGTGATCAACTGGGTGATGTTGAGCTGGATCTTGGAACAATGCGCTTGAGCGTCGTGTTGGGCGACGGCCAGGATCAGCGGGTCGACCGCGATTTCACGTACGGTTCCGCATCGCGCGATCAGCCCGCCAGTGCGCTTGGTCTTGAAGCCCGACCATTCGTCTCTGCTCCCCGTTGTCCACCCGATCCACGGCGCAGTGTCTTCCTGCAACGCCTTGAGCCGTTCGACCGACAGGACATTGCGGATGATGCATGCACCGTCCCTGTCCATCGCGGCAACGATTTCTTCGACGGCGCAGTCGGGGTCAAAGGTTTGAAGCGTCATGATTTTCCTTATCTCGATGACGGCTGGCCGTCGGGCTCATCCGATCCAGGCACGCCGCATCGACTATATCCTCCATAAATTTGCCGACGATGCGCTTCATGGTCCGCCAGGACTATGTCAGCTCGCCGGGCCGCTGTTAGCAGGAACTACGTCCACGAAAGCCATCGTCGGCACGATCGCAGCGATCGTGTGGCAGGTGATGGCTGTATCATCGATACACTAGGGAGGTCCCGATGATGGCAGAACTTGCCGAAATATTCCGCCCGTTCGCTCCGCCGCAGATCATCGAAAATGCCTATACCGATGACCAGTATCGGCGCATACTCAAGATGGTCCGGGAAAAGGGGCCGTGGCCTCTTATCTTTGCCCAGAACTTCAAGTCTCCGGAGGAAATCATCGCCGTAACTGGCGGCACTATTCCAGAGGGAACGACCATGACATGGGATATGGTGCTTAGCCCCAAGTTCAGGGGATATATCGCCAGTCAGGGGGTCTGTTACTATCCTGAACTGAACGACTGCTACTATAATTCCCACTTCCTCGATCTCGCCCGAAAATATTGGGGCGCTGAATATGCGGAGCCGGAGACGTTCCTGTTCAACATCCAGGGTCCCTCCACGCCGGGCGGACTGCATCTGGACGGCACGGTTTTCCGGGGAATGACCCTGGAGAACACGCCGATTTGGCTCCTGCTTATCATGACAAAGTCAGGGTTGTTCCGGCACTGGAAAAGCCGGAAGGTGCAGGTGACCGGCTGGTATTACAAGGGCAGCATTGGCGGCGGCTTCAACTACTGGCCGGACGGGCCGCGTGGACAGCCCCAACAGATCGTCCCGCCAATGTGGGGGCGGGCGGTGGTGGCCGAAAACGAAATGATGTACCATCAGGCCCAGGCGTCCGGCGCGCCCGCGCTGCGCAAGCCTGCTGGCCTCGACATCAGCAGCATCATGGGCGTGGACCCCGACAGCCCCGACGATTGGCGGATCGAGACGTTCGGGCAGGTGACCCAGCATATCCCCGCCAGCGAGATGCGCCTGTTGCTGCACTGGGGGGGCAGGGTGTTCATGGATTTCGACGAACTCAGAACTACCCTGGATCATTCCGACGACATCGCACTCGAACAGGCGCTGGACATGCTGATCGCCGACCTTCGCCGACGGAAGGTGACGTTCGACATGCCCACCGATCCTATGACCGATCGCACGTTCATCGGCATGCTGAGCCAGATCTATGATGTCGACATGCCCACAAACGCCCCGCCAGACGCGGAATGACATCAACGGCGCCGTAATCTGGCGCTCCGATTTCTATAGATGCAAACAGGAGATCATATTGTGTTGGACATTGTCGAGAAATCGACCCCAAGCCGTTTCACCAAGCTGATCGTCGAGGATATCGAGCGCGCGTCCGAATTTTATCAGGCAGTTTGCGGACTGGTGGAGGATGGGCGCGGCGAGGACAAGATTGCCGGACGTCCGATCCGCGAAATCTATTTCAAACGGGAACCCGTCGGCAACGGATCGTTCACGCTCACCAAATTCCTGGACGCGCCCAGGCCGCGCAGCCAAGCGATGATCCTTGGCTTCATGGTCGAGGATATCGAGGCGTTCATGCAAGGTGCGGTCAACGCTGGGGCAGAAGTGGTCGAAGCGATAACTATGCGCCCCGAATATGGCGTCAAGGTTGCGTTCGTCAACGACCCGGAGGGTAATTTGATCGAGGTGGCCGAGATGATCTAGCTGTCTGGTTGCGACACATCATTGGGATATGGTAAAGAATGCCATCGCGGATCAG
>CBFHAG010000059.1:0-11318 GCA_965653535.1 uncultured Sphingobium sp.
TGATCGTCGGCGCGGCGCTGGGCGGGTTGCTCGGCGGGCAGCTGGATCGCGGCTATTCCAATACCGCTGGCATATTGATCGGCGCGGGGGCGGGCGCTCTGCTCGGCCGCGAGATTGATCGCGGCGGTTTGAGCTGCCGCTAACTACGGCACCAGGGCTGGCGCGCTCCGGTCCAGGGGCGCGCCAGACCTTCGGCAATAAGCAGTGCACCGATAGATTGGCCCCGCCGAGTCACGATGCGCAAAGTTCGTCCGTAACGATCCGTCTCCCGTTCCACCGGCACGAGCGAAAAGGCACCGGTGTTGAGCAGCATCAGCAGCCGCTGCGTTGCGCGCATGCCGACCGCTTCTTCGGCGCTGCAACGCGGGCCGTGCACCTCTGGCGTATCGATATCGGCGACACGGATTTTGCGCTCGCCCAGCCAGAAGGTGTCACCGTCAACGACGCAGTCCGGGCCTCCCATGCCGTGACACAGGCTGAAGCGGGGCGGGGCCTCCTGCGCCCGGACAGGCCCCGCTGATGCGATCAGCAGTAGGTGGAGGGCGAAAAAGGTCGGAAACAGGCTGCACAGGCGGGTCATGCCGCCAGCTTATGCTGCGCCACTGACGGCGCGCGGCGAAGCTGATCCGCTTACTATCCGAAATGGCGGTTCTGGCTTTCAGCGGCCAAGGTCGGGAGACGCGGCGAGCGCAAAGCGCACCTTATCCCCCGCGCGGCTATTATTCGTCTTCGGTGCGGCCGAGATATTCCTCTTCATCGTCCATCTGCGGTTCGCCCGCGAACGCGTCATTGTCTATCCGTCCGGATCGGTTCATTTCCTCCATCCGCTCGACAAGGTCGGGCGTGTCTTCGGGAATGATCTGGGCGCGATTGGAGCTTCCGCCCCGTTCGCTGTCCTCCGACAGGTCAGTGCTGCGGACGCGGGCATCGTCGGCAACATCCTGCGCCTGCGACCCCTGATCCCTTTGCTCGTCATTTTCCTCAATATCGTCGGGAAAGCGGTCCTTGTCCGATTGGTCCATGGCATGTCTCCTTGCCTGCCTAACCGACCAACCGGGGCGCCCGTTCCATGGCTCTCCAAAAGGCGCTGGACAGTGGCGGCGGCAGGGGGCAAGAGCCGCGCAATCCCTTTTCCGTTGCCTTTTTCCAAGGAAATCCCATGTCCCGCAAACTCATCTCTTCGGGTTCGCCTTTCGAGGCGCAGGTCGGCTATTCGCGCGCCGTGGTTCAGGGCGACTGGTGCTTCGTCGCCGGCACCACGGGCACCGATCCCGAAACCAAGACGATGCCTGAAGGCGTGGTCGATCAGGGCGTGAATGCGCTGAAGGTCATCGGCAAGGCGCTGGACGATGCGGGCTTTTCCTTCGCCGACGTGGTGCGCGTGACCTATTATATCACCGACCCGGCCTATTGGGATGAGCTTGGCAAGGCGACCGCGCCGGTGTTCGGCGAAATCCGCCCGGCGGCAAGCTGCGTCGTCGCTGGCCTCATCAAGCCGGAGATGAAGATCGAGATCGAAGTCACCGCATATCGCGGTTAAGTTTTGGGGCTGACCTCATGATTACCATGTATGGCATCAAAAATTGCGACACGATCAAGAAGGCTCGCAATTTCCTGGATAATGAGCGCGTCGCCTATAACTTTCACGACTATAAGGTGTCGGGCGTCGACAAGGGCAAGCTGGAGGAATGGGTGATGGAGCATGGATGGGAAACCATCCTCAACCGTTCCGGCACGACCTTCAAGGCGCTGGATGCCGGAGACAAGGCGCATATCGACGCGGACAAGGCGATCCTGCTGATGACGACCAACCCGTCGATGATCAAGCGCCCGATCCTGGATGTCGGCGGTCGCACCGTGGTAGGCTTCAAGGCGACGACCTATGAAGAGGCGCTGCAGGGCGTAAAGGCCTGAGAAAGACGGCGGGGCGGCTTGTCAAATGAGGCGGGCGGGCGAATAACGGGATCATGCTTTCGCAGAAGACCCGTTACGCCATCCGCGCCCTCCAGCATCTTGCCGACCGCTACCGTCAAGGCCCCGTGCCGCTCAATGAGATTGCGACGCGGCAGAATATCCCGGCGAAGTTCCTGACGGTGATCCTGTCGGAACTGTCGCGCGAGGGTTTGGTGGCGACGCAGCGGGGCCGGGACGGGGGCTATTGGCTCGCCTTGGCTCCGGTCGACATCAGCTATGGCGACATTGTGCGGCTGACGCGTGGATCGCTGGCACTGACGCCCTGTGCCAGCCGATTCGCGCATGAAAGCTGCACCAACTGCCTGCCCGAATCGGAATGCCGCTTGCACCGCGTCATGCTGCGCGTGCGGGACGAAACGGCGAAGGTGCTGGACGGTATCAGTCTGGCCGAACCGCTTGGTTTGGCGGAAGAGGCGGAGTAGCCCTTGCGCCGCGCGCGCAGCTTCGCCACATCTCCGCCATGACCACTCCTCCGCTCAAAGCCGCGCTGATCCCCGTCACGCCCCTGCAGCAGAATTGCACGCTCTTCTGGTGCACGGCCACCAATCGCGGTGCATTCGTCGACCCAGGCGGCGATCTGCCCCGGTTGAAAGCGGCGGCGGAGCAGCAGGGCGTCACCATCGAAAAGATTTTGGTGACGCATGGCCATATCGACCATTGCGGGGAGGCGGGCATACTCGCCAGGGAACTGGGCGTGCCCATCGAAGGCCCGCATGAAGCCGACCGCTTCTGGATCAACCGGCTGGAGGAGGATGGCCGCAACTATGGCGTGAACGGCCAGATATTCGAACCGGATCGCTGGCTTGCCGACGGCGACCAGGTTACGGTCGGTGACCTGACGCTGGACGTCTATCACTGCCCCGGCCACACACCCGGCCATGTCGTCTTCCATCATGCGCCCAGCAAGCTCGCCATCGTGGGCGACGTGCTGTTTCAGGGATCGATCGGGCGCACAGATTTCCCGATGGGGAATCACCAGCATCTGATCGACGCGATCACGGGAAAGCTCTGGCCGCTGGGCGGCGATACGGCCTTTGTCCCCGGCCACGGCCCGATGAGCGATTTCGCCCATGAGCGCCGCACCAACCCCTTTGTGGGCGACGCCGTGCTGGCCTGAATGGCTTAGACCTGAGCTTTTCGAAGCAGGTGGCATCACCTGCTGGCTCGGAAAATGCGTGAAATAAAAGACAGAGCATGTGCCGATCCAACTGATCGGATCATGCTCTAGCGGCAAGCGCGGGCGGCGCGGGGACTTCGCGCGTCGCACTATAGGCGATATAGAGCGCTGCAACGGCCAGGGCGGCCATAACGACCCAGGTCAACATTGCCCCGGCGGCGCGCCAGCGCGTGGGATGATCGGCATCCATGCCCAGCGGGTGAGCGATCCGCGCGATGACATAAGCGCATGCCATGATCCACAGCCACGCCGGGGAACCGATCGCCAGTTCCACCAGGGTGAAAAGGATCAGGACCAGCGGCGTATATTCAACGAAGTTTGCCTGGGCGCGCATGCGCCGCGCCAGGAACTGGTCGCCGCCATCGCCATGCAACGTCTTGTTGGTCATCCGAATCCTCACGCACCGTGTCGCCAGCCACAGGTTCAGAAATGCGCAAGCGGCCGCGAGTGTCAGCGTGATTGGCAGCAGCATGATGTCTTCCTCCCTCGTCTTTTTACCGGTCGGCAGGGTAAGGAGAGCGGTGCCAAGGGCAAGGAAGGACTTGCGCCCCGATCAAAAAAGGCTATAGGCGCATGGCTTCGCGATCACCCGGGCCGCATGGGTCTGCGGCGCCTGTGGCGTCGTTTCCCTTCGGATACTGGCCGGTTGCACAACCAGATAATTACGGAATAAGGTGCCGACATGGCTGTCCCAAAGAGGAAAACTACCCCGTCCCGTCGCGGCATGCGCCGCAGCCATGATGCGCTGCGCGTCGAAGCGTTCCAGGAATGCTCGAACTGCGGTGAACTCAAGCGCCCGCACAATCTGTGCGGGGCCTGCGGCCACTATAATGGCCGTGAAATCGTTGCTGTCGGGGCGTAACGACACTCTCTCTCCTGTAAAGGTGTCCTGAAGTGTCCAGCCAGCCGCGAATCGCAATCGACGCGATGGGCGGGGATGAAGGCGTGCGCGTGATGATCGCTGGCGTGGCGCTTGCCCGCCATCGTCATGAAGGGCTGCGCTTCACGTTGTTCGGGGACGAGTCGCGGATCAAGGCCGCGCTCGACAATCACCCGAATCTGCGCGCCGCCTCGGAAGTCGTTCATGCCAAGGACGTGGTGGATGCCGGGGACAAGCCCAGCGTCGCCATTCGCAAGAAGGCCAGCTCCATGAGCATGGCCATTGCTGCGGTGAAGGCGGGTGAGGCCGGTGCTGCCGTCTCTGCGGGCAATACGGGCGCGCTGATGGCAATGGCAAAGGTGGCGCTGCGCACCATGCCGGGGATCGATCGCCCGGCGTTGGCGGCGCTGTTGCCCACGCTTGGCGACAATGACGTGGTCATGCTGGACCTTGGCGCCAATACGGAATGCGATGCCCGCAACCTGGTGCAGTTCGCGGTGATGGGGGCGGCCTATGCCCGTATCGCGTTCGACCTGGAACGTCCCCGCGTCCGGCTCATGAATATCGGCACCGAGGAAATGAAGGGCACGGAGGAAATCCGCGACGCCGCCGCCATGCTGCGCGCCGCCGCCAGCCTGCCGCTGTCATTCGAGGGGTTCACCGAAGGCGACAAGATCGGTCGGGGCGATGCGGACGTGATCGTCAGCGACGGCTTCTCCGGCAACGTCGCGCTCAAGACGGCTGAGGGCACGGCCCGGTTCGTCACCGACCTGCTGCGCACCGCCTTCACCAGCTCCATCCGGTCCAAGATCGGCTTCCTGATTTCGAAGCCGGCGATGCATTTGCTGAAACATCATCTGGACCCCAACAACCATAATGGCGCAGTATTCCTGGGCCTCAATGGCGTGGTGGTGAAAAGCCATGGCAGCGCCAATGACAAGGGAGTCGCCAACGCGGTTCACGTCGCGGCGCGATTGCTGGAAGAAGACATCACCCGGCGCATCGCCGCCGACATGGCGGGCATTGCGTCGCTGTCCGCGGTTGCGTCGAAACAGGAGCTGACCGCAAAGTGATCCGCAGATCCGTTCTTCTGGGCACCGGTTCCGCGCTGCCGGTTCGTGCGGTCAGCAATGCCGAACTGGCGAAGACCGTCGAGACGAGCGACGAATGGATTGTCGAGCGCACCGGCATCCGCAACCGTCACATTGCGGGCGAGGGGGAAACGACGGCGAGCCTCGCCACCGGGGCCGCCCGTGCTGCCCTGGATATGGCGGGTCTTTCGCCGCAGGATATCGACCTCATCATCCTGGCGACCGCCACACCCGATCAGACCTTTCCTGCCAGTGCGACGATCGTGCAAGCGGCGCTGGGCATCGACGATTGCGTCGCCTTCGACGTGGCCGCCGTATGTTCGGGCTTCCTCTATGCCGTGACCGTCGCCGACAGCATGATTCGGTCCGGCGCGGCACAGCGCGCGCTGGTCATCGGTTCGGAAACCTTCAGCCGCATACTGGATTGGGAAGACCGCACGACCTGCGTCCTGTTCGGTGACGGCGCAGGCGCGATCATCCTCGGCGCGGAAGAAAGCGCCGACGGCAAGCGCGGCATATTGTCATCGAAACTTCACGCCGATGGGCGTCACAACCAGCTGCTCTATGTGGATGGTGGCCCATCGACCACCCAGACGGTGGGCAAGTTGCGCATGAAGGGCCAGGAAGTGTTCCGGCATGCCGTCGTCAACCTGGCGTCGGTGCTGACGGAAGTCATGGAACTGGCGGGCCTTGCCCCCAGTGAAATCGACTGGCTCATCCCGCATCAGGCCAATGCCCGCATCCTGGATGCGACCGCCCGCAAGCTCAAGCTGTCCCCTGACAAGGTGGTCATGACCGTGGACCGTCACGCCAATACTTCCGCCGCTTCCGTGCCTTTGGCGCTTGACCTTGCCACGCGCGACGGGCGGATACAGCCGGGAGACTTGCTCGTGCTGGAAGCCATGGGCGGCGGCTTCACCTGGGGCGCATGCGTGCTGCGGGTCTGATCGTCCCTATTTGCGGCAATTTCATGGACTTTTCCCTGCAACTTGCCTTGCAGAATCGTTCAGCTTGTCGCAAAATCAACCATTGAAGTCCGCGAATATCAAGCGGATGAAGGTGGGGACGAATCATGACTGCTTCCGGCACATTGACGCGTGCGGATCTCGCCGAAAGCGTGAACCGTCATATCGGCCTTTCGCGCGCAGAGTCCGCCGCCATTATCGAATCCATATTGGAACATATGTCCGCAGCGCTGGAGCGCGGCGAAAATGTGAAGATATCCAGCTTCGGCACGTTCGTGCTGCGTGACAAGACCCAGCGCATGGGCCGCAATCCCAAGACAGGGGTTGAAGTGCCGATCGAACCGCGCCGGGTGCTCACCTTCCGCGCCAGCCAGACCATGCGGGACCGCGTCGCCGCGTCTTGATGGTGCCGCGAGACTGATCTTTGGGGCGCTGCCATGTTGCCTTTGGGCGACTATGGGTGCAACATCATCGACATGGACAAGGCAGACGGCGCATTTCTGACGATCAGCGAACTGTCGGCGGAAATGGGCCTTCCCCAGCATGTTTTGCGTTATTGGGAAACGCGTTTTCCTCAACTGCGACCGCTGCAGCGATCGGGTAATCGGCGTTACTATCGCCCGGCAGACGTCGGGCTCGTTCAGCGCATAAACCAGCTGCTGAATGTCGAAGGTTTCACTGTTCGTGGCGCTCAAAAGGCGCTTGCGCAAGGCGGCGGGGCACCCGTGCCGGTTCAAGCCAATCCTGCGCCAGAAGCGCCAGCGCATTCCGAGCGGTCGCAGGATATCCTTGAACGTCTCCAATCCATTCGCGCCACATTGGCGCGCGCGGTCGAAGGGCGGGATGTTCCCTGACGCTGTAAAGGGGCCGCTATTCCCCCGCATGCCCGATAATGCGTCCCTGCTGATCGGGGTTCAGCGTGATCCGGGACCCAAGGCCGGATCGATATCACGGGGGCGGGTAAAGTTCGCCAGCGTCGCCACATTCTTCCTTGCTTCGGTCCAGTGGTCGATCGTCAGATCCATCACCGCCAGGCTGGCGGTCGGAAACTTGACTTCGACATCTTCTCGCAGCGGGCTTACCCCGTCATCAGGCACAAGCTCCAATATCAGCTCCTCCAGCCCTGGATTATGTCCCGCCATCAACACGCTGTGCGCGTCTTCGGGAAGGTCGCGGATCACGTCAAACAATGTGGCGGCCGACGCCAGATAAATACGCCGGTCCCAATGCGGCTCCAGCGGATCGCCATAGCCAGCCAGGAAAGTGTCCAGCGTCTGGGTAACGCGCACGGCGGGCGACGCGACCAACAGGTCGAACTGCATCTTGTGCGACCGGGCGAACTGGCCAACGATCAGCGCTGCCTTTTCCCCCCTTCGATTGAGTGGTCGATCGAAATCGCGTGCTACCGGATCGTCCCAGTCGGATTTGGCATGGCGGAAAAGGGTCAGCCGCTTCATCTTTGCTCCAGGTCGTGCGTGCCGGATTCGTCGTCCTGATGCCCTAGCGCCGCACCGCCGCCAACGCCAGCGCGGGAATGCGCGCTGACCGCAATGATCGCTTCATCCAGCGTCACGCGCCGGATGGGCGTGCCAGGTGGAAAGGCGCTGAGCAGGCGGCTGGGCATGGCAGCCGACAGAATGACGAAGCTGCCGCTGTCCTCCGCGCGGCGGATCAGTCGTCCGAAAGCCTGGGCCAGCCTGGCGCGGATCAGCCGGTCGTCATAGGCCGCGCCCCCGCTGGCCAGTCGCCGCGCGGCATGGAGCACCGTGGGTTTGGACCAGGGGACCCCTTCCATCACCACCAGCCGCAGCGACTGGCCCGGCACATCGACGCCATCGCGCAGGGCATCGGTCCCCAGCAGCGACGCGCGCGGATCGTCACGGAAGATGTCGATCAACGTGCCGGTGTCTATCGGGTCGACATGCTGGGCGTAGAGCGGCAGGCCTCCGCGCGCGAGCCGGTCTGCGATCCGGGCATGGACCGCGCGCAGCCGACGGATGGCGGTGAACAGGCCCAGCGTGCCGCCGCCAGCCGCTTCGACCAGCCGGGCATAGGCCCCCGACAGGGCAGCGATGTCGCCGCGCTTGATGTCGGTGACGATCAGCACTTCGGAGCGGCTGGGATAATCGAAAGGGCTGGCCGCTTCGAACCGCTGCGCGCCGCGCGCCAGATGCGTGGCACCGCTGCGGTTTTCCGCATTGCCCCAGTCGCCGCCACCCTTCAGCGTCGCCGAAGTGACGAGCACGCCATGGGCAGGCTTCAACACGGTTTCGGCAAGGGGTCGGGTCGGGTCGAGCCAGTGGCGATGGACGCCTATGTCATATTCGCGCCCTTCCACCCGATCGACTGTCAGCCAGTCGACATAGTCCGGGTCGGCGGGTCCGCCGATCCGCGCGAGCAAAGCCAGCCATGCCGCTATCAGGTCACGCCGCCAGCCCAGCGATGCGATCGCGCCTTCGATCCGGGCACGCGCCGCGCCGTCCAGCCAGTCCGGCGCATCCTCCACCACCGCTTCCAGCCGCTTGGCCAGCCGGACCAGTGGCCGCAGCAGCGCATCGAGAGCGATCGCGGCATCCTGCGCGGCCTCCACCAGCGCCCCGTCAGGTTCGGCCAGCTCCGTTTCCAGCCCATAGCCGGCATCCGCCTCGCCCGTATCGGCGGCGCGCGAATATACGGTCCCGCGCACGGTGGAGAGCAGCTGTTCGACGGGGCCGAAGGGTTCGCCTGCAACAATGCGCTTCAGCCATTCGTCGGCGGGCAGTGCACGCGCTGCATCCGCCGCCGCGCGGATGGCATCGCCGCCTTCCTCGTCATAGCTGGCAAGGTCGGAAAGGCGCGCCGCCAGCCCGCGCCGCCGCCCGCGCGAAGAGCCTTCCGGCCCCATGATCCACCGGCGTAGCTCGATCGCTTCGTGCCCGGACAACGCCACGGAAAAGGTCGCATCAGCCGCGTCGAACAGATGGTGGCCTTCGTCGAAAACGATGCGCTGGGGGCGCTGCCCGGTTTCTCGTCCGCGCGCGGCGTTGATCATCACCAGCGCATGGTTGGCTATGACGATATCCGCTTCGGCAGACGCTCGCGCCGAGCGTTCGATGAAACATTTGCGGTAGTGCGGACAGCCCGCATAAATACACTCGCCCCGCCGGTCTGTCAGCGCGGTCGATCCATTGCGCCGGAACAGGGTGGGCAGCCAGCCCGGCAGGTCGCCGCCGACCATGTCGCCATCCTTGCTATAGGCCGCCCAGCGCGCAACCAGCTGCGCCAATATGGCGGCGCGTCCGGCAAAGCCGCCTTGCAGCGCATCCTCCAGATTGAGCAGGCAAAGATAATTTTCCCGGCCCTTGCGCACAACGACACGCTTCGCGGCGGCCGCGGGGTCGGGAAAAAGGCGTAGGCTTTCGCGATCAAGCTGCCGTTGCAGCGCCTTGGTATAGGTGGAAATCCAGACCGTGCCCTGCGCCTGCGTCGCCCATAAGGACGCCGGGGCAAGATAGCCCAGCGTCTTGCCGATGCCTGTCCCTGCTTCGGCAAGCAGCATGTTGGGCTGATCACGATGCGCGCGGGGAAGGAAAGCCTCCACCGCCGCCGCCGCATAGGCGCGCTGACCCGGTCGAGCTTCGGCCTGTGCGCCGGTCAAGTCGGAAAGGCGCGACAGCACCTCCTCCTCCTGCAACGCGATGGATCTGGCAGCGGGTCGGGGCGGCGCTTCCTCCCATTCCGGCAGTCGGGTAAAAAGCCAGCGTTCCGCTTCGGCAGGGCGGCGGATGCGCGGTGCGACCAGGGGGCTCCAGGGCCAGCGGAGGCGATGAAGCGATTGGGCGGTGGTCCATCCACCTTCGCGTTCGGCCCAACCGTCCCCCTCCAATATGCTGAGCAAGGCGGCCGTTGCCGACTGCAACAGTGCGGGGATGTCGGCCTCGGCTGTGGGCCGCTCCAGCCCCAGCGCCTCTGCCAGTCCTTTGGCCGTTGGCACTAGAAACCGGGCAGGATGCACAAAGGCCCAGAGTTCCAGCAGGTCGAGCCCGTTCAGGTCGGGATAGCCCAACCTTTGCCCCGTCAGCGGCGCATTGAGCAGCAGGACCGGCGTTTCCGCTGCCCGCCCGATCGCGTTGCCCTTGGCGACCGCCTGTGTGCTTGATCCATCGCGCAGCCAGATGCCGCCATGGCTGGCGTGAAGAGCGGGCAGGGCGGCTGGGTCGATCACGTCTGTTCGATTAGGCGACACGGAACAAAAGGGAAACCTGAAATTGGGCCAAGGGCGGTGAACGGAGGCCGGTTTTCTTTAGCCGTTCCCTTTCATCCGCACCGGGGCTAGGGGCATTGCATCATGACTGTGTCCGAAATCATCCGCACCGCCGCTCAGGCGTCAAAGGCCTGGCCCTATGAGGAAGCCCGCAAGCTCCTGAAGCGTTATCCGCAGGGCGCGCCTGACAAAGGCTATATCCTCTTCGAAACCGGCTATGGCCCATCGGGCCTGCCCCATATCGGTACCTTCAACGAAGTGCTGCGCACGACCATGGTGCGCAATGCCTATCACGCGCTGTCGGATATTCCGACCCGTCTCATCGCGTTTAGCGACGACATGGACGGGCTGCGCAAGGTGCCGGACAATGTCCCCAATCAGGCGATGTTGACGGAACATCTGGGCAAGCCGCTGACGCAGGTGCCTGATCCGTTCGAAAAGTTCGAGAGCTTCGCGCATCACAATAACGCGATGCTGCGGGATTTCCTCGACCGCTTCGGTTTCGACTATGAATTCGTCTCGGCGTCCGACCGCTACAGGTCCGGCGCGTTCGACGATGCGTTGAAGAATGTCCTGCGCCATTATCAGGACATTCTGGACATCATGCTGCCGACCCTGCGCAAGGAACGGCAGGCAACCTATTCCCCGGTCCTGCCGATCAGTCCCAAGAGCGGCATCGTGCTGCAGGTCCCGGTCGAGGTGGTTGACGCGGATACGGGCATCGTCCGCTTCGAGGATGAAGGCGACGTCATCGAACAGTCGATCCTGTCGGGCGCGGCCAAGCTGCAGTGGAAGGTCGATTGGGCCATGCGCTGGGTCGCGCTGGGCGTCGACTATGAAATGGCGGGCAAGGACCTGATCGATTCGGTCACGCAAAGTTCCAAAATTTGCCGCGCGCTGGGCGCTCGTCCGCCAGAGGGCTTCAATTACGAAATGTTCCTGGACGAAAAGGGGGAGAAAATCTCCAAGTCCAAGGGCAATGGCCTCA
>CBFHAG010000060.1:0-10970 GCA_965653535.1 uncultured Sphingobium sp.
GGCCTGTCACGCCGGAGGTCGCGGGTTCGAGCCCCGTCACTCGCGCCACTCTTTTTGAAGAGTGATAGGCCCTAGAGGCCGCAATTCCCCTAGATTTATGCATCGTCATGCAGGCGAAGGCTGGCATCTTGTTGGACTAGGCTGTGCCCTCGCGCTTGAGATCCCAGCCTGCGCTGGGATGACGAAAGTGGGTGTGTCAGCGCTTGCGCCAGCGCCCGGTTTCCATCCAGGCCAGCAGGCGTTTCAAAGGCAGGACCCAGAGCCAGATCAGCCCCAGGAAGATATAGATCGGCACCTGCGCGATCATCGGCAGGCGGCCGATGAGGCTGGACAGGCTGCCGATCATGATCGCCCATAGCGCGATCAGCCCGACGATGATGAACGTGCCCACGGGCTTGCGCCAACTGGGCTGATGGGGGGCGGGCTGGCGGTTCACGCGTCGGGTCCTTCAATCAATTCGATTTCGGTCAGGATGATGTCGAGCGGCAGGTCCCACGGGTCGGCGGGCAGGACGTCATGCTCCTGCACCGACCAGGCAAGACCGACCCGCAGTGCGTCGGGAAAACGGGCTAAGGCGCGGTCATAATAGCCGCCGCCCTGCCCCAGCCGATTCATCGCCCGGTCAAAGCCGAGCAGGGGCGCGATTATGACGTCCGGCGCCACCGGCGGCCCGCTCGGTTCGGGGTGATGGGTGCCGTAGAGGCCGGGCAGGAGCCGATCTTCGGGCAGCCAGGCAAGGAAGTCCATGGTGCCGATCCGATCCATAACGCGGGGCAGGGCGATGACCTTGCCCATCGCCTGTAGCGGTGCGGCGAAACGCTGGGCCGGAGCTTCGTCATCGAGACCCATGTAGAGGGCGACGATCTGTGCGTCTTCCAGGCGGCGGGCGAGGGGGGAGGGGATCGCCTTGAACGCCAGGCGGTGCGCCAGCGGATCGAGCGACTGAACGAAAGCGCGGCGGCGCTGACGGGCGATGGCGCGCAGGGCGGTCTTGTCGGGATCGTCGCTCATGCAAGCGCCTCTAGCCCCTGCGCGAAGGCGGGGAAAGGGTGACGGGACCGCCTTGGCCGTTTGCTGGAAAATCCTCTGACGCCTCAACGTCAGGTGGGGACCATGTAGATCGGGCCTGGACCCGCCCAGGGACAGCCCCCGTGGATGTGATTATCGCCTCAGGGATGTTCGCTAAAGCTCGTACCAGGCAGTGCCCGTCACCTTCTATCTAGGCGTCAGGTCCCAGCGCGGCAAGTCTGTCGCTCAGCTTTTCTATGCGGGCCGTCAGAGTCTCGATGGCGCGGGCGACCGATTCGTCCTCATCATCCAGCGCCAGCTGCTGCTGTCGCCCGACTGCCTCTCGCTCAAGGTCGCTCAACTCATCCGCCATGAACAGCGCGGCAAAGAGCAGGGTGCGCACTTCGGTGAGGCCAGGTGTGTTTTGCTGGGCCAGGCGGGCCTTGCGTTCGATCAGGTCGGCGAGATGGGCGAGATGCGCTTCTTCGCCATCGCGGCAGCGCACCGTGTAATGACGCCCGGCAATCTGGAGAGATGTTTCAGCCATTTGCCTGCCCCTTGATCTCTGCGATCAATTCGTCGAGCGAGCGGAGCGCATCCCGTGCGGCCGCTGCATCCACCCCGGTCGAAGGGGGAGCGGGGGCCGCCCGCTTGAACCCGTCCATTTGCTGTTCGAGCCTGCTGACTGCGCGCTCCAGCGCGCCGATTGCCTGCATCATGCCGTTGCTTGCCATATCCTACGCATAGACAAAGTTTTCGCCGCGCAAAAGCCGTCATTGGGCTGCTGGGTGCGACATAGCGCCCTGCCGCGGTTGACGCCCCGTGCGTGAGGCGACAAAGGGGACCGGATTTCGATTCGTCGGCTCGGCAGGGGCCGCTAAGTCAAGCAGGAAAGAAGCCAGCCTAGATGACCGTATCCGAAAAGTCGCTCGCCAGCGCCATCCGGGCGCTCTCCATGGACGCAGTGCAGGCGGCGAACAGCGGTCATCCGGGCATGCCGATGGGCATGGCGGACGTCGCAACGGTATTGTTCAAGGACTATATCAAATTCGATCCCAGCCAGCCCAAATGGGCCGACCGCGACCGTTTCGTGCTGTCGGCGGGCCATGGGTCGATGCTGATCTACTCGCTGCTCCATCTGACGGGCTATGCTCGCCCGACGATGGACGACATTCGCAAGTTCCGTCAGCTGAACAGCCCCTGCGCTGGTCATCCAGAGAATTTCGAGCTGGCGGGCGTAGAGGCAACCACCGGGCCGCTGGGTTCGGGCCTTGCGACCGCCGTCGGCATGGCGATTGCCGAGCGGCACCTTAATGCGCAATTCGGCGACGATCTGGTCGATCACCGCACCTGGGTGATCGCGGGCGACGGATGCCTGATGGAAGGCATCAACCATGAAGCGATCGGTCTTGCTGGGCACCTGAACCTTGGCCGCCTGATCGTTCTGTGGGACGATAATAAGATCACCATCGACGGTGCCGTCGACCTGTCGAGCAGCGAAGATGTGCGCGCGCGTTATGCCGCGACCGGCTGGCATGTCGTGTCGTGTGACGGTCATGACGTCGCCGATGTACGCCGCGCTATCGATGAGGCACTGGCCGATCCGCGCCCGTCGCTGGTCGCCTGCGCCACCAAGATCGGCTACGGCGCACCTAACAAGGCAGGTACATCGGGCGTCCATGGTTCGGCGCTGGGCGTCGAGGAAGTCGCGGCGGCTCGCGAGTTTCTGGGCTGGACTGCCGAGCCTTTCGTCATCCCTGAGGAAATTGCCGCCGAGTGGCACCGCATCGGTTCGCAGGGCGCGGAAGTACGCGTGGCTTGGGAAGGCCGTCTGGCTGGCAATGGCCAGAAGGACGAGTTCGAGCGCCGCATGGCGGGTGATCTGCCCGCCGACTTCTCGCTCAATGCCTATATCGACACGCTGATCGCCAACCCGCAGAAGGTCGCGACGCGCCGCGCCAGCGAGCTGGCGCTGGGAGCAATCAACGATCTGTTGCCCGAAACACTGGGCGGTTCGGCGGATTTGACCGGCTCCAACAATACCAAGACCAAGAGCACCGGGCCGCTCACCAAGGACGATTATTCGGGCCGCTATGTCTATTACGGCATTCGCGAATTCGGCATGGCCTGCGCGATGAATGGCATGGCGTTGCATGGCGGCGTCATCCCCTATGGCGGCACCTTCCTGGTCTTTTCCGACTATATGCGCGGTGGCATCCGCCTCGCCGCGCTCCAGCAGAAGCGCGTCATCCACGTGCTGACGCATGATTCCATCGGCCTGGGCGAAGATGGCCCCACCCACCAGCCAATCGAACATGTCATGTCGTTGCGCATGATCCCGAACCTGGACGTTTATCGTCCGGCGGACATTGTCGAGACGGCCGAATGCTGGGAACTGGCGCTGAAGGACAGCGATGGTCCGTCGGTGCTGGCGCTGACCCGCCAGAACCTGCCGCAACTGCGGACGGAAAAGAGCGAAAATCTGTCGGCCAAGGGCGCATATCGCCTGCGCGCGGCGAAGGCAGACCGCAAGGTCGTGCTGATCGCCACCGGTTCGGAAGTTGAAATCGCCGTCGCGACCGCCGATCTGCTGGAGCAGCAGGGCATCGGCGCGGACGTGGTTTCGATGCCAAGCTGGGCGCATTTCGATGCGCAGCCACAGGCGTATAAGGACGACCTTCTTCCGCACCATGTGCTGCGTGTTTCGATTGAGGCAGGTATCACATTTGGCTGGGAACGCTATGTCGGCATTGCGGGCTTGCGCTTCGGCATCGACACGTTCGGCGCTTCGGCTCCAGCGGATGTGCTGTACGATCATTTCGGCCTGACCGCCGCCAAGATCGCGCCGCAGATTGCGTCCGCGCTCGATCATTAAAAAGAACATCGACCCAACCAGGAGGCAAGTGCAGTGGCAACGAAGGTAGCAATTAACGGTTTTGGACGTATCGGTCGCTTGGTGGCGCGCGCAATCTTGTCGCGCACCGACCATGATCTGGAGCTGGTCAGCATCAACGACCTGGGCGACGCCAAGGCGAACGCCCTGCTGTTCAAGCGTGACAGCGTTCATGGCAATTGGGCCGGAGAAGTCAGCGTCGATGGAGATGCGCTGATCATCAACGGCAAGCGCATTGCCGTCACCGCCGAACGCGATCCCGCCAAGCTGCCGCACGCCGCGCAGGGTGTAGAGATCGCCCTGGAATGCACCGGCATTTTCGCCAGCAAGGAAAAGGCGAGCGCGCATCTGACCGCAGGTGCAAAGCGCGTTGTCATCTCGGCTCCCGCAACCGGCGTCGACAAGACCATCGTGTTCGGCGTCAACCATGATGCGCTGACTGCGGATGACGTCGTCATCTCCAACGCCAGCTGCACGACCAACTGCCTGGCTCCGCTCGCCAAGGTCCTGCACGACGCCATCGGCATCGAAAAGGGCTTCATGACGACGATCCACAGCTACACCAACGACCAGAACACGCTCGATCAGCTGCACAGCGACATGCGCCGCGCCCGCGCCGCCGCCCTGTCGATGATCCCGACCACCACGGGCGCTGCTCGTGCGGTGGGCGAGGTTATGCCCGAGTTGAAGGGTAAGCTGGACGGCTCGTCGGTTCGCGTGCCGACGCCGAACGTCTCGGTCGTGGACCTGAAGTTCGTCGCCAAGCGCGGCACCACGAAGGACGAAGTGAACGAGCTGCTGAAGGCCGCTTCGGAAGCTGGCCCGCTGAAGGGCGTTCTGGGCTATTCGGACGAGCCGCTGGTGTCGATCGACTATAATGGCGACGCACGCAGCTCGACCGTCGACAGCCTCGAAACGGCGGTCATCGACGGCAATCTGGTCCGCGTGCTCAGCTGGTACGACAATGAATGGGGCTTCTCGAACCGCATGATCGACACCACGGGTGTCGTGGCGAAGTTCCTCTAAGACCTGCATAGCCCCGCCGGACCATCCGGCGGGGTTTTCAATCACTGACCCAATCAGGGCGCTACAGGGACCGATCATGGCAAAGCCGTTCAAGACACTCGACGACATGGGCGACATCACGGGTAAGGTGGTGCTGGTGCGCGAGGATCTGAACGTGCCGATGCAGGATGGTTCGGTCAGCGATGATACGCGCCTTCGCGCTGCCATGCCGACGATCCTGGAACTGGCCGATCGCGGTGCAAAGGTGCTGATCCTCGCCCATTTTGGACGGCCCAAGGGTCAGAAGAACCCGGAATATTCACTGTCAAAGATCACGCGCCCGCTGACGCAGGTGCTGGGCCGCGACGTGCAGTTTATTCCCGATTGCTGCGGCGAGGCTGCGGTGGACGGCATCGCGGTGATGCGTCCGGGTGACATCTCAATCCTGGAAAATACCCGCTTCCACCCCGGCGAGGAAAAGAATGATCCCGCGCTGGCGGAAGCCATGGCGGCGATCGGCGACCTTTATGTGAACGATGCTTTCTCAGCCGCGCACCGCGCCCATGCCTCGACCGAGGGGCTGGCGCACAAGCTGCCTGCCTTTGCGGGCCGATCGATGGAGAAAGAGTTGGACGCGTTGCAGGCAGCGCTGGGTGAGCCGGTGAAGCCGGTCGCGGCGGTCGTCGGCGGGGCCAAGGTTTCGACCAAGCTCGATGTGCTCAACAATCTGGTGGCCAAGGTCGACCATCTGATCATCGGCGGCGGCATGGCCAACACCTTCCTTCACGCGCGCGGCGTCGATGTCGGCAAGTCGCTGTGCGAGAAGGATCTGGCCGAGACCGCCGAAGCGATCTTCGACAAGGCAGAGGCTGCGGGTTGCACGATCCATCTGCCCTACGACGTGGTGGTGGCGAAGGAGTTTGCCGCCAATCCTCCCTCCGTCCGCACATGCAATGTGCATGAGGTCGCCGCGGACGAGATGATCCTGGACGTAGGCCCCGCCGCCGTTGAGGCCCTGGGCGATGCGCTCAAAAACTGCCGCACGCTGGTATGGAACGGCCCGCTGGGCGCGTTTGAGATGACGCCGTTCGACAAGGCGACAGTGGCGCTGGCCAAGACGGCGGCGGCGCTGACCAAGGAAGGCGGCCTGACGTCCGTGGCTGGCGGCGGCGATACCGTCGCGGCGCTCAACCATGCGGGCGTGGCAGGCGACTTCACCTTTGTGTCCACGGCAGGCGGCGCTTTCCTGGAATGGATGGAAGGCAAGGACCTGCCCGGCGTCAGTGCATTGATGGTGTGAACTTCGGGGCCGCTGTCCAGCCGGATGGCGGCCTTCCCCTTTTTCGCAAAGCCGCCAACCGGGCGGCGCAACCCCTACAGAGAAAGTATGTGCAGATGCTGGATCAGGACATGATGAACAAGATTGCGGGCGGTAACGGTTTTATCGCCGCGCTCGACCAGAGCGGCGGGTCCACGCCCAAGGCGCTGAAGGGCTATGGCATCGAGGAAGGCGCGTGGTCGAACGATGAAGAAATGTTCGGCCTCATCCACGACATGCGCAGCCGCATCATCACCTCCCCTGCCTTTTCGGGTGAAAAGGTGATCGGCGCGATCCTGTTCGAACGGACGATGGACGGGCAGGCGGGCGGTAAGTCCGTGCCGCAGGCGCTGATCGAGCGGGGCGTCGTGCCCTTCATCAAGATCGACAAGGGTCTCGAAGACGAAGCCAACGGTGTTCAGCTGATGAAGCCGATGCCGGAGCTCGACACGCTGCTGAAGCGCGCCAAGGCGCTGGGCGTGTTCGGGACCAAGGAGCGTTCGGTTATCAATCTCGCCAATCGCGAAGGCATTGCCGCCATCGTGAAGCAGCAGTTCGAGGTGGGTGCTCAGGTGCTGGCCGCCGGACTGATGCCAATGCTGGAGCCCGAAATCAACATCAAGAGCACCGAACGCGCGGACTGCGACCAGATCCTGCTGGATGAACTGGTGAAGGCGCTCGACGCGCTGCCGGGCGATGACAAGGTGATGTTGAAGCTGTCGCTACCCACCAAGTCCGGGCTGTTCGATCCGCTGGTCGATCATCCGCGAGTGCTGCGCGTCGTGGCGCTGTCGGGCGGCTTTTCGCGCGCTGAAGCATGCGTCGAACTGGCCAAGAATCGCGGCATCATCGCCAGCTTCAGCCGCGCGCTGCTCAACGATCTGCGTCACCAGATGAGCGATGATGAGTTCAACGGCTCCTTGGGCCAGGCGATCGACGAAATCTACACCGCCTCGACCAAGAAGGCGGGGTGATTTTTTGAAGGGGGCGGCCCCAACGCGTGGCCGCCTCTCTTTGATCAGATCGGGTCATGCTCTAGCCAGGCCATTGCTTCGTCCCTGCACTCGACGATCTTCACGTCGTCGCGCGCAAGAATGCGCTGCAATTGCAACCGTGCGAGCGATTCTGCCTGGATGACAGCTATCCGCTTTGCCTTGTGCGGCGCATGAGCGATAAGATCCCGAAACGCCGTGACGACGTCCTGCGACTGGATCATGCATTGGGTGGTGTCGATCAGCACGTCATATTCCAACGTGTCGCCGTAGCTGATGGATTGCGCCGCCTCCAGCTTGCGCTGCTCGAACTCTACCACCTCTTCCTTGTTCAAAAAGCCGGAAACCTCCACGACAAGGAGCTTTTTCGGGGCATTGGCGGACACGGTGATCATCGGCGTTCCGATGCACGGTAAAGATGAATATCTGTTTACACGGGTCAGCGCCCGGTCCTCGACTTTATGTTCTTTCGCCCTTAATCCGCCTTCATGACCGACTTCACCGACGAAGAGCTGGCGCTCGACCCGCATTTTGCCGACCAGTTCGAAAGGGGCTTTCGTCCCTCCTGCCAATTATACCTGATTTCCCCGCCAGTGATCGATGATGGATTCGTGCATCAGCTGGCGGAAGCACTGGACGGTGGTCGCGTCGCCGCATTTCAACTGCGTTTGAAGGGCATCGATGACGATGCGATCGCACGCGCAGCCGAACCGCTGCAGAGGCTGTGCGCTGAGCGAGAGGCCGCGTTCATCATCAACGACAGCGTCGCACTGGCGCAGCGGCTGGGCGCCGACGGCGTGCATCTGGGCCAGGGCGATGGCGACCCGCGCGAGGCCCGCAGAATACTCGGCCCAAAGGTGCAGATCGGCATCACTTGCCATGACAGCCGCCACCTGGCGATGGAAGCGGGCGAAGCGGGGGCGGACTATGTCGCCTTCGGGGCCTTTTACCCCACCACGACCAAGGAAGTGCATCACCGTCCCGAACCGTCGATCCTGGGATGGTGGACAACGCTGTTCGAACTGCCCTGCATCGCGATCGGCGGGATCACCGCGGAAAATGCGCCGCCCCTGATCGAGGCAGGCGCTGACTTTCTGGCGGTATGCGGCGCGGTGTGGAACCATCCTGACGGCCCAAAGGCGGGTGTCTCAGCATTTGCGAAGGTTCTGGGCGCAGGCTGACGACCGGCATCGCTTCCTTCTCCGGTGCATAATGCAGGAAGCTTTCTTCGGCTCAGCGCGTTTCTCCTCCCGAACATAGGGAGAGTATCGCCTTGAAAACCCATCTGCTCGCGCTCACGCTGCTCTGCACCGCCTGCAAGGTTGCCGTCACCGACGCCAATGAAAGCGCGCCCGCTCCGCAGGACAACGCCGCGCAGGCAGCCGCCCAGACGGCGGGTGATGACCCTTATGCCTTCACTATCGTCCCTGAGCCCCAAGGCGCGCCCGCGCGCCCCGAAGCGATATTGCAGGCGCAGGTAGCGCTCGACCGGGCAGGCTTTTCCCCGGGCGTCATCGACGGGAAGGAAGGCATGTCCTTCACCGCAGCCCTAAGCGGGTTCCAGCAGTCGCGCGGCTTGCCCGAAACCGGCAAATATGATGACGCGACGGCAAAGGCCTTGTTGGGCAACGCCGCGCCGCCTGCAACCTGGCTCGTAAAAATCCCGGAAGGCTTTGCTCGCGGGCCGTTTGTTAACGTTCCCAAGGATTTGAACGAACAGGCCCAGTTGCCCTTGATCGGTTATCGCAACCTGCTGGAAAAGCTGGCAGAACGTTTTCATACAAAGCCGGAAGTGCTGGTCGCTCTGAATGCGCCCAATACTAAAATCGGGCCGGGCGCGACCGTCCGCGTTCCGGCGATCGGCAATCAGCCCGTTGCCAGCATCGACGGCGATGAGCGCGGCTGGGGCGATACGCTCGCCAGCCTGGCGGTCGCGAAGGACCAGCCGCAGGCCGATCACATCATCGTCGATAAATCCGACGGCGTGTTGCGGGTGTTCGATGCGCAGGACAGGCTGATGGCTCAATTCCCCGCGACCATGGGGTCCGAACATGATCCGCTGCCGATCGGCACGTGGGAGATCAAGGGCATCAGCCGCAATCCCGACTTCCACTATAATCCCGACCTGTTTTGGGACGCCGAGGCAAAGGATGAAAAAGCGGTTCTGAAGCCCGGACCCAACGGCCCCGTCGGCGTCGTTTGGATTGACCTGTCAAAGCCCCATTATGGCATTCATGGCACGCCTGAACCGCAGACCATCGGCCGTACCGAAAGCCATGGCTGCATCCGCCTGACCAATTGGGATGCGGCCCGGCTGGCGCAGATGGTCAAGAGTGGCGTGAAAGCGATATTCCGGGCATGAGGTGGCCGGGGCGGCGGCGCTGGGCTGGCGCGGCGCTGGTCATATTGCTGCTGCTCTTGTTCCTGCGAATGTGCGTGCGGATCGTCCCTGGCGATGCGCCGATTGACGGGCCCATTGCGCTGGAAAGGCCGACGGACGAAGTTGGATCGCTGCTCATTCCGGTGGAAGGCGTGCCGCCGACCGGCCTTTCCGATACCTTTGCCCAATACCGCGCGGGCGGCGCGCGACCCCACGATGCCATCGACATCATGGCGGATCGGGGGCGGGCAGTGGTCGCCGCAGCGGATGGCCGCATCGAGAGGCTGTTTTCAAGCGTCGATGGCGGACTGACCATCTATCAGCGGTCCAGCGACCGAAGGCGCATTTACTACTATGCGCATCTGGACGCCTATGCGCGGGGCCTTGCCGAAGGACAGGAGGTGCGGCGCGGGCAGAAAATCGCCACCGTCGGCAGCAGTGGGAATGCCGATCCCACAGCGCCGCACCTGCACTTTGCCGTGCACCAGATGGAGCCGGGCGACCCATGGTATGGCGGACAGGCGATCAATCCCTATCCGTTGCTGGTTGGGCCGCCCCGTTGACCCCACTTGCCCTTCGCGGCGGCACGATGTAGAGGCGCGGCCAGCCTTAAAGAGGCCGGCTCTTTTCACCTTCAGACATATAGGCAGGTTCTTCCCATGAAGATCAGCGGCGTTGAGATTCGTCCGGGCAACAATATCGAATATGACGGAAGCCTGTGGCGCGCCGTCAAGATTCAGCACACCCAGCCCGGCAAAGGCGGTGCCTATATGCAGGTCGAGCTGAAAAATCTGATCGACGGGCGCAAGAATAATGTGCGCTTCCGGTCGGCGGAAACGGTGGAGCGCATCCGCCTCGACACCAAGGATTTCCAGTATCTCTATTCCGAAGGCGACATGCTCGTCTTCATGGACACGGAAACCTATGAGCAGATCAATCTGCCGCAGGATCTGGTGGGTGACGCTTCGGCCTTCCTTCAGGACGGCATGATGGTCATGCTCGAAATGTATGACGAACGTCCGATCTCCGTCCAGCTGCCCGAAACGGTTGAAGCGATCGTGATCGAGGCCGACGCTGTGGTGAAGGGCCAGACCGCATCGGCAAGCTACAAGCCCGCAATCCTGGACAATGGCGTGCGCGTCATGGTGCCGCCGCACATCGTCACCGGTACGCGCATCATCGTCGACGTATATGAGCGCGAATATGTGAAGCGGGCGGACTGACCTGCTAATAAGTTCCCCTCCCGCAGGCGGGAGGGGTTAGGGGTGGGCGCGAGCGTCAGCGAGCCATCGGCCTATTCCAAAGTATTGCATGCGATTGCTGCGCAATCGTGGGCCCCCCCCCCCCCCCCCCCCCGCCGGGGGGGGGGGGGGA
>CBFHAG010000061.1:0-10877 GCA_965653535.1 uncultured Sphingobium sp.
TGGTGACCCCTACGGGAATCGAACCCGTGTTTCAGCCGTGAGAGGGCCGCGTCCTAACCGCTAGACGAAGGGGCCATTGACCGCGCCTTGGCGGTTGGCAGGCGCTGGCGTTTAGGGGGAGGGTGGGGTGCCGTCAAGGAAAACCCCGGATGCATGGGGTGCTCATAAAAAACCACCCCATGCATCCGCACGGGGTGGCCAAGGTTCAGGGAGGAGACGCCTTCCCAAAAGGAGAGGCGCCCATACGACACACCCGAAAGGGGGGCAGGTGCGCCGTATGTTTGAAAGATAGACGAGGCCCGGCCACCTTTCAAGTGGCGAGTCACAACCTTTTGCCGCAACTATCTGTTATTTCGTCAATCTTTGTAATTCAGGCTTGCGCAGGCTCTGGCGTGGGGGTGACGGAAACCGGGCCTTTGCCCTGCGTTACCTGCGCCTCAAACAGCTCGCGCATCAGTTGCAAAGAGAAGAGGTGCGCATAGATGAGCGGCAGCATGCCGTTCTGGCTGATTTTGCGCAGTTGATCGCCCCGCATGTCGCGCAGCTTTTCCTCATTCACCATGCGGAAGCCGCGATAGACGAAGGGCTGTTCATTGCCGGGCACCTGGATGGCGACTTCGCCGTCCATCAGCAGATCGAGATCTTTCAGGTCCTTCATGAACTGGCCGGTGCGCGCGGCGGCCTGTTCAAAATCTTCACAGAATTTGAGAACGCCCTGGGTCAGGTCGCTGGGTTTGCCGTCTTCGAACAGCGCCTGACCGTCCTCGAATGCGCCAAGCGCTTCGCTGGTGGGGTCGAAGCAGAGCGACAGTTCATCACTGTCGGGGCGGAGCTTTGCCAGCATCCAGGGATAACGGCGGACATAGGCCGGCACATAGGACGGACCGCGCAGCTTGCCCTGGTCATCGACGAAGGTGTTGATGCCTTCGTTGAGGCCCATCAGCGCCAGCGGCACCGGTTCGTCCCCGGCAGAAAAGATGATGGGCAGGAATCGCTGGGCGCTGACAAATTCATCGACGGTCAGCGGCACGGCGTGGTGCGTGGCGAGGAAGGGTGCGGAATCCAGCGTGCGGCTGCGATATTCGGCGTGATCAACGCTGCTCAGCGGAATGAGATCATTGTAGAAAACCGGGAGGTTGTTGCCGGGCGCGCTTGCCATGATACGTATTCCAATCCTTATGAAGAGGCGCATCGAACTGCGCGCCGCCTGCCTGAAAACTGGTGAAGGCGATAATGGCCTTGGCCCGGACAGGCAATCGCTTTGTCCTGTCGTTTCAGCCTTCGCCTGGCCGGGGAATCAACTTGTCCGGGTTCATGATGCCCTGAGGATCGAAAGCTGCCTTGATCGCGCGCAGGGCGGTCAGGCGGGCGGGGCTGGACAGTCGGCCAAGTTCCGCCCGCTTCATCTGGCCGATGCCATGTTCCGCCGAAATGGAGCCGCCCGCAGCGACGACCGCGTCATGGACGAAAGCGTTGATCGCGGGTCCCTGCGCCGCGATCCAGGCCGGGCCGTCTGTCGTACCGACGGGCGAACGCACGTGGAAATGGACGTTGCCGTCCCCCAGATGGCCGAAGGATGAGGCGGTGGTGCCGGGGAACGCGTGCTCAGCCGCGGCGGCGGTGTCAGTCATGAAAGCGGGCATCCGGGCGACCGGCACGCTGACATCATATTGCAGCGCGGGTCCCTGCGCACGCTCCGCCTCCGACAGTGATTCGCGGATGCGCCAGAACGCATCGGCCTGGGCTTCGTTGGCGGCGATGGCGGCGTCCACGACGATTCCCTGTTCCAGCGCGTCTGCCAGAGCCGTTTCCAGCCTTTCGGAGGGGCCGGGTTGCCGGTCGCTGTCATGATCCACTTCGATGAGGACATGCCAGGGTGTGCGAGTCTGAATGGGACAGCGCGTACCGGAAATGTGGGACAGGACATGGCCCAATGCGTCGTCGGCGATCACCTCAAACCCTTCGACGCTGTCGCCCAGATGGGCTTCGGCATGGCGCAGGAGGGCGAGCGCATCGGCTGGCGACTGCACCCCGGCCCAGCCGACCGCGCGGTCGGCGATGGCGGGAACAAGGCGCACCGATGCCGCGGTGACGATCCCCAAAGTCCCTTCCGCGCCGATCAGCAACTGCCGAATGTCATATCCCCGATTGTCCTTTTTCAGCGCATCCAGCCCGTCAAAGATGCTGCCATCGGGCAGGACGGCTTCCACTCCCTCCACCAGCGCGCGCATCGTGCCGTGGCGCAGCACCTGCGTGCCGCCCGCATTGGTCGATATGAGACCGCCGATCGTCGCCGATCCTTTTGCGCTAAGGCTGAGGGGGAAGCGGCGGCCAACCTGGTCGGCCGCGTCATGCAGGGTGGCGAGAATCACTCCGGCTTCACAGATGGCCAAATTGTCGTCAGCGGAAAGTGAGCGGATGCGGTTCATCCGCCGCAGGGACAGGATGAGCGCCGACCCGTCGGGTGGGGGCGTGGCGCCTCCCACCATCGACGTATTGCCCCCCTGAGGCACGAGCCGCACGCCGATCTTTGCCGCCAGGGCGACCGCATTGGCGACTTGCTCCGTCGAATCGGGCTGGAGAATCGCCGCCGCTTGACCATGAAAGCGACCGCGCCAGTCGGTGAGCCAGGGCGCGATGTCGGATGCGTCTGTGATGACGCCCTTGTCGCCCAGGATCTGTCGGAACCGATCGATAATGTCCTGTCCAATCATGGGATCGGCTTATGCTCCAGAATTCATGGACCGTTCAACCATCGCGCATTAACATATCTTAAAAGGGGTCCGATTTGCTTCATTCCGTCCTGCTGCTTCTTGTCGCGCCTTCGGGAGAACCTGTGCAGTTCGCGCAATTGACGATCCAGCAACGAGTCATCGTCCGCGTGCCGATGGTCAAGAAAGGTCGGGCACCCGCGCGCATCGCTCCTGACGCCCGGCACAGGTGGAAGGAGAAAAAGGGACCCCGTTGCGTCGCGTTGCGATCGATCCAGTCGGCCAGCGTGGTGGTCGATCATGGGATCGACCTGGTGCTGGCCGACAATCACCGTTATCGTGCGAAGCTGGAAAGCGGATGTCATTCGACAGGCTTTTACTCCGGCTTTTATGTGGAGCCGGACGATGACGGCTCACTATGTTCAGGCAGGGACGCGTTGCAGGCGCGCAGCGGGCTGAGCTGCGGCATCGACAGTTTCAGGCGCCTGGTGCCCGCGGAAGGCGATGATTGACGCCTGGATTTCGCCTGCGCCTGCTCGATTTTCTTGACAAGATGGCGATATTTCCCCAAGGACCCGCCCAATTTCCGTCGTGCATTCGCGCCTGACGGTGAGCCTCCTGTCCCGGACAACTGAATGACTTTTGCCGATCTCGGCCTTTCCGATGAATTATTGAAGGCCGTCAATGAGGCCGGATATGACACGCCCACGCCGATTCAGGCTCAGGCGATCCCACCCGTGTTGATGATGAAGGACATTATCGGCATCGCCCAGACGGGGACGGGCAAGACGGCCAGTTTCGTGCTGCCGATGATCGACATCCTGGCGCATGGCCGCGCCCGCGCGCTGATGCCGCGATCGCTGATCCTGGAGCCGACCCGCGAGCTGGCCGCACAGGTGGCCGAGAATTTCGAGAAATACGGCAAATATCACAAGCTTTCGATGGCGCTGCTGATCGGCGGCGTCCAGATGGGCGATCAGGTGAGGGCGCTGGAAAAGGGCGTCGACGTATTGATCGCCACGCCTGGCCGCCTGATGGACCTGTTCCAGCGCGGCAAGATTTTGCTCAACGGCTGTTCGATGCTGGTAATCGACGAAGCCGACCGGATGCTCGACATGGGTTTCATCCCGGATATCGAGGAAATCTGCACCAAGCTGCCGTCGCAGCGGCAGACGCTGTTGTTTTCCGCGACCATGCCGGCCCCGATCAAGAAGCTGGCTGATCGCTTCCTGTCCAATCCCAAATCGATCGAGGTAGCGCGGCCCGCCACGGCTTCGACCAACATCACCCAGCGGCTGGTCAAGGTCGATTCGCGCAAGAAGCGCGAAGCGTTGCGCGGAATGTTGAAGGCGGAGCAGGTGCAGAGCGCCGTCATCTTCTGCAATCGCAAGACCACCGTGCGTGAACTCAACAAGAGCCTTCAAAGCCACGGCTTCAAATCGGGCGAGATCCACGGCGACATCGATCAGTCGGCGCGCATCGCTGAACTGGAACGGTTTCGCGCGGGGACGGTGAGCATATTGGTGGCGTCCGACGTCGCTGCGCGTGGCCTGGACATCAAGGGTGTCAGCCACGTCTTCAACTTCGACGCCCCATGGCATCCCGATGACTATGTCCACCGCATCGGTCGGACCGGTCGTGCGGGCGCGTCGGGAGTGGCCATCACTTTCGTGACGCCGGAAGATGCCGAGGCAATCGACAATATCCAGAAGCTGATCGGGCAAAAGATCGAGATGATCGACGCTCCGACAGCGGCAGCGCCGACATCAGCCCCGGTTGAAGAGGGCAGGAGCGTTCGGGGACGACGCAAGGACAGCCGCAAGGATGATCGTACCGGGGAAAGCAACCGTGGCGAACGCAACCGTGACGAGCGGGTCCGCGATGAGCCGGGCCGTGACGAACGGAAACGGGAGGAGCGGAGCCGCGACGAACCTCGTGCTGCTCGCCCTGAAAACAACGGCGCTCGTGCCCGCAGGCCGGAGCCAGTTGGCGATGGACCGGACGAAGGATGGAACGGGCCGGTGCCTCAGTTCCTGTCTTTCGGCTTTCAGGCCTAGGTCAGAATCCGATCTGATACTATCGGATCGGTTGCGCTGACTGCTTCTTCTATCGCGTTTCCGAGCGTTCAGATCAGACCCATCGCGCGCAGGCTGCTATGACCCTGCGACCCGATGATGATATGGTCATGGACCGCGATGTTGAGCCTTTTTCCGGCTTCGGCGATCTGGCGCGTGATCTCAATGTCCTGACGGCTGGGGTCAGGCGATCCGCTGGGGTGATTGTGAACCAGGATCAGGGCCGACGAGCCGAGGTCGATCGCACGGCGGATCACTTCACGCGTGTAGATGGCCGCCTGATCAATTGATCCGTCACCCATATGTTCGTCGCGGATCAGCATGTTACGGCTGTTGAGATGCAGCACGCGCACGCGTTCGACAGACAGGAAAGCCATGTCAGCGCGCAGGTAGTCGAGCAGCGCCTGCCAACTGGCGAGAATCGGTTTTTCCGCGACGCTGTTTCGCAGCATCCTGAGCATGGTCGCCTGCACGATCTTGATCGCGGCGATGCTGGTGTCGCCCATGCCCGGCACCCGCGCGATCGATTGCCAGTCCGCGGTCATCAACCCACCGATGCCGCCAAATTCCCGCAACAGCGCCTTGGCCAGCGGCTTTGTGTCGCGGCGAGGAATGGCGAGCGCCAGCAAATATTCGATCAGTTCATGGTCGTGCAGCGCCTGTCCGCCGCTTTCAGCGAGCTTCTGCCGCAGCCGTGCGCGATGGCCGAGGCCGTCATGGCTTGCCTTTTCTTCCTTTTCCGACAACGCTCTATCATCCCCCGTTCAGCCAGCAACGCTATGCGTTGCACAAATGAGGGGCAAGGATATTTAGGAACGGTCGGACGTTATGAAGCCGTTACGGATTTAGCTTTGAAAGCCGGGGTTAGCCATAGTCATGGAAGATGAACACGGCGAAAAGGATGTTCGCCGGGCATGGCTGCGCTGGCTGGGCGTGGGAACAGGCTCGCTGGCGCTGGTGCTGATCGCGCTGTGGACCCAGCGCGCGCCGATTGCGGAAAATTTCATCGGGCGTGAGATGAACCGGCGCAGCGTTCAAGCGAGCTACGATCTGAAGGAGGTCGGGCTGCGCACCCAGCGGATCGAAAATATCGTTCTGGGCGATCCTGCCAATCCAGACCTGACGGCGCGGTGGGTCGAAGTCGACATCGCCTTTACCAGCCTGTCCCCTCATGTGGCGGCGGTCAGGGCGGGAGGCGTGCGGCTGCGCGGCTCTTATCGCGATTCCGTGTTGCGATTGGGGGAACTCGACAAGTTCCGCGACCCTGCATCGACGACGCCGTTCAGCATGCCTGACATCGTTCTGGGCCTTTCCGACGCGCGCATCCGGCTGGATACCGATGCAGGCCCGATTGGCATGCATGTCGATGGGAAGGGCAATTTGACATCGGGCTTTCGCGGAAAGATCACCGCAGCCATGCCCCGCGCGCGCTTTGCCGGATGCGGCATGACGGAGGCTACGGCCAACCTGAATCTGGCCATGCGGGGCGGGCGGCCGCATCTTACTGGCCCGGCGAAGGCGTCGGCGGTTGGATGCCCGAATGCGGACGCCGCGATTGCAAAGCCGGTCGCTGCCATCGACGTCTGGCTCGGCAAGGCTCTGGACAGGTGGGCTGGTCACGTGACGCTTTCGGGTGACGCGATGCGGTCCAGCGGTGTGGTGCTGGCGCGGCCAGGTGGGCGGATTGATTTTGACGGTTCGGCCAAGGCCATGGCGGGTCGCGCGCGGATTGGCGCGGATCAACTATCAGGAGCCGGGGCGGTCGCCGGGCGGACAGAGTTTAACGGCGGCTGGCAGATCGGCGACGATGGAGCGCGGGTGCAGGGGCGGCTTTCGGCTCGGCAGCTGCGCCTGGCTGGGCGTGATCCGCTGGCCGGGTTGCGCCAATCCACCAGCGGCACGCCCATAGGCCTGCTGACCAATCGCCTGGCCGATGCCGTGCGCCGGGCGGGTGCCGCCAATGTGCTGCAAAGCGCGGTTGCCTTTGCGCAGCGGGGGCAGGGGGGCAGCGTCGTCCTGAGCGGAGTGCGGTTCGAAGCGCGCAGCGGCGCAAGGGCTGCTATTCCCGGAGACGGGCGCATCACTGTGGCCTGGCCGGGGAAAGGCGGCGCAGCGGTCGACTGGGCGCTGGAAGGGGCGTTGACGACCGAGGGCGGCGGGCTGCCGAAGGCGGCATTGCGCCTTGCTCGGAGGCCGGGTGGTGGTTTGGGCGGCCAGTTGTTTATGGATAGCTATGCGGCGCAGGACGCCCGGCTTTCGCTGGAGCCTGTCCGGTTCAGTGCAGGCCCGCATGGCGATACCCGCTTTTCCACGACATTGCGGCTGGACGGGCCTTTGCCGGGCGGCCGATTGCGCGGGCTGACCGTGCCTGTCGAGGGGCGGGTGACGGCGGGCGGTTCCGTTGCGATCAACAGCCACTGCGTGCCCCTGTCGCTGACAGAGGCGAAATATGATGGTTTCGCCATCGGGCGCACGCGTCAGATTTTATGTCCTGTCGATGGCGCATTGTTCGCGACCGGACCGGACGGCGTCCGGGGCGGCGCGGAGATCCGGCAGCTGGCATTGACGGGCAGCAGCGGTGACAATCCGATGCGACTGTCCGCTGATCGCGCACGAGTGCTTCTGGGCCAGGGAGGATTTGCGCTTTCGCATGCGCAGTTGCTGATCGGCGCGGGGGAATCCCCGGTCAGGTTGAGTGCCGAGATACTGGAAGGCCGATCGTCTGCCGGGGGGCTAGGTGGTAGGTTGAGTGGAGCCGGGGGCAAGATCGGCGCCGTTCCCCTGATTGTCGAGGATGGTGCGGGCGACTGGAGTTTTGCTGGCGGGGCTTTGAAGCTCGCCGCCAAGGTCATGGTCCGCGATGCCCAGTCTCCTGGACGATTCCAGCCGCTGGCCGTGCCGGACTTTCAACTGGCGCTGAAGGATGGACGCATTGCCGCTACCGGTTCAATGCGGGTGCCGCGCAATGGCGCATTGGTCGCGCGCGCCGATATCACGCATGACCTGTCCAGTGGCCGGGGCAAGGCCGACCTCAATGTCCCGGGCCTCGTGTTCGGGCCGGAGCTGCAGCCAGAAGAAGTCACTCGTCTGGCGCTGGGCGTGATCGCCAATGTGAAGGCGACCGTCACGGGCCAGGGTCATATCCGCTGGACCGGATCGAATGTCAGCAGTGACGGCATCTTCAGGACAGATAACGCCAGTCTCGCGGCGGCGTTCGGCCCGGTTGAAGGGTTGTCGGGCGAATTGCGCTTCGTTGACCTTTTGGGGCTGGTGAGCGCTCCGGGACAGGAATTGCGGATCGGGATGGTCAATCCGGGCGTGGAGGCGCGCGACGGGGTCGTGCGCTATCGGCTGGAGGCTGGCCAGCATGTGCGCATAGAGGGTGGCGGCTGGCCATTTTCCGGCGGACGACTGGAATTATTGCCCACGACCATGGATTTCGGCGCGGACGTGGACCGATATCTGACGTTCCGCGTCATCGGCTTGGATGCGGGTGCCTTCATCCAGGCGATGGACCTGAAGGATATATCGGCGACGGGCACGTTCGACGGAATCATGCCGCTCATCTTTAACGCGGAGGGCGGGCGCGTGGCCGGAGGCGTGCTGGTGGCGCGGCAACAGGGCATGCCGCCCCTGATCATGCCGGAAGGCGTTTTGCCTACCATCCCGTGCGATCCCAATCTTCAATCCGGCACCCTTTCCTATGTCGGGGCGGTTTCGAACCAGCAGTTGGGCGTGATGGGGCGGATGGCATTCGACGCGCTCAAGAACCTGCAATATAAATGCCTGACCATCCTGATGGATGGCGCGTTGGATGGTGAGATGGTGACCAATGTCGTATTCAACGGCGTGAACCGGGGGCAGATAGGCAGCGCGCCGGCGGGGCTGGCGGGCAATTTCACTGGCCTGCCCTTTATCTTCAACGTGCGAATCGCTGCGCCTTTCCGGGGGCTGCTGGGAACCGCGAAGTCCTTCATCGATCCGACCACGCTGATCCAGAACAGCATAGGCGATCAGATGCAGGATAAGATCAGGGAAGGCATTGCAGTTAAGCCTGTGGAAAGCGAAATTATGCAAAAGACGGAGCGGAAATGAGAAAAGAAACAATCTTGGCGATGGGCTTTGCCGGGCTGGCTTTGGGAGGATGTATCCAGGTCAAGGCACCGGACAAGCCGATCGAAATCAACCTGAACGTCAAGGTTCAGCAGGAAGTCGTCGTTCGCCTGCAGCGTGACGCGCAGGATCTTATCCAGAATAACCCGGAGTTGTTCCCCCAATGACACGCAAATTTCTGATGATCGTCGGTGGTGCCGCCATCGCTTTGGCCACCGGACTGGCGGTAACTGCCCCCGCATGGGCGCAATCCGGCGCAGTGGCTACCGCGATCGCGCAGGGTTCGGTTGGCGAACAGGCCGATGGATATCTGGGCATAGCCGGGACGGTCAGCGCGGCGGTTCGCTCCGAAGTCGAATCGGTCAACATCAAGCGCCGTGCGGTCTATACCGACCTGGCGAGCAAGCGCGGCGTCACGGTGCAGGATGTCGCCGCGGCGACGGGCTGCCAGACGCTCAGTGGCCGCGTGAAGACGGGGCAGGTCTATCGCATTGGTGCCGGACCGTGGCAGACCAAGGGCGCAGCACCCATCGCACTGCCATCCTATTGTGCTACGGCAGGCTGATTATCCCGTAGGGCTGGAGCTTTGCCCCTGGTCGGGAAGGGGCTGAAAAAACTCCTGCCCAACTACGGTTGACTATCCGGGAAGCCCTTTCTAAACGGGCCGCGCCTTGACGGGTGCAACCGCACACGCCATGCCACCGGACCTATGGCTAAATGCCTGAACGGAAAGGACCGGCGATGGTAGCGGATGTGCCCGGGCAAGACCCGGCGGATGAGGACGCGCGGATCGCTTCTTTGGAGGAGCGGATCGAGCGGGCCGAACGAGCCGAAAAGGTCAGGCAAGGGGACACGGTGCAAAAGGCGGACGATGGGTCACGCCTTGGTAACCGGGTTCTTGCGGAACTGATCGGGGGTCTGGCTGGCGGTGCCGTGGTAGGTGGGACTTTGGACTACTTTCTGCGGACATCCCCGTGGCTTCTGCTCGTTTTCCTCGGTCTGGGTATCGTGGTGGCGTTCAGAAACATCATCAGATTGACGACGACGAAGCGTCCCGACCAATAAGGGGCGCTTTCGTCTTAGGCGAAGACAAGACGTGACAGGGGTCAACGTGGCAGAATCCTCCGGCAAAATCGATCCGATGCACCAGTTTGCGATCGAACCGCTGTTCGGTACGGATCAGCTGTCGCTCGGCGGCTTCAACATCGCCTTCACGAACAGCGCGCTTTACATGGTCGCCGCTGGGGTAGTGTTGTGGATCTTCGTCATCGGCGGCATGAAGCGGGAACTGGTCCCCGGTCGCTGGCAGATGGCGGTCGAATATATGACCGGCTTCATCAGGAGCCTGCTGATCGCCAACGTTGGCGAAGGCGGCAAGAAGTATATTCCGTACGTCTTTTCGCTGTTCATGTTCATCCTGCTGGCGAACCTGCTGGGCCTGCTGCCGCTGGGCCTCATCGGTCTGCATCCCTTCACCTTCACCAGCCATTTCACGGCTACCGGAGTGCTGGCGATCCTCAGCTTCTCGATCGTGCTGATCGTTGGTTTCTACAAGCATGGTCTGCACTTCTTCTCGCTGTTCGTGCCGCATGGCACGCCGCTGCCGATGATCCCGGTGATCTTTCCGATCGAGCTGGTATCCTTCATGGTGCGTCCGTTCAGCCTGGGCCTGCGACTCTTCGTCGCCATGACGGCGGGTCACGTGCTGCTGAAGGTGCTGGCGGGCTTCGTCATCAACAGTTCGAATGCGGGCGTGGGCTATGGCCTGACCATCGGTTCGGCCAGCTTCATCCTGATGATCGGCATCAGCGCACTGGAAGTGCTGGTTGCGGTCATCCAGGCCTATGTGTTCGCGCTGCTGACTTCGGTCTATCTGAACGACGCCGAGAATTTGCACTAAGTTATCTTTCCAACCATTTGTTAGAGTTTAGAAAAGGGAGTTTACGACATGGACGCAGAAGCCGCAAAGCTGCTCGGT
>CBFHAG010000062.1:0-10133 GCA_965653535.1 uncultured Sphingobium sp.
GAACTGCAGAACCGTCGCGTGGAAATCACCTACGGTCCGGGTTCGGGTCAGTAAGAATATTTCGTCTTTCGAGACGGAAGAAATGGAGGGGCCGGTCGAAAGACTGGCCCCTTTTTCGTGGGTCGCGCGAGGTTGAAAGCGCACGATCCGGGTTGGGATGGCATTGGTCTTTTGGCAGTTCCACGCCTGGCACGGGTATGAACTTTCCGAACGCGTTCGTAAGTTCAGTGTCGGAACAGTTGATGCTGGCAGCCGGCAAGAGTGACGGCTACGCAACAAAAGCCGCCCGGATCGCGTTTGCTTAACAGGTTCAATTTGGAGTGCAGCTCGTCATGAAATATTTCCCCCTTGTCATGACCTTGTCAGCGTCCGCGATGCTGGTCGGCTGTGCAACTACCCAGGGTGAAAGCGCGGATGGGGCAGCATCCTCTACCGCTACCGCGGTGCTGTTGGCGGCGGATGGATCGTCTCGTGGGACGGCCCGGGTCACGGAGGCTTCCGACGGCTTGCATGTGGTGGTCGATGCCAAGGGGCTGACGCCCGGTTTGCATGCCGTCCATGTCCACGGCACCGGTAATTGTACCCCGCCCGATTTCACCAGCGCGGGCGGACATTGGAATCCCACCGCTCGGCAGCATGGCAGGGACAATCCGGCAGGCATGCATATGGGGGATATGCCCAATATGATTGCTGGTGCCGATGGTTCGGGTCAGATGGAATATGTGATACCGGGCGCCAGGCTTGGCAGCGGCGGCATGCCGATGCTGGACGCTGACGGCGCGGCTATCGTGATCCACGCCCAGGCCGATGACAATAAGTCGGATCCTGCCGGAAATGCTGGTGGACGGGTGGCATGCGGGGTGATCTCCGGCGGGTGAGCGCCGCAATAGCTCTATGCCGTTTCAAGCTTGTCGGGCACGGCGCGGTAAATCGCTGCCTGATGATAGACAGCGCCCGACTGACCCAGATGGCTTTCAAAAAGGGCGAAGCTGTCCACTGAGAAGGGCTGGCTCGAAAGACCGGCATTGTCTTCGAGGAAGGCGCGCGTGGACCCTGCTCCGCGGCCCAGTCGGGCCAAGGTGATGTGGGGCAGATAGGCGCGTTCTTCGGCAGGCAGTCCGGCGAGAACGCAGGCGCGATCGACCTTTCTGTGCAGTTGAGCCAGGGCGTCTCGCGGCTGGACGCCAGCCCAGATCGTATCCACTCGGCCTTTGCGTTCGAACTGCCCCAACCCCGCGAGCGCGATGGGGAATGGAGAGAAACGAATGAGGTCCAGCGCGTCGGCCAGATCTTGCGCCTGATGCGGATCGACTTGTCCGATGAATCGCAGCGTCAGGTGTAATTGCATGTCATCCTGCCAGCGTGCGCCCGCTACATTGTGGGACAAGGATAGCAGTCTCGCGCGGATTTGCGCAGGCGGGCGGATGGCGATGAACAGCCGGTGCATGCTGTTCAATATAATGCGTGCATCGCGTCGAGTCAGCATTGCGCTCTACGCTTGAATTGATGGCCATATATGCCGATAATAGAGTCACCGGCGGAAGAGCGCCGACGAAGGAGATTTTCTCATGGCCAATTGGTCCGATCCCCGCTCCGGCATGGCGAGCTTTGGCGGCACGACTGTAGCGCGAGGGGAGGCGTATGACGCTGGCCTGCGCAGTTACATGCTGTCCGTCTATAATTATATGTCGAGCGGCGTGCTGCTGACGGGCATCGTCGCATTGCTGTTTTCCTGGGGCGGGATGAACTCGCCCGCTGCGCAGATCCTGTTGCAGCCGGGCATCCTGAAATATGTCATCATGTTCTCACCGTTGCTGTTTGTGATGGTGTTGAGCTTTGGCATCAACAAGCTGTCCACCGTGGCGGCGCAGGCCATCTACTGGGCCTATGCGGCGGTGATGGGGCTGTCGCTCTCATCCATCTTCCTGATGTATACGCAGGCATCGATCGCGCAGACATTCTTTGCGACGGCGGCGGCGTTCGCGGGGCTTAGCCTGTGGGGCTATACCACGAAGAAGGATCTGTCGGGCTTCGGCACCTTCCTGATCATGGGCGTCGTTGGCCTGCTGGTCGCGATGTTGATCAACCTGTTCCTGAAGTCCAGCGCGATGGACATGGTGGTCAGCTTTATCGGTGTCCTGCTGTTCGCGGGCCTCACCGCTTATGATACGCAGAAGATCAAGAGCATCTATGCCCATGTCGCTGGCACGGACATGATGGGCAAGTCGGTGGTGATGGGGGCGTTGAACCTCTATCTCGATTTCATCAACATGTTCCTGTTCTTGCTGCGCTTCATGGGCAATCGCGAATGATCGCCTGAGGGCGGACCGAACATGAAGGGCCTGGCGGTGCGAACCGCCGGGCCTTTTTCTTTATCCGGGGTTTTGCATTTGCGCGATCAGGGCGTTGTCGAGTTCCTTCTGCCGCTTGTAGGCAGGGCGTTCCCGCAGGCGGGCGGCATAGCGTTCGAAGGCAGGGCGGGTTGGGACGGTGCCGAAGGACAGGCCCCAGTCGATCTGCGAGCCGACATAGACATCGGCTGCTGTGAACTGGTCCCCGCATATCCATTGATCGCCTGATACCGCCTGTTCCAGCGTATCGATGGCCTGGTCAAAATTGCCGTAGCCGATTGAGCGTTCGCGCTCTTCGGGAACGATAAGGCCAAGCGCTTTGTTGGATATGGCGGCTTCCACCGGGCCTGCGGCGAAGAACAGCCAGCGATAATAATCGGCGCGTTGATCGGTGGGCGGCGACAGATTCGTGTCCGGGAAGGCGTCGGCGAGATAGGCGCAGATGGCGGCGGCTTCGGTCACCGTCTTGCCCCGGTGCACGATGGCTGGAACCTTGCCCATCGGGTTGATGGAAAGATAGTCGGCCGCTTTCATGGTGGTGTCATAGTCGAGGATGACCATGTGGTAGGGCTGGCCAACCTCTTCCAGCATCCAGCGAGCGATCTGCCCGCGCGACATGGGGTTGGTGTAGAAGATGATGTCACTGGTCATGTTAACTCTCCAGTTAAAGACATTACAAATTCGATGGGTTTGAGAGCGAGAAATGGAGAAGGCGCTGACCATCCGAGACTGGTCTGGTAGGCTGGCTTCTCAGTTTTTTTCATCCCGTTTTCCGTTGGCCGTAATATAGCGGTGCCGCTTGATGGGAACATACTCATAAGCCTTCATCGCAAGCCGGAGTAAAGCAGCATGCCGCTTTCATCGAGAAGCAGACGCAACTGCGAGCAACCGGCTTCTGCTAACTGCAAGGGTAGCTCGGCTTTCTCAAAATAGAGATCGGGATGCTTGCTGCTACCCAGCTCCCAATAATGATCGCAGAAAAGAAGAAGTCCACCTGGGGCCAGTGCGCGATACATTTTTGCCAAGAGCATTGGCTGGTGTCGTTTGTGGCGAACCTCGTGGACGGCCTGCATCGTAATCACAGCATCGGCGCTGCCTACGGTATTAAGCCAATCGTCTCTGAAATCAGCGGTTAGGAAGCGGACTCGATTGGCTGCTTCCCCGAGATGCTCCGTTGCCAAGAGGTGCATGGCGTCAGAAAAATCCATGGCGACATAGCTACTGACTTGGCAACCGCCGAGAATGCTTGCCGCCAAATGACCGGGGCCGGACCCAAGTTCGACGATCGAAAACGGTCGGGAAAAGTGATCGTTCAATGCAGTTACGAATGCTTCGAAGAATCGAGGTCGTGATGGCCGACGAGCGACGGTATCGGCGACCCAGGCACGGGCTTCCGCCAGGTTGCGAAGATCAATGGGGCTGGGGACGTCCTCGTCTGAGTTATCTGATGGCATGGCTAGCCTTTGTGTTGACTAAAAGAAAAGGGCGGCCGCTGGGCCGCCCTTCTTTCTTGCATCAGACTACCCGCTTACTTCGCCGATTCCGCCGGCTTCGCCTTACCGCCCTTCTTTCCCTTTTTGGGGGCGGCGGGGGTGATTTCGAAGGCGAGCGCGTCGTCCTTCAGCCGGACATGGACTTCACCGCCATGGACGAGCTTGCCGAATAGCAGTTCCTCGGCCAGCGGCTGTTTGATCTTTTCCTGCATCAAGCGGCCCATCGGACGCGCGCCGTAGAGCTTGTCATAGCCCTTTTTGGTGAGCCATGCCTTGGACTCTTCGTCCAGCGTGATGTGGACGTCGCGGTCGGCCAGTTGCAGTTCGAGCTGAAGCACGAACTTGTCGATGACCCGCGCCACGATCTCTGGCGGCAGATAGCTGAACGGCACGATGGCATCGAGACGGTTGCGGAATTCCGGGGTGAAGAGCTTCTTCACCGCATCTTCCTGCACATCGTCGCGGGTGAGCTCGCCAAAGCCGATGCTTTCCTTCGCCATGTCCGACGCGCCTGCGTTGGTCGTCATGATGAGGATGGTGTTGCGGAAATCCACCGTCTTGCCGTGGTGATCGGTCAGGCGGCCATTGTCCATCACCTGCAACAGGATGTTGAACAGGTCCGGATGCGCCTTCTCGATCTCGTCCAGCAGCAGCACGCTGTGCGGGTTCTGATCGACCGCATCGGTCAGCAGGCCGCCCTGGTCATAGCCGACATAGCCCGGAGGCGCGCCGATCAGGCGGCTGACCGAGTGCCGTTCCATATATTCCGACATGTCGAAACGCTGGAGCGGGATGCCGAGCAGATGGGCGAGCTGGCGCGCGACCTCTGTCTTGCCAACGCCGGTGGGGCCGGAGAAGAGATAATTGCCGATCGGCTTGTCGGGATCGCGCAGGCCCGCCCGCGACAGCTTGATCGCGGAGGATAGTACTTCGATCGCCCGGTTCTGGCCGAAGACGACGCGTTTCAGGTCCGTGTCCAGGGAACCCAGCACCGATTTATCGTCGGCCGACACAGTCTTGGCAGGAATGCGCGCCATGGTGGCGATCACAGCCTCGATCTCACGCGGGGTGATCGTCTTCTTGCGCTTGGAAGGCACGACCAGCATCTGCATCGCACCGACCTCATCGATCACGTCAATCGCCTTGTCCGGTAACTTGCGGTCGTTGATGTAGCGCGCGCTGAGTTCCACCGCCGCCTTGATCGCGTCGGGGGTATATTTGACGTTGTGATGCTCTTCGAAGGCGCTGCGCAGCCCGGCGAGAATCTTGATCGTGTCCTCGATCGTCGGTTCATTGACGTCGATCTTCTGGAACCGACGCAGCAGGGCGCGGTCCTTTTCGAAATGGTTGCGGAACTCCTTGTAGGTGGTCGAGCCGATGCAACGGATCGTGCCGCCGGACAAAGCGGGTTTCAGCAGGTTCGACGCGTCCATCGCGCCGCCGCTGGTCGCACCCGCGCCGATGACCGTGTGGATTTCGTCAATGAACAGCACCGCGTGCGGTATCTTTTCCAGTTCAGTGACGACCGCTTTTAGCCGCTCTTCGAAATCGCCACGATAGCGAGTGCCAGCGAGCAGCGCGCCCATGTCGAGTGAGTAGATCACCGCTTCCTTGAGAACGTCGGGAACTTCCCCTTCGATGATTTTGCGCGCGAGACCTTCAGCGATCGCGGTCTTGCCCACGCCCGGATCGCCCACATAGAGCGGGTTGTTCTTTGACCGCCGGCACAGGATCTGGATTGTCCGGTCGACCTCGGTCGTGCGGCCGATCAGCGGGTCAACCTTGCCCCGCATCGCCTTTTCATTGAGGTTGACCGTGAACTGCTCCAAGGCACTGTCCTTCTTGCCCTTGCTGTCCTGCACCTTCTTTTCCTCCTCCGATCCTTTCGTTTCGCGGGATTCAGGCGCTGACGTGCCCTTGCCGACACCGTGGCTGATGTAACTCACGGCATCGAGACGGCTCATGTCCTGTTGCTGGAGGAAGTAGACGGCATAGCTTTCCCGCTCGGAAAAGAGCGCGACGAGCACATTGGCTCCCGTAACTTCGTCCTTGCCGGAAGACTGGACATGCAGGATCGCGCGCTGGACCACGCGCTGGAAGCCGCTGGTGGGGGAGGGGTCGCTGACGCCTTCCACTTTCAGGCTGTCGAGTTCGCTGTCGAGATATTGGGTGACGGCGTCGCCCAACTCGCCAATTTCCACACCGCATGCCTGCATGACCTTCGACGCATGTTCGTCGTCGATCAAGGCGAGCAGCAGATGTTCGAGCGTCGCATATTCATGGCGACGTTCCGATGCATGCGTCAGCGCATTGTGCAGGGTGGTTTCAAGGGCGGGTGCGAAAGATGGCATTTCTATTCTACTCCTGACCCCAAAAAAGGGGTTGTCTTGAACCCTATGTCGGCATTGCTCGACGGTGGATCAAGGAGGGTTCCTTGATCACCGGAATTGCCAGACTGCCCATGCCCGGTGAAGCCATGTTCAAGGCCGCAGGGGGCTAGGCGCTTGTTCATCGTCTGAATAACGCCTCAGCGCTTGCTTTATGGTTAATGGCGCTTTCAATTGTTGACCGGGTCCGGGTTATTTCGCCCTCAAGCGCTTTCACGCGCCCTTCAAGATCGGCAACTGACATCGGACCCAGATCCTGTCGGAGCAGTTGGGCCAGCGGATCATTCGCCCTGCGGGCAAGATCGTCATCCACGTCCATAACGCCAATGTTGACCGCATAGGCCAGTCTGTCAATAAGGCGCTGATGGCGTTTGACGAAAGTGGCGACGCAAATAGGCTTGGGGGCAGCCAATATGGCGGTTGAAGAAGGACTTCCCGTTGAGATGACTGCGGTTGTGGCGCCCAAGCCAGGGGGCCCCGAAGCGTTGGTTACTGAACGGCGGCCTGTTCCTGCTCCGGGTCCCGACGAGGTGCTGATCCGCGTCGCCGCCGCTGGCGTCAATCGTCCCGACGTCATGCAGCGGGAAGGCAAATATCCGCCGCCGCCCGGCGTGACCGATATCCCCGGACTGGAGGTCGCGGGCACAATCGTGGCCACTGGAGATGATAAAGACCTTCTGCTGGGCCAGCGCGTATGCGCCCTGCTGCCGGGGGGAGGATATGCCGAATATGCAGTTGCGCCTGCCGGACAATGCCTGCCGGTTCCCGACGGTTACGATCTGGTTGAAGCGGCGGCGCTCCCCGAAACCCTCTTCACCGTGTGGACGAACCTGTTCGAGAGAGCCTATGTGGTGAGCGGCGATACCGTGTTGGTCCATGGCGGCACCAGCGGGATCGGCACCATGGCCATTTCGCTTTGCCGCCTGTTCGACATCAGCATCATCGTCACCTGCGGCAGCGACGCGAAATGCGAGCAGGCAAAGGCCTGGGGCGCGCATCATGCGGTGAACTACAGAACTCAGGATTTCGTGGAACAGGTCCGTAGCATTACCGGCGGGCATGGTGTGCAGGCGGTGCTGGACATGGTGGGGGGCGATTATGTGCCGCGCAACCTGAAGTGCCTAGCCGAAGATGGCCGTCATGTTTCGATCGCGGTGCTGGGCGGAGCCAAGACCAACATTTTCATACCCGAAGTCATGATGAAGCGCCTCACGCTGACCGGGTCGGCGCTGCGGCCCCGGTCGGCAGCCTTCAAAAGCCTGGTGGCCGACGAACTGATGCAGACAGTCTGGCGCTTTGTGGAGGAGGGTAAGTTGCGTCCGGCGATGGATCAGCGCTTCGCTCTGGCTGACGCGGCCCAGGCCCATGCACGGATGGGCGCGGGCGATCATTTCGGCAAGATCGTGCTGACCGTCTGATGCGCCATGGCCGTAGCATTACGGTCATAATCGGTGCGAGATTGTCACAATAAGCGGCTAGGGATTCGGGCCTGAGGACAACAGCTCCGAAGGCCGCATCATGAATGCAATTACGCGCTTGCCCTTCCTTGCCGAACTGGAGGATGGCATCATCGACCGCACCACCAGCCCCGAAAGGGAAGGGCAGCGGCAACGATATCGCACGATCTGGATTTCCGACATTCATCTGGGTACGCGTGGGTGCAACGCCAAAATGCTCGTCGATTTTCTCGACAGCGTCGATAGCGACACCATGTATCTGGTGGGCGACATTATCGATGGCTGGCGGCTGAAGCGGCGCTTTTACTGGCCTGCCGCTCATAATGACGTTGTCTGGCGCGTGATGAAGCGCGCCAAGCGCGGGACGCGGGTCATCTATATTCCGGGTAATCATGACGAGATGTTCCGTCAGTTTACCGGCCTCAGCTTTGGCGGTGTCGAGATCCGGCGCAAGGCGATCCATGAGACTGCGGACGGTCGCAAGCTGCTGGTGCTGCACGGGGACGAGTTCGACACGATCATGCTCGCCCACCGCTGGCTGGCCTTTGTCGGCGACGCGGCTTATTCGCTGCTGATGCGCCTTAATGTGGTGGTGAACGCGGTGCGCCAGCGTCTGGGCTTGCCCTACTGGTCGCTGTCCAAGATCGCCAAGCACAAGGTCAAGAATGCGGTCGAGTTCATCTCCCGTTTTGAGGAGGTCGTGGCGCATGAAGCCGGATCGCGTGGGGTAGATGGTGTCGTGTGCGGCCACATCCACAATGCCGAAATGCGCGAAATTGGCGGCATCCAATATTATAATGACGGCGATTGGGTGGAAGGATGCACCGCTCTGGTCGAACATTTCGATGGACGGATGGAAATATTGCACTGGGCCGACGAGATTGCGGCGCGCGAGGCGGGCCAGCCCGTCCGCATCGCAGCGTGACGGGGCCGCGTCCGATGCGGATCGTCATCGTGACCGACGCATGGTCGCCGCAGGTCAACGGTGTCGTGCGGACATTGCTGACCATCAAGGGCGAACTGGAAAAGGCGGGGCATGCCGTGAAGGTGGTTTCGCCCGACCTCTATGGCTCCATCCCCTGTCCGACTTACCCTGAAATCCGGCTGGCGTTCGTCCGATCGGCTGTCGTTGGGCAGGCGATAGCGGCGTTTGCGCCTGACGCTGTGCATCTGGCGACGGAAGGTCCGCTTTGCCTGGCCGCTCGGCGATGGTGCCTGCGGGCGGGCGTGCCGTTCACCACCGCCTATCACACGCATTTCCCCGACTATGTGTCGCGGCGCACAGGCCTGCCCGCTGCATGGTTCTGGCGCTATATCCGCTGGTTTCATGGTCCTGCGCGCGCGGTGCTCGTTTCCACCCGGTCGGTCAGGCAGCAATTGCGCGCCCATGGCATCGCCCATGTACGCAAGTGGGGGCGGGGGGTAGACCTTGGCGCTTTCATGCTGGATGCGCCACCGCCGTCCCTGTTCGCCGATCTGCCCCGACCGATCCTACTGTCCGTCGGTCGGATATCGGTCGAGAAGAATCTGGAGGCGTTCCTGGCGTGCGATCATCCGGGCAGCAAGGTAGTGGTGGGCGACGGCCCCGCGCGTGCGGCGCTGGAGCGCGCCTATCCCGACGTGCATTTCCTTGGGCCGCTGTTCGGTGAGGAGCTGGCGGGTGCCTATGCCGGGGCGGATGTGTTCGTATTTCCCAGCCGCACCGATACTTTCGGGCTGGTGATGATAGAGGCGCTGGCGTGCGGGACGCCGGTTGCCGCCTATCCCGTGCCTGGCCCGATCGACATAATAACGCCCGAAATCGGTGCTTTGTCGGACTGTCTTGAACAGGCTATCGCTGCCACCCTGTCATGCGACAGGCAGGCGTGCGCTGCCTATGGCCGGACGTTCAGCTGGGAACGCAGCGCGCAGGAGTTTCTGACCGGCCTTCATTGCATCGGTTCTATGGGGATGGATAACGCGGCGGCCTGACGCTTTTCCTTGCCCGCTGGCACGTCATGCATTATCTCTGCACGGGCGTGGCCGCCCTGCTTGGGCGGCCCTTGTCATTTTTAGTGCCGGAGAAGTCCCCGTGTCCCAGCCTCTCATGCCCCATGCGACAGCCAGTTGGCTGGTCGACAATACCGCGTTGAGCTTTGATCAGATCTCGGAATTTTGCGGGCTTCATATCCTGGAAGTGCAGGCGATCGCCGACGATACCGCAGGCACGAAATATACCGGTCGCGATCCGGTGCGCGCCCATGAAATCACCATGGAAGAAATTCACAAGGGCGAAGCGAACCCGGACTATCGGCTCAAGATGCTGAAGGGGCCGGAACCTGTTCGCCGGACCAAGGGGCCGCGCTACACGCCCGTGTCGAAGCGGCAGGACAAGCCCGACGGCATTGCGTGGATCCTGCGCAACCACCCCGAAATTTCGGACGGCGCGATCGGCAAGCTGATCGG
>CBFHAG010000063.1:0-10104 GCA_965653535.1 uncultured Sphingobium sp.
ATCCGGGCACGATGAGCCCGTATCAGCATGGCGAAGTCTATGTGACCGACGACGGTGCGGAAACCGACCTCGACCTTGGCCATTATGAGCGGTTTACGGGCGTTTCGGCGCGCCAGTCGGACAATGTGACGCAAGGCCGCGTCTATCAGACGATCATCCAGCGCGAACGGCGCGGTGATTATCTGGGCGCGACGGTGCAGGTCATCCCGCACGTCACGGACGAGATCAAGGCATTCGCCACCGCTGATACGGACGACCTGGACTTCGTGCTGTGCGAAATTGGCGGGACGGTCGGCGACATCGAATCGCTGCCCTTCATGGAGGCGATCCGTCAGTTGCATAACGACCTGGATCGCGGCCAGTCGATCTTCGTCCATGTAACGCTGGTGCCCTTCATTGCGGCAGCGGGTGAGCTGAAGACCAAGCCGACCCAGCATAGCGTCCGCGAACTGACTTCGCTCGGTATCCAGCCCGACATCTTGCTGTGTCGCTGCGAACATCCGCTGCCGGACAGCGAAAGGCGCAAGATCGCCCTGTTCTGCAACGTCCGTCCTGAAGCGGTCATCCCCGCGCTCGACGCGAGCAGCATCTACGCCGTCCCGACACAATATCATGCGGAGGGGCTGGACGATGAAGTATTGCGCGCGTTCGGCATCGCGGATGCGCCTGACCCTTCGCTCGACCGCTGGCTGGACATCATGGACCGGCAGCAGCATCCCGAAGGTGAAGTGACGATCGGCGTGGTCGGCAAATATGTCGGCCTGCCGGATGCGTATAAATCGCTTTATGAGGCGCTGACCCATGGCGGCTTTGCCAATCGGGTAAAGGTGAAGATCAAGTGGATCGACGCTGAATTGTTCGAGAAGGGCGACGATATTGCCGCCAGCCTTGAACCGATGCACGGCATATTGGTCCCCGGCGGCTTTGGTGTGCGCGGGTCCGAAGGCAAGATTGCCAGCGTCAAATTCGCGCGGGAACGCAATGTGCCTTTCTTCGGCATCTGCCTTGGCATGCAGATGGCCTGCATCGAAGGCGCGCGGAACACGGCTGGCATCGCCGACGCTTCGACCACCGAATTTGGCGAAACGTCAGAACCGGTCGTCGGCCTCATCACGGAATGGATGGGCAAGGCAGGTTTGCAGAAGCGGACCGCCGAAACCGATCTGGGCGGCACGATGCGGCTGGGTGCCTATCCGGCGCAGCTGACCGGCAACAGCGTCGTCGCGGGCATTTACGGCGCAAACGAGATCAGCGAGCGGCATCGCCATCGCTACGAAGTGAACGCCGGCTATCGCGAGCCGCTGGAAAAGGGCGGGTTGATCTTTTCAGGCATGTCCCCCGACGGCACGCTGCCCGAAATCGTGGAGCGACCGGATCATCCATGGTTCGTCGGCGTACAGTTCCACCCGGAACTGAAATCCAAGCCATTCGACCCGCATCCGCTGTTCGCCAGCTTCATCGAAGCGGCGGTCAAGCAGAGCCGGCTGGTCTAAGACGAACGCCCCTTCTGCAATCCTCCCTACGCCGCAAGCGTGGGGAGGGGGACCAGCCGAAGGCTGGTGGAGGGGAAATGCGCAAGCTCAGGAAAAATTCCCTGGAGCAGCGGTTATACCCATAGCTGATGGATTTGGGTCAACTCGCTGGCGTCAGCTTCAACAACCGTCCCTGCGATCCTTGCCCGCCATCTTCCAGCAGCCACAGCGCGCCATCGGGGCCTTGCTCCACCTCCCGGATTCTGGCGCCCATGCCCCATTGATCGGCCTTTGACGCATTGTCGCCGTCCAGTGTCACGCGGACCAGCGCCTTGCTCGACAGGCCCCCCATGAAGAGCGAGTTTTTCCATTGCGGGAAGAGTTCACCTGAATAATAGAGCAGCCCGGCAGGCGAGATTACGGGGTTCCACGACACCTTGGGCGCTTCGAAGCCGTCATGATGGCTGTGATCGGGGATCGGCGTGCCGTCATAATGGTCGCCGTTCGACGCCTTGGGATAGCCATAGTTGAGGCCCGGCCTGATCAGGTTCACCTCATCGCCGCCCTTTGGCCCCATTTCCTGTTCCCACAGCCGCCCGTCCTTGTCGAACGCTATGCCCAGCAGGTTGCGATGGCCATAGGACCAGACCGCGGGATGAAATCCATTCGCGGTGAGCGGATTGCCCTCTGCGGGCGTGCCGTCTAGGTTCAGGCGCAACACCTTGCCTAGCGTGGCCTTGGGGTCTTGCGCCGGGTCGAACTTCTGCCGCTCGCCATTGGTGAAGAAGAGGTGGCGGCCATCGGGTGAAAAGGCGATACGCCCGGAATAATGGCCGTCGCCATCGACATAGGGCGTGGCGCGAAAGATGGTTTTGACGCCGTCCAGCTTCGTCGTCCCGTCGCTCGCCTGGTCAAAGACGCCGGTGGCTAGCGCAACGCCCTTGCCCCCGGCGCCACGTTCCGAAAAGCTGAAGTAAACCACCTTGTTTTGCGCGAACTGCGGATGAAGGACGACATCCATGAGCGCGCCCTGACCGGCGCTATCGACCTTGGGAATGCCCCCGACGGGAATCTTCGTCCCGTTCTTCGGATCGAAAAGGACCATCTCGCCCGCCTTTTCCGTGATCAGCGCGCGGCCGTCCGGCAGGAAAGTCATCGCCCAGGGCGAATCGAAATCGGCGACGATGGATGTCTTGAACGGTTTGTCCGTTGGAGCGGCGCTGTTCTGGCCAGTGGCGTTCTGGGAAGAGCAAGCCATCAAAATCAGGGGCAGGGCGGCGAGAGAAACCGTCTTCATCATTTTTCTCCGTTCGCCCTTCAATTCCCCAGCACGAATAATGTTGCAGCCTTGTCGCATCCTGCCTATATCGCGCTTGCTTCCTTACATCGTCAAACATGTCGGGGTCGCAGACGGGAAGGTCTGCGGCGCGGGAAGCGCACATTTTTTGCTGGAGACTGCATGGCGGACATCGCCGAACTGACCGCGCTGATCGAACCGGAGGTTAAGGCCCTCGGCTTCGACCTCGTGCGCGTGAAGCTGTTCGGGTCGGGTGACGAACATACGCTGCAGATCATGGCCGAACGACCGGACACGAAGCAACTCGTTATCGAGGATTGCGCCGCGATCTCCCGCCGCCTGTCCGACGTGCTGGATGAGGCTGATCCGATCGAGGAAGCCTATCGGCTGGAAGTCAGCTCGCCGGGTATCGATCGGCCCCTGACCCGGCTCCACGACTTCATGGAATGGGCCGGTCATGAGGCGAAGATCGGAACGACCGAGATTGTCGCCGGGCGGAAGAGTTTTCGCGGAAAGCTGAACGGCGTCGAAGGCGATGAAATCCAGTTCCACGATAACAAGGCCGGGGATGTCGCCATCCCCTTCGCACTGGTCGGTGAAGCCAAGCTGATACTGACCGACGCGCTGATTTCTGCTAGCATGCCGCTCTCCTCCGATGGGGCGGACGAGTTCGAAACCGAAGAGTAAGGGTTCACGACCATGGCCAACGCCATTTCCGCCAACAAGGCCGAGCTGCTCGCCATCGCGAACAGCGTCGCTACCGAGAAGATGATCGATAAAGCGATCGTCATCGAAGCGATGGAAGACGCGATTCAGCGCGCCGCCCGCGCGCGCTATGGTGCGGAAAACGACATCCGCGCGAAGCTGGACCCCGAAAGCGGCGACCTGCGCCTGTGGCGCGTCGTCGAAGTGGTCGAAGCTGTGGATGACTATTTCAAGCAGGTTGACCTAAAGCAGGCGCAGAAGCTGAAGAAGGACGCCGTTGTCGGTGACTTCATCGTCGATCCGCTGCCCCCGATCGACCTTGGCCGTATCGATGCGCAGTCCGCCAAGCAGGTGATCTTCCAGAAGGTCCGCGACGCAGAGCGCGAACGCCAGCATGAAGAATTCAAGGACCGCGTGGGTGAAATCATCACCGGCGTCGTCAAGTCGGTCGAATTCGGTCATGTCGTCGTGAACCTTGGCCGCGCCGAGGGCGTCATCCGCCGCGACCAGCAGATCCCGCGCGAAGTCGTCCGCGTCGGCGACCGCATCCGTTCGGTCATCCTGAACGTGCGCCGCGAAAATCGTGGACCCCAGATTTTCCTGTCTCGCGCGCACCCCGAATTCATGAAGAAGCTGTTCGCGCAGGAAGTGCCCGAAATCTATGACGGCGTGATCACCATCATGGCCGCCGCTCGCGATCCGGGCAGCCGCGCCAAGATCGGCGTCATCAGCCGTGACGGCTCCATCGACCCTGTCGGTGCCTGCGTCGGTATGAAGGGCAGCCGCGTGCAGGCCGTCGTACAGGAAATGCAGGGCGAAAAGATCGACATCATCCCCTGGAGCGAGGATACCGCGACCTTCGTCGTCAACGCGCTGCAGCCTGCTCAGGTCTCCCGCGTCGTCATCGATGAGGAAGAAGAACGCATCGAAGTCGTCGTTCCCGACGATCAGCTGTCGCTTGCCATTGGTCGCCGCGGCCAGAATGTCCGTCTTGCCAGCCAACTGACGGGCAAGGCCATCGACATCATGACCGAAGCGGACGCGAGCGAAAAGCGCCAGAAGGAATTCGTCAGCCGCTCCGAACTGTTCCAGAACGAACTTGACGTGGACGAAACGCTGTCGCAGCTGCTGGTGGCCGAAGGCTTTGGTGAGCTGGAAGAAGTCGCCTATGTCAGCATCGACGAACTGGCATCCATCGAAGGCTTTGACGACGATCTCGCCGCCGAACTGCAGAATCGCGCGCAGGAAGCGCTCGACCGTCGCGAAGCCGCTGCCCGTGAGGAACGTCGCGCTCTGGGCGTCGAGGACGCACTGGCCGAAATGCCGCACCTGACCGAAGCGATGCTGGTCACGCTGGGCAAGGCGGGCGTGAAAACGCTCGACGACCTGGCCGACCTGGCCACCGACGAACTGATCGCCAAGAAGCGCGTCGATCAGCGCCGTCGCCGCAATGAAGGTGCTGAGGACAAGGGCGGGATTCTCGCCGAATATGGCCTCAATGAAGAGCAGGGCAATGAGATCATCATGGCCGCCCGTGCCCATTGGTTCGAAGGCGAGGAAGCCTAAGCCCTCATGCCCTTTGTCGACATCCGTCTGGCCGGAAACGCCACCCGTGAACAGAAGGCGGCCATCGTTGCCGACGTCACCCAGTCGCTTGTCGAGCGTCTGGGGAAGTCGGCTGCCGCCGTGCAGGTGGTGATTTCTGAAGTTTCGACGGACAATTATGGATCGGGCGGCATGCTGATTTCTGACCGGGCTGTTGCGGCCAAGCCTGGGCCAAGTGCAGGGGAGGACGCCCATGTTGCGGTCACTTCCCAATGAGAGGCTGAACGCTTCACCAGCGTTATTGGACAGCTGTACTCCTGCGAAGGCAGGAGCCCAGTCCAGAGGGTGCGTGAACTCACCACGGTGGACCTGCATTCTTGCACTCGCAGGAATACAGGTTCCTTTCGCGGAGGCGCGCGCATGACCGAACGCAAATGCATCCTTTCCGGCGACCGCGCCGACCCGGACACGCTCGTCCGCCTTGCTGTGGGACCTGAGGGCCAGGTCCTGCCTGACATCCGCGCCAAGGCACCGGGCCGTGGTGCGTGGATCGGCGTTTCGCGCGCAGAGCTGGAACAGGCGCTCGCCAAAGGCAAGCTCAAGGGCGCGCTCGCCCGAGCGTTCAAGGCCAACGACCTGCAGATTGTTGAAAATCTGCCCGCCCTCATCGAGGATGGGCTGCGCAAGGCGCTGCTTGATCGGCTGGGGCTGGAAGCGAAGGCGTCCATGGTGCTGACCGGGTCTGAAAAGATCGACGTCGCCTGCCGCAAGGGCATCGTCGCGCTGCTGCTTCACGCCGCTGATGCCGCCGCCGACGGCAATCGCAAACTCGACCAGGCTTATCGGGTGGGACGGGAAGCGGAAGGCACGGATTTGGCAGGCATCGTCTTGCCTGTGGACCGACAGGCCCTATCTATGGCAATGGGGCGCGATAATGTCGTCCATATCGCAGTGACCGACTCGCGTGCCGCGTCGCGTCTGCGTGCGGCCCTTGGCCGCTTGGAAAGCTATCTGGGTTGCGTTACCGGGGCGCCAGTGCATGGGGAGCAGGACTCCGCCGATGCGCTGGACGCCTGAAGAGCATGGAATGAAGGCGCCGACGGGTCTTGCCGGTCGGGTGTAAGTGAAGGGTACAGTTCAGTCGTATGAGTGACAGCAAGGAAGACAAGCCGGTTCTGGGCCGCAAGCCGCTGGGCATCAAGCGGACCGTTGAATCCGGCCAGGTGCAGCAGCAGTTCAGCCATGGCCGCAAGAATACGGTCGTGGTTGAGGTGAAGCGGCGCCGTATTCTGGGCAAGCCGGGCGAAGCTGGCGCGCCCACGGTTGCGCCTCAGCCTGATCCCACGCCTGCGCCGGATGCGGCTGCTCCAGCCACGCCGCAGCCTCAGGCGCGCGCGCCCCAACCTGCCGCTCCCGCACGTGCGGCTCCGGCGCAAAGCCTGATGTCCCGTCAGGAATTGCAGGCCAAGCTGCTGCGTGAGGCGGAAGAAGCCCGCATGAACGCGCTGGAAGATGCGCGTCGCCGCGAAAGCGCGCAGCGCCTTGCTGCCAGCGAAGATCAAAAGCGCCGGACCGAGGAAAATCGAATCGCCGCCGAAACGGCCGAGACCGAATCCGCGCGCCAGGCCGACGAAGAAAGCAAAGCGCCGCCGCCAGCAGAAGAGGTGTCTGCCCCTGCCGCCGCTCCGGCTGAAGAGCCCAAGGTCGCTGCGCCGGCATCGGAAGCAGCGCCTGTTGCCGCCCCGGCGGCAACGACCCCGCCGCCGCGCCGCTTTACACCGGTAACGCCGGTCAAGCGCCCCGAACCGGCCAAGCCGGATCGCACCAAGCGTGCGGGCGAGGATAATCGCCGTCAGTCGGGCAAGCTGACCGTCACTCGCGCCCTGGCGGACGATGACAGCGCTCGCGCCCGTTCGCTCGCCGCCCTGAAGCGCGCCCGCGAAAAGGAGCGTCGCGCTCATTATGCCGGTGGCGCGCAGCCCCGCGACAAGCAGGTCCGCGACGTTGTCGTGCCGGAAAGCATCACGGTGCAGGAACTCGCCAACCGCATGGCCGAAAAGGGCGCGGATCTGGTCAAGTCCCTGTTCAAGATGGGTACGGCGGTTACGCTCAACCAGCCGATCGATCAGGATACGGCGGAACTGCTGGTCGAAGAATTCGGCCATCGCATCCAGCGCGTGTCCGATGCCGACGTCGAAATCGGCATTGAAGGCGATGTTGATGCGCCCGAAACGCTTCAGCAGCGTGCGCCGGTCGTGACCATCATGGGCCATGTCGACCACGGTAAGACATCGTTGCTCGATGCGCTGCGCGGGACCGATGTGGTCGCGGGCGAAAGCGGCGGCATCACCCAGCATATCGGTGCCTATCAGGTGACGACCAAGGGTGGTGATGTCATCACCTTCCTCGACACGCCGGGCCATGAGGCATTTTCCGAAATGCGCGCGCGCGGCGCGAACGTCACCGACATCGTCATCCTCGTGGTGGCGGCTGATGACGGGCTGATGCCGCAGACCATTGAGGCGATCAATCATACCAAGGCGGCGGGCGTGCCGATGATCGTCGCGATCAACAAGTGCGACAAGCCTGACGCCAATCCGCAGAAGGTGCGCGAGCGCCTGCTGGAACATGAGATTGTCGTCGAGGATATGGGCGGCGAAGTTCAGGATGTGCAGGTTTCTGCGCTCAAGAAGACGGGTCTGGACGAGCTGATCGAAAAGATTCTGCTCCAGGCCGAAGTCATGGAATTGACCGCGAACCCCGATCGCGCCGCCGAAGGCAATGTAATCGAGGCGCAACTGGACAAGGGCCGCGGCGCTGTCGCGACCGTGCTGGTGCGCAAGGGCGTGCTCAAGGTCGGCGACACCTTCGTCATCGGCGCTGAAAGCGGCAAGGTGCGCGCGCTCGTCAACGACAAGGGTCAGAATATCAAGACCGCAGGGCCTTCCACCCCGGTCGAGGTGCTTGGTCTGTCGGGTGTCCCGCGCGCTGGCGATCAGCTCACGGTCGTGGAAAATGAAGCCCGCGCTCGCGAAGTTGCCGCCTATCGTCAGGAACAGGCGACCAAGAAGCGGACGACATCCGCACCGACCAGCTTTGAACATATGTTCTCGGCGCTGAACACGACCGTCATCGAATATCCGGTGGTGGTGAAGGGTGACGTGCAGGGTTCGGTCGAAGCGATCGTGACGGCGCTCAACCGCATCTCGACCGACGAGATCAAGGTTCGGGTCCTGCATTCGGGCGTCGGCGCAATCACCGAAAGCGACGTCACGCTGGCCGCTGCCAGCCGTGCGCCGCTGATCGGCTTCAACGTCCGTCCCAACGCCAAGGCGCGTCAGCTGGCGGAGCGCGAGAAAATCTCGCTGCGCTATTATGACGTGATCTACGACCTGCTCGAAGAAGTTCGCGGCGAAATGGCGGGCCAACTGGCTCCCGAGCGCATCGAAACCATCGTCGGCCGCGCCGAGGTGCTTCAGGTGTTCCCGGCGGGCAAGAAGGACAAGGCCGCTGGTCTGCTCGTCCTCGACGGCATCATCCGCAAGGGTCTGGCCGCGCGCCTTACCCGCGACGATGTCATCGTGTCGCGCACCAACATCGCCTCGCTCCGCCGGTTCAAGGACGATGTGTCCGAAGTCCGCGCGGGCATGGAGTGCGGTGCTGTCCTTCAGGACACCAACGACATCAAGGCGGGCGATACGCTCGAATTGTTCGAAGTCGAAGAGCGCGCACGCACGCTTTGATCTGATAAAGTCCCCCTCCCGCTTGCGGGAGGGGTTAGGGGTGGGCGCGAGCAACGCGAGCTTCCGACCTGGCTCCTGAGCGATTGCTATCGCAATCGCACCCACCCCCGGCCCCTCCCGCCTGCGGGAGGGGGGAGTTTTGGTTTATGGTCCAACCATCCGAAGGCCCCTCCGTCCGCCTCCTGCGCGTCGGCGAACAGGTGCGCCATATTCTGTCCGAAATTCTGCAGCGCGGTGATGTGCATGACGATGTGCTCGCCCGGCATGTCGTCAGCATCACCGAAGTGCGCATGTCCCCGGATCTGCGTCACGCGACCATATTCGTGAAGTCGCTCCTGGGTCAGGACGAGGAAGCGGTGCTGAAGGCGCTGCGCACCAACACAGCCTATCTCCAGCGCGAGGTGGCGCATCGCATACACCTCAAATATGCGGCAAAGCTCAAATTCCTGGCGGATGAGAGCTTTGACGAGGGCACGCATATCGACCGCCTGCTGCGCGCGCCGAATGTGGCGCGCGACCTTGAACAGCCGGATGATCAGGACTGACGTCCGCATCGACCCCATGCACGGCTGGATCATCCTCGACAAACCGCACGGCCTGGGTTCGACCCAAGCGGTAAGCGCGGTCAAGCGGGCGCTGCGGCAAAGCGGCGCGGGCAAGGTGAAGGTGGGCCACGGCGGCACGCTCGATCCGCTGGCGACCGGGGTACTACCCATCGCCATCGGGGAGGCGACGAAGCTTGCCGGGCGAATGCTCGACAGTGACAAGATATACGATTTCACGATTGCTTTCGGCGCACAGACGGACACGCTCGACCTTGAAGGAAAGGTAGTGGCGCAGAGTGATCACCTGCCGACGCTCGGCGAAGTGGAAGCAATACTGCCCCGCTTCACCGGCCCGATCGAGCAAGCGCCGCCCGCCTATTCCGCGATCCTGATCGATGGCCAGCGCGCCTATGATCTGGCGCGGGCGGGGCAGGATGTGGAGATGAAGCTGCGCAGCGTGACGATCCATGCGCTCACAATATCCTCTCTCCCGCTAGCGGAGCTTGGAGAGGGGCAGGGCGCGCCAAACCCCTCTCTAACTCCGGCTAGGCAGCAAGCTGCCAAGCCTCCATATCCTCTCCCCCTGACGGGAGAGAGGATAGACAGCATCACCCTCCGCGCCCATGTATCCAAGGGCACCTATATCCGTTCCCTCGCCCGCGACATCGCCATCGCCCTTGGCACGGTCGGCCATGTCACCATGCTGCGCCGTGTGAAGGCTGGGCCGTTCAGCCTGGAATCGGCTATTTCGCTGGACAAATTGGACGAAGCTGCTAGGGGCGGCGGCATCGCGCAGC
>CBFHAG010000064.1:0-9874 GCA_965653535.1 uncultured Sphingobium sp.
GAGGCCAAGGTGGCGTAATGAGATAGGTGACCGGCGCAAAACCGTTACAAGTCCATCCTTTGTTACCCCTTGGTAGGCGTCGGGAACGGCAGGGCCGCCGTTCCGCATCCGGTACTCACGCAACTCGGCAATCTTATCGTGCAACGCCATGAAGAATCCCGCCCCGTTTAAACAGGGTCGGGTCTAATCAGGCGGGGTCAGCCAGTCACTCGTTTCTTTGCCGAGTTATACCATCCGCGCACCGTCTCGGGAGCGTGGCTGCCGTTCAACACCTTCTCGCTGTAGTGCTTCGCGGCTGCGGCAACGCTCTTGAACTTCCCGCTGCGCCGCAGCTGGTTGATTTCTTCATAGACCTCGTGCGGGTCATGGAGCGGATTGGCGGGCAGACGGCGCTTCTCAAGCCCAACGAAGCCGAGCACCTGCGGCAGCACCTCGGGCGGGAGCTTATCCCGGTTCGCGAGGTAGTCGAGCAGGCCAGCCGCCGTTCCGGCAAGGTAGTTGTTCACCCAGTGGGGCAGGGGAACGGCGTTCGCCGTGCAATAGGTGATGGCTTCCCACGCTGCCCGCGCGTCGCCTTGCTCCTCAAGAGCGTCGAGCATGATCCTGTTGGCGAGTTTGTCCATCGTGCCAACAGACTCGCCGCACTCCTCGCTGCGATCAAGCCTTTGCTGTCATAGCAAGGAGAAGATCATGCGAATCTACACAGTTGAAGAAGCTGCCGAGATCATCGGCGTCAGCCAAGGTAACATTCTCGATGCCACGCGAACGGGCGAGTTGGTATCCTACTTCGACACGGAGCCGAGCTTTCCCGTGCCATACACCGACAAGAGCATCCGGCATCGGAGCTTAATCGGGATCAGCGCCGATGCGCTCGACTCGATCCACCCTGATCTCGAACACCGCTGGCAACTTCTGTCCTCTCTCAGTGATGTCGAGGACGAGGACGATGCCCGTCACTACGTCGAGCGCGCATTGCTTGCTTGGTACGGGGCCGCTCTCGACGATCCGAGCGACCGGGAGGCGGCGGGCGTGATCGAGTGCCTGACCTCGTTCGCAGGCTACCTCGGCCTCAAGCGGGACGGAACTATGCGCAAGCGATCACAGGGGCCGACACTCGCCGCTGCTGCCTAAATAGAAGGGGCGGTCTGATCGACCGCCCCTTCGTCGCGTTCGGCACGCTGATGAGATTTTCTCGAAACTGGTGAGCCCTGCTGGATTCGAACCAGCGACCTACTGATTAACCTCCCACTTCGGCTTTCGCCGCCCCGTTGCCGGGTTCGTGGTCTGGACCTTCCCTTCGCCGTGTCCCGAAGGATTTAGGCGGGTGCCGTCAGGCCTCTACACCTTCCCCATTGCTGGGGCTTGGCTCGGGATTGCCGTCGCCGCGACGCGGACGGGTTCCCCGACTTTGACACCTTCTCGTCTGCCAATTTCTCGGCAGCGACTCCAATCGAAGTCAGTTGCTCTACCGACTGAGCTAAGGGCCCTCACTATCAAATCTCTATCAAAATCGTCTCGCGCTTACCTCCAACCACTTGTTATCAAAGTCAAATCTGCTGGCATGCCACATAGTTAAAAGTCAGTTGCTCTACCGACTGAGCTAAGGGCCCTCATGCTGTGAGGTCTGCACGCCCTAAAGGCGGCGATGCGGCGGGTCAACCTCTAGGACGCGGCATTGGTGCCCCTTTTCGCAGCCGCGCATGCAGATGGCGGACGGACTGGCCCGAAACCGGGTGTCGCCAGCCGGGCGCTACCCGGCAAAGCGGGGCCAGCACAAATCCCCGTAGGTGGAAAGCGGGGTGGGGGATGGTGAGCGACCGGCTTTGCCAACGCCCCCCTGACCACAGGATGATGTCGATGTCGATACTGCGCGCCCCCCATCGGCGATAGCGGCGGCGGCCGAGTTCACCCTCGATTCGCTGCAGGGCTTGCAGCATTTCATCGGGTTTCAGTGCGCTTTCAACGATCAGGGCGCTATTGGCGAATTGCCGGGCGGACGGGCCGAGCGGGCTGGTGAGCAGGACCGGTGATATCGCGCTAACATATCCCAATGCGCTGATGCGCAACGCGGCTTCCTGCACGAGGCGGGTGGGCGTGCGCGCACCCGACAAGGCCCGGTTGGAGCCGAGCGCCAGTGCATAAAGGTGAAGGGCGCTGGATGCGGTCATGGAATCAGCGCCTATCGTGTCAAGCTAGCGCTGCAAAGCCTCTTCGCCCCTTCCGGGTCAAACGTCCTGTGCGATCCGGCCATAAAGTTCTGGCCGCCGGTCCCGGAAGAATCCCATACCCGCCCGATGCTTGCGTGCCTGTGCCAGATCCAGTGTCGCCACCAATGCGCCATTATCCTTGCCGTCGGCTTCCGCAGCGAAATCGCCCCATTCGTCCGTGATGAAGCTGTGCCCATAGAATTTCTGCCCTTCTTCCTCCCCTATTCGGTTGGCGGCGATCACCGGCATGCAGTTGCTGACCGCATGGCCGATCATAGCGCGCCGCCACATCCGGCTTGTGTCGAGGTCAGCGTCATAGGGTTCTGAACCGATGGCCGTGGGATAAAAAAGCATCTCTGCCCCCATCAGGGCCATGACGCGCGCCGTTTCGGGATACCATTGATCCCAGCAGATGCCGACGCCGATGGTCCCATGACGCGTATTCCAGACCTTGAAGCCGGAATTGCCGGGCCGGAAATAATATTTCTCCTCATAGCCCGGCCCGTCCGGGATATGGCTCTTGCGGTAGACGCCCATAATCTCCCCTTCGTCATCGATCATGGCGAGGGAGTTATAATAATGTTGCCCGTCCCGTTCGAAAAAGCTGGTGGGAATATAGACGCCATGCGCCTTGGCGACCTTGCGCATTTCCTGAACGGCAGGATGCTCTTCGACCGGTAGGGCCTGGGCGAACAAGGCCTCATCCTCGACCTTGCAGAAATAGGGACCTTCGAACAGTTCGGGCGGCAGCACGATCTTCGCGCCACGTGCCGCTGCCTTCACGACCTGGCCAGCGACCATCTCGATATTGTTCGCCATGTCGTCGGTAAAGGCGAGTTGAAGCGCGGCGACGGTGACTTTGGTCATTGGTTCATGGTCCCTGGAGGCGATTGCCCATCTAGGCGGCAGAGGCGATGGTCAGCAAAATAGGGCAGGACAGTGCTGCCGCAAGGGGTCAGGCGGACGGGATCTGCTGGCTGGTGCAATGGAAGCTGCCACCGCCCGAAAGGATGGCGTTGCTGGGCAATCCCAAAACCTCACGGCCAGGGAAGAAGGGACGCAGCGCATCGACCGCCGCCTGGTCGTTGGCGCAACCATAAAGCGGAACGATGACCGCCGCATTGCCGATGTAGAAGTTCATGTAGCTTGCGGGGACGACTTCGCCATCCACGATCACCCTGCCGGGGGAGGGGACCGGCGCTACCTCCAGCCCGAACGCCTTTGCCCTGGCAAGGGCATCGACATAAATGGTAGCATTCGGATCATCGGCTGCCGTCGCTTCCGGCAATGCCAGCACGCCCGGTGCCACGAAGCGGGCCAGATTGTCGACATGGCCATCGGTATGATCGTTCAGCAGCCCGTCACCCAGCCACAGCATATCTGAAAGCCCCAGCGCGCCCGCCAGCAGCGTTTCGATCTTGCCCCGGTCAAGGTCGGGGTTCCGATTGGGATTGAGCAGGCACTGTTCGGTCGTGACGAACAGGCCAGTGCCATCCGTATCCACCGCTCCCCCTTCGAACACCCATTGCTGGGTCGATGTGGGGAGGCCGGTGGTGGCGGCCAGTCTCGCGCCGATGTCGTCATCGCCGTCCATCCGATATTTGCCCCCCCAGCCGTTGAAGCCAAAGTCGACCAGCGCGCGCTCATCGCCGCGCATGACGGCAACCGGTGCGGTATCCCGCAGCCAGACGTCGCCCAGCTTCTGAACGATGATGTGGATGCCTGGGTTGGTCAGGGACCGCGCCACCTGCGCGTCCGCTTCGCTGGCGGCGACCAGCCGGACCTCCTCTCCACGTCCGCCCGCATGCAGAGCGTTGGCGAAATCGGCGATCTGCCGCCGCGCATCGTCAAAAGCGCCGGGCCATTCTTCGGCATTTGCCGGAAAGCCGATCCAGGTCCATTCATGCAACGCCCATTCGGCAGGCATACGGAAGGTCATGGGCTTTCTCCTGAGGATACGGAACCTCCCCGCCATCTACAGGATCGCAGCCCGCATGAAAGGGGGCAAATGCGGCAGCGCGAGCCCCGTCAGCCTTGCATCTGCGCAGTCCATTGGTCCAGCAGTTTGAACCCCAGAGGGACGTGGAATTGCAGTCCGAAATTATATTCCTGGCGCCAGCACACGTTAGCGTCGCGTCTGCCAAGCCCCTCGATCGATATCTGGACCTCCATCCCCACCGTTAGCGATTCCGTTTCGTCAACGACCTTCACGCCCGACAGGGAAATGTCGTGCATCAGGCAATTGCAATCGCCACCGGGGGTCGCGACGGAAACGGGCATGGTGATGTGGAGGCGTATGGCCTCCCGTCCGCCCCGCCCGTCGCGCTGCTCCGCCAGCATTGCAGACGTAGACATTTGTCCTTCGAACAGCAGCAAAACCTGCTCACCCTGAACGAAGCCGACCACGGCGGCGACGGTGAAGCCATTTCGTAACACTAGCGTAACGCTCTGCCCCGATTCCAACGGCAGGGTTGTCCGTATCAGCGCTTCCTTGGATGCCAGGGAATGGACAACGCATAAGCGTTCTTTATCCGCCGTGACCAATTTGCCGACATGCAGTATCGTGACTGCATTATTGATCTCCATGACCATCCACCCTTCGTTACGACCTCGTTTCTTTTATGGGCAGCAGTTAAACCTATGAATTTCGTAGCGTAAGATGAAAACGACTCCTGCCCTTTGTACGAAAAAGGGACAGTCGGAAGCACCCGCTCTATCGGCAGACGGGACATTGTTTCAGGGCGGGGTAGGGGCCTCGCGCTCGCAAATTGGCGGAAATGCGCCGATCAACGATCCATTCGGCTTTGGTCGCGTATGATGCGAAACTCGTCACCCAGGGTCCAATTGGGCCAATCGGTCGTGTTCGCGAGAGCGCGTCCGACATCAAAATAAAGTTTGAGGTCGGCTTTCACCCCGCTCCAGTCCCAGCTCGAATCATATTCGTCCTTGGGGCCGTGATAGCGATGGTCCTCATAATCCTTGGCCGCCAAGGCACCAGCAACCGAGCCGCCATTCACAAGGTCCTGGCCACCTTCGAAATACAGCATCGGGACGCCTTTTTTGGCGAAACTAAAATGATCCGAACGGTAATAAAATCCTTTCTCCGGCGTTGGCTCCATGCTGGCGATCCGCCTCTGCGCGGCGAGGGCGCGGTCAAGATAGGCGTCCAGCTCTGACTTTCCCTTACCGATCACGACGACATTTCTGGCTGGCCCGGCCATGCTGAGCGCGTCCATATTTACCCCGCCCACCGTCTGCCGGAGCGGAACGACGGGATGATCGCCATAATAGGCCGATCCGATCAGGCCGGACTCCTCGGCTGTTACCGCCAGGAAAATTTGGCTGCGTTCGGTCGGCCCCGCTTTCACATTGGCTTCGGCCAGCGCAACCAGGGCTGCGGTCCCGGTCGCATTATCGATCGCTCCGTTGCAGATATCGTCGCCGTCGGGCGCGGCTTGGCAACGGCCCAGATGGTCCCAATGGGCAGCATAGAGTATATATTCATCAGGCCTTTTCGCACCGGGCAGCAACGCCACGACGTTCTTTGAGCTGTGCTTGCGTATGGCATTGTCGAAACCAACGCTGGCCTTCACGCCTGTCAGCGGGACGGCCTTGAATCCCCGCGTTCTGGCAGCGGCCACCAATTCGTTGAGGTCAAGCCCGGCGCTGGCCATTAGCGCATCCGCCTTGTCCTTGCGTATCCAGCCGATCGCAGCGGATTGGCGTGCATTGCCGTCCCCGCTGTCGGCCACATGCTGAGCGCCCGTCCAGCTCGACTGCACGACATTCCACCCATAAGCAGCCGGAACCGTGTCATGCACGATGATTGCCGCAGCAGCACCCTGCCGCGCCGCCTCTTCGAACTTGTAGGTCCAACGGCCATAATAGGTCATGGCGCGCCCGTTGAAGGGGCCGCTTAATGTGTCCGCCTGATAGTCGGGATCGTTCACCAGGATGATGACGGTCTTGCCGCGCACATTCACGCCGGCATAGTCGTTCCACTTTTTTTCCGGCGCGTTGATGCCATAGCCCACGAAGACGACGGGGCTGTCCTTCACTTCCACATGGGGTTGCATTGTCCGATAGGTGGCAACCACCATATCAGGTCCATAGGTGGCAGATACAGTCGCCTTCCCGCCGGTGAAGCGCAGGGCGCTGATATTCCGTGCGGTGATTTCCACCAGGGGCACTTCCTGGAACCAGCTGCCCTTATTGCCAGGCTTCAACCCTAGTGCCTCAAACCGCTGAACCAGATAGGTCAGTGTCTTTTCCTCGCCCATGGTTCCAGGCGCGCGGCCTTCATAGGCGTCGGAGGAAATTTCCTTCACCACCTCTTTCATCGTGTCGATGGAAGGCGAGATGTCGCGGGAGGCCGAAAAGGCCGACCCGCCCGTGGCAAGGGCGATCAAGGGAATCAGGGGCAGGAAAGGAACACGCACGGCATCGCCTTTGGAAAGACTGCGAATGCCATGGTGATGCCAGCCCGCCACTGGGCAGGCAAGGCGGAGCGCGCAAAAGAAAAGGCGGCCCGCAAGGACCGCCTTTTCCGAAAATGCAAAAGTCTGGATCGATCAGCGCGAATAGAATTCGACGACCAGATTCGGTTCCATCTTGACCGGATAGGGTACTTCGTCGAGCGTCGGAACGCGGACATAGGTAACCTTGGTGGCACCATCGGGCGAGACATAGTCAGGAATGTCGCGCTCGGGCAGGCTCTGTGCTTCCAGAACCAGCGCCATTTCCTGTGCCTTCTTGCCCAGGGTGATTTCGTCGCCGGGCTTCACCAGACGCGAGGCAATGTTGCACTTCACGCCGTTCACATAGATGTGACCGTGCGAAACAACCTGACGCGCCGAAAAGATGGTGGGTGCGAACTTGGCGCGATAGACGACGGCATCCAGGCGGCGCTCAAGCAGGCCGATCAGGTTCTGGCCGGTGTCGCCCTTCATGCGCGCGGCTTCGATATAGTTCTTCTTGAACTGCTTTTCGGTGATGTCGCCGTAATAGCCCTTCAGCTTCTGCTTGGCGCGCAGCTGGATGCCATAGTCGGACATCTTGCCCTTACGGCGCTGACCATGCTGGCCAGGACCATATTCACGCTTGTTGACCGGGCTCTTGGGACGACCCCAGATGTTCTCGCCCATGCGGCGATCGAGTTTATGCTTGGCGCTGGAACGCTTCGACATGATAATTCCTTCGATATGCTAACAACGTTGTTTCCGGTCGTCGCCTGCTTGCCTCGAACAAGGGGCAGGGCCACCGCTTCACCGGAGTGCGGGACCAATCGCGAAGGCGCGCCTATGAAGAAGGGGTCGGCTCATGTCAACCCTCGACACCGCCGTTATGCGGGCCTAGTCAGCGACCCATGAACCCGGAAAACTACACCAGCATGGCGCAAGTTCGCGCGGGCGTCGACACTATCGACCGACAGATCGTCGCGCTGCTCGACCAGCGCTTTGCCCATATGCGGGCGGCGGCACGGATCAAGCCCGATCGCGCCGATGTGCGGGACGAAGCACGCAAGGCGCAGGTCATCGCTAACGTGCGCGCCGAGGCCGTGCGATTGGGTGCGCCTGCGGACATTGTCGCTGACCTGTGGGACCGACTGGTCGAAGCATCCATCGCCTACGAAATGAACGAGTTTGAACGGCTGAAGGCGTGAGTGCGCTTTCCAGGCAGCCGGTCTGATCGGGCCTGCTCCCCTAGCGTCGTCGGGGGCGGGACAGGGTGGATAGCACGCCGCGCATCGTCCGCACTTCCAAATGATTCCAGCCCGGTTTTGTGAGCAGATTGCGCAACGTCCGCTTGGTCGCGGTCGCGCGATCGGGTGGAAAGAAGTAACCGGAATCCTCCAGAAGCGCTTCGAACTGGTCCAGCATGCCGTCCAACTCCACCTGCGGAGCGGGTTCGCCTAGCTCTGTGACGGTAGGTTGTTCCAGCCCGGCCTGTTTCGACCATTCATAGGCGCACAGAATCACCGCCTGGGCAAGGTTGAGCGATCCGAATTCCGGGTTGATCGGCACGGTCAGAATCTTCCGAGCGAGCGCGACATCCTCCGTTTCCAGTCCCGACCGTTCAGGTCCAAAGACGTAGGCGCAGCGGCCAACGGCCTCATGCACTTCCCGCGCGGCTTCTTCCGGCGTGACCACCGGCTTGGTCACGCCCCGCTTGCGTACCGTGGTCGCATAGACATGCGCGCAATCGGCCACAGCCTCGGCCAGTGTGCCAAAGACCTGCGCCTGATCCAGCACGACATCCGCACCCGCCGCCGATGGACCGGCATCAGGATTGGGCCAGCCGTCGCGTGGGCTGACGAGCCGCATTTCGGTAAGTCCGAAGTTCAGCATGGCGCGCGCAGCCTTGCCGATATTCTCGCCCAACTGCGGACGAACCAGGACGACGACGGGGCGAGAGGTGGTAGTGGCTATCATTCCGTTCGTCCTGAGTAGGGGCTGAGCCTGTCGAAGCCCGGTATCGAAGGACTTGCGAGCGAGTCGGCTGATGGCTTCCCAATCCCCCGCGACCAACGCCTCCTTCTTCGCGCGAGACCAGCCCTTGACTTGTTGTTCGGTGGCTATCGCTTCCTCGCGCGAATTGAAATCCTGCTGCCATACTAGAGTGACGGGCCGCCTCTTTTGTGTATACCCAGCTATCTCGCCATTCTGATGCAGGGCGATCCGCGCTTCCAGATTATCGGTCTGGCCGACATAGTAGCTGCTATCTGCACAACGCAGCATATAAGCATGAAACGTCACGAAAAGGTCCTTCGATACGCCATTTCGACAAGCTCAATGGCTATTCAGGACGAACGGATGATGGCAGAGCGAAAGGCAACCCGCCTCACTCACTCCCGACCTCCTTCACCGACCCAGCAAAATCTTCAAAGTCCCGTGCGTCGGTGAAGTCCTTGTAAACGCTTGCAAAGCGGATGTAGGCGACGCTGTCCAGCCGCTTGAGGCCCTCCATCACCATTTCGCCAATCGCGCGCGCAGGCACTTCGCCTTCGCCGCTCGTTTCCAGCTGGCGTTGGATGCCCGAAATCATCTTCTCCAACCGGCTTGGATCGATCTGTCGCTTGCGGCAGGCGATGTCGATGGAGCGGGCCAGCTTGTCCCGGTCGAACGCTTCCTTGCGCCCTTCGCTCTTGCCCACCCAGATGTCACGTAGCTGGATGCGTTCGAACGTGGTGAAGCGCGCCCCACAGGCTTCACACTGCCGTCTGCGGCGAATGGCTGCGCCATCTTCGGTGGGGCGGCTGTCCTTTACCTGACTGTCGTCATGTGCACAGAAGGGGCAACGCATTCAGTCTTTAGCTCCGGTCGTTTCAGGCGAGTCGAGACACGGGATGACACAGCCGCCGCGTCTCGACCACCCCTGGATACGAACGGAGGCGATCAACCTTCGTAAATCGGGAAGCGGGCGCAAAGGGTGGACACGCGCTCCCGCACATTGGCCTCGACCGCCGCGTCACCATGTTCGCCCTTATCGCGCAGCCCTTCCAGGACATCCGCGATCATGTCGCCAATCGCCTCGAACTCCGCAACGCCAAAGCCGCGCGTGGTGCCCGCGGGTGAGCCAACGCGAATGCCGCTGGTCTTGGTCGGCGGCAACGGGTCGCCCGGCACGCCATTCTTGTTGCAGGTGATGAAGCTGCGCTCCAGCGCCTC
>CBFHAG010000065.1:0-9782 GCA_965653535.1 uncultured Sphingobium sp.
ATGTTCCTGGACGAAAAGGGGGAGAAAATCTCCAAGTCCAAGGGCAATGGCCTCAGCCTGGACCAATGGTTGACCTATGGCCCGCAGGAAAGTCTGGCCTTCTACGCCTATCGCGAGCCGAAAAAGGCCAAGCAACTGCATATGGGCGTCATCCCGCGCGCCGTGGATGAATATTGGCAGTTCCGCGCCAATTATCCCAAGCAGGCGGTTGAACAGCAGCTGGGCAATCCCATCCATCATGTCCACGACGGCAATCTGCCTGAAGGCGAATTGCCGGTAACCTTCGGCTTGCTGTTGAACTTGGTCGGCGTGATGAGCGATGCCAGGCGCGATCAGGTTTGGGGATATCTGCAAAATTATGTTCCCGGTGCCAGTGCGGAAGCCTATCCCGAACTGGACGCGCTGATCGGTCATGCGCTCGCCTATCACCGCGATTTCGTGGCACCCACGCTCCAGCGGCGCGCGCCGGAGCCGAACGAAGCCGCCGCGCTTCGCAGGCTGGACGCGGAACTGGCGGCTCTTCCCGCAGGCGCTGGCGCGGAAGATGTGCAGAACATCGTCTATGCAATCGGCAAGGATGAAGAGTTCGGATTTGCCGAGTTGAGGGATTGGTTCAAGGCGCTGTATCAGACGCTGCTTGGTGCAGATCAGGGGCCGCGAATGGGCAGCTTCATCGCCTTGTACGGCATCACCAACAGCCGCCGACTGATCGCCGAGGCGCTGGGGGAATAAAGCGGCCCGCGGGAACATCCCGCATGCCCGAACGTTACATCCTGTGGTCCACCCCCCTTTCGGACTGATGGCGCGCCTCGCGCGTGCCATCGACCGCGCCCGTTCGGAAACGAGCGGCGCGGCCAAGGGGATCAAGGTCCTAACATCCCTGGAATCAAAACGGTCCCGGATCATAAGACCCGGAGCCGCTTTTGTTTAAGCCTGTCGCGATTACCAGAAGAAACCGCGATGAACCTGTACGACCCGACCGCTGCGGACGTTGATCAGCAACACGTCATTATAGTGCCTTACCCACCGCATGTTGTTGCCGGGACGGGGCAGGCGATAGCGATAGGGGTCGCTGATATAATAGCGTGAGCTGTAGTAAACGGGGCGGATCCGCGCGCCGGCGTTCCAGCGCGTGTAGCGGAAAGGTGCCTGCCAGTTTCCTGCACGATAGACATTGCGGTTTGATCGGCGGTAATCGCGCCAGTCTTCCCGCACCTCTCGCCGGGCTTCGCGGACATCGCGGCGCTCTTCGCGCACGTCGCGGCGGTCGCCATAGCGCCTGGCGTCGCGCAGTTCACGCTGTTCCTGCCGCAAATCCCGCGCGCTGTCACGCACCTCTGCGCGTGACTGGGCCATTGCCGCGCCGGGCATGGCGGTCGCTGCGATCAGGCCCAGGATGATCAACTTACGCATATAATTTCTCCCATCATTGTGGCGGTTGAACCTTGGGGCTTAACTTTCAGCCCCTTGGCAGGATCCGCCGCCAACATGATGGTTATGCCCCGCTTCGACTGAACCGACCGCGAACGGGTCTGTCAGCTACCGGTCATTTATGTCGCAATGTGTATCATGGTGATGGCGGTGCAGCACGCTCAGGCCGTCCAGCGTCGTTCGCGAAACCATTTCGTGACGACATATTTTGCCCCGCCTTCCACTGGCTTGGCAGCATGCAGGCTGTTGGGGTTGGGCGCGCCGTCGGGGTTCATATTGTTCCAGATCAGGATCATGCCCTCGACCGGCGGAACCATGAATTCGCAATGCGGAAAATGGGTTTCACCCCCTGCGTCAACGGCGGACAAATAGATCATCGCCGTCCAGCTTCGCTGCCCTCCCGACTTGCGCATGGCGGGCCAGTAATGGGCAGTGACCGGAAAATAGTCGCAATGCGCCTTATATTCCTGGCCTGCGGCATAGCGCTGGCCTTGCAGCGTTTCACCATGGTCGGCAGGCAGGCCGGTCAGCGCGCAGATACGATCGCTGACCGCCATGACGAGCGGGTTTCCTGGGTCCAGGTTGCAGCTATGGCTGGTACGGTAGTCGGCATTGGCACCGTCTGAAAACAGGGTTGAAGGCTGCGCGCCCGCGTCGATCATCCCCCGCAGATCCGCGCACTCAGCCTCGCTCAAAAAATCGCGACGTCCGTAGATTTCCAACAGCGGAGCATCGATCCGGCTGACCATGGGATTGCGGTCCAGGCGGGTACGCACGGCTTGCCCGATCCGCGCACGGACAGCGGATGCGACGTCTCCATCATCGGTCACAGCGGTCATGATCGCCTCCTGCCACCGTTGATCCTGCGGCTGCAAATGAAAAGGGCCCGAAGCCTGTGACTTCGAGCCCAATCATTCTGAAGGTCATTCAGGAACTGCGATATGTTTCGCCGCAGTCCCTCACCAGAAGAAGTCGTGGATCACATCGACGACATAGCCATCGCGAATATCGACCAGCAGCGCATCGTCATAATAGCGGACCCAGCGCAGCGTCCCATAAGCGGGCGGCAGGCGGTATGACCAGGGATCGTTGATCCAATAGCTGTTGGAGAATAATAGGCTGTTGAGGACGATACCTATCGAATAGCGCCTATAGCCATAATCCCATCCGCGCGGGGAATAATAGCGTCCGACGCGGTAGCGATCGCCATAGTGCGAGCGATAGCTGCGCCAGTCGTAGCGGCGATCCTGCCGCCAGTCATTGTTCCAGCGCCGTTGGCTGCTCCACCGGCTGCGATCGTCGAACCGTCGGCCAACGGCGGCATTGCCGCGCCAGCGCCGATCGTCATTATTCCACCGGTCATTGCCCCGGCGATCATCGCGGCGATCGTCACGGCGGTTGTCGCGCACCTCACGCTCGTTATCCCGCGATGTTTGCATGACGCGCCAGCCTTGGCGGCGTTCGGCGCGTGCGTCATTGGACCCGCGCTGGTCTCCCTGCCACTGCCTCTGGGGTCGCTGCGTCTCGGCTCGCTGCCTCTCAGGTCGCGGCTGCACTACCCAAGCCGAAGGGCGATCGTCGCGGCGCTGCTGCTGTGCGCGCTGGGCTGGACCCTGCTGACGCGCTTCGCCGCCCTGACGTCCGCTATCGGCGCGGGCGGGACGCTCGCTGCGATTACGCCATCCACCATCGTCCCCGCGCTGGGCATAAGCGGGCGCGGTGCCGCCCAATATCGTTGCAGACATCAGTCCCAACATCATGATTTTCTTCAACATGATCTTCGCTTTCCGTTAGGGCATCACGCCCTCATGCTGCCTTGTTACTTTAGCTGCCATGTCGAAATGCTGAACTTGTTTGTCAGCGATTTGAAAGGGTCCTGTTGTTAACGCACGGTCGTTGCAAAATAGATTCGCGCATCTTCGACGGGCTGGAACTGCCCGTGCGTCGATGCCATCGATCGGGGTCTGATGGAGCTGAAACGCAACGTTTCAGCGCGCGATGTTGCGCATTGCGGCAAAGCGACCGATCTTGGCATCATGAAACAGCCCAGCCTCTTCATTCCGCATGGCGGCGGTCCGTGCTTCTTCATGGACCCTTCCGATCCCGACCGGCTGCACAGCGATCCCATGTGGCATCCGATGCAGGACTATCTAGTCGGGCTGTTATCCGATTTGCCCGAAAGGCCCCGGGCGATGCTGATTGTGTCAGCGCATTGGGAAGCGCCTTCGTTCACGGTCCATGGCGGCAGCAAGCCTTCGCTGCTGTTTGATTATGGCGGCTTCCCGCCGCACACATATGCTTTGCGATGGGAAGCGTCGGGCGATCCCATATTGGCGGGCCGCGTGGCTTCGCTGCTCAGGGATGCTGGTTTCCCGGTTGCCGAGGAAAAGGATCGCGGGTGGGATCATGGCGTCTTCATCCCGATGAAAGTGGCCGTGCCTGATGCCGGAATCCCGGTCGTGCAACTGTCGCTGCGGCGGGATCTTGACCCGGCTGCCCACATCGCGGCGGGACGCGCACTCGCGGCGCTGCGGGACGAAGGGGTGTTGGTCGTCGGATCGGGGATGAGCTTTCACAATATGCGCGTGCGTGGGCCGGAAGGGACCGATCGCGCGGTGGAATGGGATGACGCACTGGCCGACGCCGTGACCGATCCTGATCCGCAGCGACGGGCAGCGCGCGTCAGCGCTTGGGATCAGTTGCCTGAAGCCCGCTTCGCTCATCCCCGTGAAGAACATCTGTTGCCGTTGATGGTGGCGTTGGGTGCTGGGGCGGACGATGCCGCGCGGCTGGATCATCGCAGCACGGTGCTGGGCTGGACGGTTTCGGCCTACCGCTTCGGCTGAAAGTCACAGCCCGCGCAGGGCCGGGACGGTGCGTGCAGCCTCTTCGGGGGTGATGCCGGGTGGCGGGGCTGCTTCGACCTGTTCCTCGCCGCGGATGATGCGGCCCGCGCGGCGAATGGCGGCGCGCAGGCGGGGATAAATGCCGCAGCGGCAGATGTTGGTGATGGCGGCGTCCATCTCATCATCGCTGGGGTCGTTATTCCGTTTCAGCAGGACGGCGGCGGTCATGATCATGCCGGGGATGCAATAGCCGCATTGCGACACATTGTCGGCGGCGAAAACCTGTTGCAGCGGATGGCCGCGGTCAGGCGACAGCCCTTCGATCGTGGTGACGAAACGTCCTTCCGTATTGCCGATCGTAACCTGGCATGACCGGACCGCTTCGCCGTCAATGTCGACCGTGCATGCCCCGCAATCCCCCGTACCGCAGCCATATTTGGTTCCGGTCAGGTTGGATGCGTCGCGCAACGCCCAGAGCAGCGGGGTGGCGGGGTCCATGCGATATTGGACCGGGCGGTCGTTGACGGTGAATTTCGTCATGACGCGTCTTCCACCTCCGCCTCATGATAGAGAACTTCGTTGCGGATATGGATGATGCGCGAACCCAGCCAGATTTCCTGGATGAATGTGCCAAATGCAGCGGCTTGCAACAGCATGGCCAGGCTGAACAGGATCGCTATCAATGTGCCCAGATGCGCGCCGAACAAATTGCCCGCGAACAACAGGATGACGACCAGACAGACTGCGCAGGCGGACACCACGGTCAGGAAGATCGAGCTGTTGACCACGCTCATCCGGCGATCGAGCACCCGGATCTCGGCAACCATGCGGTCATGTTCCTTGCCCCGGCTGGTGAGGATGTGTTCTTCCACCCGCCGCGCGCGGTCGATGATGCGAGCGAGCCGCCCAACGCAGACATTGAGGAACGCGCCAATGCCCGCCAGCAGGAATACCGGGGCGAGCGCCAGTTGGATGGTCTGGGCGACCTGTGAAACTTGGGACAGTTGGGCAAATTGGGGAACGGGAGTCATCGCGAGCCTGCCTTCATCTTTTCGACAAACCAGCCGATTGCGAAGAAAATGACAAGGGCGGAAAGTGGTGCGATCCACAGGATATGGATGGCATCATTTTTTCGTGCGCAATCCGACTCGATCGCGCAATCGCCGAACACCGATCCGATGAAAATGACGGCCGATAGCATCAGGAATGAGCTTGCCGCCAAACAGCCACACACGCCCCCCAGCAAGTGCGGCCGATAGCCTTGTCCACCATCCTCGCTCAGGCGGCACCCTTGGCAGGCGTGTCGATGCCCATCGACTTCAGATATTGCTTTATATTGCGCGCCGCCTGCCGGAGCCGCTGTTCATTTTCGACCATGGCAATGCGGACATAGCCTTCGCCATCCTCGCCATAGCCGACGCCGGGAGCGACGGCGACCTTGGCATGCGTAAGGAGCTGCTTGGAAAATTCCAGACTGCCCATGCTTTTCAGCGCGGGGGGCAGCGGGGCCCAGGCGAACATCGACGCCTTGGGCGCAGGAATTTCCCAGCCCGCGCGACCAAAGGCTTCCACCATGACGTCCCGGCGCCGGTGATAAAGTTCGCGATTTTTCTGCACTATGTCCTGCGGCCCGTTGAGCGCGGCGCAGGCCGCCGCCTGGATCGGCGTGAATGCGCCATAGTCGAGATAGGATTTCACCCGCTTGAGCGCCGCGATCAACTGCCGGTTGCCGACGGCAAAGCCGATGCGCCACCCCGCCATTGAATAGGTCTTGCTGAGCGAAGTGAATTCGACCGCAACATCCTTGGCCCCTGGGACCTGGAGGATGGATGGCGTCGGATTGCCGTCATAATAAAGTTCGGAATAGGCCAGGTCGGAAAGAACCCAGACGTTATTGTCCTTCGCCCAGGCCACCAGCCGCTCGTAAAAGGCGAGGTCGACCGTTTCGGCTGTCGGGTTGCTGGGATAGCCAACGACCAGGATGGAGGGGCGCGGCACGGTAAACGCCATCGCCCGCTCAAGCGATTTCCAGTAATTTTCGTCCGGCGTCGTCGGAACCGACCTTATGGTCGCGCCCGCGATGATGAATCCGAACATGTGAATGGGATAGCTGGGGTTGGGTGCCAGCACGACGTCGCCCGGTGCGGTGATCGCGTTGGCAAGGCTGGCAAGCCCCTCCTTCGACCCCATGGTCACGACGACTTCGGTTTCAGGGTCCACATCGACGCCGAAGCGGCGGCCATAATAATTTGCCTGGGCCTTACGCAGTCCCGGGATCCCCATCGACTGGGAATAGCCGTGGGCGCTGGGCTTCTGCGCGACTTCGCACAGTTTCGCGATGACATGGTCCGGCGGCGGCAGGTCGGGATTGCCCATCCCCAGGTCGATAATGTCCTCACCCGCTGCCCGCGCGGCCGCTCGCATCGCGTTGACTTCGGCGATGACATAGGGCGGCAGGCGTTTCATGCGGTAAAATTCTTCGGACATTATAGGCTTTCCTGAAAGGTCTCCGTGGGGGATAGTGGCCCGTGCACGCAGGACGTGGCACGGTTCGGCTATAACGCGCCCGGCGGCCACGCGCTAGCGAAAGCGGCGGATCGGGCGATGTCAGAAAAGGGGATGGTGGCCATGAAAGCGAACGACCTGGGTGAACCTCATCTGCCGACGCTGGATCAGATGCAGCAATGGACTCATATGCTTGGCCGGGCCCAGCAGCTTCTGCTGGAACAGGCGGCGGGCGCAGTGGGGCGAACGCTGCCGTTCGACGCCGACGCAGTCGCGCGGATTCAGACGAGCTTTGCCGATGAAGGGTTGGCGCTGTGGCAACGCTTCCTGGATTCAGGCGGCATGTTGCGCGATCAGCCCGAATCGCCGCCGCCGGGCAGTCCTGCCGCTGCCAAGGACCGCCGCTTCGCCGATCCGGCCTGGTCCAACCATCCCTTTTACGATCTGATCCGGCAAAGCTATCTGTTGCTGTCGGACTATCTGCTGAAGCTGACAGATACAGTGGATGGCGACGATCCAAAGCAGAAGGCGAAGCTGCGTTTCGCCACCAACGGCATGATCGACGCGATGGCCCCCAGCAATTTTGCCTTCACCAATCCGGCAGTCGTTGAAAAGACGCTTCAGAGCGGTGGCGAAAACCTGGTCAAGGGCCTGCAAAATATGCTCGCCGATCTGGAAAAGGGCCAGCTGACGCATACCGATGGCGGTAGCTTCGAAGTCGGACGCAATATCGCGGCGACACCTGGCAAGGTCATCAAGGAAACGCCGCTCTACCAGCTCATTCATTATACGCCGACGACCGAGCGGGTGATGGAAACGCCGCTGCTCATCTTCCCGCCCTGGATCAACCGTTTCTACATCCTCGACCTGTCGCCCGAAAAAAGCTTCGTAAAATGGGCGCTGGACCAAGGGATCAGCGTCTTCCTCCTGTCCTGGAAGTCCGCCGACGCGTCGATGAAGGATCTGCAGTGGGACGATTACATCCTGCGCGGGCAAGTGGACGCGATCGACACCGTGCGAGACCTGCTCGGAGTTCCGTCGGTTCACACTATCGGCTATTGCGTTGCCGGGACGACGCTCGCAGCGACACTGGCGTTGCTGGCGGCGCGAGGAGAGGCGGACAAGGTGGCGAGCGCCACCTTCTTCACAGCGCAGGTTGATTTCAGCGAAGCAGGTGACCTCAGCCTGTTCATCGACGATGGGCAGATGAAGCTGCTGGACCAGCTGTCGTCGGGGGGGTTCCTCGACGGCCGGTACATGGCCGCGACCTTCAACCTGCTGCGCGGTCGCGACCTCATCTGGAACTATGTGGTCAACAATTACCTGCTGGGGCAGGACTATCCGCCGTTCGACCTTCTGTATTGGAACGGCGACACGACGAACTTGCCCGCCCGCTGGCACAAGGATTATTTGACTCAGTTGTACCGGGACAATCTGCTGGTCGCGCCCGCTGCCCTGAGCATCGACGGGACGCCCCTCGACCTGCGAAAGATCGAAACGCCCGCTTATATTCAGGCGGGACGCGAGGATCATATTGCACCGCCGCAGAGCGTGTGGAAACTGACCCAGTATCTGTCAGGGCCGGTTCGGTTCATCCTGGCGGGATCGGGGCATATCGCCGGGGTCGTCAACCCGCCGTCCGCCGGCAAATATCAGTTCTGGACCTCGGAAGAGCCTCAGGCAACGCTCGACGATTTTATCGAGCATGCCCTGGAAACCAAAGGCAGCTGGTGGCCCGATTGGCGGGATTGGGTTGCCTCGCTGGGTGATTCGACCGTGCCGGTGAAGGGCGCTCGAAAGCCGGGTGGGGGGGCGCTCGAGGCGATCGAGGACGCACCGGGACGTTACGTCAAGACACGCTGAGGCGTTGAATAGGCTGCTGTTTTTCCTGCAACAGCCGGATGCAGGACTCGCTTTGTTGCAGTGCACAAAAATAAGCTTGAAACGGTGAGCCGATTCGCTTATTGTGCATTGCAGCAAAGGAGGGTGACTATGGCAACGAAACCCAAGCCAGTTCCTCGCAAACGGACTGTGGCGAACAAGGCTTCGTCTACGCTGTCGGCCAGCGAGGCGTTGAAGGCTGCGGAAGCGGCAGTGGGTTCCAGCCCGGAATCACCGCCAGCGGCGCGCGTCAAGGCCGCCAAGGTGCCGACACGTGCGAAACCGGCTCCGGCAGCGAAGGCTGATCCGGTCGTGATCGCAGCGGCGACGACGGCACTGGATGCCGCGCCCGAGCCAGCAGGTGCCAGCGTGGCTGTAGAGCCCGCGCCCTCCGATCCGATCGCCATAGCCGATGAGGCTCCGGTCGAATTGAAAGAGATTAAGAGCCTGTCACCCCAGGCCGGGCCGGTAGAGCCCGCATTGCTGCCCGCTACAGAAGGAACGAAGATGATGAACGACGTGATCGAAACCGGAAAGAAGTTTGCTCAGGACACCAAGGCCAAGTTCGATTCGGTCTATACCGACCTGAATGAAAAGGCGAAGGTTGGCGTCGAAAAGTCGACCAAGGCGATTGAAGAGATTAGCGACATCGCCAAGGGCAATGTCGAAGCACTGGTCGAATCCGGCAAGATTGCTGCGAAGGGCATTGAAAGCCTGGGCCAGGAAGCCGTCGATTACAGCCGCAAGAACTTTGAAAAGGCAACCGCGTCGATCAAGAGCTTTTCGACCGTCAAGACGCCGACCGAATTCTTCCAGCTGCAGAGCCAGCTGTTCTCGGCCAGCTTTGACGAGCTGACCAAGGAAGCGGCAAAGAGCAGCGAAGCGCTGATCAAGCTGGCTGGTGACGTTGCCCAGCCGCTGACCGCTCGCGTGACCGTCGTGACTGACAAGGTTAAGTCCTTCGCCGCCTGATCGGTCGAAGCATTTAACGACAGGGATAAAGGACGGCTCTCACCCATGGGTGGGGGCCGTCTCCGTTTCTTCAGGGCATGATCACGTCCCATGTGCCCAGCCTGCCCTTGCCATGATGGATCAAATCGCCATATTCTGGCTCGACAT
>CBFHAG010000066.1:0-9582 GCA_965653535.1 uncultured Sphingobium sp.
TGATCCAGAAGGCGGTGGTCGAGGGCGACATCGAACATGGCGTGATGGCGACCGGCGTCGTGGGCGGGCGGATCGGCGAGATTCCGACCTGCCAGCAGCTAGTCGACCGCATCGTCGAAGAGGCGCATGACCGCCTCGCCGCGCTTGCTGCCATGGGCCGCGAGACGGCAAGCGCCGCCTGAGGAAAAGGGACTTAAAGATGCCGATCACGCTGACCATCAAGGGCGCCATCGCCGAAATCCTGTTCGACCATCCGCCGGTCAACGCGTTCGACACCAAGGGCTGGGAATCGATCCCCGCCATGGTTTACGAAGCGGCGGCGAACGAGGATGTGAAGTGCATCCTGATCCGCGCGGAAGGGCGCGGTTTCTGCGGCGGCGTCGATATCAAGGAGATGGCGGCGCACCCTGAGCGCATCGCCAAGCTCAACAAGGATAATTACCTGACCTTCAAGGCGATCCGCGACTGCGCGATCCCGGTGGTGGGCGCGCTGCACGGCTTCGTCATTGGCGGCGGCGTCAATATTGCGGGCGCATGCGACGCGCTGATCGCGGCGGAAGGGGCCTATTTCTCGCTGCCCGAAATCGATCGCGGCGCGATGGGCGGCGCGGCCTTCATGAGCCGGATGCTGCCGGTGCAGATGGTGCGCGCGAACTTCTTCACCGGCGGGCGCATCCCGGTCGAGGATGCCTATCGCCATGGGTCGATCCATAAGGTCGTGCCGCTCGAAAATCTGAAGGACGAAGCCTACGCCTTTTGCGAGATCATCGCGTCCAAGAGCCGCGCGGCGCTGGTCATCGCCAAGCAGGCATTGAACCTGATCGAGCCGACCGATCCGTCGGCCCATTACCGGATCGAGCAGGGCTTCACGCTCGAAATGTACATGCATGAAGACAGCCAGAAGGCGCGTGACGCCTTTGTGGACAATAAGGGCGCGGCGAAATTCTGATGGACTTGACCTATACCCCCGAACAGCAGGCGTTCCGCGCCGAAGTGCGCAGCTGGCTGGAGGCGCATGTGCCCGCAGAGCCGCTGGAGCATTTCGACGCCACGCGCGAAGGCTTTGAAGCGCACCGCCAGTGGGAAAAGACGCTGAAGTCGGGCGACTGGGGCATGGTGACATGGCCCAAGGAATATGGCGGGCGTGGCCTGGACCTCATCCAGTGGCTGATTTTCGAGGAAGAATATTATCGTGCGGGCGCGCCGGGCCGCGTCAACCAGAATGGCATATTCCTGCTGGGGCCGACGCTGATCGAGTTTGGCACCCATGAGCAGAAGCAACGCTTTTTGCCCAAGATGGCGTCGGGCGAGGAAATCTGGGCGCAGGCCTGGTCCGAACCGATGGCGGGGTCCGATCTGGCAGGCGTGCGGGCGACGGCAGTTCGGGACGGCGACGACTATATCCTGAGCGGCCACAAAATCTGGTCGAGCCGCGCGGTGTTCGCCGACTGGGCATTCGGCCTGTTCCGCGAGCCGGGTAGCGAGCGGCACAAGGGGATGAGCCTGGTCTTCTTTCCGCTTAATGCGCCGGGCGTGACGGTCAACGCGATCAAGAAGATCAACGGCCATGTCGGTTTCGCCGAGATTTTCCTGGAAAATGTCCGTGTGCCTGCGTTCAACCGGCTGGGCGACGAAGGTCAGGGCTGGCACATCTGCATGGCGACAGCGGGTTTCGAGCGTGGGCTGATGCTGCGCTCCCCTGCCCGCTATCAGGTGGCGGCGAAGAAGCTGGCCGCGCTGTGGACCGAGCATAAGGAAACGGCAGACCCGGCGCTGGAAGTCGATGTCGTGCGCGCGCACATGAATGCCGACGCCTATGCGCTCAACATCTACCAGACCGCCTCGCGGCTGATGGCAGGCGCGAAGATCGGGCCGGAAGCGTCGACCAACAAGATATTCTGGTCGGAACTCGACATCCATCTGACCCAGACGGCGCTGTCGATTCTGGGGCCGCAGGCGGAACTGACGCATGACGCGCCGGATGCGCCGCCGGTCGACTGGATCGACGACTATATCTTCGCGCTCGCAGGTCCCATCTATGCCGGGTCGAACGAGATTCAGCGCAACATCATCGCCGAGCGCATGCTCGGCCTGCCGCGCTAAGGGGATTTGAGATGGATTTCACCCTTAACGACGAACAGCTGATGTTTGCAGAGACGGCGCGGACGCTGTTTGCCGACAGCTGCACGCCCGACCATTGGCGCAAGATGATGGAAGCCGGGGTCGCGCGCGACGACGCGCGCTGGGCCTCCATCGTGGAAACCGGGCTGACGCTGGTGCTGTTGCCCGAAAGCGCGGGCGGCATCGGGCTTGGCGAGACCGATTTTGCCCTGATCGCGCAGGAAGCGGGCTATGTCGCGCTGCCCGAACCGCTGGTGGAAAGCGCAGGCGTCGCCGCGCCGATGCTCGCCGCGCTCGCGCCTGACCATGCGCTGCTCAGCGATCCGAGCGCGACCATCGCGATCCAGCATCCGCTCAATCCCTATGTCGCCAATGCCGATAGCGCAGCGGCGATCATCCTGCATGATGCCGGCGAGGCTTATCTGGTGACGCCCGATCAGGTGAGCCTGACCGCGCAGCCCAGCATCGATCCGTTCCGCCGCCTCTTCGCCGTCGAGTGGAGCAAGGATAACGCCACGCCGCTCGGCAAGGCCGACTGGGACCTGGCGCTCGATCGCGCGGCGCTGTTCAACGCGGCGTTCGGCCTTGGGTTGGCCCAGCGTTCGGTTGACCTCGCCGTCGACTATGCCAAGGAACGCCAACAGTTCGGCAAGCCCATCGGCAGCTATCAGGCGGTCAAGCATCACCTGGCGTCCGCGCAGGTCGCCATCGAGTTCGCCAAGCCGGTGGTCGCCGCCGCCGCTGCGGAGATCGGCGCGCGCGACGTGCAGGCCCGCGCCCGCGTCAGCCATGCCAAGCTGGTGGCGCTGGAAGCCGCAGACAAGGCCGCCCGCGCGTCCATCCAGGTGCATGGCGCGATGGGGTACAGCTGGGAAGTGGACGTCCATCTGTTCCTAAAGCGCACGGTCGCGCTGACGCAGACATGGGGCACGCCCGCCTATCACCGCGCGCGCATCGCCGCGCGCATCTTTACCCAGCCCATGGGGCCGGACCAGACCTTTGCCAGAGCCGCAGACAAAAACCAGGAACAAGAAAATGCCTGAAGCCTATATCATCGACGCCGTCCGCGCGCCCATCGGCCGCAAGAAGGGCAGCCTTGCCGCCGTTCATCCTGCCGATCTGGCGGCTTTCCCGATCGCGGAGCTTATTCGCCGCACCGGCGTGGACGCCAATCTGGTGGATGACGTGGTGTGGGGCTGCAACGATACGATCGGCGGCCAGGCAGGCGACATCGCGCGCACGGCATGGCTGGTTGCGGGCTTGCCGGAACATGTGCCCGGTGTCACCATCGACCGTCAGTGCGGCTCCAGCCAGCAGGCGGTCCATTTCGCGGCGCAGGGCGTGATGAGCGGCACGCAGGATATCGTCGTCGCGGGTGGCAGCCAGGCGATGAACCAGATTCCGATTTCGTCCGCGATGACCGTCGGTCCGCAGTTCGGCTTCAACGACGGTCCGTTTCGTGGTTCCAAGGGCTGGGACGCGCGCTATGGCGACGAGGAAATCGACCAGATCCGGTCGGCCGAGATGATCGCCGACAAATGGAACATCAGCCGCGAGGCGATGGAGGAATTTTCGCTGGCCAGCCATCTGCGCGCGCAGGCGGCATGGGACAATGGCTGGTTCGACAATGAGGTCGCCGCCTTTGAAGGGGTCGCGCGGGACGAGACGATCCGGCCAACCAGCACGCTTGAGGGCATGGCGAGCCTCAAGCCCGTGCGCGAGGGCGGCAAGATCACGGCGGGCGTCGCGAGCCAGAATTGCGACGGGTCCGCCGCGCTGCTGATCGCGGGCGAGCGCGCGGTCAAGGAATATGGCCTGAAGCCCCGGGCGCGCATCCACCATTTGTCGGTGCGTGCGGCCAATCCGGTATGGATGCTGACCGGGCCGATCCCTGCGACGCAGCATGCGCTGAAAAAAGCGGGCATGAGCATCGGTGATATCGACCTGTTCGAATGCAATGAGGCGTTCGCTTCGATCCCGATGGCGTGGATGCAGGAAATGGGCGTACCGCATGAAAAGGTCAATGTGCAGGGTGGCGGGATCGCGCTGGGCCATCCGATCGGCGCGACCGGTGCGCGATTGATGACGACGCTGCTGAATGCGCTGGAGCGCACGGGTGGTCGCTATGGCCTGCAGACGATGTGCGAAGGTGGTGGTCAGGCCAACGTCACCATCATCGAACGGCTGTAAGAAGGAACGCGTGCAGCCCATGCCCTGCTATGCCTATCAGGGGATTGTTCCCGTCGTCGATCCGACCAGCTACGTCCATCCATTGGCGTCGCTGATCGGTGACGTGATCGTGGGGCCGGGCTGCTTCATCGCGCCCGGCGCGTCGCTGCGTGGCGATTTCGGGCGGATCGTGGTGGAAGGCGACAGCTCCATCCAGGACAGCGTGACGGTGCATGCCAACCAGTTGCGCGACACGATCATCCGCAGGGGCGCGACGATCGCGCACGGGTCGATCATCCATGGCTGCGAGATTGGCGAGAATGCGCTGATCGGCATGAATGCGGTGATTTTGGACAATGCGGTGATCGGCGCGGAAAACCTGGTCGCGGCGCTCAGCCTGGTGAAGTCCGATATGGTGACGCCTGAGCGCAGCCTGGTCGCGGGCAACCCGGCCAAGGTGGTCAAGACGTTCGAACCGCATCAGGTGACGTGGCGCAACAATGGCGAGGGCGAATATCAGAAGCTCGCCCGTGCGGCGCTGACCGGGCTGGTCGAGGCTGAGCCGCTGAGCGAAGCCGGTGCGGACCGGCAGGCGCAACGGATCGCATCCGACGCGGTCGCCGTGCGTCTGTCCGGCAGGACGGCGGAGCATCGTGAACGCCAAGCGGCGGAGCGGGAAGCCGGGGCATGAGCAGCGCTACCGCCATCACCAACCTGTTGTACCGCTATGCCGAGCTGATGGACGCAGGCGACCTTGAAGGCGCGGCGGCGCTGTTCGAGCGGGCGAGGATCAAGACGGGCGGCGGCGAGATCGTCCAGGGGTCGGCACCGATGCTGGCGCTGTGGCGCGCCTATGTGCGCATCCATCCCTGTGGCACGCCGCGCACCAAGCATGTCATCACCAACGCCATTGTCGAAGTGGATGAGGATGCGGGCAGTGCGACATGCCGTTCCTATTATACGGTGTTGCAGGCGACGGCGGACCTGCCTTTGCAGGTGATCTGCGCGGGCCGCTATCATGACGCGTTCGTCCGGGTGGACGGGCAATGGCATTTTTCGGAGCGAGATTATTCCATGCTCGATCTTGTCGGCGACCTTGGCCAGCATCTGCTGATCCCGGTCGCGGCATGACGCGCAAGGCATTTTGAGGAGTAAGATAAAGTGGGTATCTGCGAAGGACGTGTTGCGATCGTGACCGGGGCGGGCAATGGCCTGGGCAAGGCCTATGCGCTGGGTCTGGCGGCGGAAGGCTGCAAGGTCGTGGTCAACGATCTGGGCGTGGGCACCCATGGCGAGGCAGGCGAGACCAAGGGCGCGGCGGAGCAGGTGGTAGACGAGATCAAGGCGATGGGCGGGGAAGCCGTCGCCAACACCGACGATGTTGCCGAATGGGAATCGGGCAAGCGCATGGTCGAACAAGCGCTCGACAGCTTTGGCGCGCTGCATGCCGTAGTCAATAATGCGGGCTTCGTGCGCGACCGCATGTTCTTTACCTGCAGCCCCGAAGAATGGGATGCAGTGATCCGCGTCCATCTGCGCGGTCATTTCTGCACGAGCCGCCATGCCGCCGAATATTGGCGCGCGCAGAGCAAGGCCGGTAACCCGGTCGATGCGCGCATCATCAACACGACTTCGGGCGCGGGTTTGCAGGGTTCGGTCGGGCAGTCGGCCTATTCCACGGCCAAGGCGGGGATCGCCGGGCTGACATTGGTGCAGGCAGCAGAACTGGGGCGGTTGGGCATCACCGTCAACGCCCTTGCCCCCAATGCGCGCACCCGCATGACCAATACCGGCGCGTTCGACATGGATGCCAAGGCAGGCGAGTTCGATCTGTTCGCGCCGGAAAACATGGCACCGCTGGTCGCTTATCTGGTGTCCGAGCAGTCGAAGGGCGTCACCGGCCAGGTGTTCGAACTCAAGGGCGGCCAGGTATTCCTGTCGCAGGGCTGGACCGACAGCCCGGCCTTCGACAAGGGCGCACGGATCGAGGCGGGCGAGATGGATGCGATCGTGCGCAAGCTGATCGAAACCCGCGAACCCGCAAAGCCGGTTTACGGAGCCGCCTGATGGATTTCGCGCTCAGCGACGACCAGCGCGCCATTCAGGAAGCCGCGCGCGACTTCCTGACCGACGCTGCCAACCCGGACGTGATCCGCGCCGCCGTGGAAGGAGCCACGGGCTTTGACGAGGGGCTGTGGCAGGCGCTGGCAGGCGAGATGGGCTTTGCCGGACTGATGGTGCCTGAAGAATTTGGCGGCCTGGGGCTGGGCGCGGTGGAAATGGCGCTGGTGCTGGAAGAAACCGGCCGGGTGCTTGCGCCGGTGCCCTTTTTCGAGACGGCGGTGCTGGCCGTGCAGGCGGTGCTCGCGGCGGGTAGCGACGAGCAGAAGGCGAGCCTGCTGCCCCGTCTCGCTTCGGGTACGCGGGCGAGCTTCGCTGGCACCGCAAGCCGCCCGACGTTGCGGGATGGCAAGCTGACCGGGACGGCGGATTTTGCAACCTTTGCCCATGTCGCCGACCTGATTATCGTCGCGACGGCAGACGACAGCCTGGTCGTGCTGGATGCACATACGCCGGGCCTGACCATAGAGGCGCTGCCCGCGCTCGACCGGCTGCGGCGCTTTGCCAAGCTGTCCTTCGACTGCGCGGTGACGCCGGACATGGTGCTGGGCGCGCCCGGCAGCGCGAAGGCGGCGATCGACAGGACGCTGACCATCGGCGCGGGGCTGTTGGCGGCGGAACAGACCGGCGGCATGCAATATAGCCTCGACGCGACGGTCGATTATGCCAAGCAGCGGGTCCAGTTCGGACGGCTGATCGGGTCTTTCCAGGCCTATAAGCATATGCTGGCCGACATGATGCTGCTGATCGAAGCATCGCGTTCGGCGGCTTATTATGCTGCCGCCGCGATTGACGAGAATGGCGAGGAACTGGCGCAGGCCTGCCATATCGCCCGCGCCTATGTGTCGGATGCCTATCGTTCGGTCACGGGCGACGCGATCCAGCTGCATGGTGGCATCGGTTTCACCTGGGAACATCACGCCCACCTCTATTTCAAGCGCGCGCGCGCCACCGCCAGTTGGATCGGCACGCCTGACCAACATCGCGAAGCGCTGGCCGCGCTGCTGATCGATGGAGACCAGATCGCCGCATGACCGGCGCGCCTGCCCCATCCTCCCCCATGCAGGCTATGGCGATGGACGGCTTTGCAGGGCCGGAGGCGATCCGCGCCCGCGCCCTGCCCGTCCCCGTGCCCGGCCCCGGTGAGGCGCTGGTCAGGATCGCGGCGGTGGGCGTCAATCCGGCCGACTGGAAGGCGTGCGCGGGCATGCTTCCCTTCCTGCCCGAATCTTTCCTGCCGCTGGTGCCTGGCTTTGATGGCACCGGCACCGTAGTCGCGCTGGGCGATGGGGTGGAGGAATTGAGCATCGGCGAGCGTGTCGCTTTCCTTTCCAGCCTGCCCCTGGGGCGCGGCGGGACCTGGGGCGACTATGCCATCTGCATGGCGACGCTGGCCGTGCCCCTGCCCGCCAGCCTTTCCTTTGACGATGCCGCGACCATCCCGGTTCCAGGCATTTCCGCGCGTGAGGCGCTGCTGGTTCAGGGTAAGCTGACGTCCGGCGAGCGTATCCTGATCAATGGCGGGTCGGGCGGCACGGGCATTTGGGCCATCCAGATCGCACGGGAGCTTGGTGCCCGCATCGCGGCGACCGCAGGGCCTGCCAATCAGGACCTGCTGCGCGAGATGGGCGTCGAATGTCCTATCGACTATCGCCATGAGGATGTGGCGCAGAAGATCGCTGAGTGGGCGCCCGAAGGGGTCGACCTTCTCCTCGACACGGTCGGCCAGGGCAGCATCGCCGATCCCGCAGCACTGATCCGTCGGGGCGGGCGCTATGTCGCAATCGAGACCATGCTGCCCGATGAGGTGCTGCCCGATGCCGCACGCTTTGCCGACAGGAGCATAGCCATGATCCGCGCTTCGGCCAGCTTCGAAAGCGCGCGTTCTCATCTCGCAGCGCTCGTCGCCGCAACGAGCGAAGGCCGCATGACACCCCCGCCGACCGAAACCATCCCCCTGTCCGATGCCGCCGCCGCCATGGCGCGCGTGCGCGAGGGCCATGTGCGCGGCAAGATCGTGCTTGCCCCGGACAACTATCAAGCGGCAGAGGCCGCAGCAACCATGAAGGATTTTGCATGACCCCGACTTCTCCTGTCCCGCCCTATCCCACGCCGCTGGGCATGTTGAAGGGCAAGACCGTGGTGGTGACTGCCGCCGCTGGCACCGGCATCGGATTTTCGGCTGCCAAGCGCGCAGCCGAGGAAGGCGCGAAGCTGCTGATCAGTGATTTTCACGAACGCCGCCTCAATGAAGCGGCCGACCGCATCGCCGATGAAGCCAAGGTCGAACGGCCCGCGACTTTCGTGTGCGACGTGACGAGCGAGGAAGCCGTGCAGGGCCTGCGCGACGCGTCACTGGCCGCGCTCGGCAAGGTTGATGTGCTGATCAACAATGCAGGCCTGGGCGGTGAGGCTGACATTGTCGACATGACCGACGATCAGTGGAACCGTGTGTTCGACGTGACGCTGACCAGTCTGTTCCGCATGACCCGCGCTTTCCTGCCCAGCATGTATGCCAACAAATCGGGCGTGATGGTCAACAACGCGTCCGTCCTTGGATGGCGCGCGCAGAAGGGCCAGGCCCATTATGCCGCGGCCAAGGCAGGCGTCATGGCATTCACCCGTTGCGCCGCGATCGAAGCCGCCGAATATGGCGTGCGCATCAACGCCGTGTCGCCCAGCCTTGCCATGCACCCGTTCCTGGCGAAGGTGACGACGCAGGAAGCACTGGACAAGCTGGTCGATAAGGAAGCGTTCAAGCGTCCCGCCGAAGTATGGGAAATCGCCAATGTCATGATGTTCCTGGCGAGCGACCTGTCATCCTACATGACCGGCGAAATCGTCGCCGTGTCCAGCCAGCGGGCCTGATCGCATGGCCGTGATCTTCGAAAATCCGCGCGACCTGCTGGGCAAGGAAGGGATGACGCTCGACATGTCGGAATGGCTGACGATCGAGCAGGACCGGATCGACGCCTTTGCGGAATGCACCGGCGACCATCAGTGGATTCATGTCGATCCCGTGCGCGCCAAGGACGGGCCGTTCGGCGCGACCATCGCCCATGGTTACCTGACGCTGAGCCTGGTCAACCTGTTCATGCCCCAGATCGTGGAAGTCCGCCGCTTTTCCGCTGGCGTCAATGTGGGCATGGACAAGACCCGCTTCCTCAATCC
>CBFHAG010000067.1:0-9580 GCA_965653535.1 uncultured Sphingobium sp.
ATGACGTGCGCCGCAACATCCGTTTCCAGACCATGGTGCACAGCCTGGTGTTCGACGAGGATGCCGCCGTCTGGAACGTCACGATCGAAAATTTGAAGACCGGCGAACGCGAAGTCATCAAGGCCGACGCGGTATTTAACGCTTTCGGCACCACCGACCGCTGGGTCCTGCCCGACATCAAGGGCATCGACAGCTTCAAGGGCATCATCACCCATTCGGCCGACTATGACGAAGACATCGTCCTGAAGGGCAAGAAGGTCGCCGTCATCGGCACCGGCGCCAGTTCCGCGCAGATCGTTTCGACGATCGTCAAGGAGGTCGACGAACTGGTTGTCTTCATGCGCACCAAGCATTGGATGATCAACAATCCCGAAACGTTGAAGGAAGTGCCAGATCCGGTAAAATGGGCCTTGCGTCACATTCCGTTCTACAAGGAATGGTTCCGTTTCCGCGTGTTCTGGTTTGCCGCTGACGGTCTCTACCCCAATGTGGTGAAGGACCCGTCCTACCCCGAAGACGGCATTGCCGTGTCGGCCCTGAACGAAGGGATGCGCCAATATGCGCTGTCGCATATGCATCACAAGCTTGCCGGGCGGCCCGACCTTATCGAAAAGCTGACGCCCGACTTCCCGATCTTTTCCAAACGGGTCGTGATGGATGCGGGTTGGTACGATGCGCTCCTCCAGCCGCATACGACGCTGGAAACCACGCATATCGCGGAAATCCTGCCCAACGGCATCCGCACGAAGGATGGCACGGTATATGATCTTGACGTGATCATCTGCGCGACCGGCTTCAACGCATCATCGCTGGTGCAGGATTTGGAGATCAAGGGCCGCGATGGCCACGACCTGTCGGTTGATTGGGCAGACGAGGAAGAACGCGCCTATATGGGCACGACGATTCCCTATTATCCCAACTATTTCCTGTCGACCGGACCCAATATCGGGCCGAACCACGCGGGCGGCCTGAACATCGTCAGCGAATCGCAGGTCCATTACATGATCGAATGTCTCGATGAGATGATCGCTCGTGGTGCGCGCACTATGGACGTCACGGAGGAAGCCTTCACCCGGCATAACAAGCGCATCGAAGATCAGATGAAGCTCATGATCTGGTCGCATCCGCGGTCGAAAAGCTATTATCAGAACAGCAAGGGCCGTCCCGTCGGCCCTTGGCCGTTCCGCCTCGTCGACATGTGGAACGAACTGCAGAAGCCAGTCGTGGAGGACTATAAGTTCGAGTGATTTAGAGCGCGCGGATGGGACCCACGCCCGCTGCTGATCAGGATAAAGCCGACAGGCAGTTCCTGATTGACGCAGCGGGCGTGGACCTTGCCAGGGCATGTTCGAGGTCGGCGGGCTCATCTAATGAATCGGATCATGCTCTCGTAAAGCCGCCCTGTGATTCATGTTATGCCACTATGCCTTCATGCGATGGTCGCGCTAAGCTACCTTCGTTGAAACAAGGAACGGGCGGAGATAGGCCTCCATGCCTTCCGTGCCACCTTCCGACCCCATGCCGCTGTCGCCCACGCCACCAAAAGGCGTTTCCGGCATCGCCAGGGCGAACTGGTTGATCCCCAGCATACCCGCGTTGATCCCGCTCACTATCTGGCGCTCGGTGCTCATGCTGTTGGTGAAGGCATAGGACGCGAGGCCGTATGGAAGCCGGTTTGCTTCAGTTAGTGCAGCGCCGATATCGTCCACCGGCATGACCAGCATCAGCGGGCCAAATGGCTCTTCGTTCATTGCCAGCATGTCGGGAGCCATGCCCGCAAGCACGGTCGGCTCGAAAAAATATCCTTGATTGCCGATGCGCGAACCACCGATTTCCAGAGTCGCGCCATTTCGCACGGCATCGCTGCTAAGTTGTTCGATCTTCGAAAGCTGCCCGGCGGTGGACACAGGTCCCATATCCGTGTCGGCGTCCATGCCATCGCCTACACGCAGCTTCCTTGCCGCAGCGCTGACGCCAGCGACGAAATCTGCATAGATCGGCTTTTCCACCAGAAAGCGCGTGGGCGATACGCAGACTTGGCCTGCGTTGCGGAATTTGAAGTCGGTGGCCAGGGGGATGACAGTCGCCAGGTCGGCGTCGCGGGCGATGATAACGGGATTATGACCCCCAAGCTCCATCGTGACTTTCTTCAGATGCTGGCCTGCCATGCCGGCCAGCAACCGACCGACGCGCGTGGAGCCGGTCAGCGTAACCTTATGTATTTCCGGCGCGGTGCACAGAGCTGCCGATATGGCGGGCGCGTCTCCCCACAGGACTGTCAGGGCCTTTGGCGGCAGACCGGCGGCTAGGAGCGCGCGGGCGATGCGCCAGCCTGCACTGGGCGTCTCCTCCGCAGGCTTTAGCACTACCGAACAACCGGCAGCTAGCGCGGGAGCCACTTTCTGCATCACGCTCCAAGCCGGGAAATTCCATGGTGTGAATGCGGCGACCGGACCGACCGGGCGGCGATGCACGGTCCAGCGTGTGTCCGGTGCGCGGGTGGGGATCACACGACCATAAGCACGGCGACCTTCCTCGGCATACCAATCGAGCAGGTCAGCCGATCCCAGCCATTCGCCGCGCGCCTGGGCCAGCGGCTTGCCCTGCTCCCGAGTCATTTCGGCAGCCGCTTCATTGGCTTCTCCACGCATCAGGTCGGCGGCGGCGCGCATGATCTTGCTGCGATCGAAAGCGGACACGACTGACCAGATCGCGAACCCTTCGACCGATAGACGGGCTGCTTCCAACGCCTCGACTTCGCCGCATTTGGGAAGGGTCGCGATCACATGGCCGGTTGCCGGGTTCACGACGTCCATCGTACCGAGCGTGCCGGTGGCCCGTTCTTGTCCATTGAATAGCGGGCTTGGGATCGACATGCTCTTTTTCCTTTCGTCGTACAGCGTACGGTGCGGTCACCGTGTCGCATAGCTGCATGGGAACGGATAGGCAGAATTTGGCGCGGGGGGCGTGAGGGTTCGCTGCGCCTATCTCCGCACGATGAGCGCATCGACAGCGGTGATCCGCCCGCCCGCGCAGATCAGCGGATTGATGTCGATTTCCGCAACATTATCAGCATGATCGGCGGCAAAGCGACCGACATTGCAGATGATGCGGACTAGCTGATCGACATCGACGGGGGCCGATCCGCGAAATCCGTCCAGCAGGGCAAAGCCCTTCAGGCTGCGGAGCATCCGCTCGGCTTCTACGGGGGTCACGGGCGCGGGAAGTAATGCGGTGTCGCGCAGCAGCTCCACCATGATGCCGCCCATGCCGACCACCAGCAGGGGGCCGAATTGCGGATCGTTGCGCACGCCGACCATCAGTTCCACGCCGGACGGGATCATCGGCTGCACGAGGACGCCGCGGATGTTGTCGGCCGATGTTTCGCGCAAGGCGTTCGCCATGACGGCGCCGTGAGCTTCACGTAGCGCGGCCTCATCGTTCAGGTTCAGGCGGATGACGCCTGCTTCGGTCTTGTGCGGGATGGCGGGCGATTCAACCTTGATGACGATCGGGTACTGGCCGGATGCGGCCTGTGCGGCCTCGTCGACATTCTGCACGAGCTGTTCCTGCACCACTGGCACTCCGTAAAGCGACAGCACAGCTTTTGCCTCGCGCTCGGTCAATGTGGTTGCGCCTGCCTGATCCAGCAGAGCTGCGGCGCGGTCGCGAATTTCCACGGGCAGTGTGGGAGCCGCGTCCTGCGCCGGGGCATTGCGCAGTTCGCTGCGCCACCGCCACGCGGACAAGGTGCGAAAACAGCGGTCGAAGGAGCGGAACAAACCGACATGCGGGTGCAGTTCGGCGTTGGTCATGCCGGGGCCTTCGAGCCAGTCGGTGAAGGACACCCAGCAGCCCGCTTTGCCCGCCTGTGCGGCCTCGCGGCCCAATGTGTCGATACGGTCGATCGTTTCATCGGACGCATAAGGGTTTGCCAGCACCACGGCACCATAAGTGGGATCGGCGAACAGCGCGTTGAGACATGCGGTAAGCGAGGCGGGATTGTTCACGACCTGCGCCGTCACGTCGCAGGGATTGCGTGCGGACCCGAAGTCGGGGACGTTCGCGTCCAGCACGGACTGCGCCGCTGCTTGAGGCTGGAGCAATGGTATATCGTGGGCTTCGGCCTTGTCTGCGGCGATCACGGTTGCGCCGCCAGATGTGGCGATGACGGCTGCGGCCTTTGCTTTCGCCGGTCCCATCTTGGCGAAGAAAGCGGCGGTCTCCATCAACGCTTCGAGTTGATCCACGAAGACCACACCATAGCGTTCGAGCGCGGCGCGATAGGCAGCGTGCGATCCGGCGAGAGACCCGGTATGCGACATGGCGGCGCTGGCACCCTGTTCGCTTTCGGCGATCTTGTACAGGATGAGCGGCTTGTCCGCTGCCCATGCCAGTCGCGCGGCCTCGATCATGCGGTTGGGATCTTCCATCCCCTCGAACAGGCAGGCGATGGCCCGGCAACTGGGATCTTCGACGAGATAGGAGACGAAATCGGCGACATCGACATCACAGCTATTGCCCGAAGCCAGCATATGGCTGACCTGCGTGCCGCGCTCGATCGACTGGATCAAGGCGTTGCCCAGCGCACCCGATTGACTGACGATGCCGACGGAATGAGCAGCGGGCGCATCGATCCGCGTTTCGCTGTAGAAGGTGATATTCGCGCCGATCGTGAAATTGGCCAGGCCGATGCAGTTGGGACCAATGATGCGCATGCCGCTTTCGCTCGCGATGCGGGTCAGTTCATCCTGCTCGGCGACACCCTGCTGGGTGCCGACTTCGGCAAAGCCGGACGCGTAGATGATGCAGCCGCCGACGCCCGCGTCCGCACATTCGCGAACGATGTCGATAACCTGGTCTCGTCCGGTCGCCACCACAACGCAATCGGGCACTTTGGGCAAGGCGCTGATCGAAGGGTAGCAGGGGCGACCGGCTATCTCGTTGGATCGAGGATTGATCTGGAACAACTCGCCCCGGAAATGCGCAAGTCGCACCATTGTCCGCGCGCCGAACGAGGACGGATTGGTCGAGACACCGACCACGGCGATAGTTTTAGGCGACAAGCTCCGTATCAACTGTTCACGGCTGTAAACTGGCCTGTTCATGCGATATCGCGTCCCTAACATCGGTTTTCATCTGCCGCTCAATAAGGCGGTTCAATTATCATACAAACGGTTGGTAGCCTATCTGACCCCTGCCGTAAACAGTCATCCTATGCCAAATTGGCATGGCATCGTTGTCTACTCGGAATTAGACTTCCCGCCTGTTTGACCTATCCTCCCTTCTCAGCTGGCGGCAGCCGGAACAAAGCTATGTGGACAGAGGAGTGTGCCGTGGACGATCGGGCGATGGATTGGAAAACCTACGAAACCTATATGACTGATGGCTACAAGAAGCCTGTGGTCAAGAACAGCGAACTGGTCAGCTCTTCGGTCTATCTTAATGACTATCGCATTCGCGAATGGACAGTGCGCGAATGCTTGCGCCGTAATGGAACGGATCTTCCGTCCACTTATGGTATTCCTGACATCAACCTCGCGATCGAGGAAGTGCAGGACCAGGAATATGTGAACCAGCTTTTCGAGGAAGCGCGCAAGGACTGGCCGGAACTCGATCAGTTCCTCGAAGAACGATATATGTCACGGTGGATGAAGAAGGATCTGGAAAATTGTCCCAAGGGTTCCTTAGGGCATGCTGTCTTCGTTCATTATGATAAATATGGCTATGACAATACCATGGCCAGCATGGCGATGCCGGTTCGGAACCATTATGAATATTTCCGCCGCCGGAAGGTCGAAATCCACGACTTCATGCACATCCTGACTGGTGCCGGATTTGATTATATAGCGGAAGGTATTCCGAACTTCATTCATTTTGGAAGCTTCCATAAATATTTCAAACCAGAGCTGGCCCAGCAACTGACTGTCAGCAATATTTTCCTGTTCTTCCCCTATTTCTTCCGTTCGTCGCTTCATTATCCCCAGGGTTTCCCATGGGTGTGGGAAGCCATGAACCGGGGCGTTGAGATCGGTCGTAAATCGGGGACTTATTTCCTCAAGAAGATCGAAGATTATTTACACCTCTCCGTCGAGGAAGCACGCGATGCGCTCGAAATCCGCGGGGCTGAGGACGTCGATTTCACAGAGTGGATGCGGCGTTCGGATATTGTGATGGAAGGCGGCCAGACCTACACCGAAGAAAAAGCCGCCCAGCGGGCCGAAATGTTCAGGAACTTGGCCGCCGAGTAATCGACGGCGCGGCAGGGGAGCGCCAGCCCAGCACGGCGTTCCCCTTCTCTTTTTGCGCTGAAATAGCGATAATGCTGCGCTCTCCGGGGCATCGTGCGTTGCGAACAGAAAGAGCGGAGCGGCATGATCGGACAGCATACCCTCAGCCCTCAAGAACAATTCGACGCGTATCTGAGGCAGGGTCGTTTCATCATACAGCAGGCGCGGGGGAGTGGTGCCTATATATTCTATCCGCGCGTCGCTGAGCCGGGTTCGGGCGATCAGGACCTGACATGGGTCGAAGCGAGCGGACATGGCGTGATCTATGCCACGACCACCATCCGACCCCGTCCACCGGAAGCGCCTTATAATGTCGCATTGATCACCCTGGCCGAAGGCCCGCGCATGATGTCGCGCGTCGTGGGCATCGATCCGCAGGATGTTCGTATCGACATGGCGGTGCGCGCCGGGATCGTCATCGAGGCGGGCAACCCGCTGCTGGTCTTTCGGCCCGAGGAACAGGACTGATGGCCGGTGCTTCGCTGCGGGGGAAAGCCGCGATCGTGGGCGCGGCGACATTCGGCATTGGCGTGGCACCGGGCTATGGCGCGATCGACCTGGCCGCGAAGCTGGCCTTGGCCGACGCCGGGCTTCAGCACCAATGGCGGATCATTGTCGCATCAGGCTACCGTGATCCTAGGGTTCGATGCGACGCTGTAAGTTGCAAGACTGCTGGCACCTACAAGAGAAATACCAGCGCACTCTGGGTATAAACCAGAATTAGTCCGAAGGGCCGCCGCGCACTTTATCCTGTAAGGTCTTGATCTGCGCGATGACCCGGTCGACCAACGTAAAACGGTCCTGGTCAGGTGATTTGGGCTGTAACGACGCGATGACGAAAGCGGCGCTATCGCGCGCAAGATCATGCGGAGTGATCGGCCCGCCGGGCTTGTACCAGCGGATATAGGACGTAATCACGCCCAATATGGTGAAGCTGGATATCCGTTGGTCAATGCCTGCATCAAAAATGTCGGCCGCCATGCCCCGGCTGATGATCGACCGCAGATAGGCTTGATAGGCATCACGCTCGGCGAAAATCTGTTCCCGTTTGTCGGGTGCCAGATGCTTGGCGTCCTGAATTATGACGATGCCACGGTGGATGCGATCAGGAACAGCATTCAAAACGATGTGGGCGTAGCAGAAGGCGATCAATTGTTCGGCTGGACTGGACGCGAAATGATCACACAGGCGCATATTTTCGGCCAGCCCTTCGCTGCCGACCTTGATAACCTCGTAGAGCAAGTCCTCCTTTGAGGAGATATAGTGATAAAGGCTTCCCTTCAACACGCCGACGGCGTCCGCAATGTCCTTGAGGCTTGTTCCGTTGAACCCACGTTCGGAGAAGAGTTCGCCGGCGATCAGGACGATATCTTCGAAACGACGCTCACCGTTCCCGGTCTTGGGTGCTCTGCCTTTGCGTTCCAAAGGCTGGGTCACTGCCATCTCGTTCGTCCTGCTCTTCATGCCGCCAATCGTTCCAGAATATCTTGCTTCGGCTTTGCTACACGAGAGCGCCGTGACACGCCAGCACCTGCCATGATTGCGCAGTCCGTCCAGTGGAGGTTCAACAGACCTCATCCATGAAGCGGGCGAGGGCGAGATCCAACGTGGTCACCGTTCCGGCGTCATGCGTGGTCAGTTCCACCTCCACCCGATTGTACACATTGCTCCATTCAGGATGGTGATCCAGTTTTTCCGCCTTCACGCCCACGCATGTCATGAAGCCCAGCGCGCGGGCGAAATCGGCAAAGACGAAACTCTTGCCGATCGCCTTGCCATCCCGCGTCACCGTCCATCCAGACAACTGCGTCACCGCCTGAGCGGCGTCGATCTTTTCAAAGCGCATCATCGCGTCCTTTCGATTGCATATTAGAGGCCGATCAGGGCCATGATCTCGCGTCGCGCCTTTTCGTCGTCGCGGAAGACGCCCATCATGCGGCTGGTCGTCATCTGGACGCCCGGCGTGTGAACACCGCGCGCCGTCATGCAGGCATGGCTTGCCTGAATGACCACCGCGACGCCCAGCGGCTTCAGATTTTCCCAGATGCAATCGGCAATCTCTGCCGTCAGCCGTTCCTGTACCTGAAGCCGTTTGGCGAACCCGTGAAGTACGCGGGCCAGTTTGGAAATGCCCACGACGCGATTGCGGGGCAAATAGGCGATATGAGCCGTGCCGATGATGGGCGCCATATGATGTTCGCAGTGCGACTGGAAGGGAATGTCGCGCAACAGCACGATCTCGTCATAGCCGCCCACTTCGTCGAAGGTGCGCAGAAGATGTTGTGACGGGTCTTCATGATAGCCGCCGAAATATTCGCGCCACGCCTTTGCAACGCGTGCGGGCGTGTCGACCAGGCCCTCCCGTTCCGGGTCATCGCCCGCCCAACCGATCAGGGTGCGAACGGCCTGTTTTACTTCGGCAGGAATGACAGGTGCATTGGTTGGTTGTTGTGTTGCCATGATCGTTCTCAGCTGAAAAATGCGGACAGAGCGGGGGCCGGGATAGCCGCCCCAGTGATCTTGGCGCGCTGAAGGGCGCTCCAGAAATAGCGATAGGTCGCGCGGTCGTGCAGTTCGCCCTGATATTGGATCGGTCCCCAATCGGCTTGCTGCGCTGCGATCAGGATGGCGGCGGCGTCTTCGATTTCCGAATGGTCGGGGCGCATGGCTTCGACGATGGGCAGGATCTGCGCGGGATAGATGCTCCACATGCGCTGAAATCCGAATTCGTCGCGCGCGCGGCGAGCGTCGGCATGGATGCGATCCACGTCCTTCAGGTCCAGGCAGACATTATGGGCGGGGATCAGACCGGCACCCAGGGCGGCGGCGGTTACTTCCGCCTTGGCGCGGGCGAGCAGGCGGTGCTCGAACTGTCCCGGCGACCGCATGGCCGAAGCCGGGATTGCGCCATTATGCGCGCTGACGAAGTCCATGAGGCCGAAGTCCAGAACCTGCATCCATGGTAGTGCCGCGATTGCCCTGACATCCGCCAGCGCGCCATGCGTTTCAATCAGGGCGTGGATCGGGATTGTTCGTTTGATGCCCCGGCTGGCGCAACCCTGGCGGATATATTCGATAACCCCGGCCAACTGTGTTGCGGACGTGGCTTTGGGCACAGTAATATAGGCGACTTCGTTGCCCGCGCCCGACAGGATGATATCTACATCGGCACGCCAATGGTTGTGCGAGGGATCATGGATGCGGATGCCCGCCTGACGATGCCGATTCTGCGGCGAAGCGATCATGGCGGCGACCATCTTGGCATGTTCGGTTTCAGTGCCGGTCGCGGC
>CBFHAG010000068.1:0-8353 GCA_965653535.1 uncultured Sphingobium sp.
GTGGTCGAGTTCGCAAAGACAAAGGGCCTGTCGAAATTCGCCGCCCTGGTGCCCAAGGGGGTCTATGGCGAACGGTCCGGCACCGCCCTGCTGCGCGCGGTGGAGGAGGAAGGCGGGACGGTCGTGTCGATGCAGACTTTCGACCGGACGGCTGCTTCGATGACGGCAGCGGTCAAGAAATTGCAGGCATCGTCCAGCTATGACGCGCTGCTGATCGCTGATAGCGGTCGCGTCGCGATGCAATTGGCCCCGATCGTGCGGAAAAATGGCGGCGCGACCGCACGCCTCCTGGGGACGGAACTGTGGAATACGGACCGCGGTCTGGCGTCCACTCCGGCTTTGCGCGGGGCGTGGTTCGCCAGCGTTTCCGACGGGTTGTACGGTCAGTTGGCGAGCAAATATCGAGCTCGCTATGGCAGCGCGCCCTTCCGCCTGTCGGCGCTGGGTTATGACGCCGTGCTGCTGACCGTGCGGATCGCGCGCGACTGGAAACCGGGGACGACTTTCCCGGCGGCCAGGCTGCGCGATTCGGGGGGCTTTTCCGGCATCGACGGGGCCTTCCGCTTCGACCGCAGTGGCATTGCGGAGCGAACGCTGGAAGTATCGGAAGTCAGTGCCGGGACTTATACGGTGGTGGCGGCTGCGCCTAAGGCTTTTGCGGAGTGACGAGGCGGGAAGTTTAGTTTCCGTTCGCCCTGAGCCTGTCGAAGGGTTCTTCTTCCTTCAAAGAAAGTGGAGGGCGTCGACAGGCTCAGCCCGAACGGATTTGGAGGTCAGTTCTTAATCCGCCCGGTGGGCAGGATCAGCGGCCATTCGCCGTCCGGTTCGATGCAGGCGGAGATGCCGTAGACCTGGGCGAGGCTCTGTTCGGTCAGGACGTCGAGCGGCGGGCCGTCGGCGACGAGGCAGCCCTTGTCCATCAGCAACAGGCGGTCGCAATAGCGGGCGGCCATCCCGAGGTCGTGGAGGACGGTAACGACCAGCGACCCGGCGCGGGCTTCTGCCTTAAGCAGGTCCATGACGTCCAGTTGATGACCGGGATCGAGAGCCGCGAGAGGTTCGTCGGCGATCAGGGCTGGCGCGCCTACCGCCAGCGCACGGGCGAGAAGGACGCGGGCGCGTTCGCCGCCTGACAGTTCGGTCGCGATCCGGCCTTTCAGGTGCAGGACATCGGCGCGGGTTAGCGCTGCATCGACAATCGCCTCATCCTGCGATGACAGGCGGGACAACGGCCCCAGATGCGGCATGCGGCCTAACGCCACCAGCCGCTCCACCAGCAACGGCCAGTGCAGCGTTTGCCCCTGGGGCAGATAGGCGACGCGGCGCGCAATATCTTTCCGGCTGAGGCTGGCGATCGGGCTGCCATCGATCGACACGGTGCCGTTTTCCACGCGAACGAGGCCCAGCAGGGCGCGGATCAGCGTCGATTTGCCCGCGCCATTGGGACCGATGATGCCGACCAGCTGCCCCGGCTCCAGCAAGGTGCTGACGCTGGATATGGCGACATGACGGCCCAAGCGGACGACAAGGTCCCGGCTTCGGATCATCACCATAGCCGCCGCTCCCGCATCAGATGGACCAGGAAAACGGGCACGCCGAGCAATGCGGTCAGGACGCCCAGCTTCAACTCATTGCTGGTGGGGATCAGGCGCACGCCAATGTCCGCCAGCGTCAGCAGCGCTGCGCCCCCCAGCAGTGACGGAATCAAAATTGCCGAGGGCGAGCGGTCTGTCAGCGGGCGGACAAGGTGGGGCACGATCAGGCCGACAAAGCCGATCGCGCCCGACACGGCCACCGCGCCGCCCACGCCGATGGCGACGCCCAGCATCATGCGCAGCCGGGCCATTCGCAAGTCCACCCCCAGCGCCTGCGCGCCTTCCTCTCCCAACGTCAGCGCATCAAGGCTGCGGCCATCGGCGATCAGCAGCGCAGCACCGATCGCGACGCAGGGCAGCGCGATCCAGACATGGGCGTAGCTGCGATTCTCCAGGCTTCCCATCAGCCAGCTCATGATCTCCATGGCAGCAAAGGGATTGGGCGAAAGGTTGAGCGACAGTGCGATCCCCGCCCCCGCCAGCGTCGCGACGGCGATGCCAGCGAGGATCAGTGTGAGTGGGCTTTCCGAAGGCCCCGCCAGCAGGAAAAGCGCGCCGATGGCGGCAAAGCTGGTCGCGATGGCCAGCACCGGAAGGATAAGCGGGTGAAGATGGGAGAGGCCGAAATATAGCGCACACACGGCCCCCAGCGCCGCCGCGTTGGACGCGCCGAGCACTGACGGTTCGGCCAGCGGGTTGCGGAGATAACCCTGAAGCGCGGCCCCCGACAGGCCGAGCATGGCTCCGACGATGAGGCCCAGCAGCATGCGCGGCAGGCGAAGGTCTATGAGGATGGCGCGCGCGACCTCATCACCGCCGCCGGTCAGGACGGCGAAGATGCGGGCGGGGGACAGGGGAACTACGCCCAGGGTGAGCGAGCCGAGCGCCGCGAGGAGGGTAAGCACGACCAGGATGGGGATCAGCAACGGATGGCGACGGGCGCTCATGACTTGCGCCCTCCAAGGCTGCTGTTAGGGAATGCCGTGCTCCTGCGAAGGCAGGAGCCCAGCTCAGACGGAGGAACTGGGCTCCTGCCTTCGCAGGAGAACGGAGTTTTGTGGAGGCAGCATTGATACGCAGAAAAATTTTCGCAGCGTTCTGCCTGCTCAGCCTCACCGGTGCTGCGCCCGCGTCGCCACCAAGGCGCATCGTGTCGCTCAACACCTGCGCCGACCAATATGTTCTGGCACTCGCCGATCCGGGACAGATCGCAGCGCTCAGCCCTTATGGCCATGACCCGGAACTGTCGGCGGCGGTCGCAAAGGCGCGGCGTTTCCGGGCGCTGAAACGACCCGCCGAAGAAGTGCTGGCGATCCGACCCGATCTGCTCGTCGGCTTCCCCGATGGCGCGGGCGGCGTGGTCGGCGCGCCGCCGGGCCAGTGGCGAACATTGGGATTGGCGAGCGCGGATAGCTTCACATCGATCAGGGCGCAGGTGCGACAGGTTGCGGCGGCCGTCGGGCACCCCCGCCGTGGGGAAGCGCTGATCCGGGCAATGGAACGCGATCTGGCGGCCCTTCCCCAGGCGCAACGAGGCGGCGTCGCGGCCTATTATCAGCGGCGCGGCTATATGACCGGCACCGGCACGCTGGTAGATGAACTGATGCGGCGGGCGGGGCTGGTCAATCTGGCGGGCAAGCTGGGCAAGCCCGCGCTGGCGCAAGTGCCGCTGGAGGAGATGATCGCCGCCCACCCCGACTTTCTGATCATCGAGAGCGGGAGCGAGAAGGTCGTCGATCAGGGGACGGAGATGCTGCACCATCCGGTCCTGCGCTCCATTCCCCGCATCCGCGTGCCGCAGGCATGGACGGTGTGCGGCAGCCCCGCCTATGTCCAGGCCGCACGCAGCATCGTCGCGCAAGTTAATCGCGCCGCGCCGAAGCGTTGAGGGGCGAAGGCTCACGCCCGCCCCTCTGTCCGGTCATCAGAAGCGAACACGCAGGCCGCCAAAGGCTGAGCGACCGTAGGTGCTGTAGCCATACACCGTCGCATATTCTTCATCCGTGACATTGTCGATGCGGCCATAGATTTCGAGATGCTCGTTGATGGGCAGCGAAGCGCGGATATCGAGCCGCCCATAGCCATCGATGCGCTGGGTCAAGGACGCATTGTTGAAGCTGTCGCTCGTCATGGTCAGCGTCGCCCCCGCCGACAGGCCAAATTGCCAGCGATAATCCGCCGAGACGCTGACCACGTTAGTAGGCCGACGCGGCAGGCGAGCGCCCGTGTCGCGATTCCGTGCATCGACATAGCTATATGCCGCAGTGAAGGTCAGCGCATCGACAGGCTTCAGCGTCAACATAGCCTCTACACCTTTCGCGCGGGTGCGGCCCAGATTGAAATATTGCGAAGTGCCAAAGTCGAAATCGATCTGGTCGTTGATGGTGCGCCGGAAGGCAGTGAGCGACAATGTGGCCCGATCACCTCCAAGCTGCTGGTCAATGCCAATGTCGTAGCTTTTCGACCGCTCTGGATTGAGCGCGCTATTTCCATAGGTCGGATCATATAGCTGATAGAGCGACGGAGCGCGAAACCCTTCGCCATAGCTCGCGCGAACATTGGTCAGACCCTGGTTGGGCGAGTAGTTGGCGTTCGCGCCAACTGTGGTCGCACCCCCAAACTGGCTGTGATCATCGTGGCGCACGCCGCCGGTCACGGACAGGCCAGCGAAGGGCTTCACCACGGCCAACGCATGAACGCTGTCGATATTCGCGCTAGCGTCGCTGTATACGTTCGCGCCCGCAAATGAATCGAAGAAGAACGAGTTATATTCAGGCCGTTCATGGTCATATCCCAACAACAGCTTGGCGCTGTCCATGGGTTGGTAGACGGCTTGATATTCGAACCGCAACGTCCTGCCGGTGAAGCCGGAAGGGCCGAACGGAGACTCATAGCTGCGCTCGGCACGGAACCAGGTGACCGCCGCGCGCTGCGTCAGCTTGCCATCGAATGAGGCAAGGTTGAGTGCTGCATAGCCGATATATTGGTTAAGCTTGCTGGTATCAGCAGTGTCCGCCGGTGCACCGAAGAAGATGTCGGTGTCGAGGTCGGCATGGATATAATAGCCGCGCAGGTCGAGGCTGAGATTGTCTGTGAAGGCGAGCTTCAGCTTGGCGTTGGTGGCGATGTTTTCATAGCCATCCTTTTCGGTGCCGCCCTTAGCCGCAGAGATGCCGTCGGTACGGAAATAGGCGACGCCAGCGCTGCCAGAGGCGATGCCGCTGCTGCCCGAAACGTCCGCCTTCGCATTCAGCGTGTCGGCATAGCCATAATCCACCAAAGCGGTGCCGCCAAAGCCTTCACCCGGTTCTGCGGACATGATGTTGACCACGCCACCGATCGCCTGGCTGCCATAGACGACCGAATTTGAGCCACGCAGGATTTCGATGCGGCGGATGTTGCCGGTCAGCAGATTGCCGAAATCATAGGCATCACCGATGATGCTGGGGTCGTTGATCTTGACGCCATCGAGCAGGACCAATGTCTGTGTCGTTTCCGCACCTCGAATGGAAACGCCCGTAACGCCGCCCACGGCATCGGCGCGATTGACGCGCACGCCGGGCGTGGTGATGAGGATGTCCGCGATGCTGACATTCTGGCGGGTTTCGATCGTCTTTTCGTCGATCACCGTCACTGCCTGTCCGACTTCATCGGTGGGCTGTGCGATGCCGAGCGCGGTGACGATGATTTCGTCGGTATCGTCGGCGAGCGCGGGTGTGGCGGCGAGGAGCGCTATGAGCGAAATGCTTGTCTTGAACATATTCTGTCTTCCCTGAGCGCCATGCGACATGGGGCCAGGGCTTCCGCATAAGCGGCCAGTGCGCGGGAAGAAGAGACGCCAGCCCCGTCACGCGCACCGATGCGGCCCTGCGCCGCTACGTCGCTCAGACGGAAAACACCGTGCCTGGGCCGAACCCTGGGCCAAGGCAAGAGCGACCATGCGCCGGCAGGTTTCCTGGCTCGCGGGTCGTCGCGGTGATGCACGGCCTTCCCGGACTTGCGTCCAGTGGCTGGTCCCCCTCGCCTCCCCCTTTGAAGACTGCGGGTTTCCATGTGCATCGCGCTCGCCGCTTACAGTTGCAGGGACAGCCGCGGAATTGGACGGTGATCCGCCCGCACCGCATTCCCTTTCCGGCGCGATCTTCTTTCGTGAACGGTTGCCCGTTCACGCGGCGCGCCATAGGGGAAAGTGAGGGTTCTGCCAAGGAGTGGATCGATGCGATTGCTGGGCGCGGTGCTGGCCGGGGGACGATCCAGCCGGTTCGGGAGCGACAAGGCGCTGGCTTTGATGCCGGACGGGCGCACGCTGATCGAACATGCGGTGGCGGCAATCGCGCCGCATGTGGAGGCGGTGGTGATCTGCGGGCGCAACGCGGAGGGGCTGACGGGTTTGGCGGATCGGCCTGCACCCGACATGGGGCCGCTGGGCGGGCTGAACGCAGCGCTGCATTTTGCGCTGGGCGAAGGCTATGACGCAGTGCTGACGACAGGGTGCGACATGCCGGTCTATCCCGCAGCGCTGGCGGAGGCGCTGGTTGGCGACAGTGCGGCGGTGTTGAAGGGGCAGCAACTGGCAGGCTTCTGGCCGGTGACGCTGGCGGATGAGCTGGACAGGCATCTGGGGGAGGAGAATAGCCGCTCGATCTATGGCTGGCTCGACCGGATCGGCGCGCGCGTCGTGGAGCGGCCGGAACTGGTGCTGCCGAACATCAACCGGCCCGAGGATCTGGAGAGCCTCCCCCTCCCCCGTTCGGGTTGAGCCTGTCGAAGCCCTATCCTTCCTTCCAACTAAGGCAGGGCTTCGACAAGCTCAGGGCGGAGGGTAGCGGGTGGCCTCAGGCCTGAAGGGCGACGCTTGCGGCGGCGCCTGCAGGCATGGATGTCCCCGCCACCGCTTCGCCAATCAGCAAAAGGGTCGGATCTTCGTCGCTGATCGTGGCGACCAGGAAGGCGAGCGCGGACAGCTTGCCGCGGATCAGGCGCTCGGTCGGGAGCGAAACATTGACCGCCACCATCACCGGCGTTTCGGGATCGCGTCCGGCGGCGATCAGCTGCCGACTGATTTCTCCGGCGGCGGCACGGCCCATATAGATGCCGAGCGTGCCGCCGGGACGGGCCAACGCTTCCCAGTCGAGCTTGAGCGGCTCACCGGCTTTCAGATGCGCGGTCACCAGCGTCAGGCCGCGCGCCTTTCCGCGCAGGGTGAGCGAAGCGCTGCCGCTCGCCGCCGCCGCGCTGGCGGTGGTGATGCCGGGGCAGATGCGGAAGCGGATACCGTCTGCGGCCAGATGCTCCATCTCTTCGGACGAACGGCCAAAGACTGACGGGTCGCCCCCTTTCAGGCGCACGACGCGCTTGCCCGCCTTGGCGGCGGCGAGCAGCAGGTCGTTGATGCTCTCCTGCGCCTTGCTGTGGCGGCCGGAGCGCTTGCCAACGCTGACCCGCTCGACGCTGGGCGGAATGAGGTCGAGGACGCCGGGGCCGACGAGGGCGTCATAGAAGACGATCTCGGCGGCGGCGATCAGCTTTTCGGCCTTGCGGGTGAGGAGGTCGGGATCGCCGGGGCCAGCGCCGACCAGCCAGACTTCACCGGGGGCGATTAGTTCATTCGGCTGCATGAAGGGCCTCCTGCGAGATTTGGGCAAGGATGTTGGCGAGCGCGGGGCGGCAGGACCCGCAATTGGTGCCAGCGCCGATCGCCTTGCCGATGGCGGGCACGTCGACCAGGCTCTGGTCGCGGATGGCGGCGACGATCTGGTTCAACCCGATGTCGAAGCAGACGCAGATGGTCGGCCCCTTGTCAGGCTGGTTGCCCGGCCCGCGCGCGGCGAGAACCGATGCGCCTACCTCCTCAGCCTCAAGCTGGCCGATCAGCCAATCGCGCGAGGGGAGCAGGCCGGTGCGAGTGACGAACAGTACGCCCGCCAGCCTGCCATCGCGGATGATCGCAATGCGGCGGGTGCCGCGCGCCAGATCCACCGCTTCAACACGGTCGCCCTTGGGCAGGCACGCTTCAAGGCGGGCCGGATCGCCATTGCCCGCGACCTCGTAAAGCGCGCCGCCCGGAACGGTGATGCGGGTGGCCCACAGGCATGGCACCTTGGCGGGCTGTTCACCGCGCAGGATCAAAAAGCCCTTCCACTCGGTCGCAACCTTTTCGATGGCGGCGGGCGTCGATTTGAAACCTGGCTGACCTGAATGCGGATCGACCAGCGGACGGGGCAGCAAGCCGGTGCGACCACCGGTGGAAATCTGGTCGGTCCAGTGGATCGGCGTGAAGATTTCACCCCGACGCTGGCCTTCACTGAAGCTCGCGCGGAAAATGCTGTTGCCCTGAGCGGTGGAAACGCGGGCAATATCGCCATCGGCGATGCCAAGCTCTTCGGCATCCTGCGGGTGAATATCGACCAGCGGCTCCTCCCGATGGCGGGCGAGCTTGGGCGACAGGCCAGTGCGGGTCATCGTGTGCCACTGGTCGCGATAGCGCCCGGTATTGAGCGTCATCGGCCAAGCCTTCAGCGGTTCCTGAAGGTCCATCTGTTTGGTGAGGACCAGCCGCGCCTTTCCGTCGGCAGTCGAAAAGCGGCCATCCGCGAAGGGCCTTTCGCCGCCCCAGCGAAAAGGCTCCATTGCTTCATAGGCGTCGTTGCCGATGGTCGCCTGCGCGCGCAGGTTGAGCAGGCGCGCGCCGTCGTTCTGATAAGCGGTCAGGCGGGCATGTTCGCGCCAGATGTCGGCGGGCCGGTCATAGGCGAAGG
>CBFHAG010000069.1:0-7951 GCA_965653535.1 uncultured Sphingobium sp.
TTCACCAAGGCCGTCTGCATGGCGCTGCGCGACATTCCGGGCGTCAACGCGCAGATCGATGGCGACGAGATCGTTTATAATGATTTCGCCGACATTTCGGTTGCGGTTTCGGCTCCCAATGGTCTGGTTGTGCCGGTCATTCGCAATGCGGAAAGCCTGAGTGTTGCCGACATTGAAAAGACGATCGGCAATTTCGGCAAGAAGGCCAAGGACGGCACGCTGACCATGGAAGATATGAAGGGCGGGACCTTCACCATCTCCAATGGCGGCGTTTTCGGTTCGCTGCTGTCGAGCCCGATCATCAACCCGCCGCAGTCGGCTGTGCTGGGCCTTCACCGCATTGAGGACCGCCCGGTCGTCCGCAACGGTGAAATCGTCATTCGTCCGATGATGTATCTGGCGCTCAGCTACGATCATCGCTTGGTCGACGGCCGCGAGGCGGTGACCTTCCTGGTCGCCGTGAAAAATGCGATCGAAGATCCGACCCGTCTGCTGATCGACCTGTAAGGTCGGCCGTCATCCCCGTTCGGGCTGAGCCTGTCAAAGCCCTGTCCTTTCATTTGCAAGGGACGAAAAAGGAAGTGAAGCCCCTCGACAGGCTCAGGGCGAACGGAGATTCTTATGGCAGACTTCGATTATGACGTTCTGGTGATCGGTGCGGGTCCGGGTGGCTATGTCGCCGCGATCCGTGCAGCGCAACTGGGCCTCAAGACCGCCTGCGCCGAAAGCCGTGAGACGTTGGGCGGCACCTGCCTCAACGTCGGCTGCATCCCGTCAAAGGCGCTGCTGCACGCGTCCGAACTGTTCGAGGAAGCATCCAGCGGCGCGCTCGCCAAGTTGGGCGTCAAGATCGACAAGATGAGCCTGGATCTGGGCGCGATGCAGGGGCAGCGCAAGGACGCGGTCAAGGGCCTGACGGGCGGCATTGAATTTCTGTTCAAGAAGAACAAGGTCGACTGGCTGAAGGGGCGCGCCAGCTTCACGGGCGCGAACACCGTTGAAATAGCGGGCAAGACGGTGACGGCGAAGAATATCGTCATTGCCACCGGATCGTCGGTCACGCCGCTGCCCGGCGTTGACGTGGACAATGACAAGGGCCTGATCGTCGATTCCACCGGCGCGCTGGAACTGGACAAGGTGCCCGGCCATATGGTCGTGGTCGGTGGCGGCGTCATCGGGCTGGAACTGGGTTCGGTATGGCGGCGCGTGGGCGCGAAGGTGACTGTCGTCGAATATCTCGACCAGATTCTGCCCGGCATGGACGGCGAAGTCCGCAAGGAAGCGAACAAGATCTTCAAGAAGCAGGGCTTCGACTATAAGCTAGGCACCAAGGTCACGGGCGCACAGGTGCATAAGAAGGGCGTCACCCTGACGGTCGAACCGGCTGCCGGTGGCGATTCCGAGACGATCGAAGCCGATGTGGTGCTGGTGTCGATCGGCCGCCGCCCTAACACAGACGGGCTGGGCCTGGACAAGATTGGCCTGGAGCTTAACGGTCGCGGCCAGATCGAGACCGATCACGACTTTGCTACCAAGGTTCCCGGCGTCTGGGCGATCGGTGACGTGATCCCTGGCCCGATGCTGGCGCACAAGGCCGAGGATGAAGGCATTGCTGTGGCTGAGAATATCGCGGGCCTGACCGGCATCGTGAACCACGACGTGATCCCGTCGGTCGTCTATACCAGCCCCGAAATCGCGGGCGTGGGCCTGACCGAGGAAGCGGCCAAGGAAAAGGGCGCGATCAAGGTCGGCAAGTTCCCGATGATGGCAAATAGCCGCGCCAAGACCAATCACGAGCCTGACGGCTTCGTGAAGATCATCGCCGATGCAGAGACCGACAAGGTGCTGGGCGTGTGGATCATCGCTTCGGTCGCTGGCACCATGATTGCACAAGCAGCGCAGGCCATGGAGTTCGGCGCGTCGAGCGAGGACATCGCCTACACCTGCCATGCGCATCCGACGCATAGTGAGGCGATCAAGGAAGCGGCGATGGCCGTGATGGGCAAACCGATCCACATGTGATCGGGGCAGGATTGCCACGAAAAGGAAAGGGCTGCCCATGATGGGCGGCCTTTTTCACTATCAGGTGCCGACGATCGCGGGTGCGTTGGCGGTCGAAGTAAAGTTGGGAGAGGAAAGCGCGCGCCGCACGCAAACCCGGTTACGCCCCCGCGACTTCGCCTGGTACAGCGCCTCGTCCGCGCGGGCGATGGTGTCATGGATGGACGTATCGGCGCGCTGAACGGTGGACAAGCCGAAGCTGGCGGTCAGGTTGCGTGTGATTGGCAGGGTTGACCGGATTTCGCGAGTGAAACTTTCCCGCACGTCATTGGCGATGACGGCGGCGCGGGCGGCGTCGGTGCATGGCAGGAAAAGCACGAATTCCTCCCCTCCGAAACGTGCCGTTACCGCCATGTCGGGTTTTCCGTCTTTCAAGATCCCTGCCAGCGCTGCGATGACGCGGTCGCCCAGGGCATGGCCATATTCATCATTCACCGCCTTGAAATGATCGATGTCGCAGACGATAAGGCTGCCGGACCGGGCGGTCGTGCCAAGTTGCATCACGGCGTCGTCAAATCCACGGCGATTGAGCAAGCCTGAAAGCGGATCGATCATGGCATCCCGTTCATAACGGGCGAGCAGATCGAGTACGTGCGTCGCCAGTGCCGCCAGCGCCAGGAACATCCCGAATATGCAAGCGAGCGCCTGGGTCAGAAAGGCGTGATCGCTGACCAGATAATTGATGTCCTGCGCCACGGTAAGCTGGACCGTGCTACCCCGAACAAGATTGTCGAGCGCCACTAAAAGGGCCGCCGCGAACAGGGTGCGATCTGCCCCGCTGATTAGCCGACCCCTGGCGGCGATCAAGGGCAGTGCGATGAGAAGGAAGCAGCCAAGGTCAGACGCCGCCAGTTCCATGGGCAGATTGCCGACGGCCATCGCTGTGGCGCTGAGAAGCCAGGACACCGCCCAGATGGTGATACGGGTGGGTAGAAGCCAGAAGGGGCGCCACCGCTGGAGCAATGCTTCGCTGAAGAACAGAAAACCCGTCGCGAATAAAAGGTTGGCGAGCAGGCTCCACAGGTGCGTCGGGACGGCCGCGTAGGCGGCAGGGGTCGTAAAACCGGCAGCGACGCAGATGTAGCCCGCGCTCCACCAACCAGCCACGCGCAGGCCCCGGCTGTAAAGTATCAGAAAAGCGATGCTGAAACTGGCCATCATGACCGGCAGGAAGAAAGCGTAATTTTCTCCCATGCCGAGTGCCTTTATCCTTTACTTTTTGGTGGTTGCCGCAAGGCGTGCCGCGCGCGGCCACGACCAGGACGTATAATCTCGCCCTTAACAAATACTTCCAGAATCGATGAAATGTTGGTCCGTTATGGATGAAATGACAGGCGCGCAGCGTCAGTCCGGCCAATTTTCCAGAAGCGGGATCAGTTCATCGAAATGATGGATCACCGCGTCGGCCTGTAATAGTTCGACGGGACCATCCAGAAAGCCGAAGCTGACCGCGATGCTGGGAATGGCAGCGTTACGGGCCCCCGCAATGTCGTTTATGGTGTCGCCAAGGAATATGGCCCTGCCGCCACCTGCACGCGCGATCATCTCATGGATCGGGGCGGGGTCAGGTTTGGAAACATGCAGCGTGTCGCCGCAGACAATGCTGGCGAACCGTTCCGACAGGCCGATCTGGTGCATCAGCGGTATGGTGAAGCGTTCCGACTTGTTGGTGCAGATGGCGATCTTCACGCCCGCCTGTTCCAGCCGATCTATTGCCGCGATCAAACCGGGGTAGGGGACGGAGTGAACGGCGAGATTCTGTTCATAATAATCGAGCAGGATCGGCAGCGTGGCGGCGATCAGCCCGTCATCGCAACTGCCTGAAGCGGTCAACGCTCGCTCCAGCATCACTTTCGCGCCCTTGCCGACGAACGGGTGGATGGAGTCCGCCGGGAAAGGCGGCCGATCCAGCGTCGCGAGGGCGTAGTTGACCGCCGCGGCCAGGTCGCCGCTCGTGTCAAGCAACGTGCCGTCCAGGTCGAAACCGACGACGTCGAAAGGAATCCGTGACATGGCGTGGCTCATGCGGCCAGCGCGGTGGCAAAGGCAAGTCAAACGTGGCAGACAGCCTTCAGATTCTTGACCTCTTTACCTTGCAGGAAGGAAGCGTTCCGTCGTGACCGCCAGCCGCCCCATTGCCGTCATCATCCTTGCCGCTGGGCAGGGGACTCGCATGAAATCCGCAAAGCATAAGGTGCTGCACCCGGTCGCCGGGCGGCCCATGCTGCTTCACCTGCTGGCCAGCATCGCCGGACTGAAGCCAGAGCGGCAGGTCGTGGTCGTCGGATCGGGTCGCGAACAGGTGGAAGCGGCTGTGGCAGGCACGGGTGCGGTGATCGCCGTGCAGGACAAGCAGTTGGGCACGGGTCACGCTGTTGCTCAGGCGCATGACGCGCTGGCGGGATTCGCGGGCGACATATTGATCCTTTATGGCGATGTTCCATTGGTTCGACCCGAAACCATGCGTGCGATGATCGACCGGCTGAACATGGGGGACGAGCCACGCGCTGTGGTGCTGGGCTTCCGGCCCCAGGATGCCGCAGCCTATGGCAGGATCATCACCGATGGACAGGGCGCCATCGAAAAAATGGTGGAATATAAGGATGCCGATGCCACCGAACGAGCGGTGACGCTGTGCAATTCGGGGCTGATGGCGGTGCGTTCGACCGACCTGTTCGTGTTGTTGGACCAGATTGGCAACCATAATGCAGCGGGTGAATATTATCTGCCCGACATCGTCATGCTCCCTGGCGCGCAAAGCGCAGTGATCGAGGCGGAGGCGTGGGAAGTGGCTGGCGTCAATAGCCGCGCCGAACTGGCAAGTGTCGAAGCGGACTGGCAGGACCGTTGCCGCATGGAAGCGATGCGCGACGGTGTCACGCTGGTCGCGCCTGAAACCGTATTTTTCGCTCATGACACGGTGCTGGGACGCGATGTGCTGGTGGAGCCCAATGTCGTGTTTGGCCCCGGCGTGACCGTGGCGGACGATGTCACCATCCGCGCCTTTTCACATCTGGAAGGCGCGGCCATCGGTGCGGGGGCCGAGATCGGACCTTATGCGCGACTGCGCCCCGGCGCGCAGATCGGACCCAGGGCAAAGGTTGGCAATTTCGTTGAGGTGAAGAAGGCGGAATTGGGCGAGGGCGCGAAGGTCAATCACCTGTCCTATATCGGTGACGCCGTCATCGGCGCGGGTGCCAATATCGGGGCGGGCACCATTACCTGCAATTATGACGGCTTCTTCAAATATCGTACGGAGATCGGCGCGGGTGCCTTCATTGGCTCCAACAGCGCGCTGGTCGCGCCAGTGAAGATTGGCGACGGCGCGATCGTGGCGGCGGGCAGCGTTGTGACCAAGGAGGTCGATGCCGATGCCCTGTGTCTCGTTCGACCCGCGCAGGAGGGTAAGTCCGGCTGGGCCAAGCGCTTCAGAGCCAGGATGCAGGCGCGCAAAGCCGCCAAGTGAGAGGCCTACGTCGGACCCGGCGCTGGCTGGCCGCGCTGCTGGTCCTGCTGCTGCTGGCTATCGGCTTCGGCCTTTGGCTGATCGACAATGCGCGCGCGATGCCGGTCGTGCGGCAGTTGGAGATCGCCCTGCCTTTCCCCTCGGATGCGCCGAGCCAGTTGGTGCGCGTTGCCCTGATCACCGACACGCATCTGTCGGGACCTGACAATAGTCCCGAACGGATGGCGCGCATCGTAGCGATGGTGAACGACCTGAAGCCGGACCTCGTCCTGCTGGGCGGCGATTATATCGGCGATGACAAAGGCGGTGCGACTTATGACGCGGCCGAAAGCATCGCACCCTTCGCCGGGTTGCGTGCGCCGTTGGGCGTGGTGGCCGTGTTGGGAAATCATGACGCCCGCCGCCATTCTCTGGTTAGCCGGAAGGAATGGCGGCGGCTCTTCGCCCGAAACGGCGTTCGTCTGCTGGACAATGAAGCCGTTCGGCGGGGTCCGCTGGCGATTGGCGGGTTGCGGGATTTCCATACCGGAAGGCCCGATGTCCCGCATACAGCGGAGGCCATGAAGGCGCTGGGTGGAGCGCCCCTGATCCTGTCGCATGGTCCCGACATCTTTCCTGCCTTGCCCGATCAGCCGTCGCTGACACTGGTCGGGCATACGCATTGCGGCCAGGTGGCGTTGCCCCTATTGGGTATCGTCTATGTCCCATCACGCCTGGGTAAGCGCTTTGCCTGCGGCCTGTATCGGGAGGGCGACAAGACCATGATCGTGTCGGGAGGCGTGGGGACCAGCGGCCTTCCCATCCGCATGCTCGCGCCGCCAGACATCTGGCTGGTCACAATTCGCGCCCAATGACACAGGCCCCTGTCGTTTGGCGTACGATCATGGCATAGCTATGGACGCAGCGACTGCTAATCGCTTGTTTTGCAGCTTTTTGGGGCATCAGAATTCATGTGCGGAATTATCGGTATCGTCGGCAAGGACGGCGTGGCGGAGCGGCTTGTCGAAGGTCTGAAGCGGCTGGAATATCGCGGCTATGACAGCGCGGGCGTAGCGGCCATCCATGATGGTGCGATCGAACGCCGCCGCGCGGAGGGCAAGCTCGCCAATCTGGTGAAAGAACTGGACAGCAACCCGCTGCCCGGCACGACTGGCATCGCGCATACGCGTTGGGCGACGCACGGCGCTCCCACGACCAGCAATGCGCACCCCCATGCGACGAAGGAAGTCGCGCTGGTCCACAACGGCATTATCGAGAATTTCAAGGCGCTGCGGGAAGAATTGACGGCGAGGGGCCGGGTGTTCGACAGCGAAACCGACACGGAAGTCGTCGCTCATCTGGTGAGCGAACTGGTCGAACAGGGCGCTTCGCCACGCGACGCGGTGGCGCAGGTTCTTCCTCGGCTTCATGGCGCCTTTGCACTTGCCATATTGTTCCGCAGCAGCCCGGACATGCTGATCGGCGCGCGATTGGGTTCGCCGCTGGTCGTGGGATATGGCGACGGGGAAACCTATCTCGGCTCCGACGCGCTGGCGCTTGCGCCGCTGACCCAGCGCATCGCCTATCTGGAAGAAGGCGACTGGGTGGTCGTCACGGCGCAGGGTGCGGAGATTTTCGACAAGGACAATGTCCCCGTCGAACGACCGATCACCATTTCCGGCGTGACGGGCGAGCTTATCTCCAAGGGCAATCACCGCCACTATATGCTCAAGGAGATTTACGAGCAGCCCGTGGTCGTCGCCCAGACGCTGCGATCCTATCTTCGCCGGATGGAGGATCAGGTATCGCTGCCGATTCCCGATTTCGACCTGGGCACGATCCGCAGGGTGACGATCGTTGCCTGCGGCACCAGCTATTATGCGGGCATGGTCGCCAAATATTGGTTCGAACAGCTTGCCCGCGTGCCGGTCGATATCGATGTGGCCAGCGAGTTCCGCTATCGCGCGCCGGTGATGGAGGATGGCGGGCTGATGATCGTCATCAGCCAGTCCGGCGAAACCGCCGATACGCTCGCCGCGCTTCGCCATGCGCGGGGTGAGGGGCAGAAGATCGCAGCGGTCGTCAACGTCCCCACCAGCACCATGGCGCGGGAGGCCGACCTGCTGCTTCCCACTCATGCCGGGCCGGAAATCGGCGTCGCATCGACAAAGGCATTCACGTGCCAGCTCGCCGTCCTCGCCGCCTTCGCCGCCAATCTTGCGCGGGCTAAGGGGCGGCTGGACGCCAAGGCGGAAAAGGAATTGGTGCGCCATCTGGCCGAAGCGCCCGCCGCGTTGAATGCGGCACTGGCCTATGATGAATCGATCGAGGCCATGGCGCATCTGATCGCGGCTGCGCGGGACGTGCTCTACCTTGGGCGCGGGCCTGATTATCCGCTGGCGCTGGAAGGGGCGCTCAAGCTCAAGGAAATCAGCTATATCCATG
>CBFHAG010000070.1:0-7373 GCA_965653535.1 uncultured Sphingobium sp.
AGCTCGCCAAATGGTGGCTGCCTGACGATATCCTGTTTGTCGACGCGCTTCCGCACACCGGGACCGGCAAGCTGTTGAAAACGACGCTGCGGGAGCAGTATCGGGAGTATAAGCTGCCGAGCGTTTAGCCGAAATCCGCCATCCCCATGATATTCCACGCCATGGCCTCAGGCGGCCATAGGGCGGTCAACCTGTGTTTCGGGCGGATATTCGGCCGGGCCCCCAAAATTATAGGCGGCGTTGAGAGTGCGGATCAAGGCCGGGTCGTTCAGCGGATCGGACGGCGTTTCGATCTTAATGCCGCGCGAACGGACGTCCTTGATCAGCATGTCGATCGCCTGCTCATGGGTCAGGTCGTCGGACCCATCCATATTCTTTTTCAGCTCGTCAAAATCGGTGAACACTTCTGCCGACCAATGGACCAGGAAACGCAGGTCGTCGGTGTGATAGCGTTCGATCACCTGGTCGCCATTTTTGAGGACCCAGCCATCACGATCATCCTTGTCGCCCGTAAAGAGGGTATCGAAGCACAGACCGGCGGGGCGGCGGCGTTCGACCGGGCCGTTGGCTTCGCCACGATGGACCAGCATTTCATTCTGCACGACGACGGCGCGATTATAGATTGGCGATTGTACGCGCGTTGGCTTGGCCAACGGACCATCGGGCCAATAGGTGAAGCCGCTGGCCGGGTCATGGCTGAACCAGGTGATGACCTGCGCCATCTTGATCAGATAGTCCTGGAACAGTCCCGAACGACCCATGATCGAACATAGCCAGGTGGGTGAATTTTCGTAACGGACACCCCGGAAGCTGGGCGTGTCGAGATGGCCCGGATCGGTGTTCGTCGTAGGCCCATTGACGTTGAACAACATCATCTGCGGCTTGGCATATTCCGCGTTCCAATAGGACTTGGCGTGATTGAGGAACGCTTCGTTATAAAAGACGTCGTGCAGTTCGGGATACAGCATCGCCGAATAATTGGCGAAGAATCCGCGGAAAGTCGGCGTCATGAACATGTCCAGCGTCGGCGTGAAGCCCTCCTCGAAACCGCCCGTGAAGGTGGCGAGGAGCGCTTCGGGACTTGCAAAATGCTGGGCGATTATCAGCTTCCATTCGCCCTTGTGGACCACGTCCAGCATGCGCCGCTTTTGTTCTTCGGTGAACGGCTTGTCGATTTCGCGCGGCGGAGCGACAGGGCGCAGAATGTCCGACAGATACTGCCTACGCGCTTCATCAAGCATCATCTTCTCCTCAAGATTACGGGACAGGGCGTAAGGTCCCGCCCGCTCCAGCTTCAAAAGTTATAGCATGATAACTTTTCTGATCAAGTCGCTTTTGCAACTTTGCGAAACATCGTCCATGCTGGGCGCGCGTCTAAGGGGGATCCGCAACATCGATGAACAAGGGTCAGCGCACCGCGCACCGCATACTTGACGCAGCAGAGGCGCAGTTCGCACAAAAAGGTTTTGGTGCCGCGTCCTTGCGCGATATCGCGGCCATGGCCGAAATCCAGCAGCCCGGCCTCTACAAGCATTTTTCGAGCAAGGAGGACCTGTATCGGCAGGTCTATGAACGGACTCTGCGACCGCTGACCGAACTGATGGATCAGATTCTCGCCGGTCCAGCCGACATGTCCATTCTGTACGAACTGACGGACCGGATGACCGATCTTCTGGCGGACCATCCCAATATATCCAGATTGTTGATCCGGGCTGTGATTTCCCGGGATTTCGACCCGGACGAAATCGCGCTGGGCTGGATGGCACAGCTGGCCGAATATGGGCGCAGGTTAAACGCCACGCTGGGCGCGCCGAATGAAGATGAAAACCTGGTCGCGTTGCAAATCGTGGCGATCTTCAACACGCTGTTCGGCTTCTTTTGGTCGTCGTCACTTATTGAATCATTGACGGGGCAGCCCGCCGTCGATCCCAAGCTCATGGAGCTTCAGAAACAGATATTGCGGCAGTTTGTGATGGGGTTCGGTAAATAGCCTATGGCCGGGCAGGGAACGATCAGCCGCCATGCTTGTCCAGAAATGCCTTCATCTGCCCGGCGATAATTTCCGCTGCTCGTTTGCCGGGGTCATGCAGATGCTGGCGGACCACATGAAAACAGGCCTGGTCCATTCCCCATAACAGGATATGCGCCTCCAACAGGACGTCATCGTCCCGGGCCGCCAGCTCGAAAGCCTTGTGCCGCTTCGCCAGCATGGTGATGATGATGTCCCGTTGCGCGGACACTTCCCAATATAGGGCCTCCTCCAGCACCGCGACCTGAGTCAGCAGGGTGCAGGTGGCCTGGTTGGTGCGATGCATGTCCAGATGACGCGTCGCCCACCCGGTCAATTCCGGCAGGCCAGGGTCCCGCAACTCCGCCAGATAGGCGAAGACCGGATGCCATGCAGGTTCGAAATCCTTGGCAATGGCCCGCACGACCGCCAGCTTGCCGTCAAAATGACTGTAGAATGCAGCGCGGCTCACCCCGGCGGCTACCAGTATATGTTCGATCGAGCTGCCGACATAACCCCGGTCCGCAAACACTTTCAGCGCCGCTTCGACAATCAGGGCGCGGGTGCGTGCGCGCTGTTCTTCCTGATGAAAGTTACGGCGGGACAAACCGTTGGCCAAAGATTCCTGCTCCACCAGGTGAATGCGGCGCGTGTTAGCCTCTGAAACCCCGGTTGACAATACATCTTGTATGGCCGAACTGTCGCCCAATAAAACCGCACGGCGGAATGATGGAGAGATAAGTGGGCGAGGGTAGACAATCAGCGCGCAAGGGCTTTTCGGGCCTCCTTTCGTCGGGCCGGATTGGCCAGATGGATTTGCGTAACCGCATGTTCGTGACCGCCATGGGGGTCAGCCTGGCCGAAGATGACGGCACGGCAGGCGAACGGCTGATCGCCTATCATGAGGATCAGGCGAAGGGTGGCGCGGCCCTGATCGTGACCGGCGTGATGGGGGTCGCATGGCCCGTCGGCGCGGTTCAGCCCAATCAGCTTGGCGTGTCGGACGACCGCTTCCTGCCCGGCCTGCGCCGTCTGACGGACAGGGTCCATGCCCATGGCGCAAAGATCGCGGCCCAGATCCATCAGGGCGGGCTGGTGGCGGGTCATTCGGCACAGGACGGGCATCCCTTGTGGGCACCGTCCATGCCCGGCCCGTTCGTCGGCGACTTTCCCGATTATTTCCTTCCCGAAGAGCTGGCGGCTTTCGGCGGCAGCGCCGTGCCGACGATCAAGGTGCTGACGGTCGAGGATATCGCGATTGCGGTGCGCCAATATGCGGACGGTGCCCGCCGTGCAAAGGAAGCCGGGTTCGACGCCTGCGAAATCCACGGTGGCCACGGCTATCTCATCTCCTCCTTCCTTTCGCCTTCGACCAACAAGCGGACGGATCAATATGGCGGCCCGCTGGAAAATCGCGCCCGGCTGATGCTGGAGGTGCTGGCGGCGGTGCGCGAAGCGGTGGGGCCGGATTTCCCGGTTTGGATGAAGCTGGATTCCCGCGAATTTGGAAAGACGGTGGGCACCACGCTGGACGATGCCAGGGCGGTGGCGCGCATGTTGGAAGCGGGCGGGGCGGATGCGATCGCCGTCACCGCCTATCATGATGTCGGGCAGGCAAAGCTGCATTCGGGATCGAACATCCCGCACGAACCGGAAATGAACATTCCCGCCGCCGCCGCTATAAGGGCGGAGGTTGGCATTCCGATCATCGCATCCGGGCGGGTTGAGCCTGACCGGGGCGAAAAGCGCTTTCAGGAAGGCGCGTTCGACTTCCTGGCCATGGGGCGCAAGATATTGGCGGACCCGCAGCTTCCCAACAAGCTGGCCGATGGACGCCCGCAGGACGTTCGCCCCTGCATCTATTGCTATACCTGCGTCAGCACCGCCTATGTCCGGCAGCAAGTGCGCTGCGCGGTGCGATCCGAAACCGGCTTTGAACATCTACAGGGCCGGGCTACGCCGCCGTTGGGCAAGCGCTATGTCGTCATCGGCGGCGGACCGGGGGGGATGGAGGCGGCGCGCCGTCTGGATGCGCTGGGCAACCAGGTCACGCTGATCGAACAAAGCGACCGGCTGGGCGGCACGCTGCGCTTCGCCGCGCTCGCCTACGAACCCAATGAGCGCATCCTGGAATGGCTAAGGCGCGAAGTCGAGACGTCCAACGTCGATGTGCGGTTGAAGACGGTCGCGACGCCGGAACTGTTGCGCACCCTCGCGCCCGACGAAGTGATCGTGGCGACCGGCGCGGTGCGCGACATGCCGCTAATCCCCGGCAGCGACCTGGACCATGTTTTCAGCGGCGACGACATGCGCAAGATGATGCTGGGGGAAAGTTCTGACGCGTTGAAGCGCAAGACCGGCCTTGCCACGCGGCTCGCCACCCGGATCGGTGCGGCCACCGGCGTGACGGCCAACCTCGACTTCGTGCGCAAGGCGACACGGCAGTGGATGCCCCTGGGCGACCGGGTCGTCATCATCGGCGGCGAGCTGGTGGGCGTGGAGCTGGCCGAATTCCTGATTGAGCGGGGCCGGCAGGTCGCGGTCGTCGAGGAAGGGCCGAAGTTCGGAAAGGGATTGACCGTCGTCCGTCGCTTGCGCCTGATCCCGGAACTGCGCGAACATGGCGTTGCGATGTTCGCGGAGGTCAAGGATATCCGCATCGACTACGAAGGCGTTTCCTTCACCACGGCGGAAGGGGAAACGCATCTGGTCCCCGCCGACACCGTCATCGTCGCCAAGGGCGCGCATGGCGACAGCAGCCTTGCCGACGCGCTGCGCGCTCAGGGCTTCAGCGTGAAGGAAGTCGGGGACGGCACCGGCGTCGGCTATATCGAAGGCGCGATCCGCGGCGCGGCGCGGGCCGTGCAGGGCGAAGCGGCGATCCCGAAAATATAATCTCCACCGGGACAGACCTGTGCCCTTGGGAACGGTCATGTTCCTGCGGAGGCAGGAACCCAGTTCTGCCGTTCCGACTGGGCTCCTGCCTCCGCAGGAGCACGTGGAGGGTCCTCAGGCGAAGGGCGCGAGGCCGGTCAGCACCAGCCGGACCAGGTCTGCCTGACTGGACGTTCCGGTCTTGGCATAGATGCGCTTGGAATAGCTGCGCGACGTTTCGGGGGTCAGCCGCAGATTCTGGCCAGCTTCCACGATTGTTTCCCCCATCGACAATTGATGCGCCAGCGCGGCCTCATTCATCGACAGCCCATATATGGACGAAAGCGCCCGACGGGCGCGCAGGGCATCCTCCCGCTGGTGGATACGCAATACGCCCGTGGCCGCTGGAAAGGCGCATGGTTCCGCCAACGGCAGGTCCGCCTTGCGCAGCAGCATCCACAGCTCCGCCTGCGTGCCCAGCGGCAGGGGAATGCTGGCCCCCGGCGCCGCCACCGCCAGTTCAGCGCACGCCGCCTCCAGCGCTTGAGAGACCGCAGGCACCAGCTGGAGCCGCCGTCCGGCAGCGGGGTCGGGGACGAAAGCCAGCAACGCCTCCGCTTGCCTGTCCGCCGCCATCACCCGGCCAGTCGCGTCGAACGCCAATTGCCCCACACCCAACCGCTGCAGCGCCGATTGGGCGAGCGCGACCTGCAATCGCTGTTCGATCAGGGCAGCCAGCGTTTTAAGCGCGGCGGAAAGATGCGGACCAATGCCAGACAGGGCGGCGACGGCAGACGCCGTGAAATCCTCCCGTTCCCGCACCAGCAGCAGCCATGCGTCCGCCGCCCCGCCTGCCGATACCCTCAGAAACCGGCCATAACGGATGTTCATTTCGTCCAGCTCCGCGCGCTGGCGGTCGCGCTTTTCGGGCCGGCTATAATCCAGCATTTCCTCCAGCGAATAGACGCGGCCCGGTCGCAGTGTGCCATAGGGATGAAGGCCCAGCCGTTCGATCCGGCGAAAATCCAGCGGCGGTTCGGTTGCGGCGCGCGGGGCTGCGACATGCACGACCGCTGCCTCTTGATCGGGCGCTGCATTGGCCAGGGTGATGATCAGGAACGCCCGGCGCGCATAGGTTCGCGCGACCAGCTGACGCAGGAATTCGCCCCATGGCGGGCTTTCATGGATACCCTCCACAAGGGGTAGCAACAGCTCGCGCTGGGTGGCGAAATTGGAGGACATGGGATTTTGCTCCCATATGGGGGCTTCGCGGTCAAGCGCCAGCAGCGATTTAAAGCCCGCAACCCCATAGGGTAGAGAGAATATGTCCGACCAACTGAGTAAATCGACCCTGACCCATCTGGAACGGCTGGAGGCCGAAAGCATCCACATTCTGCGCGAAGTCGTGGCGGAAGCGGAAAAGCCGGTCATGCTCTATTCGGTAGGCAAGGACAGCGCCGTGATGCTGCACCTGGCGCGCAAGGCTTTCTATCCTTCGCCGCCGCCCTTTCCGCTGCTGCACGTGGACACGACCTGGAAATTCCAGGAAATGTACAAGCTGCGCGACCGGATGGCGACCGAAAGCGGCATGGAGCTGCTCGTCTATCACAACCCCGAAGCGCAGGAACGGGGGATCAATCCGTTCGACCATGGCGCGCTCCACACCGACATGTGGAAGACCGAAGGGTTGAAGCAAGCGCTCGACCTCTATGGCTTTGACGCGGCCTTTGGCGGCGCGCGCCGTGACGAGGAAAAGAGCCGCGCGAAGGAACGCATCTTTTCCTTCCGCACCGCTTCGCACGGCTGGGACCCGAAGAACCAGCGCCCGGAATTGTGGAACCTCTACAACGCCCGCAAGAATAAGGGCGAAAGCATCCGCATCTTCCCGATCAGCAATTGGACCGAGCTGGACATCTGGCAGTATATCCACCTCAACGACGTGCCGATCGTCCCGCTCTATTTCGCGGACGAACGCCCGACCGTTGAGCGCGACGGCATGCTGCTGATGGTCGATGACGACCGTTTCCCGCTCAAGCCCGATGAAACGCCGGTGATGCGCTCCATCCGCTTCCGCACGTTGGGCTGCTATCCGTTGACCGGTGCCGTCGAAAGCAAGGCGAAGACGCTGCCGGAAGTGATCCAGGAAACGCTGCTCACCACCACATCGGAACGGCAGGGCAGGGCCATCGACAAGGATGCTGGCGGCGCTGGCATGGAAAAGAAGAAGCAGGAAGGGTATTTTTGACGCGCCACGGAATGCGCAGCGTTCCGAAGCGTCAACCCCAGCGACGGCTGGGGTCTCGGGCCTCTTGGCAGGCCCTCTTGCAGACCCCGCCCTTGACCAAGATCACAACGATCCCAGCCTGCGCTGGGATGACGGGACAGATAACATGACCGACATTGTTGCAGAACCCATCTACAAGACCGACGCGCTGATCGCGGAGGATATCGACCAGTATCTGAAGGTGCATGAGCACAAGACGATGCTGCG
>CBFHAG010000071.1:0-7195 GCA_965653535.1 uncultured Sphingobium sp.
CCCGGAGCAGACCCATGAAGTTCTTCGTCGATACCGCCGACACCAACGAAATCCGCGAGCTGGCCGCGACCGGCCTGCTGGACGGTGTCACCACCAACCCGTCGCTGATCCACAAGTCGGGCCGCAAGTTCGTCGAAGTGGTCGAGGAAATCTGCGGCATCGTCGATGGACCCGTGTCGGCGGAAGTCGTTGCGCTCGACCATGAGACGATGATGAAGGAAGCCGCCGTGCTGCGGAAGATCGCGGACAATGTCTGCATCAAGGTGCCGTTGACCATAGACGGCCTCAAGACCTGCAAGGCGCTGACCAGTGAAGGCACGATGGTCAATGTGACGCTGTGCTTTTCCGCCAACCAGGCGCTGTTGGCGGCGAAGGCGGGCGCGAGCTTCATTTCGCCCTTCGTCGGGCGGCATGACGATAATGGCTTTGACGGCATGAAGCTGATCGAGGATATCCGGTTGATCTACGACAATTATGCGTTCGACACGGAAATCCTGGTGGCGAGCGTGCGGCATCCGATCCACGTGCTGGAAAGCGCGAAGATCGGTGCGGACGTGATGACCGCGCCGCCTTCGGTCATCAAGTCGCTGTTCAACCATGTGCTGACGGACAAGGGCATCGCCGGTTTCCTGGCGGATTGGGAAAAGACCGGCCAGTCGGTTCTTTGACCGGTTTGGGCGGCATGTGCTCCTGCGAAGGCAGGCGCCCAGTCCTGCCGTCTGAGCTAGGCTCCTGCCTTCGCAGGAGCACGATGATTGCAACCTCTGGCTGCGCGCATCATTCTGTCCCTTAAAGGAGAGAGGCGATGTTCGTCGCAGTCTATTGGTGGCGGGTGCATCCGGGAAAGGAAGACCAGTTCCGCGCGGCATGGCGGCGCGGAACCGATCTGATCCGCGAAAAATATGGCAGCTACGGATCGCGGTTGCACCGTGATGCGGATGGGCGCTTCGTAGGCTATGCCGAATGGCCGGACGAGGCGACCTGGCGCGCGGCCTTTGACCAGAAGATGGTCTATGACGAACCGGAAACCCGATCGGCCTTTGTCGATGCCATCGCCGAGGTGCCCGCCGATGCCGACCCGATCTTTGCCATGACCGTGACCGATGACCTGCTGCTGCGCGCGCGGCCGGACGACAGCCCCCTTGATGGCGAATAAGGGCGGTCTTGATTTCGGCTGGGGCTTCCTGGCCTTCGCGATGCTGGTCGCGGGCGTGCTGCTGCTGGGGTGGGGATGGTTCTGGTAGTCGTTATCGGGCCGCCCTCCACATTGGCCGCACCGGCCGAGCTTCGACAGTAGCCGCTTGGGACGACTTTCCAGCTTTCGGATGTGGCCGTCGAACGCCGCGTAGCGGGTTTCGATCTCTGTCCATTGCTGATTGCTGATTGCTGACGATGCGCAGATGGGGGATACCGGGATACCATGATGCCATGCCCGATAAACGTCCGATCATCTTTGACGACGACAATCCGCATGTTCGGGAGGAAACGGCTGTCGACGGCGAGATGTTCGTAATCGGTCGGGTGGCTGGTGTTGTTAGGCGAACTTAGGCTGCATCAGCTATCGGCGCGGGCCTGCGTCGAACGAAATGGATCATCTTTCCCCATCGAATTGCAGGAAGCTCTACGTAGCGATAGATGATCTCAGCTGCAGCGAACGTCAGCACGATCGTTGCAGTAGATGCAGCGAGCACGGCCTCCCAGCGCTGCGCCGTCATGCCTGCCCAGGTGCACCATGTTGCGGTCAGCAAAATCGGCATATGCAGGATGTATACTGAATAGGATCGATCCCCTGCGGCCTTAGCGAATTTGCTATCAAGTACAGCCCAGCGCGTGGGCGACTGAAGATAGAGTATTAGCGCAAACCATATCAATAACGGTATAAGCGCTGCCTTGCTTAGCAGCGCAATGGGAACGGCAGCGATCAGTAACCAAAGAGGAAACTTTTCGAATTGCGGGAGGGTATGTAAGTGCAAACGGGTCGCGATTCCGATTAAGAAATACCATGAAGAGGAAAGGATCAGGCCTCCCCGGAAGTAATGGCCAAAGAGGTGTGATTTATAACTGATCAGGCCCAAGATTGCGAGCGTAGCGGTTGCCGCTGGGAAGCGTTTTATTGCGTAAATGAATATCGGCGCTATCAAGTAAAATTGCCATTCAAGCGATAAGCTCCATGCAGGACTCAGGAACATATGCTCGGCTTGGGGAAGTATTTCATTGGGGACCATAGCGTGAAGCAACGACAGATGTAGCCCCAAGTGCGTCAAGGCATTGGACTGTAACTGACGATCCTGTTCTTGAAACGCAGCCAGCTGGTGAGGCTGCATCGCCCAGAAGCCGCTTATGTCAATAGAATTGGTCGCAACCAGCACGCCCATCAACAATCCGATCAGATAGGCGGGATAAATCCGCAATGCTCTACGGGCGATGTAGGTGAGATAGTGCTCTCTCTTAATAGTGATCAGGTTTGTGATCACGAACCCGCTCACGATGATAAAGACGACAACGGCAAAGTCTCCAGCCTTAGTTAGCGCTTTAGCGATGCCATAGCTGCTATAAGGGGAGTATGCGGCGAGATGTCCTATCACGACCATCCATGCCAGCCACGCCCTGAGTCCTTCGATGCCTTTAAAGGGCTGCGCGCCAGCAGGATGCATTCCGCTCTCCACGATCTCACCAAATTGTGCCGGGCGTGTCCCGTGCCACAGCAATGTGGTTCCTACAAGCGACGCAGCCGATCGACGGCGAGTCGTTCGTCGGGATTGGCAGAACCGCTGCGAAAGTAGCTGCTGATATCGACTGCGGGGCCGGCGCTAAGGAGCCTCTCCATCCTGATATCGGCGATGAAGCCGCCCGCTTTGTCGAACCGGTGCGTCACTTCCGAAATCAGCCAGGTGCTGGCATCGATCTCGTCCTTGTAGCCGCTGACCTTTGCGGGTGAGCACATTATGCCCCATAGAAACGCAAAGCCCTAAACTATCTTTTCGTTGGCGACCCCGGCAGGATTCGAACCTGCGACCATTCGCTTAGAAGGCGAATGCTCTATCCAGCTGAGCTACGGGGCCGTGCGGGGATGCGATAGCGGCGCTTGCCGCGCGGCGCAATCATGCGTGCCATTGCATTTGTGCGGCGGCCCGATATGCAAGGCGTCCATGACAGAAATGGGGGTTCGGAAAATCGATGCGCAGGCGCTTTCTGAGCGGCCCATGCGCTATTTCGATTTTTTCATTGCGGCGTTCGTCGCCATATTGCTGCTGTCCAACCTGATCGGCGCGGCGAAGCTGTCGACCCTGTGGGGCTTTACCTTTGGCGCGGGCATATTGTTCTTTCCCCTGGGCTATGTGCTGGGCGACGTGCTGACCGAAGTCTATGGCTATGCCCGCGCGCGGCGCTGCGTCTGGGCCGGGTTTGGCGCGATGCTGTTCATGGCGCTGATGAGCTGGGTGGTGGTGAAGCTGCCCCCGGCGGAAGGATGGCCGGACCAGAAGGCCTATGAGGCTGTGTTCGGGAACACATGGCGCATCGTCTTCGCTTCGCTGGCCGCATTCTGGGCGGGCGAGTTCGCCAATAGTTTCGTGCTGGCGAAGATGAAGCTGCTGACACAGGGCAAGCATCTGTGGATGCGAACCATCGGATCGACCATCGTGGGACAGGGGATCGACAGCCTGATCTTTTACCCGCTCGCCTTTTACGGCCAGTGGAGCAGTGCGCAGGTGCTGACCGTCATGGTCACCAACTGGTTGCTGAAGGTGAGCTGGGAAGCGGTGCTGACACCTGTGACCTATCTGGTTGTGAACAGGTTGAAGCGGGCCGAGGGGCTGGATGTGTATGACGCGCATACCAACTTCACGCCGTTTCGCACCCGGCTGTAGCTTGGTCGGGATAGCTGGCGCGCACGAAATAGAGGCCGTCGGGTGGGGCGTTGAGGCCTAGTGCGGCACGGTCCTTGGCATCGCGGGCAGCTTTCATATCGGCGATAGACCAGCGGCCCATGCCGACCAGCGCAAGGCATCCAACCATCGATCGGACCTGATGATGCAGGAAGGATCGCGCCTCCGCATGGATGGCGATGCGATCGCCCTGCCGTTCGACGTCCAGCCGGTCGAGGGATTTTAGCGGGCTTTCGGCCTGGCAATGGGCCGAGCGGAAGGTGGTGAAGTCATGGCGACCGACCAGCAACTGCGCGGCCTGCTGCATCGCCTCGCTGTCGAGTGGCTGGATGACCCGCCAGACGAGGCCCCGTTCAAAGGTCAGCGGCGCGCGGCGGTTGGCGATGCGGTAGACATAGGATCGGCCAGTGCAGGAAAAACGCGCATGCCAGTCGTCCGGCACCAGCTCGCAATCGATGACTGCGACGGGATGCGGGCGCAGGTGGGCGTTGATCGCTTCCGTCAGGCGGAACGGCGCGATGGCCTTCGCTATGTCGGCGTGGGTGCGCATGGCTAGGCCGTGAACGCCTGCGTCGGTGCGACCCGCCGCATGGATGACGGCGCGTTCGCCGGTTACCGCATGGATGGCGTTCTCCAGCGCCTGCTGCACGGTGGGGCCGTGCGCCTGCCGTTGCCAGCCCATGAAGGGCCGCCCGTCAAATTCCACGGTGAAGGCGAAGCGGGTCATTGGACTGACAGGGGCATTCGAGCCACCGTCGTCATCCCAGCGAAAGCTGGAATCTTGGGAGACAGCGCGCCACATGGCCTGAGATCCCAGCCTTCGCTGGGATGACGGTCGGAAGGAACGAAATTAGCCATCGACGCGCGATCCTGCGGGCATGTCATAGCCGCGTAGGAATTCACCCGGCGACATCGCGCCTTTGCCTGCACGCTGGATTAGCGTGGGGCGGAGGGAGGCGTGGCCGCAGCCGATAAGGAGACTATTGTCGAGCAATTCGCCAGCGGGACCTCCATGCTCTTCCACATGGGCGGCGAGAATGCGGAAGCGTTCGCCGCGATATTCGAAGAAGGCACCGGGAAAGGGATTGAAGGCGCGTACCAGCCGTTCGACCTGATGCGCGTCGCGTGTGAAATCGATGCGGGATTCGGCCTTGTCGATCTTCGATGCGTAGGTGACGCCTTCCTGCGGTTGAGGCACGGGCGGGTGAGCGGGGAGGTCGTCCAGCACTTCGACCATCAGTTCAGCGCCCGCCTGGGCGAGCTCTTCGGTCAATGCGCCTGCGGTCTTGTCCTCGATCGGGGTGACATGCTTGGCGCGCATGGGGCCAGTGTCCAACCCCGCCTCCATGTCCATGATCGTGACGCCGGTCACATTGTCCCCCGACAGGATGGCGCGCTGGATCGGCGCGGCACCGCGCCAGCGGGGGAGGAGCGACGCGTGGATGTTGAAGCAGCCAAGGCGGGGGGCATCCAGAATGGGGCGGGGCAGGATCAGGCCATAGGCGGCGACGACCGCCACATCGGCATTCAGCGCGGCAAAGGCGGCCTGCACGTCGGCGTCTTTCAGCGAAACCGGGGTGCGCACGTCGATGCCCATCCGGTCCGCCTGTGCATGGACGGGGGACGGGCGAAGGGCCTTGCCCCGACCGGCGGGGCGGGGCGGCTGGCTGTAGACCGCCGCTATTTCATGTCCCGCCGCAGCCAGCGCGGTGAGCGCGGGGACGGCGAAATCGGGGGTTCCCATATAGATGATGCGCATGGCGGCCTCTCAAAGCTTTTTGACCCAGGACTTGCAAGCCCCTATCTCGGTTCCATGGCTTCTCCCGAGATCGATGCGCTCACGCAGGCGCTGTCCCGTCTGCCCGGTCTTGGCCCGCGTTCCGCGCGGCGCGCGGTGCTGCACCTGCTCAAAAAACGGGAAAGTGCACTGGAACCGCTGCTGCGCGCGCTCGACGCGGTGAACGAGCGGCTGGTGACCTGTCATATATGCGGAAATGTCGACACGGTCGACCCTTGCGGCATCTGCGTCGATGCCCGGCGGGACGCGCGCGCGCTGTGCGTGGTCGAAGATGTGGCGGACCTGTGGGCGCTGGATAAATCGCGCCTGTTTCCCGGACGGTTTCATGTGCTGGGTGGCCGCCTTTCGGCGCTGGAGGGTGTGCGGCCGGAGGACCTTTCCATCGATGCGCTGGTCAGGCGGGTGGAAGTGGGTGGGATTGATGAGGTCGTGCTGGCGATGAACGCCACGCTGGAAGGGCAGACGACCGCCCATTATCTGGCGGAGCGGCTGGAACGTTTTCCGGTGCGGCTGACCCAGCTGGCCCATGGCGTGCCGGTGGGGGGCGAGCTGGATTATCTGGACGAAGGCACGTTGGCCCAGGCGCTGCGCGCGCGTCGTCCGATCGCTTGAAAATCCCGGCTATAAAGGCTATTTCCCTGTCATGGCCATTCTTTCGATCCTTGAGGCGCCTGACCCGCGCCTGCGTACCATTTCGTCTCCGGTAGAGACGATCGATGACGATCTGCAACGCCTGATCGACGATATGTTCGAAACAATGTATGACGCGCCGGGCATCGGTCTGGCCGCGATTCAGGTGGGCGTGCCCAAGCGGGTTCTGGTGATGGATCTGCAGGAACCCGAATCGGATGAAGAGGACGCACCGGCGGTCAAGAAACCGATGGTGTTCATCAATCCTGAGATATTGGACGGATCAGAAGAGCTGTCGGTTTATAATGAAGGTTGCCTGTCGGTGCCCGACCAGTTCGCCGAGGTGGAGCGTCCCGCGACGATCCGCGCAAGTTGGATGGACCGGGATGGGCGCATCCATGAGGAGCAGCTGGAAGGGCTGCTCGCCACTTGCCTGCAGCATGAGATCGACCATCTGCAGGGTGTGCTGTTCATCGATCATTTGTCGCGGTTGAAGCGGGACATGCTGATGAAGAAGCTGGTGAAGGCGCGCAAGGCGGCTTGAGGGTTTTGTAGGAGGGTTAGGTAGGCGCTCCGGCTGGGAAGTCGGGGCGTTTTCTGTGATTTGGGTGTTAGCTGGCGAGCAATTGCGGCCCTAGAGGATTACGTGGAGCCCAGTCCTGCCGCATGAACTGGGCTCCTGCCTGCGCAGGAGCACGATAGTCCTTCAACCCGGGGCAGCCTCCAGACGGCAAAGCTGACTGAACGCGCGCGACCAATCCCGATCATTCAGGATCAGAACATGGGGTGTCCATTAGCGGACATTGAAATGTCAAACCTGTCCGCTAGAGCATCGAGCCTGAAATAGGAATCTGGGGATTCCCAGATGCGCAGGGATGTG
>CBFHAG010000072.1:0-7065 GCA_965653535.1 uncultured Sphingobium sp.
AGCTACGCCAAGGCTGGCGTGGACATCGCGGCAGGCAATGCGCTGGTCCGCGCCATCGCCCCCCTTGCCAAGGCGACCCGCCGTCCCGGCGCCGACGCGGAACTGGGCGGCTTTGGCGGCTTCTTCGACCTGAAGGCCGCTGGCTATGACGACCCGCTGCTGGTCGCGGCCAACGACGGCGTCGGCACGAAGCTGAAGCTCGCGATCGACCATGACCGCCATGACGGCGTCGGCATCGATCTGGTCGCCATGTGCGCCAACGATCTCATCGTTCAGGGCGCGGAGCCGCTTTTCTTCCTCGACTATTACGCCACCGGCAAGCTGGAGAGCGGCGTCGCCGAACGCGTGATCGCGGGCATCGCCGAAGGCTGCAAGCAAGCCGGTTGCGCCCTGATCGGCGGCGAAACGGCGGAAATGCCGGGCATGTATGCTGCCGGGGACTATGACCTCGCCGGATTCTGCGTCGGCGCAGTCGAACGCAGCCAGGCGCTGACCGGCAACAAGGTGAAGGCAGGCGACATCCTCCTCGGCCTCACCTCATCTGGTGTCCATTCCAACGGTTTCTCGCTCGTCCGCCGACTCGCCGCCGACAAGGGCTGGAAGCTCGACCGCCCGGCCCTCTTCGACAATGAAGTGCTGCTGATCGACGCACTGATGGCCCCGACGCGCATCTATGTGAAGCCGCTCCTGCCACTGGTGCGCGGCGGCAAGATCAACGCACTCGCCCACATCACCGGCGGCGGCCTCCTCGAAAACATCCCGCGCGTGCTACCCGAAGGCTGCCATGCAGTCGTCGATGCCGACGGCTGGGAGCAGCCCCGCCTGATGGCGTTCCTGCAAGCGCAGGGCCATATCGAGCCGGAGGAAATGGCGCGCACCTTCAACTGCGGCGTCGGCATGGTGCTCGCGGTGAGCGCAGCTGACGCAGACGCCGTTGCAGCCGAGCTTGAGGCAGCAGGCGAAACCGTGGTCCGCGTCGGCATCGTGGAAGCAGGCGAAAAGGGCTGCACCGTCAAGGGCAGCCAGGAAACCTGGAGCGCCAAGGCCGACTGGACCGCGACGCACTTGGGTTAGTCAGACGCCCGAGATAAAAAAACCGTTCGCCCTGAGCTTGTCGAAGGGCTTCCCTTCTCTTCAAGAAAGTGCTGGGCTTCGATAAGCTCAGCCCGAACGGGGATTATATGGTGAAGGCCAAAGTCGGCATCCTGATTTCCGGGCGCGGGTCCAACATGGCGGCGCTGCTCTATGCCGCCAAACACCCGTCCTGCCCCTATGAGATCGCCCTGGTCGCCGCCAACGACCCTGACGCCGCTGGCCTGACCCTCGCCCACGCAGAAGGCATCCCCACCTTCGCCCAAAGCCACAAGGGCCTAAAACGCGCCGAGTTCGACCAGATCATCGACGGCGAACTGCGCAAGGCAGGCGCGGAATATGTCGCGCTCGCCGGTTACATGCGCCTGCTCTCGCCAGAGTTCGTCGCGGGCTGGGAAGATCGGATGCTCAACATCCACCCCAGCCTCCTCCCCAAATATAAGGGCCTGGATACCCACCAGAAAGCGCTCGACGCAGGCGACAGCCATGCGGGCTGCTCCGTCCATGTCGTCACCAGCGAGCTGGACGACGGCCCCGTGCTCGCGCAGACGGAAGTCGCCATCCTCCCCGGCGACACCGCCGACAGCCTCGCCGCCCGCATCCTCATCGCCGAACATCAGCTTTATTCCCGCACTTTGGCCGATTTCGTCAGCCGCGATCGCCAGCCCGAATGGCTGCTCGCCAAGGTGCGCGAACGCGCCCTCGCCCTTCCCCATGCCGACGAGGTCACATCCCACGGCATGCCTTGCTTCGGCATCGAAAAGGGCAAGAAATTCGCCTATTTCAGCCACGATCATCATGGCGACAACATCACCGCCCTGCTCGTCAAGACGACCGCGCCCGAAGAACAGGCGATGCTTATCGACAGCGACCCTGCCCGCTATTTCCGTCCCGCCTATTTCGGCGACGGCTGGATCGGCGTCCGTCTCGACCTTGGCGACACCGATTGGGATCATATTGACGACCGGATGGCGAAAAGCTGGCGGGAAATCGCGCCCCGCAAGCTGCTCGGCCTCATGGACATCGCTGACGAGTTCTGACGCAGCACACTCCTCACCCTTCCAAAATAGGATTTCCCCTGATCTATCCTGCCGGATGGAACAGCCCCTCCCCGCCCCGACCGCCGCGCACGACGTGGCGTCGCAATCCAGCCACGGTCGCTGGACTCCAGCCCGGCAGCGCCTCTTCCTCACCGCCCTGCTCGAAACCGGCAATGTCTCCCATGCCGCGCGATCGGTGAGCATGTCGCGCTCCAGCGCCCATCGCCTCCGGCAACGCCTCGCCAACACGGCGTTCGACCGCAACTGGGCCACCGCCCTCAAAATCTACGCGACGCGCATGGCCGATCCCTTCGCGCTGGAAACGCCCCCGCGCCCCCGCCCAAACCCGGCCTGATCCCGTCGCGCACCTGTCGCGTTGCCGTCGCGTTTCCGGCGACTTAAGGGCAAAAGGGCCGACAACGGTGTGAACTTCGGTTCACCCAACCTCTTTCCTTACCCGCCCGCGATCCCCATAGAGATCAGCCATGACCGACAGCCCCACCGCCGCCATCGAGATCACTAACCTCACCAAAGTCTATGCGGGCGGCAAGCGCGCGCTCGACAACATCAGCCTCTCTATCCCGCGCGGGCAGATTTATGGTCTGCTCGGCCCCAACGGCGCAGGCAAGTCAACGACGATCAACATCCTCGCCGGGCTGGTGAACAAAACCAGCGGAAGCGCGAAGATCTGGGGTTTCGACATCGACCAGAACCCGCGCAATGCCAAGAACAGTATCGGCATCGTCCCGCAGGAAATCGTCTTCGACCCCTTTTTCACGCCCTATGAGACGCTGGAAAATCAAGCGGGCTATTATGGCGTTCCCAAGGATCGGCGGCGGTCGATGGAATTGCTCCGCGCCGTCCATCTGGAGGACAAGGCCAACGCCTATGCCCGCACTCTTTCGGGCGGCATGAAGCGCCGCCTGCTGGTGGCCAAGGCGATGGTGCATTCGCCGCCGATCCTGGTGCTGGACGAACCGACCGCAGGCGTCGATGTGCAGCTTCGCCAGCAGCTATGGGCTTATGTTCGCGAGTTGAACGCGCAGGGCGTGACCATCGTCCTTACGACCCATTATCTGGAGGAAGCCGAGGAACTGTGCGATCGCATCGGCATCATCAATCATGGTCGCCTGATCACGGACAAGCCGACCCGAGAGCTGATTGCCATGGCGCAGGAAAAGGTCGTGCAGGTGACCGTCGACCGCGACATCGGGGCAGCCCCGGACGCGCCCTGCTTCGAAAAGGTCGAACTGTCGGACCCGCGCACGCTGACCATCACCTATATGAAGGACCGCGCCAACGCCGGACAGATACTGTCCGCCGTTCAAGCGAGCGGGCTGTCCATCGTCGATGTGGTGACGCGTGACCCGGACCTCGAGGATGTATTCCTGAACCTGACGGCAGCCGCGTGAAGGAAGAGGCGCAACCTACTGCTCCCCCTCCCGCAAGCGGGAGGGGGCCGGGGGGTGGGCCAGCGCGACCTTTCAACCCGCGCGCAACCACCCGCGCCAAGTCCCTGAGAAACGAAGCCTCCCCACCAGAACGCCTCCTCTGGCAGCACCTCCGCAACCGCCAACTGAACGGACACAAATTCAGCCGCCAAATGCCCATCGGCCCCTATTTCGCCGATTTCATCGCGCGCGCAGCCAAGCTGATCATCGAACTCGACGGGTCCACCCACGACAACAGCGCCGATTATGACGCCCGCCGCGACGCTTATTGCCGCGCCCAAGGCTATTCCATTTTACGCTTCACCAATGCAGATGTGCTGACCAATCTGGAAGGCGTGCTGTCGCTCACAGCGGCCACGCTCGCCCTGTTGCCCACCCCCGACCCCTCCCGCCTGCGGGAGGGGGGAGAGTAGAATGCCCACCACTATCCACGATGTCGTCATCATCGGCTCCGGCGCGGCAGGCCTCACCGCCGCCATCAACCTTGCGCAGGATCGCAAGGTCGTCGTCCTCGCCAAGGCCGCGCTCGACAGTGGCTCCACCAACTGGGCGCAGGGCGGCATCGCGGCGGTGCTGGACGGCGGCGACAGCTTTCAGGCGCATGTTGACGATACGATGGTCGCAGGCGCAGGCCTCAACAATCGCGAGACAGTCGAGTTCGTCGTCTCCGAAGCCCCCGCCGCCATCGAAAGGCTGGCGGAACTCGGCGTCCCCTTCAACGGCGGCGACCAGTTTGGCGAACGCTGGCACCTGACGCGAGAGGGCGGGCACAGCCACCGCCGCATCGTCCATGTCGATGACGCGACCGGCCATGCCGTGCAGGTCGCACTACTCAAGGCCGCCCGCGCCAATCCCAATATCACGCTGCTGGAGGATATGGTCGCCATCGACCTCATCACCAGCCGCCATGGCGAACGCTATTCGGGCGACGGTCATGTCTGGGGCGTCTACGCCTTCAACAAACGGTCCAAGCATGTCGATGCGCTGCTGGGAAAGGCGACGATCCTGTGCACCGGCGGCGCGGGTCGCACCTATCTTTTCTCGACAGCGCCACGCGGGGCCACCGGGGACGGCATCGCCATGGCCTGGCGCGCGGGCTGCCGCGTCTCCAATATGGAGATGAACCAGTTTCACCCGACCTGCCTCTATAATCTGGAGGTCAAGAATTTCCTGATCACCGAAGCGGTGCGCGGCGAAGGCGGGCATCTGAAGCTCCCCCCCGGCGTCCCCGGCGGCGGCGAACGCTTCATGCCCCGGTTCGACCCCCGCGGAGAGCTTGCCCCTCGCGACGTCGTGGCGCGCGCGATCGACCATGAAATCAAGCGTCTGGGGCTGGACTATGTCCATCTCGACATCAGTCATCAGCCGTCCGAATTCGTGAAGCAGCATTTCCCGACCATCTATGCGCGGTTGCTGGACATCGACATTGATATCACGAAGGAACCAATCCCGGTCGTCCCGGCGCAGCATTATACCTGCGGCGGCGTCATCATCGACCTCAACGGTCGCACCGACCTTCCCGGCCTTTATGCCGCTGGCGAAGTCACCGAAAGCGGCCTGCACGGGGCCAATCGCCTAGCTTCCAATTCCCTGCTGGAATGTTTCGTCTTCGGCGAAGCGGCGGCCCGCCACATCCGCGCTCATTGGGGCGACCTGCCAGCGCCCCCGGCCATTCGCCCGTGGGACGAAAGCCGCGTCACTAACTCCGACGAAGAAGTCATCGTCCAGCATAACTGGAAGGAAATCCGTCGGTTCATGTGGGACTATGTGGGCATCGTGCGCACCACCAAGCGGCTGGAGCGGGCGCGGCACCGCATCGACCTGCTCGCCAAGGAAGTGGACGAATATTACGGCCATTTCCGTGTGACGCCGGACCTTATCGAACTGCGCAACCTGCTGGAAGTCGCTCGGCTGGTCGTGCGCTCGGCGCTCCGCCGTAGGGAAAGCCGGGGCCTGCACTACACGCTGGACTATCCCGATATGCTGCCCGAAGCGGTGGACACGGTACTCGCCCCATGATCAGGACCGCAGGAAATCTCTGACCGTCGCAGCAAAGCGCGCAGGCTGATCCGCCATGACGACATGACCGCTGGGGCCGATCGGCGTCAGCTTCAAATCCTTCTTCGCGGCATAGGCCGTGCGGAAATTGCGCGTAATCTGCGCCGATTGTGCAGCGTCGGACCCAACGGCATAGACCACCTCCATCGGCACGCCGATCCGACCCAGTTGCGGCCCCAGATCGACATTGGCCAAGTCGCGCAGGGCATTGGCGATCACGTCAGGATCACTGCCCCGCGCGCCCGGCGCGTCAGCCAATATCTGCGCCAGATAAGCGCGGCCCGCTTTGGTCCCGGTAAAATATTGGCTCAACTGACCGGCAAGATATCCCATGCCACGTGCGGTGCCACCAACCATCGCCGCGCCTGCGGGCAGCATGTCCACGACCATGATCCGCGCCGCCACGCCCTTCAACCCCAGCATCATCGCCAGCGCCCCGCCCATGCTATGGCCGATGACAGCGGGGCGAACGAGACCGGCTGTGCGAACATAACGGGCGATCTCGTCGGCAAGCGGCTGGATCAGCGGTCCGCTGGCGTTGGCGTCGGGGGCAAGCCCGGCAAAGCCGCGCACATGGACAAGGTGCCAGCGGCAATCCGGAACCTTGTCCAGGATGTCGGTCCACAGCCCTGGCCCACTCGCCAGACCGGGGATCAGCAGCACATCGCGCCCGTTTCCCCGTGTCGTCACGGCGATCCTGCGCGACGCGAAGGACGACGGTGCTGCTTTTGCCCCGCCATGATCGAGCAGAAACATTCCGGCACATGCGCCAGCGCCAACTCGCAACAATGTTCGCCTGTCGATGTCCGAACCGTCCATGCCATGCCTCCTTGCCCATCCCGGCTGAACGAAAGGTGAGTGCCGCGCGTCAATCTGTTCAGGCTCCTTACACCGCAAATGTGGAATCATTCGTCGCATCTTCCTTGTCAGTGGAAGGAAGCAACGCGCCTAATCACGGGAGAGTTCGGGGACGTTGATGTACAAGCGAAATGGTGGGCGCGGTTGGTGCCCGGAAGGCGGATCGGCCCGCCTCATTCTGTTAGTGGCGGCGCTGTCAGCTTGCGTCAGTGCTCCGGTGGAGCCTCAGGCCCGTGCCACACAACGCGTGCAGCCGACCACCGCCACCTATCCGATCAAGCGGGTCGACAATCCCCCCAAACCATTCGAGGAACTGGATGTCGACCAGCGGGAGACTCCTCCTCCCGCGCTGGTCAGCGTCGTGCGCAACCTGGGTCAAAGCTTTCGGGGCAAGGTTGGCATCGCGGTGCGCCGCGTCGGCAGCGACTGGACGGTTGCCTGGAATGGCAACGTCCTTTTCCCTCAGCAAAGCGTGTCCAAGCTGTGGGTTTCCATGACATTCCTGGACGCGGTGGACCGCGGTAAGATCCGGCTGACCGACACCACGACCATCACCCGGAAGGACC
>CBFHAG010000073.1:0-7003 GCA_965653535.1 uncultured Sphingobium sp.
TCGTTCACCTCGCGTGCGCCATGATCTGGCTAAGATGAATGCAGACACAACCTAAGGCTGCGTCAGTTTGTTCTTTAACGCGTCGATGCGATCATTTTGGGAGTCCACCATTGCGAGGGCCGTTTTGCGCGCGGCGTCGATCTGTTCCGTGCCGCCGGTCGCTTTGCCATCGGCGATGGCGTTGGCGCGTTCGACATAGAGGACGTCCAGGCTGGCAAGAGCCGAGACACTGCCGTTGCGCGCTGATTCCAACGTGCTGAGCGATGTTTGTGCCGCCACCCATGACTCGCTGGAAGCGGCGGCCCCCGCCGCTGCCCTCACCATTCTCTCTGCCATCGGATAGGCCTGGTCAAAGGTCGCGGCCCCCGCCTGAGCCTGGCCAGCGAGCCGATCAACTTCCGCCTGCAAGGCTGGATCGGCCTGCGCCGGGATGGGCGCAGCAACAGCTTCGCCCATTGGCGCGTTCTCAATCGAGCGCTTGGCGAGCGAGGGATAGCCCGTCAGGGTTCCCGCGCAGCCGGACAGGAAAAGGGCAATGGAGGGCAGCAGCCGACGCAGCATCATAGCGCCATCATCTAGGGAAGCTAAGTGCCGCGTGCAATGTCATCAACGCGCCAATGCCGCCGCCGCCCGCGCCAGTGCTTCGATCTGGTCGGGATCGACCGGTCCCTTGGGCACGACCCAGCTGCCGCCGACGCATTTGATGAAGGGTTCCGCCAGCCATTTGGGCGCGCTGTCGGCGGTGATGCCGCCGGTCGGGCAGAAGCGGGCTTCATGAAGAGGCGCGGCGAGGGCCTTGAGCGCGGGCAGCCCGCCCGACGTTTCCGCCGGGAAGAATTTGAAATGGGACAGGCCCATATCCATGCCGCGCATGATGTCGCCCGCTGTCGCTGTGCCGGGCAGAAAGGGGATGCCTGCCGCGATCGCAGCCTTGCCCAGCGGCTCCGTAAGCCCAGGGCTGACGATAAAGCGCGCGCCCGCCTCCATCGCGGCGTCCAGTTGCGCGGGGTTCAGGACGGTGCCTGCGCCAACGACAGCGCCTTCCACCTGTGCCATTTCGCGGATCACATCCAGCGCGGCGGGGGTGCGCAGTGTCACCTCCAGCGCGGGCAGGCCGCCCCTGACCAGCGCCCGTGCGATCGGCAGCGCGTCTTCGACCCGTTCCACGACCAGCACCGGGATGACGGGTGCCAGTTCCATTACTTGCGCAACGGTCAAATTCATCACTTCGTCTCCCGAAAGGCGGCGGCTGCGCCATAAAGTCCAATTTCGTCATGCAAGGCGAGGCGGATCGGAACCGACGCCATCAAGCTTTCGAACCGCCCCTTCGCGGTAAAGCGCCGGTGGAATCCGCTTTGCGGCAGTAGTTCCCGCATCCGCTGGGTCAGGCCGCCCGCCAGGACGACCGTGTGCGGCCCGTGCGCCAGCGCCAGGTCGCCCACGACCGATCCATAGCAAAGGCAGAAGCGTTCGAACGCCGTCCGCGCAAATTCATCCGTGCCGTCGATGGCGGCCTGCCACAGTTCGGCGTCCTCCATCAACATCACCCGTTCATGGCCGATGGTCGCCATCGCCTTGTAGATGTTGTTGAGGCCGGGTCCCGATACCATCCGTTCGGTCGATACCCGCAGGAACTTGTCACGCAGATATTCCAGAATCTTGTCGTCAAGCGGATCGACCGGCGCGAAGTCCAGATGTCCGCCTTCGGTTGCCACGATATGGGGGACGCCATCGTCAAAGGCGATCATCGCAACGCCCAGACCCGTGCCAGGTCCGACCACCGTCACGCCGCCATCACGCGGGAAGGGGTTGTCCTGGCCGAACAGCAGGGGGAGATTATCCTGCGGCAGGCGCGCGACTGCGTGGGCGACGGCTTCGAAATCATTGACCAGCCTGAGCTGATTCAATCCCAGCTCCTCATCCAGCGTGGCGGGCCGGATCATCCAACTACTGTTGGTCAGCTTTATGACGTCCCGTCCGATCGCCGTGGCGAATGCGATGGATGCGGCTTTTGGCAGGTCGTCGCCTTCCTCTTTCGCGAAGGCTGCCCAACAGGCTTGCAGACTGGAAAAGTCCGCCACCTTATATTTGCGCACCTTGCCCAGCGTCGGCACGTTGCGATCATCAAGCCGGGCGCGGGCAAAGCGGGCGTTTGTGCCGCCAATGTCGGCGGCGATAATGTCGGTCATAAGACCTCTCCATTCAGGTCGTCATCCCAGCGGAAGCTGGGTTCTCATGAGGCTGGGCCGTGCCCTTTTGCCTGAGATGCCAGCTTTTCGCTGGCATGACGGGTGGGGTTAAAGCTCGGTTTCCATCGCTGCCAGCATCGCGGACGCGCCCTGTTCAGCAAGATCGCTGTGATGCCGGAAGAGCGCGAACAATTCCCGTCCGGTGTCATAGGGCGGGGGCGGCGGCGTGGGCATTTCCCGCGCGTTCCATTCATCGGCGTCCACCAGCGCCTGGATCAAGCCGCTTTGGGCGCAGACCCGCACGATGTCACCGTCCTTCAACCGGGCGATGGGGCCACCGCCCAAAGCTTCGGGCGACAGATGGATGGCGGCGGGGACTTTGCCCGAAGCGCCCGACATGCGCCCGTCCGTCACCAGCGCGACGCGGAACCCCCGGTCCTGAAGGACGCCGAGAGCTGGGGTCAGCTTGTGCAATTCGGGCATGCCGTTGGCGCGCGGCCCCTGGAAGCGCATGACCACCACTACGTCGCGTTCCAACTCGCCCGCCTTGAACGCACGCAGAACATCGTCCTGGTCGTGGAAGATCGCTGCTGGCGCTTCGATCGTCCAGCGTTCCTGGTCGACCGCACTCACCTTCATCACGCAGCGGCCAAGATTGCCGGCCAGCAGGCGCATGCCGCCGTCGGGGCTGAACGGATCGGATACTGGTCGGACGATGGACAGGTCGCGCGAAGCCGGCACGTCGCGCCATTGCAGTGCTTCGTCCTCCATCACCGGTTCCTTGCCATAGTCGGTGAGGCCATCACGCGCGACGGTCAGGATGTCGCGATGCAGCAATCCATTGTCCAGCAGTTCGCGAATGACGACCGACATGCCACCGGCGGCATGGAAATTATTCACGTCCCCAGCGCCGTTCGGATAGACCCGCGCCAGCAACGGCACTGCGTTGGAAATTTCAGCGAAGTCGGTCCAGTCGATGGTGATTCCGGCAGCGCGGGCGATAGCGGGGAGGTGAATGGCGTGGTTGGTCGATCCGCCCGTTGCCATCAGCCCGACAATGGCGTTTACGATTGCCTTTTCATCGATGCAGTGGCCCAGCGGGCGATAGTCGTCGCCGTCCCACCCAATCGCCGCCAGCCGATGGACGGCTGCCCGCGTCAATTCGCTGCGCAGCTTGGTGCCCGGATTGACGAAGGACGCGCAGGGCATGTGCAGCCCCATCACTTCCATCATCATCTGATTGCTGTTGGCCGTGCCGAAGAAGGTGCAGGTGCCCGCGCCATGATAGCTGGCGCTTTCCGATTCCAGCAGCTCTTCCTTGCCGACCTTACCCTCCGCATAAAGCTGGCGGATCCGTACCTTTTCCTTGTTCGCGAGGCCTGAAGGCATCGGGCCAGCGGGGACCAGGATCGTCGGCAGGTGGCCAAAGCGCAAGGCACCGATCAGCAGGCCGGGAACGATTTTGTCGCAGATGCCCAGCAGCAACGCGCCTTCGAACATGGCGTGGGACAGCGACACCGCCGTCGCCAGCGCAATCGTGTCGCGGGAAAAGAGTGACAGGTCCATACCTGCCTGCCCCTGGGTCACGCCATCGCACATGGCGGGCACGCCGCCTGCAACCTGAGCCGTCGCGCCGATTTCACGCGCGGCGATCTTGATCGCTTCGGGATAGCGGCCATAGGGCTGATGCGCGGACAGCATGTCGTTATAGGCAGTGACGATGCCGATGTTCATGGCCGATCCAGCGCGGATCGCAGGCTTGTCCTCACCACTCGCGGCAAAGCCGTGGGCAAGGTTGCCGCAGGACAGTTGCGTGCGGTTGGTGCCCGCGTCGCGCCCACGCTCTATCAGGTCCAGATATTTCAGGCGTTGCCGCGCGCTGCGTTCGACAATGCGGTCGGTGACCCTGGCGATCACCGGATGAAGATCAGTCATGCCAGCTGGCTCCGTCTCGTTCGATAAGGGCAATGGCCGAAGACGGCCCCCAGTTCCCCGCCGCATAGGGCGAAGGTTTAATTCCTGCTTCTTTCCAGCCGTCGATGATCGAATCGATCCACGTCCACTGCGCCTCTACTTCATCGCGGCGGACGAACAGCGTCTGGTCCCCGGCGAGCAGGTCCAGGATCAACCGTTCATAGGCGATGCGGCGGCGTTGTCCGGCGAAGGCGGCGGTCAGCGATACGTCCAGCGTCACTTCCTCCAGATGCACGTCACGTTCCAGTCCGGGCCGCTTGCTCATGATGAGCAGTCGGATGAATTCCTCCGGTTGCAGGCGGATGATGAGCGTGTTCGGCTCCAGCCCCGACCCTTGCCCATCGCGGCCGAAGATAGAATGGCGAACCGGCTTGAACTGGATCTGGATTTCGGACTGGCGCGCTGGCATCCGCTTGCCGGTGCGCAGGTAGAAGGGCACGCCCTGCCAGCGCCAATTGTCGATATAGGCCTTTAGCGCGACGAAGGTTTCCGTGTCCGACGGGGCGTCCAGTTCGTCGACATAGCCTGCGACGATCTCTCCCCCGACCGCGCCAGGCGCATATTGGCCACGCACGCTGTGTGTTTTGGCCGTTTCGCCGTTCATCGGGCGCAGCGAACGGAGCACTTTCACCTTTTCGTCGCGCACGGCGGTCGAATCCATGCGGGCAGGGGGCTCCATCGCGATGATCGACAGGATTTGCAGCACATGGTTCTGCACCATGTCGCGCAGTGCTCCAACGCCGTCATAATAGGATACGCGTCCTTCCAAACCCACGGTTTCCCCGACGGTGATCTGCACATGGTCGATGGCGGTGGCGTTCCACAAGGGTTCGAACATGACGTTGCCAAAACGCAGCGCCAGCAGGTTCTGCACCGTTTCCTTGCCCAGATAATGGTCGACGCGGAAAATCTGGCCTTCGTCCACCAGCGCGCCGATCCCGTCGTTGACGACTTTGGAAGAAGCCAGATCCTTGCCGATCGGCTTTTCCATCGCGACGCGGGTCGTGGGGGTGATGAGGCCCGCGTCGGCCAACCCTTGCGCAGTGGGCGCGAACAGTGAGGGGGGCGTGGACAGGTAGACCGTCAGCCCCCGGTCGGCGCGTCCGTCCAGCCGCTTGGCGAGTGTCGCGAACTGGGCGGCGTTGCCCGCTTCCACAGGCTGGTACAGGATGATCGCGCATAACCGCGCCGCCACGTCCGCATCATAGCGGTCAGGGCCTACGAACTTTTGGAGCGCCTTGTCGATGTCCTGACGGAATGCGGCATCGTCCATCTCGGTCCGGCCCGACGCCACGATCAGAAAATCGTCAGGCAGGAGTCCGTCCGCCAAAAGATTGTAAAGCGACGGGAAGATCATGCGGTGCGCCAGATCGCCCGTGGCACCGAACAGCAGGAACGTGGCAGACGGATCGGTCAAAGGAAGCCCTTTTCCGTTGGAGTTGTCAGGTCTGCACGAAACCGCCCATATACCGGCGAAGTTTCGTGACGCAAGGAGGCTAGAAGCCATCTTACAGTCGCGCAACGACCGAAGATGGAATGGATACTGAGCGGGATCGGATTTTTGGCTGGACGCTGCCGCCCTATTTTGCCATTTGGCGCGAGCAGCAACTACGCGGGCGTGGTGAAACTGGTAGACGCGCCGGACTCAAAATCCGGTTCCGAGAGGAGTGTCGGTTCGAGTCCGACCGCCCGCACCATCTTCCAGGACAGGAAGATGACGATAATTTGATCGCATGACAAAAATAACCCGATGGTCGAGACCATCGGGTCAGGTGAGCTTTTACTATGTAAAAGCATCGGGTCGCGTTGCGTTTCCTAAAGAAAAATCCTGATCGATCTACGGAAAATCGTGACTTTCATCCGTTATGGATCTTTCTGCCGCCGGTGCGGAGTTAATCGGCTGCTCTGGGTTTGTGAGCCTTGAACCACGGGATCATCCGCTCGATGGCGTCTTCAACCTGGCTCGTGGCGACGGCGAAGCTGAACCGGATATGCCGCTGCCCATCCTGTGGATCGAAATCGATGCCCGGTGCGGTCGCTACGCCCGTGTCGCGCAGCAGGCGCCGACAGAAGGATAGGCTGTCGTTGGTAAGGTGCCCCACATCGGCGTAGATGTAGAAGGCTCCATCGGGCGGCGCGATTTCCTGAAGGCCCAGGGCGGGTAACGCCGCCAGCAATAGTTCCCGGTTGCGCCGGTAGGTGGCGACATGGCCGTCCAGTTCTTCGTGGCAATCGAACGCTTTCAATCCGGCATGCTGGGCGAGGGAAGGGGGCATGAGGAACAAGTTTCCCATGCGCGCTCGCGCTGCATTGACCAGGTCATGGGGAAACACGACCCAGCCGAGCCGCCATCCCGCCATGGAGAAATATTTGGAAAAGCTGTTCACCACGACCGCGTCAGGCGCATATTCCAGCATGCTGTGGGCGGGAGCGCCGTAGGACAGGCCGTGATAGATTTCGTCCGATATGATCCTGATCCCCCGCGCTGCGCAAATGTCCGCGATGCGCGCCAGTTCTTCGGGTGGAATGATGGTGCCGGTGGGGTTCGCCGGGCTGGCCAGGATCAGCCCCTGCGGCGGAGGGTCGATGGCGGCCACCGCCGCCGCGCTGATCTGGTAGCGGTCCGCTGGTCCGCAGGCGACTTCCTGCGGCTCCAAATATAATGTCCTGAGGGTGTTGCGGTACGCTACGTAGCCGGGGCGGGCGATCAGGACTCGGTCGCTTGGCATGAACAGGCTGGTCAGCGCCAGGACGAGGCCGGGGGATGCGCCGCAGGTGAGCAGGATCTGTTCCGCATCGACGGCCACGCCATGACGCTCACGGTAATGGAGGGCGATGCG
>CBFHAG010000074.1:0-6975 GCA_965653535.1 uncultured Sphingobium sp.
AAGCGATCATGGCGGCGACCATCTTGGCATGTTCGGTTTCAGTGCCGGTCGCGGCGCCATCTTCACAGTCGCAAGTGATGTCGAAGATCGGGCCATGCTGTTCCTGAAGCTGGAAAGCCTTGGCGATCAACTTCTCGCTGCCCGCGAAATGCTCGCAACTGGCGATCGTCGGGAATGACTTTTCGCCGTTGAACAGGGCCTGGTCGGGATGAAGGGCTTTGGACATGGACTAGCCTTTATGGTCGGGGAGTTGGGGCATCATGCTGCCCGGCGAGGCAGCAGGACGCTGTGATCGAGGTCGAGGACGACATTGGGATGCTTGCGCAGCGTCGCGGCCTCTCCATCCCAATCGAAATCAGAGGGAGGCAGGTCACGCAGCCCGATCAACCGTAGCCGCAACACGCCGACATCGGCTCGATCTGGCAGGGGCATGGTGTCGATGACCTGCGTCACGCTGTAGAGTGTGTCGCCTGCAAAGGTCGGCGCGACATGCGTTCCGCCGTTGATGGCCAGAATGGCGAGGATATTTTCCAGTCCGTCACACGCCAGCGCGCGGCAAACCGACATGACGTGACCACCATAGACCAGTCGACGGCCATGCCGTGTCCCGCGCATCATCAGCCCGTCGAAATGCACTCTGGCATCATTCTGGTAAAGGCGGGTGGCAGACATATGATCGGCTTCTTCCACCGTCATGCCGGCTCCATGATCAAGCCGCTGACCCGGCGTGTAATCCTCCCAGCAGGAGGTCGAACCAGTTGCGCGGCTGAGGAGGCCCAGATCGACATGCCCTGTTGATACGGCCAGGCGGTCGGCTGGCACGAAAGGGGGAAGGTCGGGCCTGACATCGGTGCCGTCGCCCGGCCCGGCATTACGTTTCCTCACGAGGACCCAGCGGATCCAAGTTAGAACGGGCTGGCCGTCCTGGTTCACTGCTTCCGACCGGACATAAACGACGCCGCTGTCGCCCCCGCTTGTTTCGCGCAGGCCAATGACGATGGAGCTGGCCACCAGCGTGTCGCCGTCATAGACCGGGGCGAGGAATCGCACATCGGCATAGCCCAGATTGGCAACGGCATTGAGGGAAATGTCCGTCACCGTCTTTCCGAAAACCAGATTGAAGACGAGCAGATCATCAAGTGGGCGTGCGCGATGCCCGAGGCTGGTTGCGAGCAGCGCGGAGGACATGAGCGCATTGCGCGTGCCCGTGAGCGCGACATAAAGGCTCGCATCGGCGTCGGTTACGGTGCGGGGCAGTGGATGCTGGAACCGCTGGCCGACATGAAAATCCTCAAAGAAATTGCCGCGTAACATGCGCGATTACTCCGATGCAGTCAGGGACGAGGCGGCAGGCTGGCAGGAATGGTGCTCCCCAAGCCGGGGCGCGCGCATGACGGTGCGCGGCTGCCTGTCGATGGTGAAGGGGCTGGGCACCATTTGTATGATGGCTTCGCCATCCACGATTGGGCTGAGCATGCCGTTTTCATGGAGCTGCGGGTCCGCCAGCACCTCTTCAGGCGATGCGATCTTCTGCCACAGCACGCCCGTTCTGGCGAAACGGCCTCGCCAGTGGGTTAATGGTTCCGCCGAGAACAACTGATCGAGCAGTGGTATCAATGCCGCGCGGTTCTGGCGGATCGATCGGGCTGTCGCGAAATCCGGGTTGGTGGCGAGGTCGCGCCGGTCGATTGCTTCACAGAGCCGAACGAAGCCGCGCCGGGAATCAATCTCGGTCAGGAAGAACCAGCGCCCGTCTCCCGATTGATAACTGTTGACCATGGGTGTGCGACAGTCGGTGCGCGGCTGTTGCGCCCCCATGCCGCCATGGACCGCCTGCACGGCCAGATCACCGCTCATGATATAGGCACCGGTCTGAAGCAGGGAGGTTTCGACTATGCCGCCCTTGCCCGTCCATTCCCGCCGGAGCAGCGCCGAAACGATCCCGGCATAGGCAGCGAGCGCCATCGCCATATCGCCATAGCCGCCAGTCGGAACCGGCGGCGTTCCGCCTGGAATCAGCATCTGGTGCATGAGTCCGCTGCGTGCCCAGAAGCCGCCTACGTCAAATACGCCGGTATCACTCTGTGGCCCCCGCAGGCCAAGGCCGGTGATGGATGCATAGATTAGTCGTGGGAAGCGCTCCGTCACAGTTTCGGGGGAAAGCGACAGGCGTTGCAGGGAACCGGGGCGCAAATTGGTGATGAAAACATCGGCATCGGCCAATAGTCGGTCAAGCGCATCGCGTCCTTCCGATGTCGTCAGGTCCAGGACGATGCTGTCCTTGCCGCGATTGAGCAGCGAGAAGGTCGGGCTGCTCTTGTCGCTGCCCATCGCGCCCAGAAAATCCCGGCCCGGATCGCCGGTCGCCGGTTCGACCTTGATGACCTCGGCGGAAAGGTCCGCCAGCAGGGCCGCGGCTCCCGGTGCGGCGAGCCAGCTTCCCAGCTCCACCACCTTAAGACGCGGCCCTGTTCCTTCTTTCATCAGTGACGATCCTTCAGGCGACTGCCGTCGGTGCGGGCGCAACCAAGCCCAGCGCGCGACCGGTATTGTCCCGCATGATGAGGCGCAGTTCCTCGTCCGTCAGTTCCGGCAGATGGTCGACCAGGTCCGATGGCATATGCACGCCTTCAGGGTGGGGCCAGTCGGACCCGCCCAGCACACAGGTTGCACCCAGCGTCTGGACCAGCGCGGCGATATCGTCTTCGGGGAAGGGCGATACCTTGATGTGGCGCTTGAACACTTCGCGCGGACGCTCGCCGATATTGCCGAACGGCCAGTCGTCCTTGCCGGACATGCGCGCTGCCCGATCCATCTTGCGGACCATCGGCAGCACCCACTCCGAACCATATTCCAGCACGAACACGTTGATGTTCGGGAAACGACCGAAGAGATTGTGGGTGACAAGCGCCATCAGCGTATCGCCGATCGCGCGGTCCCCGAAGCAGGTGGCGCGCATGAACGGCGTCCAGCGGTGCAGCGGGCGTGTGTGGCTCTCACCCCACAGCGCGCCATAATATTCGGCCTCGCCGGTGTTTGCGAGATGATAGCAGACGGTCGCGCCGGCTTCGTTGATGCGCGCCCAGAAGGGATCGAAGCGCGGATCGGCGGGGGACAGATTGCCGCGCACCGGCCCGGCACGCAGATGGATAAGCTTCGCACCACGCTCCAGTACGCGGTCCAATTCGCGGCAGGCCCATTCCGGGTTTTCAAGCGCCAGACAGGGCGCTGCGAACAGGCGGCCATCGGCACCGAAGCCCCAGTCTTCCTCCAGCCACATATTATAGGAGGTCAGGTTGGCTCCCAACGCTTCGGGATCGCTGGACAATAGCCATTCCGCACCAATTTCCAGCGAGGGGAGCATGATCGCCGCCTCGATATTGTCATTGTCGAGATATTTGAGGCGTACGTCGCGGCGACGGGATTCGGGCAGGTCGTCGGCGGTTATCATGCCTTGGGCGAACCAGCCTTTGCTGCCGTGGCCACCGGACTTGTAATATTCCAGCATCGCGCCCGGCTGGCCCGTCGAATGGGTCGGAGCCGCGCCATAATAGGTCACCTTGCGATCGCCGAACATGACCCGGCCCGTGGCTTCGCCTTCGCGGCGGACAACCTGAATGGCGCGACCTTCATCGATCCACTTGCGCGGCAGATGGCGCGTGAAGCAGTCGTCGGTTTCATAGAAATGCTGATCGGCGTCGATCATCTTGAAGGGGAGCTTGTTCATCGCCACTGCGCCTTTTCCTCGCATTGAATACCAAACGACCGGTAGATTACATCGGTAAGAAGTATTTCGCAAGGGCCAATCAGGCGATGGCGTAATTGCCGGTAAATGTTAGCCGTTCAGTGATAAAATGACGTAAAACATGGATATTATGCAGCCTTCGATTTAGCACCCGCCCTGGTTGGGGAGCGAATCAGGTGCCAGCTCTCGATTGCCAACCAAACGACCGGTTTACAAATGGCGCTCTTGCGGTTAGTTGGAGGGATGGAAGCTGATTCAGAGAATGAGATGGCTACGAAATCGTCGCACCCACGCCAGTCGCCCTATGCCGGAGAAGTCCGGCCTGACCGTTCCGAGGCTCTTCTCGTTGACCGGTTTGAGAGTCTTCTTGATACGGTCGTGCGACGTCTCGCTGACCGCTGCGCGCGGGCCGGAAGGTTGGACGCAGATGCGCTCGATCGCGAGCAGTCGGCCTGTTATGAACTGGCCTTTGCCAGCGCTGAAATCCTGGCGGCACGGCAGTTTTTCCTGGCGACTTCGGCAAGTGCCAGCGCGCTCGACGCCGGACTGGCTGCTATTTATGTCGCCGATGTTCTCGTTGGGACGCTTGACCGACTGGAAAGAATTGCGCGCCATCTGGATGTAGCTGTCAATGACGTAGCGACCCTGCGCCATTCGGCGGAATGGCGAGATATGCTGGAACAGGGTGGCTTTGGGGTCCAGGAACGGCTGGGCACCGCGATTTGCACCGGTGACGCTTTCGGCGACGTCGAAATGTCATCCGATGCGCGGATGAGCTTCGACAGCTTTGCCCGCTTCGGTGCCGACGTCGTCCGCCCACTGGCCGAAGAGATTCATCGCCAAGACCTGATCGTTCCCGAAGCGCTGCTAGGTCCGATGCGCGACATGGGTATTTTCGGGCTCGGCGTATCGGCACGTTTTGGCGGCACGGCACCGGACGATGGCGAAGACAATCATGTCATGATCGCCATTACCGAGGCGCTTTCAGAGGCATCACTTGGCGCAGCGGGCAGCCTGATCACGCGGGCGGAGATATTGGCGCGCGCCATGACGGCTGGCGGCACGGAGGCGCAGAAGGCCCGTTTCCTGCCCGGCATCGCCGCGGGCGCACCGTTATGCGCGATCTCGATCACTGAACCCGATTATGGGTCGGACGTCGCCAGCCTGTCTCTGCGGGCGACGCGGACGGAAGGCGGCTGGCTGCTGAACGGGGCGAAGACCTGGTGCACCTTTGCTGGGAAAGCCGGGCTGCTGATGGTCGTCGCCCGTACCGGCGAGAAAGATGCGGGGCATAAGGGCCTTAGCATCATGCTGGTCGAAAAGCCTTCCTTCGAGGGGCATGATTTCCAACACGAACAGCCCGGCGGCGGGCGGCTGACGGGGCATGCGATTCCGACGATCGGCTATCGCGGGATGCACAGTTTCGATCTGGCCTTTGAAAATGTCTTTGTGCCCGACGACCATTTGCTGGGCGGGGAAACGGGCCTGGGCAAGGGCTTCTATTACACTATGGCCGGGATGACCGGGGGTCGGATGCAAACCGCCGCGCGGGCCTGCGGCGTGATGCGCGCCGCGATCGGGGCTGCGCGCAGCTATGCCGGGGAACGCAAGGTCTTTGGCCGCGCCCTTGGCGACTATCCGCTGACGCAGGCCAAGATCGCGCGCATGGCGGCGCGCTTCGTCGCCTGCCGCCACCTTACCTACGCGGTCGGAACCTGGCTGGACGAGGGGCGGGGGCAGATGGAGGCCAGTCTGGTCAAGCTGCTCGCCTGCCGGTCGGCGGAACTGGTGACGCGTGAGGCGCAACAGATTCATGGCGGCATGGGCTATGCCGAGGAGATGGCGGTGAGCCGTTACTTCGTCGATGCTCGCGTGCTGTCGATTTTCGAAGGGGCCGAGGAAACGTTGGCGCTCAAGGTGATCGCGAAGGGATTGCTGGAGCGCGCACTTCTCGAACAGGCCCAACCATCTGGCGATGCGAGCTGACATGACTGTAGATACAATCACGGACTATAGGATCGAGGACGGCATTGCCGTCATCACCACCGACTATCCCCCGGTTAATGCTCTGTCTCATGCAGTGATGAGCGGGATGGCGTCGGGGCTGGAGCGTGCTTATGCCGATGCAGACGTGCGGGGCATTGTCATAGCGTGCGCCGGGCGGACGTTTCATGCGGGGGCGGACATCAACGCGATGGGAAAGCCGCGCGAGTGGCCGGAATTGCGCGATTTGCAGGCGATCGTTGAACGTGCGCCCAAGCCGGTAGTCGCGGCCATTCACGGCACGACGCTGGGCGGCGGACTGGAATTGGCACTGGTCGCGCATGCGCGGGTGGCGGCGGAAACGACGCGTGTGGGCTTGCCCGAAGTGAAGCTGGGCATCGTTCCGGGGGCTGGTGGGACGCAGCGGCTGACCCATATCGCCGGGCCAGAACTTGCGCTCGATCTGGTGACGAGCGGACGGCAGATTGGCGCAGCCGAAGCATTGAAAGCCGGTCTGGTCGATGCCGTGGTGGCGGATGGTGAACTGCGCGCGTGCGCCGTGTCGCTGGCGAGGGATCTGGCGGCACGTGACAGCCTGCCAAGTGTCGGCGGCGCGGCCAAGGATGTTCCGGCGGAGGAGATTGCTGCGCTGTTCGACCGCTATCGCAAGACCAATGCTCGAAAATATCGCGGTTTCAAGGCACCCGAATATGCGGTGCGCTGCATCGAGGCGGCCATGACCCTGCCGCTGGCGGAAGGGTTGAAGGCAGAGCGCGCGCTCTATGAAGGTCTGCGGGACGGCGATCAGGCGCTGGCGCAGCGGCACATATTCCTGGCCGAACGGTTGGCGAGGAAGCTGCCGCCCGAACTGGCCGGCAGCGGTAAGAGACCGGTTGAGACTGTTGCAGTCATTGGCGCAGGCACGATGGGCGGCGGCATCGCGATGAATTTCCTGAGTGCCGGGATCGCCGTGACTTTGGTCGAGCGGGATGGGGACGCGCTGGACCGGGGCGTCGCCACGATCCGCCGCAACTATGAACGCGGCCTGTCGAGTGGCCGTATCACGCAGGATGCCATCGATGCGGCCATGGCATTGCTGCGCCCCAGCACGCGTATCGGGGATGTCGCGACCTGCGACCTGATCGTGGAGGCGGTTTACGAAAGCCTGGCGGTGAAGCGGGAGGTTTTCGAGGCGCTGGACCGGGTGGCGCGGAAAGGCGCGATCTTGGCGACGAACACATCCTATC
>CBFHAG010000075.1:0-6786 GCA_965653535.1 uncultured Sphingobium sp.
CTGAGCCATGAAGAGCGCCGTCATCGTCTTCCCCGGCAGCAATTGCGACCGCGACCTCGCCGTGGCTTTCGAAGCGGTGACCGGCGCGAAGCCGGAAATGGTCTGGCACCGGGACACCGAACTGCCGGACGACATCGACCTGATCGGCGTTCCCGGCGGCTTTTCCTACGGCGATTATCTGCGTTCGGGCGCGATGGCCGCACGCTCGCCCGTCATGCAGGCGGTGGCGAAGGCGGCGGAACGTGGCGCTTATGTCCTGGGCATCTGCAACGGTTTTCAGGTTCTGACCGAAAGCGGTCTGCTTCCCGGCGCGCTACTGCGTAACGCCGGTGGCCATTTCATCTGCCGCGATGTCAACCTGACGGTGGAGAATGCGCAGAGCGGCTTCACCAGCAAATATGATGCTGGTGAAACGGTTACTTTCCCCGTCGCTCATCATGACGGCAATTACTTCGCCGACCCTGCCACGCTTGACCGCCTCGAAGGCGAAGGTCGCGTGGCGCTGCGCTATGCGGAAAGCTGCAACGGCTCCGCCCGCAACATCGCGGGCATCCTCAACGAAGCGGGCAATGTGCTGGGTATGATGCCCCACCCGGAACGCGTGATCGAATCCGCCCATGGCAAAACCGACGGCCGACGCCTGTTCGAAGGCCTGCTCGAAGGGTTGCTCGCGCGGGCTTGATGCTCTTTCCGTCAGTCGGCGTCGCGGCCTAAAGGCGCAACTGTGCCTTGATTTGCAACGTTCGAACTGGGCTCCTGCCTTCGCAGGAGCACGGAGATCAGAGCAACGTGCTCCTGCGAAGGCAGGAGCCCAGTCCCACGCTCGACAGGAACGGCACCACCTCCCAAACACCAGGCAGACCTAAAAACCGGCGGCACCGGCGCCCATCCTATCCGCCCCGGTTATAATCATATTCAAACGCGCGCCCTTCCTGCTTGGTCAGCACCGCGCCAACAATCGCTCCGCCCGCGCGGCGCAGCCGGTCCACCGCGACGCGCAGCCCACCATGATGGTTGCGCCCCCATTCGACGACCAATATTGTCGTCTGCGTCTTTGCCGCCAGCAATGACGTGTCGGGCTGACCCAGGATCGGCGGCGCGTCGATCAGCACCGTGTCATATTGGTCCTGCACGCCCGCCAGCAGCACATCGAGCGCTGACGTGGAAAGCAGTTCGGCGGGGTTGGGCGGGATCGCGCCGCTGAGTAGCAGCGACACGCCGGGAACGCCGCTGGCGACGATCACCTCATCCGCCTTTGCCTGCCCGGTCATGACCTCGCTGATTCCCCGCTCCGGCGTCACGCCGAACAGGCTGCGCTGCCTTGGCCGCCGCATGTCGCCGTCAATCACCAGCACCCGCCGGTCAAGCTTGGCCAGCGCCAGCGCCAGCGCATGCACAGTGGATGACTTGCCCTCCCCCTCCTGCGCGCTGGTGACCAATATGGAACGCGGCAACCCTGCGGAAGATGCCAGCAGAAGCGACGAGGCAATGGGCACGAACGTTTCCACCACCGGTTTTTCCGTGGCAGGGACCGTCCCCAGCAGCGGCAAATTGGCCCGCTCGGTCAATGTGTCGGCGGACGTCACCGCATCATCGAACACATGGCGCACGCCCACCAGTAGCAGCCCCAGCGCCAATCCGCCCAGCGAAGCCAGCAACATGGTCGATCCGATATCGGGCGATGATGGCCGCGACGGCACTGCGGCCCGGTCCAGCGGCTGGATGCGTCCCGCCTGGAATCCGGCCTGCGACGCCATGTCGCGATATCGCTGCAGCAGGCTGTCATGCAGCAGCCTATAGGTATCGACCGTTCGTTCCAGGATGCTCATCTGCACCCCGCGTCCCCGCTCCGCCAGTGCCTGGCGCTCGACATCGGAAATCTCCGCCTCGATCTGCTTTTCGCCATGAATGGCGACGTCATATTGTTCTTTCAGCGAAGCGCGGATCGTGTTCGCCATCACCTGCGCCTGATCGTCCAGAGCCTCCAGCCGCGCGCGCGCCTCACGCATTTCGGGATGCGCAGCCTTACGAAACTGCCGTTGTTGGACCAGTTCCGCGCGCGCCTGCGCGCGCTGCGCCATCAATTGCTGCATCGCACCGTTGTTCAGCACTTCCGGCAGCGTTTCCACACTGGACAGCCGCGCGCTTTCCCACCGCTTTTGCGCTGCGATCCGATCCGCCGTCGCCTGGGCGCGAAAGGCATTGAGCTGGGCGAGACGCGTGGCGCTGGTCCCGGCGCTACTGGCTGGGCGGGCCGATTGCGCGTCGTCCGATGATCCCATTCTTGCTGCATAGACGGCCAAGTCGCGCTCCGCCCGCTCAAGGTCCCGGCGCGCGCCGTCCAGTTCCCCTAGCAGGAAACGGCGCGCCTGCACGCCCGATTCGAACCCGCGCTTCAGGTCCGCACGGATCAGGCTGTCGGCATAGCTGTTCGCCACGCGCGCCGACAATACCGGATTAGCGCTGGTAAAGCTGATGCGGATCACACGGGATTTGCCCGGCAGTTCGACCTTCAGATTGTCGCGCAGCAGGTGGATCACCGCCTCGGCTTCCACCTGTCGCTGGCTCAGGGAAGCGGATCCTCGCTCCGGCCTCCTGACCTTCATAGCGTCGAACAATGTCCGGTTGCCGACCAGCGCCAGTTCGCGCGCAACATCTTCGGCCAACGACCGGCTGCGCAACACTTCCAGTTCCGTCTGCATCAACGATTCATTGTCTGATGGAGTTGGGAGCCGCTGCACCGAAGCGGGTCCAGCGGCTCCGGCGGGCACATCCTCCACTTCGACCGATGCAGTGGCCTGATAGTCAGGCGTCGATAACAGGATGAAGATAACGCCCGCCAGGACGCACAGCGCCATGGTGCCGAAGAGGATCACCCGGTGCCGCCGCACCGCCGTCCACACGCCTCTGGCCGTCACCACCGCTCGCGCGGCACGGCCTTCCTCGACAGAGCCATTGCCCGGATCGATACGGATGCTGGAGCGCGGCATCAGCGCCCTCCATCCAGCGCAACGAAGCCTGCACCAATCGCGGGCAGCGCCAGCAGCCCCGCCCCCAAAATCGCCTTGGCCCGCGAAGGTCCGACCAGGATCATGTCGCCCGGCAGGATTTCAGGATCGGGCGCTTCGCCTCTGCGAATGGATGACAGGTCGAACATCGCCGCTGTGCGCGCGCCATTGGCGTGACGCACGACCACCACCTGTTTCAGGCTGGCGATCCGCGTCGCCCCTTTCGCCATAGCCACGGCCTGCACCAAACCCAGCCGACCCTCGATCGGGAACAGCCCCGGTTCGCGCACCTCTCCATCGATGGCGATGCGGCGGCTCACGGCCTTCTTCACAAATATGGTGACCTGCGGCGACACCAGATAGCGCTCACCCAGCCTGCCCGCGATCACATCCGAAGCCTCGCCAGCCGACAGGCCAGCGACAGAAACGTCCCCGATCAGCGGCATGCGCACCATGCCCGCCGCCGTGACCTGCGCATCCTCCAGCGACAGACCCGGCTCATGATAGACCTGTATGCGCAGCACATCGTCGGTCGCGATGCGATAATCCATGCCGACCGCCGGGGCCGCAGGGATGATCGCATAGGCCGCATCCCCCTTGGGCGCGTCCTCCACCGTCGTGCAGGCGCTCAGCGCGATGCTGGCCGCCAATCCAGTCAGCAGCCGTGTCATCCTGACGGTCGGTTCGTACATTCCGCTGTAAATCCCCGCGCTCTTTCAGCGACCCATCGCTGGGCGGCCATCGGGCGAGGGGTTAACGAGGCGGGGAGGCCATGGCAACCATGGGCAGGACGGCCCGCGCCCTTGCCCGGTCGATCAGACCGCGATTCGACCCGGCAAAGACGGGGCGACGCGACGTGGCTGATCCTGCCAAACACCGCGCGTGTCATAGACGGCCTTGTCGGCGCGTTCGTCCACGGGCACGGATTTGAACATGTCATGATCGACAAGAATGACGAAAACGCTGCATTGTTCCAGAGCCGTATCGAGATCCATCAACTCCGCGCCCGTCCCGGCAAACTCCATCGGCAACGCCTGGGCATAGGGTTCGACCAGCTTTACCCGGCGGCCGTAGCGACGGGCGAGCCGGGCGGCGACCTTCACTGCCGGGCTTTCCCGAAAATCGTCGATATTCGCCTTGAAGGCGAGGCCGAGGCAGGCGATGTCTTCGCCCGGATATTCGTCGATCAGGTCGGATGCGCAGGCGACGACATGGTCGGTCTTGCCATCGTTGACCTCTCGCGCGGTGCGGATGAGGCGGCTGTTTTCCGGGTCGCCATGAACGATGAACCACGGATCGACGGCGATGCAATGCCCGCCCACGCCCGGCCCCGGCTGAAGGATATTGACGCGCGGATGCCGGTTCGCCAGCCGGATGACTTCCCACACATCGATGTCCATCCGTTCGGCGATGACGGACAGTTCGTTGGCAAAAGCGATATTGACGTCGCGGAAGCTGTTTTCGACCAGCTTCACCATCTCCGCCGCCCGCGCCGTCGTCGTGATGCACGCGCCCCGCACGAACTGGCGGTAAAAAGCCAGCGCCTTTCGAGCGCAACGCGGGGTGATGCCGCCGATGCAGCGGTCATTGTCGATCAGTTCGACCAGAATGCGGCCCGGCAAGACCCGCTCCGGGCAATAAGCGATGGCGACGTCACCCGCACCGCCCTGCCCCGGCATTTTCAGGTCGGGACGCAACTGGGCGATCAGGTCGCGCATGGCTTCGGTGGTGCCCACCGGCGACGTGGATTCCAGGATGACGGTATCGCCCGCCTTCAGCACGCCAGCGACCGTCCGGGCGGCGCTCAACACATAGGAAATGTCCGGCGCGCGATCCTGCGCCACGGGCGTAGGCACCGCGATGATGAATACATCGCTCGGCTCAACCTGCAGGCTGGCGCGCAGATTGCCCCGCGCCACCACGCCCTGCACCAGCCCGTCCAGATCGACTTCCTCGATATGGACGCGGCCCGAATTGACCGTTTCGACAACATGAGCACTGACATCGACGCCCACCACCTGGCATCCGCCACGCGCGATCAGCGCGGCGGTCGGCAGGCCAATATAGCCAAGGCCGATGACGGAAACCTTCTGATGCTTGTCGACGGGCATGCAATAATCCTGAGAAGCCGATGATTTACATCACTTTCTGCCCGGAAATGCTGAAGATTTCGGTAACGCTGCCCGGCGACGGGAATATCAGGCCGCCTCGTCCATATCCGCCGCACGCGCCGCGCCCTTCGCGATGACTTGGGCAATCCGCTGCGCCGCCAGTCCATTGCCAAAGGGATTATGCGCCCGCGCCATCGCGGCATAGGCGTCCCCGTCATCCAGCAGCGCCAGCACTTCCCGCACGATCCGCGCGCGATCGGTGCCGACCAGCTTTGCCGTCCCGGCCATGACCCCTTCGGGCCGCTCGGTTGTCTCACGCATCACCAGCACCGGTTTCCCCAGCGAAGGCGCTTCCTCCTGCACGCCGCCGCTGTCCGTCAGCACCAGCTCGCACATGTCCAGCAGCCGCACGAAATGCGGATAATCCAGCGGCTCGATCATCGCGACATTGGGCAGGCTGCCCAGCACCGCCTCCATCACGGGCCGCACATTGGGGTTGGGATGCACGGGAAAGATCACGGCGACATCGGGTCGGGCAGCGATATCCGCGATGGATCGGGCAATCGCCTCCATACCCCCGCCGAAATTTTCCCGCCTATGGCTGGTCACCGCCAATATCCGCTTGCCCGCAAATCGCTCCGCCAATTCATCGAGCCCGGCCGCCAGCGACGGCGTCGACAACAGCCGCTCCCGCGTAGCCAGCAACGCATCGATGACCGTATTGCCGGTCACATGGATGCCTTCGGGTGCACGGTTCTCCTTCAACAACGCATCGGCAGCGGCCTGCGTCGGCGCGAAATTCAGGTCGGCGATGCAGGCAACGACGCGGCGGTTCACCTCTTCGGGCCATGGATGATGGATATCGCCGCTGCGCAGCCCGGCTTCGACATGAGCAACGGGGATCTGGCGATAATAAGCCGCCAAGCTGGCGACCATCGTGGTCAGCGTGTCGCCATGCACCACGACCCGGTCAGGCCGCTCCGCATCGAACGCCTTGCCCAGTTCGACGATCAGCCTGGCGGTCAGGCCGTCCAGCGTTTGCCCTGGCGTCATGACGTCCAGGTCAATGTCCGGCCTGATGCCTGCAATTTCCAGCACCTGATCCAGCAGTCCGCGATGCTGCGCCGTAACGATGACGCGGCTTTCCACCTGTTCGCATGCACGCAGGGCGTGGATCACGGGAAACAGCTTGATCGCCTCTGGGCGTGTCCCGAATACCACCGCAACCTTCATCTTCGTCCCCTGTGCGTGCCTTTCGGCGATTTTCGCAGCAAATCGTAACCATCCTCTGAACAAGGGGTAACTCCGACGCGCGCTTTCGCACGCGCAAGGACCTGTGCTAGGGCGCGGTCGACCTTTCATTCTCAAGGGACTGCGGAAGTTTATGAAGATCACGATGATCGGCACCGGATATGTGGGCCTGGTATCGGGCGCCTGCTTTGCCGATTTCGGCCATGACGTCGTCTGCGTGGATAAGGTGGCGGAAAAAATCCAGGCCATCGAATCCGGCCGCATGCCGATCTTTGAGCCGGGGCTTGACCAGCTGGTCGCCAACAACGCCTCGGCCGGACGCCTGACCTTCACCACTGATCTGGCGGCAGGGGTCAAGGGCGCGGACGCGATCTTCATCGCCGTGGGCACGCCTTCGCGCCGGGGCGATGGCCATG
>CBFHAG010000076.1:0-6339 GCA_965653535.1 uncultured Sphingobium sp.
TCCCCGCCATGGAGGTGCCGCCGAATTTCATCACGATGCGCGCCATTTGCCTGTCGACCCGTCTGCTGATTGTAAAGAATATGTCGCCCACATGGGCAAAACGGCGCTCCTATTAGCAGTAAAGGCGAATATGGCAAGCAAGCCCTATGCGCCGGGGAACTCCGGTGCCTTCCGCACATTCCTTTCCTGATCAGCTATGGAGGATGGGATGGAATCGATCCTTTGGGCATTCGTCACGATCGGCGGCCCGATCTTGCTCGGCGCGGTGCTACTCTTCGTGATCATCAGCAATCGTCGGCACCGCAGCCCGGAAGAAATCGCCCGCACCGAAGCCGCCACGCGGGACCTGCACCACCGCATGGATGCGGAGGACAAGGCGCTGAACGGCGAAGGTCCGCCATTGCGGCCTGACAACCGCAAATAACGTGGCGCGGCGTTGCGGATATTGGTAGCAAAGGCGCATGGCGAACATGGCTAATGCGACGATAGACCCCCGTGAGGCAGCGCATTTCGGCGCGATGGCGGCGGACTGGTGGGACCCCAACGGCAGCAGCGCGATGCTGCACAAGCTCAATCCGGTGCGGCTCCGCTACATTCGGCAAGCGATCGGCTGGCACTGGCATATGGATGAAAGCGGATTTCGTCCGCTCATGGGCAAGCGCGCGCTGGACGTAGGGTGCGGCGCGGGCCTTCTGACCGAACCGCTTGCCCGACTAGGGGCCGCCGTCACCGCGCTCGACGCTGCGGAAGAAAATATCGCGGTCGCCCGCCACCATGCTGAAAAGCAGGGCCTTGCGATCGATTACCGCGCGACGCCGATCGAACAGCTGGATGCGGGGGAGTTCGATGTCATCACGTCAATGGAAGTGGTGGAACATGTAGCGGACCCAGCCGCATTCGCAGCGGCATTGGCGCAGCGACTTTCGCGCGAAGGACTGCTCATCATGTCCACGCCCAATCGGACCCCGCTGTCCCGCCTGGCGATGATTACAATGGGCGAAACCATCGGCGGCATCCCCAAGGGGACGCATGACTGGAACCGCTTCCTGACACCGGATGAGCTGAGCAAACTGCTGGTCGATGCGGGACTGGACGTCACCGACATCACCGGCCTGTCCTTCGACCCGCGCTATGGCTTCACCCTGTCGCCCAACAAGGCGATCAACTATCTGCTGACCGCCCGGCATCCACAGGTCTGACCCTCAGACGCCCACCGCTTCGGCCCGGACGATCAGCGCCCTCGCCTCTTCGACGTGCATCGATTCGATCATGCGCCCTTCAAACCGCTCCGCCCCGCCGGTCGCGGCGTCGATCAAGCGGCGCGCGTCGGCAACCGCCTGGGGGTCTGGACCAAATACCTGATTGGCGACCTGGACCTGGCTGGGATGGATCAGCGTCTTGCCGTCAAAGCCCAGCGCATGCCCGGCGGCGCATTCCGCCTCAAACCCGGCTTCATCATCCAGCCGGTTGAACACCCCATCGAACACGGCGACCTTATGCGCGCGGGCGCTCAGGATCACTGACTGCATCGCGAAGGACAGCCCTTCCCGCCCGGCGGTCGGAGGAATGCCCAGATCCTGCCGCAGGTCATTGGTGCCCAGAAATATCCCCGTCGTCCCTTCCGCCGATGCGATGGACGACGCGGCCAGCACTCCGACCGCGCTTTCGATCATGGCGATGACGGGCTTCTGGCAGACGCTGAACACATCCCGTACCTGCCGGACGCATTCCACCTTTGGCAGGACAACATAATCCGCCGCCGACCGCTTGATCGCGACCATTTCCGGGCCATGCCAGGGCGTTCCTTCGATATTGATGCGGATCGCCGACAGGCAGCGGCCAAATCCTTCGTCCACGGCCTTGATCGCATTGGCCCGCGCTTCCTCCTTGCGGTCGTCCGGGACAGCATCCTCCAGGTCCAGCATCACCATGTCGCAAGGAAGGGTGCGCGCCTTGGCTATCGCGCGCAGGTTCGACGCGGGCAGATAAAGCAGCGAACGGGCATGACGCAGCAGCATGGTCAGTCTCCTGTAGCGGCCGGAACGACCTTGTAACCTTTGCCTTTTCCCGTCGGCGATTTCACGTCATAGTCAAGCGCTTCTTCGGGGGGATTAAAGATGCTGACGACATTCGCGCTGACGGTGACACTACTCGTGCTGTTCTATCTGGCCGTAAGCGTCAAGGTGGTGCGCCAGGGCTATCAATATACCATAGAACGCTTTGGCCGTTTCACCGAAGTCGCCCGGCCCGGCCTCAATTTCTACCCCGCCTTTTTCTATGCCGTGGGTCGCAAGATCAACATGATGGAACAGGTGGTCGACATTCCGGGGCAGGAGATCATCACCAAGGACAATGCCATGGTGTCGGTCGATGGCGTGGTATTCTTCCAGGTGCTCGACGCTGCCAAGGCGGCCTATGAAGTGTCGGAACTCTATGTCGCCATCATGCAGCTGGCCACCACCAACCTGCGCACCGTCATGGGCTCGATGGATCTCGACGAGACATTGTCGAAGCGCGACGAAATCAACGCTCGCCTGCTCTCGGTGGTCGATCATGCCACCAACGCCTGGGGTATCAAGATCACGCGCGTCGAGCTGAAGGACATCCGTCCGCCCGCCGACATCGTCAACGCCATGGGCCGCCAGATGAAGGCGGAGCGTGAAAAGCGCGCGCTGATCCTGGAATCGGAAGGCCTGCGCGCCTCCGAAATCCTCAAGGCCGAAGGCCAGAAGCAGAGCCAGATTCTGGAAGCCGAAGGCCGCCGCGAAGCCGCCTTCCGCGACGCCGAAGCCCGCGAGCGTGAGGCCGAAGCTGAAGCCAAGGCGACGCAGATGGTGTCCGACGCCATCGCCAACGGTAACGCACAGGCGATCAACTATTTCGTCGCGCAGAAATATGTGGAAGCGGTGAGCCAGTTCGCCACCTCTCCCAATGCCAAGACGATCCTCTTCCCGGTCGAAGCAACCCAGCTCATTGGCACGCTGGGCGGCATCGGCGCGCTGGCGAAGGAAGCGCTGGGCGACGCGCCGACCCCACCCGCCGCGCCACGCCGTGGGCCCTTTGATCGGGGTCAGGGGTGATGGAAGCGCTCACGGCGCTGGAAGACCATTGGTGGTGGCTCGTGTTCGCCGCGCTGCTGGGCATTGGCGAAGTGCTGCTGCCCGGCGTCTTCCTCATCTGGGTCGCTCTGGCGGCGGCAGTGACGGGCCTTGTAGCTCTGGCCGTGCCCTTGTCCGTCCCACTGCAGTTCCTGATCTTCGCAGGGCTGTGCCTCATCGCCGTCTGGGGCGGAAGGCGCTGGTATGCCGCCAATCCGGTAAATTCGCAGGACCCGCTGCTAAATGACCGGACGGCCCGACTCATCGGTGAGGTGGTGATAGTGGTCGAACCGATCGAGGCGGGCCATGGACGAGTGCGGGTCGGCGACAGCGTCTGGTCCTGCCGCGGCCCCGATGCCTTGGTGGGCACTCGCGTACGCATCACGGGCGCGGAGGCATCGACCCTACTCGTGGAACCCGCCTGAGCAGGCTTTTGGGGCAGGAAGCCAAATGGCGGATTTTAGCAACAATGGTGACGAGCAGCTGCGCGTACGCATAGATTTTGGCCGTCATCCGAAGTTAAAGAACCCAGCCAGCTTGGCGTTCGGGACAATGATTGCGATTGCCTCACCATTATTTGTTATCCGGTAGAATGCTCCCGGGCGTCTCAACGCCCCCGGCAGGTCGCCTAATGGCGATCCGTCCACACTGTTGCAGCCTCCGAAAGCAGACTCATAATAGGCACGCCGATTGGAGATGTCTTCAATCGGGCTACTCCTCCAACCATTTGGTGGCATCGCTTTTACGCGGCCATCTTTTTTTTCAATGCGAACCAATCGTGCAACAGCCCTGTCACTGATCTCGGCAACGAAAGCATCGCAGCCTTCACGTGGTCCAAATTGACTACTAGCAAATAGCGTTCGTCTTACTTCCAACTCTGCTGGGAAGTATCTCTTCGGCCATGTTGGAGCTGTACATCCAGACAGTGCGATCGCGGCGGTCGTAACGGCCAGCATTTTCATCGTTCACCTGCTCGAAATTTTGCGGAGGATTGGCTGATACTGCCCAATAGAGTTGTCATGCCCTGTTGACCAATCGCAGGTCGCTGCAAACGGTGGTTTTTGATCATAACCCGCCCTCACCGTCCCGCCAAAAAAAGGGCCGGCGTCGCCGCCAGCCCTTCTTTTCCAACACTCCCCGCCCGGTTACCCGACGAAGGCGCGCTCGATCACATAAGCGCCCGGTGCGGCGTTGGAGCCTTCGGCAAAGCCCTGCTCCTCGAAGAACGCGCCGAACTGCTTGATCATCTCCATGCTGCCGCACATCATGATCCGGTCGGTTTCCGGGTTGAACCTGGCCTCCCCCGGAATGCCTTCGAACAGCGTGCCATCTTCCACCAGCTTGTCGATCCGCACAGTGTTGCGGAACGGTTCGCGGGTGACGGTCGGGACATAGTGGAACTGCGTCGCAGCCTGTTCGGACACCAGCGGATCTTCGGCCAACTTGCCCGTCAGCTCGTCATGGAAAGCCAAATCGCTGACCCGGCGCACAGAATGCACGGCGACGACTTCCTCGAAAAACTCATAGACGTCAGGGTCCCGCGCCAGGCTGAGGAAGGGCGCAAGGCCGGTCCCGGTGGACAGCATGAACAACCGCTTGCCCGGTAGCAGCGCATCAGTCACCAGCGTGCCCGTCGGCTTGCGGCCCAGATAAATCTGGTCACCCGGCTCGATCAGCTGCAGCTTCGATGTCAGCGGGCCATCCTGAACCTTGATCGACAGGAACTCCAGTTCCTCGTCCCAGGCGGGGCTGGCGACGGAATAGGCCCGCAGCAACGGTTTGCCATTGTCGCCTTGCAGCCCGATCATCACGAACTCGCCCGAACGGAAGCGAAAGCTGGCCGGGCGGCTGATGCGGAAGCTGAACAGATGCTCGTTCCAGTGGCGGACCGACAACACGGTTTCCACGCTCAAGGCGCCGGTCGGCTCCAGCACCGGCTTTTCGATCGTCACGTCGCTCAAAACCTTTTCTCCTGCCAAATCCAACCGGCCAACGTCCCGGAATGTCGGGCGCTAGTTGCGTGGCTTTCGCAATAAGTGATGGCCGCCGAATGCCTCCTTGGCACTACGAAGGCAAGGTGAAAAAACTTGTGCGCTCGATAGCTGATAATCTTCAACGCCGCTGATCGATCAGCCTGCGAGGAGGGATCAGCCGAACAAACCCTTCGCCAGACGGCTGAGTTCGTTGATCGGATTGCCATCGCCATCGCGGTCGAACAGGCCGCCAATCTTGCCCATGATCGCTTCTGGCCCACCGAAATGGGCGAACAGCGCTTGCAGCCGATCAGCCGAGACGCCGTGCTCCGCAGCGGTTGCTGCAAGAGCGGTAATGTCGGTTTCGCCCGACGCGATCCTGCTGCCGATTTCGGCCATCAACGCCTGCATCTGCTCAGGCGTCACGCCCAGTTGTCCGGCAACCGCCTCCAGCCCGCCAGCACTATTCAAAAGATCGTCAAACATGGCCATCCACCAATCCCTCAATTTCCCATAACATAGCACCGGTCGAGGGAGACCGGAAGGGAAAGAGCCGGCGGGCATGCCCCACCGGCTCTTCACCTGTTCACCATCACCGACCCATCAGGCAGCAGTCAGCGCGGCCTCACGGACGGATGCGTCGACGTGCCCTTCAAACTGGGCGAAGTTGTCGACGAACTGCTTGACCAGCTTGGTCGCAGTCTCATCATAGGCGCCTTGATCCGCCCAGGTCGCCCGCGGGTCGAGGATGATCGAATCCACGCCGGGCACTGCGACCGGCACCTGGAAACCGAAATTCGGATCGGTCCTGAACTCGGCATTATGGAGGCTGCCGTCCAGCGCGGCGTTCAGCAACGCGCGCGTCACCTTGATCGGCATGCGCTTGCCCACGCCATATTTGCCGCCGGTCCAGCCGGTATTGACCAGCCAGCAGGTGACGCCGCCCTTGTTGATCCGGTCCTTGAGCAGGTTGCCATAGACGGAAGGATGACGCGGCATGAACGGCGCGCCAAAGCAGGTGGAGAAAGTTGCCGTCGGCTCGGTCACGCCAATTTCCGTGCCCGCAACCCGCGCGGTATAGCCGGACAGGAAATGATACATGGCCTGATCGGGCGTCAACCGGGCAATCGGCGGCAACACGCCATAGGCGTCCGCCGTCAGGAAGATGATGTTCTTGGGCACCGGCCCCAGATTTTTTTTCGACGCATTGGGGATGAAATCGATCGGGTAGGAACCCCGGCTGTTTTCGGCCAGGCTGTTGTCGTCCA
>CBFHAG010000077.1:0-6062 GCA_965653535.1 uncultured Sphingobium sp.
GCTCATAACCTGAAGGTCGCAGGTTCAAATCCTGCTCCCGCAACCAACGATACCATAATTAAGGCCTCAGTCTTACCAGACTGGGGCCTGCGTGCGTTCCGGCGACTTCCGCTCGCCTTCACGCCCGCTGCCTCCCCGAATTCCAGTATCCGAAACAGATCACCCATGAAGTTCCAGCCGACGACGCTCCCCACCCCGGCTGTCGACGCCGTGCACCATCACGGAACCCACCAACGCCCGGGTCGCGTCGCCGCGTCATTCAGCGTCTCGCGCCGGGCACTGAACTGATGCGGTGGATGCCTCCCTTCGACCGGCATCGTATGATGTTGACCGACGCCGCTTTGGCGCGCGAAGGAGGAGCAGATGGCAGACGCACACATGTTGTCGATCGACCTGGTGAAGCGGAACTTCCAGGTCTGTGCAACGGATCGCGCAGGGTCGGCTCTTTATAATCGGACAATCACGCGGTCGAAGCTGGAAGACTGTTGAAGGAGCGGCCACGCTGTATTGTCGCAATGGAAGCCTACGCCACGACCATTTCTGGGGCCGTGCCGCTGAGGCTGAAGGGCATGAAGTCCGGTTGATCCCGCCGATCTATGTGAAGTGGTCGTCAAGCGACAAAAGAACGACGCGGCAGATGCGAGCGCCATTGCTGAGGCTGCCGTGCGCCCGAACCTGCATTATGTGGCCTGAAGAGCGCGGAACACCAAGCGCGGGCTGTCGCCCACCATACCCATCAGTTGCTTTGTCGGGCAGCGGACACAGGCGCTCAATGCGTTGCGAGGACATTCGTGCCGCCATGGACGATGAGGCGATCGACCTCCCCGGTGGCATCCGGGAGATCGTGTATACCTTGAACACATCGACGTGCTGTCGACAAAACTCGACGAGTTCTCGCTCAGGCTTCGCGAAGCCATGCAAGTCAATGCCGAATTGCGTTGGCTTTGCGCGGTGCCAGGCGTCGAGCCGGTGATCGTCGGCGCCATAATAGCTTTTGCGCCAGACCTGCGCACATTCGCCAGTGGCAGAAATTTTGCTGCATGGTTCGGCTTGGTCCCGAGGCAGCGATCAATGGGTGGAAAGGCCCGGCTTGGGTCCATGAGCAAGATGGGGAAAAGCGATCCTCAAGCTCCTCGTCGTCGGCGCGATGAGCAGAATCCGGTGGACCATGCGAAAAGGCGTACTCCCGGATAACTGGCTGGGGCTGCCGTTGACTCCTTGGTGCTCCACGGCCTCGACGGGCCGATGAACGGCAGTTTCTCAGCATCTCGGTTCTGAACCGGACATTCGCCTACGCGCCCAATTCTTATCGTGGGAATCAGCTTCGCCAACTCCCGACACAAGACTTTAATCGTGGGTAGAAATGAAGGGGAAAAGCCAAGGATCATCACCTTGACCTTGCCGTGACACCTCATCTTCGAGAAGGCATTAGAGCGCGCTGCGTTAAATCTGACGCAGGTCGCGCGCTCTAATTGTTTGTTGTCGCATCGTTTTTTGCGGAAAACCGGTTCCCACTTTTCCGCACGATGCTCTATAACCGCGGTCGGTATCAATCTATCTCTTGCGGGGGACGGCTGAACCATATTGCCATCGACCAGCCAATCACGACGCAGCCGCCGAGCCAGATGAGGAAAGCCGCCGCATCGCCCGTCAGGGCGCATATAAGGCCGGGAAGACAGGCTGCGGCAGTCAGCGTCTGCCGCAGCCATTTTGCTTGACCCGCTTCCCGCATCCCGGTCGCGCGTTTGCGTTTGGGATCGCCAATGCACAAGGCGAGAAGGGCCAGCGCGGACATGCCTGTAGCAACCAAGGCCAGTAGGATAGTCATGCGGCTGGCACCGGGCGGGGCGTGAGCCGCGATCGCTTTTCAGGCAAAGCCGCCGCCCGCCAGATCATCCAGATTCCGGCCAGACAGAATGCCAGGTCGAGTGCAGCGATGATCGGCTGACCTGCCTCAATCGCGCTGCCCCAGCCCGGTCCTCCGGTGAGCCACCGAAGCGGGGGCAAGCCGGCCATGATCAATCCGGTCCCCAGTTGCAGAATCCGTCCGAGTCCTGCCGCCGAGGGTGCCAGCCCGCCGCCCAATATGGCGACGCCAGACGCGATAAGGAACGCGGCAGGCGTCCAATATGTCGCCGATCCCAGCGGCATTGCAACGAGGAAGGCCGCGGCCGCAGCCACCAGGGCAAAGGGGAGGCCGAAACCCACCACCATGACGGTGCGGTCTAGCCATTCAAGCGATCGCATGCTCTCCCGCCGCCGCGCGAGCCACAGCCGGAGTCCTGTGAACGTGACATAGCACATGGCGAATCCCAGCGCGAACCAGACTCCCTTGGACAGCATGCCCGCGAAATTGCCGAAATGCATGGGTGCCATGATCGCGGCCAGCGTGCCGCCTGCCGACGGTTGCGTACCTATCGACGGCTTGGTGCGCAGGAACGTTGCCTTTGCCCCGTCATACAGCAGAGTGACAGGTTCGATATCGCCAGCTTCAGGAGGGTGGAAGCTCGTCAGCTTGGCGTCGGCCCGACCGAAATTTTCGATGGCGATAAAGGTTGGAACCTCGCCCGTCCGACGAATGGCGTCGGCAGCGATCCGGTCGATGTTGCCGATGACGGCGGGACGCGGATCGGGCCGGCCCGGATTGCCGAAGACTGCGTCATTAAGCGCTTGCACATCACCGCCGAACGCCGTCATCGCAACGATCGGCACGCCAATCGTCCCGAAAAAGGAGAAAAAGCTGCCCGTAAAGGCCAGGATGAAGGCGAAAGGCAGGCTCCATGTGCCCGCGACGCTGTGCCGGTCTCGATCGACCAGCACCGGATTGGCGCGTCGCCGCAGGGTGAAGATGTCCTTGAACAAATGTCTGTGGATCAGCAGGCCGGAAATGGCCGCGACCAGCATCGCCAGCCCCACTATGCCGGTCAACAACAGGCCCCAGGGGTTGGGCACATGCAGGCGGACATGGGTATCGACCAGAAAGCTGCTCAGCGCATCATCGTTACGCGGCCCGAACACTTCCTCACCGGTCCCATGTAGGGCCTTGGCAATATCACCCTTTTTATCGAGTTGATAATAGACGCCGCGACTGACCAAAGTGCCGTCTGGATCGGTTTCGTGCCGGTGAAAAAAGGCGCCCAGATTATGGTCGCCAATCTCGAAAATATCGACGCCTTCATGATATTTGGTGGGCGTTTGAGCGGCCAGTCGGCGGATGCTGCTGTCCATCGGCCGCTCGAAGGCCGACTTGGTTTCCACATGCCCGGCCGACCAGATGCCGATCTCCTCCGCAAAAACCGCCGCCATGCCGGTGAAGATCACCGCATATAGCAGCAGCCCCAGCACGATCCCCGACCAGCCATGGACGGCGACCATCAGCTTCGTCTCATCCTTTTTGAGGTGGATCATGAGCGGTGCTCCCCGGCGGCTGGGCGCTGTACCAGAAATTTGTGCGCGACCAGACCTGCGTGCAAAAGGAAAAGAACGCCGACGATGGCGGCTACTCGCGAAAGCTTGCGATCAAGGCAGGCATGGAAGAACAGCGCAGCCCAGATCAGCGGCGCAAATACTAGCGGCAACACCAGATTGTCGACTCCCGCCGTCCCTCCCGGAAGCCACAGCGGCATTCCCGCCATGACTATCAGTGCTACCAGAACCGCCCCTGGTCCGGCCAACAAGATGCGGGTCCACTTTCGCCAGATTTGAGGCACTGAATTCTCCGACGGCCTGTTCAAGCTGCACTCCATTATGGGGTCGAAGATCGTTAGCAACCACTCATGGCGCAGGCAAGAAGAATGCTATTGAGAGTCCCTCTCAATATAGTTATGGGCCTTCCCATAGGAAAAAGGGATGAAATGATGAGAAAATTTGCCATCGCCGGTGTCGCCGGTCTTCTGTCGATCCAGTCGGCTTTAGCAAATGATGAGGCTGCATCCGCGGACAAGGCGGGCGATTTGGGGGATCAGATCGTCGTCACGGCCAATGCTGGCGCAAAGACTGAAACCCCGCTGGTCGAACTGCCGCAGCCCATCACGCTCATCACGTCGGAACAATATATCTCGCAGGGTGCCATCAGCATCAGCGACACGGTCAAATATGCTGCCGGTGTGCTCGCCAGCCCTTATGGGCGCGATACACGCGTCGATGGTTTTAGCGTGCGCGGTATCGATGCGCTCCAGTTCCGCGACGGCATGCGGGACATCTTCAGCTTTTATGCCAGCATCACGGCGGACCCCTACAACTTCTCCCGCGTGGAAATCGTGCGCGGCCCGGCATCGGTGCTGTTCGGTCAGGGTTCGATCGGTGGCCTCGTCAACCTCGTTTCCAAGACGCCGGAGTTCAAGACGGGCGGCGAGCTGAACCTTGTCTATGGCAGCTATGACCGCAAGGAGGTGATGGGCGACGTCAACCTCGCGCTGGCCGATAATCTGGCCATCCGCGCCGTCGGTCGGGTGCGCGATGCGGACACCTATGTCGATCATGTTCCCGACGACCGCGTCATGTTCGCTCCTTCGATCCGCTGGCAGCCCACACCCGATACCGACATCATATTGACCGGCCTGTATCAGGAGGACGATACCGGATCGACCGCGCAGTTCCTGCCGATCGTCGGCAATTTCCGGCCGAACCCTGCCAATCCCTCCGCGCGGCTGGATCCCTACGCCTTCGTCGGCAAGCCGGGCTGGGACCGTTATGCGGGCCGTTCGCTCCAGGGCGGTGGCTCCATCACTCATAAATTCTCGGACAATATTCGCCTCAGCCTCAAGGCGCGCTACATCGACAGCGACCTTGAATATAAGACTCACTATGCCGACAGCTACACCTATCCGAGCGATCCTTTCCTGCCCTATGCGCCCTACGGCACCTATGGGCGCGCCATCGGTCTTTCCGCCGAAGCCAGCGATGCGCGGATGAACGTCTTCTCGACCGACAACAACCTTCAGTTCAATTTCAACACCGGCGCGAATATCGAGCATAAGCTGCTGGTCGGCCTGGACTATAGCTGGAACAAGGTCGGCAAGCGGAGCATCTTTAGTTCTGAAATCGTCGACCTTTACAACATCGACTATGACGCGCTGCTGACCTACGATCCGACCGGCCCCTTCGCTTATAACTCGCAGAAGCAGCTGGGTGTCTATGTCCAAGATCAGATCCGCTTTTTCGATCGCGTCTCCGTCGTTCTGGGTGCCCGCCGCGACCATGTCACCAATTCCGCCGGACAGAAGGATAACGCCACGACTTTCCGTGCCGGCATCATCGGGGAAATCGGCGCGGGCTTCTCGCCCTTCTTCAGCTATACGGAAAGCTTCCTGCCGGTTGCTGGCAGCCTGACTGGCCCCGGCGGTATTCCCGGCGACCCGTTCCAGCCCCAAACCGGCACTCAGTATGAGGCAGGGGTGAAGTGGCAGCCAAGCCCTGCGACGCTGGTCACGGTCACGGCCTTCCACATCAAGGAGCAGAACCGCGTCCTCTATCTGCCGAACAACGTCACGACCCAGTCCGGTGAACTGACGACCAAAGGCATAGAGGTCGAGGCGAGCCATCGTCTGCCCGGCGACTTCGAATTGCTGGTCAATTACGGCTACAACCAGCTCAAGTCGGAGGTGAACAGCAGCCTCGAATATATGCCGCGCCACATCGCGTCGATCTGGTCGACAAAGAGTTTCGGCATGGCGGACGGCGCGCAGCTGCGCCTTGGCGCGGGCGTCGTTTATAACGGCAAGAGCAAGTCGACCGGTGCCCTTGATCCCTACGGCCTTAATCCCGCCATTCCCGCCGGCACCCTTTATACGGTCGTAACCCCGTCCCGCACTACGGTCGATGCGCTGGCGGAGATCAATTGGCAAAGCTGGCGCTTCGCCCTCAATGCGACGAACCTGCTGAACAATAAGTTCTACGCATCCTGCCTTGCACGTGGCGACTGCTTCATGGGCGCACCTCGCAATGTGATGGGCACGGTAAGCTATCGCTTCTGACCGATGGAAATGGGCCGGGCATTAAGCCCGGCCTAGAGCATCGTGCGGAAAAGTGGGAACCGGTTTTCCGCAAAAAACGATGCGACA
>CBFHAG010000078.1:0-6053 GCA_965653535.1 uncultured Sphingobium sp.
AGAACGGTCGCGGTGGTGGTGCCGTCACCGGCGATGTCGTTGGTCTTCGAAGCAACTTCGCGGACCATCTGGGCGCCCATATTCTCGAACTTGTCCTTCAGTTCGATTTCCTTGGCGACGCTGACGCCGTCCTTGGTGATGCGGGGAGCGCCGAAGCTCTTGTCGATGACGACGTTGCGGCCCTTGGGACCCAGGGTCACCTTGACCGCGTCGGCCAGGATGTCGACGCCGCGCAGGATGCGCTCACGAGCGTCACGCGAAAACTTTACGTCCTTCGCTGCCATGATCTTTTACCTCTCTTGAGAATTGCAAATCTTGCGAAGTTCACACCGTTCTTGATGGCGGAAAATCGCGGGAAACTGGAATGACTGTCCGGTTCGCAGCTTTACGCAACGACGCCCAAAATGTCCGATTCCTTCATGATCAGCAGGTCTTCACCGTCGACCTTGACTTCAGTGCCCGACCATTTGCCGAACAGGATGCGGTCGCCAGCCTTAACGTCCAGCGGAGTCACCTTGCCGTCTTCGGCCTTGGAGCCGGTGCCGACGGAAACGACTTCGCCTTCCTGCGGCTTTTCCTTAGCGGTGTCGGGGATGATGATGCCACCGGCGGTCTTCTCTTCAGCCTCTACGCGGCGGACGAGAACGCGGTCGTGCAACGGACGAAATGCCATGTTGATTGCCTTTCCCTCTTTACGTCGTTGGGGCGATTCGGACATGAGCGGGCCGCGGAGATGTCTCCAAAGCCGAGCGCTGCAACGATCCTTCTCCCAACTGAACCTGATCCTGCTAGCACTCTTTGAGGAAGAGTGCCAGCGCCGCCTCATATGGAAAAATGAAAGCTGCTATCAAGAGACGCGGATGAATTTTTTTGATCTGACCGTCGGCGTCCTGGCCACCAAATTCGCCCGCCAGAGTGCTCGTGGTCAGGCCATGGAGCGGCCACTGATCGCAGGGCGACGGGGTGCGCGCGGGTTGCGGGATGCCGGGGCGCACCCTAACTTCTGGGTCAACGACGACCCCAGCGGAGACCCCCATCCATGACCAACAGCTATACCCCTCCCCGTGTCTGGACGTGGGACAAGGATAATGGCGGCGCATTCGCCAGCATCAATCGCCCCATTGCGGGTGCCACGCACGACCGGGAACTGCCGGTCGGCAAGCATCCCCTTCAGCTCTATTCGATGGGCACGCCCAATGGGCAGAAGGTGACGATCATGCTGGAGGAACTGCTGGCCGCAGGGCATCAAGGCGCGGAATATGACGCCTGGATGATCCGCATCGGCGATGGCGACCAGTTCGGCAGCGGCTTCGTTTCGGTCAATCCCAACAGCAAGATTCCGGCGCTGATGGACCACAGCGCGTCCCCACCCCAGCGCGTGTTCGAATCGGGATCGATCCTGGTCTATCTCGCTGAAAAATTCGGCGCGTTCCTGTCGAGCGACCCGGCCCAGCGCACCGAAGCGCTAAGCTGGCTGTTCTGGCAGATGGGCAGCGCGCCGTTGCTGGGTGGTGGGTTCGGCCATTTTTTCGCCTATGCGCCCGAAAAGTTCGAATATCCGATCAACCGCTACGCCATGGAAGCGAAGCGGCAGATGGATGTGCTCGACCGGCGGCTGGCGGAGCATGAATATATTGGCGGCGACAGCTACACGATTGCCGATATCGCCATCTGGCCCTGGTATGGCGGGGTGGCGCTGGGCCGGGCCTATGAGGGCGCGGACGAGTTTCTGGACGTCGGCAGCTATGGCAATTTACAACGTTGGGCGAAGCAGATCGACGCCCGCCCGGCGGTAAAGCGGGGCCGCATCGTCAATCGCGCATATGGGCCGCCGGAAGAGCAACTGCATGAACGCCATGACGCCAGCGATTTCGAACTGAGGACGCAGGACAAGGTGGAAAGCGCCGGTTAGGGAACTTCCGCCCGATCTTTAAATATGGGCCTGCTCCTGCGGAGGCAGGAGCCCAGCTAAGACGTGAGAACTGGGTTCCTGCCTTCGCAGGAACACGGCCTCCCCCGCGCCAAATGCCCCTACCCCGCCGCCTTCACGATATCCGCCCAGGCCTCTTCGTCGATCACCTCGATGTTCAGGGCGGCGGCTTGTTTCAGCTTCGACCCCGCACCGGGGCCTGCGACCACCAGGTCGGTCTTGGCGCTGACGGAGCCTGCGGCTTTCGCGCCCAGCCTTTCGGCCTGCGCCTTGGCCTCGTCGCGGCTCATCGTTTCCAGCTTGCCGGTGAACACCACCGTCTTGCCGGTCACGGCGCTGGCGGTGGTTTCAACGACATAATCAGGTGGCGACACTTCCGACAACAGGTCGTCCCATGCGTCCCGGTTATGCGGTTCGTGGAAGAAATCAGCCAGGGCGTGACCGACCGCCGACCCGACATTTTCCACGCCGATGGCCTCCGCGATAGCCTTGTCCAGCCGATTGGAGCGCTTGGCGTCATCCTCGCCCTCCAGTATCGGAAAACCATCACGCAGGGCGATGATCTGTTCGGCCAGCGCGCGGATCGCCTGTAGCGTTTCATAGCGTTTCAAAAGGTCCCGCGCCGTCACCGCGCCAACGTGGCGGATGCCGAGGCCAAAGAGCAGCCGCGCGGCATCGGGCGTCCGCTTCGCTTCGATGGCGGCGAGCAGATTGTCGACCGACTTTTCCTTCCAGCCTTCCCGGCCCGGCAAGTCGCCGCGATGCGCCCTTAGCCGGAATATGTCCGCCGGTTCGGTGATCCAGCCAAGATCGAGAAATTCCTGGATCGTCTTTTCGCCCAGCCCTTCAATGTCCAGGGCGCCCCGGCTGACGAAATGGCGCAACCGTTCGAAACGCTGCGCCCCGCAGATCAGGCCACCGGTGCAGCGGACATCGACTTCCCCCTCTTCGCGAACGGCTTCCGATCCGCAGACGGGGCAGTGATCGGGAAAGGCGAAGGGCGGGCGCGGCGCGTCACGGGTCAGATTGTCGACGACCTGCGGGATAACGTCGCCCGCTCGCTGGACGACGATGCGGTCGCCGGGACGTACGCCCAACCGGGTGATCTCATCGGCATTGTGCAGCGTCACGTTGGAAACGACGACGCCGCCGACCGTGACCGGCGTCAGGCGGCCCACCGGGGTCAGCTTGCCCGTGCGCCCGACCTGGATGTCGATGGATTCCAGCGTGGTCTGGGCGCGTTCGGCAGGGAATTTGTGGGCGATGGCCCAGCGGGGAGCCTTGGCCACGAAGCCCAGCCGCTGCTGCCAGTCGAGCCGATCAACCTTGTATACCACGCCGTCAATGTCGAAGGGCAGGTCGGCGCGCGCCGCCTCGATAGATCGATAATGGGCGATGAGCGCGTCCAGCGTATCGACGCGGGTCAGGCGATCCGACACCGGCAGCCCCCAATCGGCAATCGCCTGCATGACGCCAAGCTGCGTATCGGCGGGCAAGGCGCTGACTTCACCCCAGCCATGGGCCAGGAAACGCAGCGGTCGGCTGGCGGTGACAGTGGGGTCCTTCTGCCGCAGCGATCCGGCGGCGGCGTTGCGGGGATTGGCGAACTGGCGCGCCTTGGCAGGGTCGTCCGATTGCGCCAGCAGCCGTTCGTTCAGGGCCACGAAATCGCCCTTGGCCATATAGACTTCCCCCCTCACCTCGAACAGGTCGGGAATGTCTGGGCCGGTCAGACGTTGCGGAATGTCGCCGATGGTGCGGACATTGGCGGTCACGTCCTCCCCCGTCATGCCATCACCACGGGTTGCGGCCAGCCGCAATTCACCATTTTCGTACCGCAGGGAGCAGGACAGGCCGTCAATCTTCGGTTCGGCGGTGAGCGCTATCGCCGCATCGTCCGGCAGGGCCAGGAAGCGCCGCACCCGCGCCATGAATTCGGCGATATCCTCGTTCGAAAAGCCGTTATCCAGGCTCATCATGCGGATGGCATGCGGGACTTTCTTCAACCCCGACGTCGGTGCCGCACCGACTTGCGCATTGGGCGAATCCGCGCGGATCAGCTGGGGAAAAGCGGCCTCCAGCGCATTATTTTCGCGGATCAGCGCGTCATATTCGGCGTCGGTGACCTCTGGCTGGTCCTGATCGTGATAGAGCCGATTATGCCGCGCAACCTCTTTGGCAAGGCGCATCAGGCGATTGGCGGCTTGGGCTTCGGTCATCTGCGCGAGGTCGGTCATGCCCGCTTCTTAACGTCAGGCGAAGGCGGCGGGTAGCGGCAAATCATGCAGTGGGGGAGGTGACAGGTGGGCCTAAATCTTCTCCAGCAAACGTTCCGCCTGTGCGCGCGCTTCCAGCGTGATCTCTGCGCCGGAGAGCATGCGGGCGATTTCCTCGCGCCGTTCGCTTTCGCCCAGTGCATGGACGCCTGTGCGGGTCACTGTGCCGTCGCTCGATTTGGCGATCAGCATATGGCCCGCACCTCGCGCCGCGACCTGCGGGCTGTGGGTCACGACCAATATCTGGTTGCTTTGCGCCAGCCGCGACAGACGGTCGCCGATCGCCGAAGCGACAGCGCCGCCCACGCCCCGGTCGATTTCGTCGAAGATCAACGTGTCCGCTCCGCCCCGTTCCGCCAACGCGACTTTGAGCGCGAGGATGAAGCGCGACAGTTCGCCGCCGCTGGCGATCTTGACCAGTGGCGCGAAGGGCGCGCCGGGGTTGGTCGAAATCTCAAACTCCACCCGGTCCATGCCGTGGGCGGTCCATTGCCCTTCGTCCAGCGGGGCGACGATGGTGCGAAAGCGGGCGGCATCCAGCTTGAGCGGGGCAAGTTCCGCCGCGACCGCTGTATCGAGCCGAGTCGCGGCATCCTGGCGGGCTGCGGACAGGGTCTGCGCTGCCTGGCGATAGGCTGCTGCGCTTTGCGTGACCTCTGCCTCCAGCGCGGCAAGATGCCCCTCCCCGCCTTCAATCGCGGCGAGCTTTGCGGCCATTTCGTCCCGCAATGTCGCCAGATCGTCAGGCTGCACCTGATGCTTTCGCGCCAGCCCGCGCAGGTCGAATAGCCGGGTTTCGATGGCATCGAGCCGCGCCGGGTCGAAACTGAGCGCCTCCGCCGCTCCGGCCAGCCGATCCTCCGCCTCCCCCGCTTCGATCACCGCGCGGTCGAGTGCGGCCAGCACATCGGCCAGCGGATCATATTCATGAACGATCCGGTCCAGTCGCCGCGCTGCCTGCCGTAACTGGGCAAGGCCACCGTCCGATCCGGTCAGGCAGTCGGTGACGGCGGACAGGTCGTCCGCCAGTCGCGCGCCCTTTTGCATCGTGGCGCGTTCATCGGCCAATGTCGCTTCTTCGCCCGGTTCCGGCGCGAAACGGGATAGTTCATCCACGGCGTGGGCCAGATAATCGCGGTCTCGCGCGGCAATCTCTACCGCTTCCCAGCTTTCCGCCAGCCGGTCGGTCGCAGCCCGCCAGGCGGCATAAGCATCCGCCACCGCCCCGATGCCGCAACGGCCATAGCTGTCGAGCAGGCTGCGATGTCCGCGCGGATTGAGCAGGCCGCGATCGTCATGCTGGCCATGGATTTCGACCAGCGCGCCGCCGATTTCGCGCAGCAGCGCAGCCGAGCAGGCCTGATCGTTGACGAAAGCGCGACTGCCGCCATCCGCCTTTACCATGCGGCGGATGATGAGCGGTTCGCCCGATTCCACGTCTATGCCATTGTCTGCCAGCAGGTCGGCGGCGCGATGGCCCGATGCCGGGACTTCGAAGGTGGCGGATACGCTCGCCTGCACCTCTCCATTCCGAACGAGGCCGCTATCGGCCCGCGCGCCCAGCGCCAGCCCGAGCGAATCAAGCAGGATCGATTTGCCCGCGCCGGTTTCGCCGGTCAGCACGCCCAGCCCCGCGCCGAACTCCAGGTCCAGCGCTTCGATCAGCACGACATTGCGGATGGAGAGATGTGTCAGCATCGCGCGCGCCCCTCTCCTTCCGCGGCATCTTCACGCAAGCCGCTTCGCACGCCGCGCACCCCTAGCCCCTGTGGCGAAAGGGATGGGAATGGAAGGGCGTCAGGCCGTCGCCCCATGTTCCTGCATGAGCTTGTAGGAACGCTGATACC
>CBFHAG010000079.1:0-5935 GCA_965653535.1 uncultured Sphingobium sp.
GCATCGCCTATCAGGCGACGTCGATCTTCGCTGGCTCGCTCGCCCCGATCATCGCCCTGTCGCTTTACAAGCTGACCGGCGGGACCGGCGCGGTGGCGGCCTATGTGGTCGGCGGCCTGCTGGTCACGCTGGTCGCCGTGATCGTCGCGCGCGAAACCAAAGGTGTGGACCTCAGCGCGGTGGAATGAAGTCGCAACATAATTGGTGCTCCTGCGAAGGCAGGAGTCCAGTTCCGCCCCATGGACTGGGTTCCTGCCTTCGCCCGAACCCGACAAAGCCTATGGCCAAGATTGCAGCCTTCATTACCTCACAAAAAAGGGGGCGCAGTCACGCCGCGCCCCTTCCTCAACCCTCCCGCCGATATCAGGCGGTCTGCTTCACCGCCGCGAACTGGCGTTTCAGGAAATGGCAGGCATCCGCCATCGCCTCCTGCGCGCCGGGCAGGAAGCCGACCCATGATACAAAGCCGTGGATCATGCCGGGATAGCGCTTCGCCTCCACCTCCACGCCAGCCTCCGTCAGCACCGGGCCATACATCTCAGCCGCATCCCGCGCGGGGTCGATTTCGGCGGTGGCGATGAAGTGCGGCGGCAGACCCTTATGGCTCTTCGCCTTGATCGGGCTGGCACGATAATCTTCGTCCTGTTCCGGGCGCTCGATATAAAGTTCGTGGAAATAACGCACATCGTCGGCGCGCAGGATTGGCCCATGTTCGAACTCCGCCATGGACCCGCCTTCGGGAAGCGGATGGATGCCCGGACCATACCAGTTGATGACGGCCGCCAGCCGGGGTCCGCCTTCTTCCCGCGCCTGAATCGCCATCCCGTTCGCCAGGACGCCGCCCGCGCTGTCGCCCGCCACGGCCAGCCGCGAAGCGTCGCCATTGATCGATGCGGCGTTGGCGGCGGCCCACTGCACGGCGGCCCAGCAATCTTCCGGTGCGGCGGGGAATTTATGTTCGGGCGCGAGGCGATAGTGGACCGAAATCACGATAGTTTCCGCGCCCGCAGCCAGGCCGCGCGCGATCATGTCCTGCGTGTCGAGGTCGCCCACGACAAAGCCGCCGCCATGGAAATAGCAGGTGACGGGGAAGGGGCCGCTGCCCTCGGGCGTATAGACGCGTACCGGCACCTCACCAGCGGGACCGGGGATGCTGCGGTCACTCACCGACGCCAGAGTAACAGGCGGCGGCGGCAGCATGATGGCCGAAGCGCGCACCGCCTGCCGCAGATCGGCGATCGACTGGCTACGGATCGGCGGCCATTCCAGCTGCCCGGCGAACATCGCTTCGATCTGGGGGTCGATCGGCATCCTCTATCCTCCTATTTTTTGGCTTCCAATTCCTGCAATGCTGCGTGCAGCACCTTGCCACCGGCGTTGCGGGGCAGTTCGTCCATCAGGACCACTTTGCGCGGCACCTTGTAATTCGCCATATTCTCGCGTGCCCAGCGGATGATGCCCGCTTCGTCCGCGTCGCTCCCCGGCCTCAGCACGACGAACGCCTTGCCCACTTCGCCCATGCGCTCGTCGGGCATGCCGATCACCGCCGCCGTTTCGATTGCGGGATGGGCCGTCAGCAGCTTTTCGATTTCGGCGGGATAGCAGTTGAAGCCGCCGGAAATATACATGTTCTTCTTGCGGTCGGTGATCGCCAGATAGCCGCGCGCATCTATGGTGCCGACATCACCCGTATGCAGCCACCCGTCGGCGTCGATCGCGTCCGCCGTAGCCTCCGGCTCGTCCAGATAGCCTTGCATCACCGAACGGCCGCGCACCCAGAATTCGCCCGCCTGACCGCGCGGCACGTCGCGCCCTTCATCATCGACGCAGCGCACTTCCATGCCCGGCATCGGATAGCCGCATGTGTGGGCGATGGTTTCCGCGTCGTCGCCCTTGCAGGTCATGGCGATGACGCCGCATTCGGTCATGCCATATCCGTTGACGACGTTGGATATGCCCAATTCCTTCCGCATGCGCTCGACCAGCGCCGGGGCGACCGGTGCCGCGCCTGTCACCGCCGCGCGCAACGAAGAAAAATCGCGCCGCTGGTCGCCTGCCAGCTCATGCAGCAGCATGACGTAGATGGTGGGTGGACCGGGCAGGAAGTTGATGCGGTTGACTTCGATCTGGCGGAACATTTCATTGCCGTCGAACATGGCCATGGGGATGATCGTGGCCCCACGGATCAGGCAGGCCAGCCACCCGGCCTTGTAGCCGAAAGCGTGGAAAAAAGGATTGACGATCAGGTGGTTGTCGCCTTCACGCAGGTCAACGCGCTCCGCCCAGTCGCCAAAGGTCTGGACGACCTGCCGATGCGTGGCGATCACGCCCTTGGGTCGTCCGGTCGTCCCCGATGTGAAGATGATGTCGCTTACATCATCCCCCGACAGCCGGGCCAGCGCGTCGTCCACCGCCGGATCGTCCGCGCCCTTGCCCTGCGCCATGAACGCGTCGAAGCCGCTATCGATGTGGATGAAATTCTGAAGGTCCGGCAAATCCTCGCCAGCCAGCAGCGCCTGATAGTCCGTGCCCAGAAATTCGCGTGGCCCGAACACCAACCGGGCATGGCTGCGGCGCAATATGTCGGCGGCTTCCTGCCCCTTGAACCGCGTGTTCATGGGGACGATCGCCGCTCCCGCGATCTGTGCGCCCAGCGCCACGATGATCCAGGCGCGGCTGTTGGGGGCCCAGATGCCGATCCGGTCGCCATGGCCCACGCCCAGCGCCAACATCGCCGACGCACAAGCCCGCGCATCGGCCCATAGTTGCGCAAAGGTCCAGCGTTCCTCCCCCTGGATCAGGGCGATACGGTCGGGCCATCGTTCTGCTGCGGCCCTGGCAGTCGCGGGGACCGTTTCAGGCCAAGTCCCCGGCTGGTCGGTCATTTGCCGCGCGGCTCCCTGGGCAGGCCAAGGCCGCGTTCCGAAATGATGTTGCGCTGTATCTGGTCGGTGCCCGCGTAGATCGTATCCGACCGGCTCATCAGATACATGTTGGGCAGCCCGTCGAACCGCTCCTCGCTGGCGCCAATCTCGCCTTCCTGGCCCAGAACGTCCATGGCCAGCTCGCCCAGATCGCTATGCCAGCGCGACCAATAAAGCTTGTAGGTATAGGCCGCGCCGGAAAGCTCCGCCCCGCCTTCGCCGTCGGACAACATGCGCAGCCCGTTATAGCGCATGATCTTCAGACCCGCATGGGCATGGGCGATCTTCTGCCGGATGATTGGATCGTCCGCCTTGCCGTTCCGCTTGGCGGCGGCGATGATTTCGTCCAGCTCGATCTTGAAGTGCATCTGCTGGGCCAGCGTCGAAACGCCGCGTTCGAACCCCAGCAGCGCCATCGCTACTTTCCAGCCATCACCTTCCGCGCCGATCCGGTCGACAGCCAGAGCCTCTGCACCGTCGAAGAAGACTTCGGCGAACTCCGCCTCGCCAGTCATCTGGCGAATGGGCCGGGGGTCGACGCCCGGCTGGTCCATCGGCACCATCAGGAAAGACAGGCCCTTATTGCCGACGCTGCCCGCTTCCGTCCGCGCGACGACGAAGCACCAGTCGGCAATCGTCCCCATCGACGTCCAGATCTTCTGCCCGTCGATGATATATTTGTCGCCTTCTGCCCTTGCCTTGGTCTTGACGTTGGCCAGGTCGGAACCCGCGCCGGGTTCCGAATAGCCCTGGCACCAGATCGCCTTGCCCGACGCAATATCGGGCAGGAATCGCGCCTTCTGATCGTCATTCCCCATCGCGATCAGCGTCGGGCCGAGCAGCTCCACGCCCAGATGGCCCGCGCGCGGCGGCCCCTTGGCGCGGGCATATTCCTCCGCAAAGATGATCTGCTGCGCGATGGACGCGTCGCGTCCGCCCCATTGTTCGGGCCAGCCGATGACGCTCCACCGCGCCTCGCCCAGCGCCGCTTCCCAGGCGCGGCGTTCCTCGACATTATCGACCTGATTGGTCTGGCCTCGGATCGCCTTGAAGGGGCCGGACAGCTGGTCATTCAACCAGCTGGCGGCCTCCTCGCGAAAGGTTTTCAGTTCAGGGGCGAAGGCGAGTTGCATGGATCAGGCGACCTCGAACAGACCGGCGGCGCCCATGCCGCCAGCGACGCACATGGACACGACGACATATTTGACGCCCCGGCGCTTGCCCTCGATCAGGGCGTGGCCGACCAGACGGCTGCCCGTCATGGCAAAGGGATGGCCGATGGCGATGCCACCGCCGTTAACGTTCAGCTTTTCCGGGTCGATGCCCAGCGTCCGCTGGCAATAGATCGCCTGGTTGGCGAACGCTTCGTTGATTTCCCACAGGCCGATGTCATCGATCTTCAGGCCGGTGCGCTCCAGCAGCTTGGGAATGGCGAAGACGGGGCCGATGCCCATTTCGTCCGCGCCGCAGCCCGCGACCTGGAACCCGCGATACACGCCCAGAACAGGCAAGCCTTCCTTCTGCGCGGTGGCCAGGTCCATGACGACCTGCGCCGACGCGCCGTCGGACAGCTGGCTGGCATTGCCCGCGGTCACATGCTTGCCTTCCTTGACGACCGTTCCGTTCTTGAACACGGGCCGCAGTTCGGACAGCTTTTCATAAGTGGTGCCCGCGCGGATGCCTTCGTCCTTGGTCAGGGTCAGCTCTTCCTTGCCGGTTTCATTGCCTTCCTTGTCGAACAGCGCCTTGGTGACGGTAATCGGCACGATTTCGTCGTCGAACTTGCCTGCTTCCTGTGCGGCGGCGGCGCGCTGCTGCGACTGGGCGGCGAAGCGGTCCTGATCCTCGCGGCTGATGCCATAGCGTTCAGCGACGATCTCAGCGGTCTCGATCATCGCCATATAGGCGTTGGGATCGCGCGCCTTGATGAATTCCGAACGGTTGCGGAAAGCGGGATAATGTTTGTCGATGGTCAGCGACACATTTTCGACCCCGCCCGAAACGGCACAGTCGATCTCGTCAGCGATGATGCCGCGCGCGGCAAAGGCCAACGCGTTGAGGCCCGATGAACATTTCCGGTCCATCGAAAAGCCGCTGGTGGTGTCCGGCAGGACCGAACCGTGGACGGTCAGGCGACCGACATTATAGCTTTGCGTGTTCCACTGGTTGGCGACGCCCAGATAGACGTCGTCGACACGGGCCGGGTCGATGCCCGCACGTGCCAGCGCGGCGTCCACCACATGGCAGGACATGACTGGCGCTTCGGTGTCGTTGAACGCGCCACGATAGGCTTTGCCGACGCCGGTGCGAGCGGTAGAGATGATGGCTGCTTCGCGCATAATTCTAAATCCTTGGATTAAAAGCTGTGCATGTTGGACGGGCCCCAATAGGCACGCATTTCGGTCACTTCATTGGCGTCGTTGAATCGGAATGTGTCGATGACGTCGATGCGCATGGCCTTGCCGTCATGGTTCAGGTTCACCGAAAAAGGGAAGACCGCATAATCACCCACGACCCGGACCGGGCCTTCGAGCTTCAGCTTCGCGCCGGTCTGCATCGACTGGGTGTAAAAAGCGCGGATCGCCTCGCGGCCCTTGTGTATCGGGCTGCCGATCGGGTCTTCCACCGTTGCATCCTGCGCATATAGGGCGGCGACCTGGTCGGCGCTACCGGCTTCGAATGCCGCGGCATAGGCGTTGACGGCGGCTTCCATTTTAACGGGATCAGGCATGGCTGTTGCTCCGGCTGAACTGGTGGCGATAAGGACCAGGGCGATGGCGGCGCCCAAGGTCATGCTTCGGGGAAATAGCGGTTGATTGTATCGACGACGCAGGCAGGCTTGTCCTTACCCTCAATTTCCACCGTGACGCGGATGACGGCCTGAATGGCGCCGCCCTTGACCTCCTGTGCCGACACGATCTCACCCACGCCCCGGATGCGCGATCCCACGATCACAGGATTGAGGAAGCGGGTCTTGTCCATGCCCACATTGACGCCAGCGGAAAAGCGGC
>CBFHAG010000080.1:0-5872 GCA_965653535.1 uncultured Sphingobium sp.
AGCGCCTTCACCTCGGCGGAGCAGTTGATGTAGCTCAAGGCGATATGATCGGGATGCGCTTCGCGGAATGCCTTGAACTGGGCGGGCGGGCAGCTGTCCTCCAGCGAGCAGCCGGCGTCCATGTCAGGCAGGACGACGATCTTTTCGGGGCTCAATATCTTGGCGGTCTCGGCCATGAAGCGCACGCCACAAAAGGCGATGACGTCCGCGTCGGTTTCCGCCGCCTTGCGCGCGAGCTCCAGGGAGTCGCCGACGAAATCGGACAGGTCCTGAATTTCGGGCTTCTGGTAATAATGGCCGAGGATGACGGCGTTGCGTTCCTTGCGCAGCCGGTCAATCTCTGCGCGAAGGTCGGTCCCCTGCGGGATTCCGGTGATGGCGTTCATGTCCCTAACTCCTCACGGGCCTTTTCCCGCGCCCTAGCGGCGCTCGCGGCCCTTGACCAGCATCAGTTATATCAGCGCAGTTGCCAGCGGCCGTCCCCTGCCGCCTCCGCCATTCCCCGGCCATTGAGGTCGATGAGATGGGCAAGGACCGATCGCCCGGCAGCGGGATGAAGGCGCGGATCGACGCCCTTGTACATTGCGGCCACCATCGCCGGGATTTCGGACGCGCCGTTGCGCTCAAGGAAGCGCATGATCTGCCCTTCCCGCTGCTTGCGATGCCCCATCATGCCGCGCACCAGACGGCGCGGATTAAGCACCGGATCGCCATGGGCGGGATAGTAGATCATATCTTCCCGATCGAGCAGCCGCTGCATCGAGCGCATATAGTCGGCCATGTCTCCGTCGGGGGGCGAGATGACGCTGGTGGACCAGCCCATGACATGATCGCCGGTAAAAAGGGCGTCTTCCTGCAACAGGGCAAAACAGAGATGATTGGAGGTGTGGCCGGGCGTGGCGACCGTTTCGAGCGTCCAGTCCTCGCCCTCCACCTGTTCGCCATCTGCAAGGATGCGGTCGGGAGAATAGGATGGATCGAAGGCGGCATCGGCGCGCGGGCCGTCATCCTCCAGCGTCAGCGGCGCGCAGCCAACGATGGGCGCGCCGGTTTGCGCCGACAGTGGCGCGGCGGCAGGGCTGTGATCGCGATGGGTATGGGTGCACAGGATCGCGCGCACGGGCCGGTCGCCAATCGCGGCGAGCAGCGCGGCGAGATGATCGGGATCGGCGGGGCCGGGATCGATCACCGCCAGATCCTCTGTCCCAACCAGATAAGTCTGGGTGCCCGTATAGGTGAAGGGCGAGGGATTGGGCGCAAGAACGCGACCAACGCGCGGCGATATTTGCAACAGCGTGCCCGTGGGCATGTCGATCGGATCAGGAGCAGTTGCCATGCGCCTCATGTGCCCATCTGAGCGGGATTTTCAAGGGCCGGTTGATCGGGGGATTCCGTTTGGTGACGCCATCGCCTAGACTTGCGGCCATGAGCACGAGCGGCAATCTTGTGGAGGCATGGCGGCAGCATCTGGCGCTGGACCGGCGGCGATCCACGCACACGGTGCGCGCCTATATGGCGACGGCAGAGCGGTTGATCGCTTTTTTGACAGAGCATCGCGGGGAGGCGGTGACGGCAGCGACACTCGCGCGGGTGGATCAGGCGGACCTGCGCGCCTTCCTGACGGCGCGGCGCATGGACGGGATCGGCAATGGGTCGGCGGCGCGGGAATTGTCGGCGGTGCGCGGCTTCCTGAAGTTCACCGGCGGCGAGGATGCGCGGGTGCCGCTTCTGAAAGGGCCGAAGGTAAAGCGCGGCCTGCCCCGGCCGATCTCCCCTGACGAGGCAATAGCGCTGGCGGGCGAGATTGCGGAGACAGCGCGTGAGGGATGGATCGGCGCGCGCGACTGGGCCGTGCTGCTGCTGCTCTATGGCGCGGGGCTGCGGATCGGCGAGGCGATGGGGCTGATCGGCGACGTCCTGCCGCTGGGCGAAACACTGCGGGTAACGGGCAAGCGAGGCAAGACGCGGATCGTGCCGCTGCTGCCGCAGGTGCGCGCGGCGATCGAGGCCTATGTGGCGGCTTGCCCTTATCCGGTAGGGCGGGACGAGGCACTGTTCCGGGGGACGCGTGGGGGTCCGCTGTCGGCGGCTTTGATCCGGCGCGCGGTGCAGGGCGCGCGGGGACGGCTGGGATTGTCGGACCGGACGACGCCCCACGCCTTGCGGCACAGTTTCGCGACACATCTGCTGGGGCGCGGGGCGGATTTGCGATCGTTACAGGAACTGCTGGGACATGCGAGCCTGTCATCGACGCAGATATATACGCAGGTGGACGCGGCGCATCTGCTGGATGTTTACAGGAATGCGCATCCTCGGGCTTGAGTTGGGCGAGGGTGAGGCGTGAAGCCGTTCCCCTCCCGTAAACGGGAGGGGTTAGGGGTGGGCGCGAGCGTAGCGAGCTTCGACCTCGCCCTCCAACGTCGCGCTGGCCCACCCCCTGACCCCCTCCCGCTTGCGGGAGGGGGAACATGGCTATCCCCTCGGCTTCCAAGTAGCCAAGCGCCACAGGTACAGTATCACCGCCCCCACCACGCAAGCCGTAGCCGCAGGCCCCACATATTTATCGATGTCGCGGAAATTCTGACCCAGAACATAGCCCGCATAGGCGAGAATGATATTCCAGATCAGCGCGCCACCCGCCGTCCAGGCGAGGAATTTGACATGCCCCATGCGAAACAGCCCAGCGGGAAGCGAGATCATCGTGCGAAAGGCGGGCAGGAAGCGGAAGACGAAGACGACGATCTGGCCATATCTGCCGAATATATGGTCGAGTTTCTCCACGTCCCGCCATTCGAGCGTGGCCCAGCGACCATAGCGGTCCACCAGCGGCTTAAGCCGTGCGAAACCCAATATGTGACCGACAAGATACCAGAAATAATTGCCAACCGTGGTGCCCAGCGTGCCCGCGACGAGCAACCACTCCATCGCCATGCGGCCCTGCCCGACACGAATGCCGCCGATGCCCATGATGAGTTCGGACGGGATCGGCGGAAAGACATTTTCGATCACCATGAGGGCAAAGATGCCCCAATAGCCGCCTGCGTCGATGAGGTGGAGGACCCAGTCAGTCACACTTCGTCATTCCAGCGAAGGCTGGAATCTCTTTCGGATGGCACAGACTGGGACACGAGGTCCCAGCGTTGGCTGAAGCCGCCCTTCGGGTCGCTGGGATGACGGGGATTGTGGTGCGACGGCAAAGGGTGGCTCAAGCAGCCACCCGCGCGGCAAGGCGAGCGTCGATGGCGTCCCAGATCATGCCGCCGGTGTCGGTGCCATTGAAGGCGTCGATCGACACGATACCGGTGGGGGATGTCACGTTGATTTCGGTCAGCCATTCGCCGCCGATGACATCGATGCCAACGAACAACAGGCCCCGGCGCTTGAGTTCCGGTCCCATCGCGGCGCAGATTTCCAGTTCCCGATCCGTGAGTTCGGTACGGGCAGCCGATCCGCCGACCGCGAGGTTGGAACGGATTTCGCCTGCGCCGGGTATGCGATTGATCGCGCCGGCGACTTCGCCGTCGATAAGGACGATACGCTTGTCGCCTTGCGCCACGCCGGGAATGAAGGCCTGGACCATGAAGGGCTCGACCCATGAAGCGTTGAACAGTTCCACCAGCGCCGAAATGTTCGCGCCGGACTGCCCCACATGAAAGACGGCGTTGCCCGCATTGCCGTAGAGCGGCTTGACGACGATTTCGCCATGTTCGGCCAGGAAGCTGCGCACTTCGGCCAGGTCGCGGGTGATCATCGTCGGCGGCATGAAGCGCGCATAGTCCAGCACGAACAGCTTTTCGGGCGCGTTGCGGACAGAGGCGGGATCATTCACCACCAGCGTTTCTTCCTGCACCCGTTCCAGCAGGTGGGTGGCGGTGATGTAGCTAAGGTCGAAGGGTGGGTCTTGGCGCATCAGGACGACATCGACATCGCGACCAAGGTCCAGCAGTTCGGGTTCGCCGAACGCGAAATGATCGCCCTGCACTTTCTGCACCTTGACCGGGCGCGCCATCGCCAGGACGCGGCCTTCGCGATAGGTGAGGTCGGGCGCCAGATAATGGTAGAGGCGATGCCCCCTCGCCTGCCCCGCCAGCATGATGTGGAAGGTGGAATCGCCGGCGATGCTGATCCCTTCCATAGGGTCCATCTGTACGGCGACGGTGAGAGGGTTGAGTTGGGTCATTGGCTACGCATCCTTCATCATCCGTTCGTGCTGAGTAGGGACTGAGCGAAGTCGAAGTCCCGTATCGAAGCAACTTCCGGCACCTGCCCTTCGATACGCCGCTTCGACTTCGCTCAGCGGCTACTCAGGGCGAACGGAGATAGTGGCTTATCCCCCATGCCAGACATTCGCCAGATGGCGTGGCGGGCGGCCCGGCGCAAGGAGGATCACGTCGATCCGCATATCATCGCCCGGCTGCGCAAGGTCGTGGAACAGGATTTCGGCGGCGGATGCGACGCGTGAGAGGCGGCGTTCGTCGATGGCGAGGTCCAGGTCTGCCGCGGTGGCGCGGGCCTTCACCTCGACAAAGGCGAGCATCGCGCCACGCCGGGCGACGATGTCCACTTCCCCCGCAGGCGTGCGCAAGCGGCGGCCGATGATGCGCCAGCCCTTGAGCCGCAGCCACCATCCGGCGATGCGCTCCGCCTGACGGCCGCGCTTTTCCGCCTGCTGGCGCTTCACCCTTTCAATTCCATCGCGCGAGTGTAGAGGGCGCGGCGGTCGAGGCCGAGCTTTTTCGCAACCTCGCCCGCCGCCTTGGAGACGGGGAGCCGCTCCATCGCTTCAAGGAGAGCGGCGTCGGCGTCTTCGGCGCTGGCGGGCGGGGCTTCGCCGGGCAGGCCAACGATGACGACTATCTCGCCCTTGGGCGGGGCGTCGGCATAGCGGGCGGACAGTTCGGTCAGCGTGCCGGTACGGGTTTCCTCGAACGCCTTGCTGATTTCGCGACTCACGGCGGCTTCGCGGTCGCCAAGCCCTTCCGCCATCGCGGCCAGGCTTTCCGACAAACGCGGGCCGCTTTCGTAGAAGATGAGCGTGGCGCGCAGGGCGACGACTTCGGCCAGGGTGTCGGCACGCGCCTTTTGCTTCACCGGCAGGAAGCCCATGAAGAGGAAGCGGTCGGTCGGCAGCCCCGACAGGGTCAACGCGGCGATGGCGGCGCTGGGACCAGGCAGCGTCGTGATATTGCGCCCCGCCGCGCGCGCGTCGCGGACGAGCTTGTAGCCGGGATCGGAGATGAGGGGCGTTCCGGCATCGGATAACAGTGCGACCGATTCGCTCGCCATCCGCTCGATCAGGCGGGCGCGGACGCCTTCGGCGCTGTGGTCATGATAGGGGACCATCGGGCGATCCGATCCGGCGTGGCGCAGCAGCCGCGCGCTCACCCGTGTATCTTCCACGGCGATTACGTCGGCCAGGCGCAGGACTTCGGCCCCGCGCGGGCTAAGGTCTCCAAGGTTGCCGATCGGCCCCGCAACGATGTAAAGCCCAGGCTCAAGCCCAGAAGTTGAAGTTTCCATAAGGACGCCAGATGACAGAGACGGATACCCTCCGGCAAGCGGACATGTTCGCTGCAATGAAGCGCGGTGCGCGTATCCTGTTCGCCGCCAGCGCTTTGCTGGTCGCCGCCTGTCAGTCGATCGTCCCGCGCGGGCCGGGTCCGGTGCGACCGACGGAGCCTGTTCCCAGCGGTCCCGACGTGACGCAGGGCCTGCCCACCGACACGCTGCGCCACCGCGTCGCGCTGCTGGTGCCGATGAGCGGACCCAATGCGGGCGTGGGCCAATCGATCGCGAACGCCACCACGTTGGCGCTGCTCGACACGCGGGCGGACAAGGTGCGCATCACCACCTATGACACCAGCATGGGCGC
>CBFHAG010000081.1:0-5497 GCA_965653535.1 uncultured Sphingobium sp.
ATCGTCATTTCATGGTCGGGATCAGGAAGGCGTCCGAAAGAGCCGTTCCCGCAGGGGAAGCCGACGGGCCAGGCCAGCGCTGGGTCACGGTTTTCACCTTTGTCCAGAAACGAACGCCCTCTTCACCATGCTGGTTGTGATCGCCGAACCCCGAACGCTTCCAACCGCCGAAGCTGTGATAGGCGACCGGCACCGGGATCGGCACGTTGATGCCGACCATGCCGACATTTACCCGAGCTGCAAATTCACGGGCTGCCTGGCCGTTGCGGGTGAAGATGGCGACGCCGTTGCCATATTGGTGCTTCGAAGGCAGAGCGAGTGCGTCCTCGAAATTGTCGGCGCGCACAATCTGAAGCACGGGTCCAAAAATCTCTTCCCGATAAGCGCTCATGTCGGGCGTCACATGGTCGAACAGCGTCGGGCCGACGAAAAAGCCGTCTTCATACCCCTGAAGGGAAAAGCCGCGTCCGTCGATGACCAGTTCGGCCCCTTCCTCGACACCGGTCTGGATCCACTGTTCGATGCGGGCCTTGTGCTGGGCTGTCACCACAGGGCCATAATGTGCATCCGCATCGGTCGAGACGCCGACGCGCAGCGCTTCGATAGCGGGGATAAGCTTGGCCTTGAGCCGCTCCGCCGTATCCTGCCCGACCGGCACCACCACCGGCAGCGCCATGCAGCGTTCGCCCGCAGATCCAAAGGCCGCGCCACACAGGTCAGCCACGGTCTGGTCCAGATCGGCGTCGGGCATGACGATGCCGTGGTTCTTTGCACCACCCATGGCCTGCACGCGCTTTCCCGCCGCGACGCCGCGACTATAGACATAATGGGCGATGTCCGATGAGCCGACGAAGCTGACCGCCGAAATTGCCGGATGATCCAGGATGGCGTCGACCATTTCCTTGTCGCCCTGAACGACCTGGAAGATGCCATCGGGCAGCCCGGCCTCCTTCAGCAGCTCTGCCAGGCGGATGGATGTCGACGGGTCGCGCTCTGACGGTTTCAGGATGAAGGCGTTACCGCACGCCATCGCCACCGCGCTCATCCACAGCGGGATCATGGCTGGGAAATTGAAGGGCGTGATACCCGCCCCGATGCCGATCGGCTGGCGCATCGAATAGACGTCGATGCCGGGACCGGCACCTTGGGTATAGTCGCCCTTCAACAGATGGGGAACGCCGCAGGCGAACTCCACCACGTCCAGGCCCCGCTGAATGTCGCCACGAGCGTCTGCGATAACCTTGCCATGTTCCGATGCCAGCAACTGGGCGAGATCGTCCATATCGCGTTCGACCAGCCGCTTGAAATCGAACATGACGCGCGCCCGGCGCTGCGGATTGACCGCCGCCCATGCCGGTTGGGCCGCCGATGCCGCCTCGACCGCCTGCTCCAATTCTTCGGCCGTGCCCAGGCCGACGCGGGCCTGCACCTTGCCACTGTTAGGATCGTATACGTCCCCGGCGCGAGTAGAAACGGACCTGACCGCGCGTCCGCCGATGAAGTGGGGAATATTTCGCATTTCGACTTCTCCGGGCAAGATTAGATGCTGTTCCGGCTCTTGATGAGCAGGGTCTCGATATATTCAGTGCGACGAGCGACGATTTCGACGCTCATCGTTGCCCAGCCGCCGCCATGGAAAGGGTGCAGCATTCCATGGACGGGGCTGGACAGGCATTATTTAGGGCCACGGCTTAGTCTCCTGTCTTCGGCGTGGCGGGCAGGCCACGCGCGATCCAGTCATGCGCGGGATCATTGGCAAACACCCAGTTGCGGCGGGGGCCGGCCATCACGTTCAGATAATAGAGATCATAGCCATGCGACGCGCCGACCGGGTGATAACCGCGCGGCACCTTCACCACGTCGCCATTCTCCACCGCCATCGTCTCGTCAATCGACCGGTCATCGGTATAGACGCGCTGGAAGGCAAAGCCCTGCGGCGGCGAAAGGCGATGATAATAGGTTTCCTCCAGGAAGGTTTCTTGCGGCCAGGCATCGCGATCATGCTTGTGGGGAGGATAGCTGGACCAGTGTCCGCCCGGCGTGATGACTTCCACCACCAACAGGCTTTGCGCGTCAGCCTTGTCATCCAATATGTTGCGCACGAAGCGCTGGTTTGTGCCATGTCCGCGCGTTTCCAGCCCTACATCTTCAGGCGCGATGACGCGCGGGCGTCGATCGCCGCCGCCGGGCGCGGTGCAGATGGCCACTTCCGTGGCACTGGCGGCCACGATACGGTAGGAGGTGTCGGCAGGAACATAGACCGACGTCGCGGGTCCACCAAAGACGTCTGCCCGACCGCCCAGCCCGGCGAAACGCTCTTCGCCCGCCGTCACGTCGATCACGCCGGACAGGATGACGAGGCAGGCCTCGCGCCCCGCTTCGCCGCCTTCATGAACCTGCCCGGCCGCAAGACGGAGCACCTTGAAGCCTACATAGCGCCAGCCAGCGTTTTCCGGTGTGATGTCGAGCATCACGCCGCGTTCGTCGGGATCATGACTGCGGACCTTGAGGCTCATGACGACAGCCCTGCCTCCTTCGCCAGTCGGCGGAGCGTTTCCAGCCCAAGCTGCTGAAAGGCGCGTGGATCGGCCACTCCCGGGTCCTGCTCCGCTTCCACCACGATCCAACCCGAATAGCTGATGGCGGCAAGCGCTCCCAGGAATGGGGCATAATCATAGTCGCCGTCGCCGGGTGCCGTAAACATGCCGTCCACTACGCCGTCCAGGAAACTGGCACCGCTGGCGCGCAAGCGATCATAGCGTGTGGTGCGGACATCCTTGCAATGTACGTGGCTGATCCGCTCGGGCCGCTCATGAATGATGGCGATTGGATCGATGCCACCATAAAGCGCATGCCCTGTGTCGAGCGTCAGGCCGACATGATCGCCGGTAACTTCAAAGAAACGCCGCAGTTCGGCGTCGGTTTCGACGAGGGTGCCCAGATGATGGTGGTAGGCAAAGCGCAGCCCCCGGCTGTTGACATGCGCCGCCACTGCGTCAAGGCGCGCACCGAAGGACGGCCATTGTCCGTCCTCGATCTGCGGATGGGCGGCAAGGCGGCTGGTCCGGTCGCCATGAACCGCGTTCGATGTTTCGGCGAGAATGAAGACGCTCGACCCCATCGCCTCCAGCAGCGCGAGATGGTCCGCCATGGCGGCGATTTCGGCATCGGCGTCGCGCACGAGCAGGTTCGACGAATACCAGCCGCCGACAATATCCAGCCCGTGAGCGGCCATGATCGGCTTCAAGGTCGCGGGATCGCGCGGAAACTTGCAGCCAAGCTCCACCCCTTCAAAGCCGATCTGCCTGACGTCGCTCAACAGTTCATCCAGCGTGATGTCGCCGCCCAGTTCGGGCATGTCGTCATTGGCCCAGGCAATCGGGCTTACACCCCAGCGTATCGTCATGGCTTCCGCCTCTTCTTCATATCTTCATATCGAACGAAGGCCGCAGCGACTTCATCGCGGGCCGACACCTGCGGCACCGCAACGTCCCACCAGTGCCCGCCCGACTTGGTAGTTATCGCGGGATCGGTATCGAGAACGATGACATAGCTGGTCGATGATGCGGCGGCTCGGGCGAGCGCCTCTTCAAGCGAGGCAATGCCGGACACTTTTTCCGCACAGGCACCCAGGCTACGGGCGTGGGCGGCGAAATCGACCGGGGGGAGCGTTTCCTGCCGCGCATCGGCCAACAGGTTGTTGAAAGGCCGCCCGCCTGTCGCCTGCTGCAAGCGATTGATGCAGCCATAGCCGCCATTGTCGAGCAGCACGACGATGAGCTTGAAACCCAGCATGACCGACGTCGCCAGCTCTGAATTCAGCATCAGATAGCTGCCGTCACCGACAAGGACGAAAGTTTCCCGCGCGGGATCGGCCATCTTGACCCCAAGGCCGCCGGCAATCTCATATCCCATGCAGGAAAAGCCGTATTCGACATGATAGCCGCCCGGCTTCTTCACGCGCCATAGCTTGTGCATTTCACCGGGCAGGCCACCAGCCGCGCCGACGACGACCGCGTCATCGGGCGCATTCCGCAACACCGCGCCGATCACCGCCGCGTCGGAAGGAAGGCCGTCGCACGGTGCCATCGCCACGTCCGCTGCCTGGTTCCAGTCCGCCAGGGCAACGCCATTCTCTCGCTCCCACGCCTGCGGAACGCGCCAGCCCGCCAGCGCCTCGGCCAGAGCCTCGATCACAACGCGCGCGTCGCCTACCACGCACTTCGCGCCATGTTTATGCGCATCATGAGGCGCGACATTGATCTGGAACAGATCGCCCTGAAACAGGGTGCGCGAGCCGGTTGTGAAATCCTGCAGCCGGGTGCCGACGCCGATGACAAGGTCCGCATCCAGCGCGGCACGATTGGCAGCGCTGGTCCCGGTGACGCCGATCGCGCCAAGCAACTGGCCGTGACCTGCGACGAGCGCTCCCTTCCCCGCCTGCGTTTCTGCGACGGGAATGCCGGTTGCCTTCGCCAGCGCGCCGAGCGCATCTTCGGCGCGGGAATAGAGGACGCCGCCGCCGGTCACGATCAGTGGTCGCTGCGCAGCACGCACCGCCTGTACCAGCGCGTCAAATTCCGTTTCGTCGGGGCGGGGTCGCCGCTGCCGCCACAGGCGCGGCTCCAGGAAACTGACCGGGCAATCGAAAGCCTCCGCCTGCACATCCTGGCACAGGGACAGGGTGACGGGACCGCAACGGGCCGGGTCGGTCATCACCGCCATGGCGCGCGGGGCGGCATCCAATATCTGTTCGGGCCGGGTAATGCGGTCGAAATAGCGGCTGACCGGGCGGAAGCAGTCGCTGGCGCTGACCGTCCCATCGCCGAAATCCTCAATCTGCTGAAGCACAGGATCGGGCAGGCGGCTGGCATAGACGTCACCGGGCAGGAACAGCACCGGCAAACGGTTGACATGGGCGAGCGCGGCGGCGGTCACCATATTGGTTGCGCCCGGCCCGATCGACGTCGTGCAGGCCATCGCCCGCTGGCGACGGTGGGCCTTGGCGAAGGCGATGGCGGCATGCGCCATCCCCTGCTCATTATGGGCGCGATAGGTCGGAAGACCCTCTCCGATTTCCGCCAGCGCCTCGCCGACTCCGGCCACATTGCCGTGGCCGAAGATCGCCCAGACCCCTGCAAAGAACGGTTGATCGACCCCGTCGATTTCGACGCGCTGCGCCGCCATCCAGCGAATGAGCGCCTGCGCCATGGTCAGCCTGACGGTTTCCCTGCTCATCGCGCCTGTGTCCGCCTTGCGTCGCGCCATGCCTGTGCCAGCACATTGAAGCTCGCCGCCATCTGGGCGACGGCCTCTGCATCGTCGATCTCATCCTTGAACCAGCGCATGGCAGGCTCCACCCAGATCGTGCGGCCGACGGCAAAACCCTTGACCAGCGGGTGCTCAACGGCGGCGGAAAAGCTGGCCAGCAGGGCGTCCTCATCCGATGCCAGCCCAAGCAGCAATATACCGCGGCAGTAGGGATCGCGCGCCGCGA
>CBFHAG010000082.1:0-5348 GCA_965653535.1 uncultured Sphingobium sp.
ACCGGAGCCGCCGCCCACATGTCCCTTCATCATACTAACAATGTCAAAGAACCGACAACTCAAGGGGGACAACCATCCTTCCTCGAAACTTCTTCCGAGGGAGGGGCGTCCCGTTTGTGTTGGCGACCGTCCGTTCCGCTGCTCAGTGGCGGCGTCCCGTCCGGTGAGAGGCCATCTAGGGTAGGCTTCCTGAACCGTCAAACACTTTTTACACTTTTGTTTCAGAAATTTTTGGGGGTTAGCGGATAGAGGCTAAACGACCGCCAGATGGGCCAAAGGATGAAGAACCGAATGAATTTGCAGGATGCCGACGCGAACGACGCTGGTTTCGGCGCGCGTATAAAGAGCGCCCTGCTATGGCGTTCGGGAAGCCAGATCGTATCGCAGATGATCAGCTGGGTGGTGACGCTGGTGGTCATCCGCCTGCTCGATCCAGCGGACTATGGCCTGTTCGCCATGACCCAGGTTATCCTGAACTTCGCGACCTTTCTTAATGGCTATGGGCTGGTGAGCGCACTGGTCCAGTCGGACACGCTCGATTCGCATCGGTTGCGCCAGGCGTTCGGCATCATGCTGTTGCTGAATGGGGGACTGGCGGTAGCCCAGTTGCTGATCGCCCCTGTCGCGGCGGACTATTATGACCAGCCGTTGGTCGCCGATCTGCTGCGGGTGCAGGCGCTGCTTTACCTTACCACCCCCTTCATATCGATTCCCGAAGCCTTGATGGGCCGGGCGCTCGATTTCCGACGGCCAGCGGTCGTTAACCTGATTGCAGCCGCCGCATCGGCCGCCGTCGCGCTGACCGGTGCCTTGCTGGGATGGGGCGTGTGGACATTGGTATTCGCGCCGATGGCAGGATTCTGGGTCAAGGCCGTGGGCTATGTTCTGGCGACCGGATTCCGCCCGATCCCCAGTTTTAACTTCCGGGGGACCGGCGCGATGGTGACCTATGGGGCATCGCTTCTGGGTGGACAGCTGTTCTGGATCGTACAGAGCCAGGCGGACATATTCATAGGCGGGCGGATGCTCGATCCCCATGAGCTTGGCCTCTATGCCGAGGCGTTGTTTCTGACGCAGATCTTTGTGTCGAAATTCATCCCGCCACTGAATGATGTCGCCTTCCCCGCCTATGCGCGGATGCAGAAGGACCCTGGCCGAATCGCATGGTCATTTTGCAAGGCGGTGCGGCTACTGCTGCTGATTTCCTGCCCGGTCTATCTGGGCATGGCGGTGACGGCAGAGCCGCTGGTCGATACGCTCTTCGGTGAAAAATGGCGACCGATGGCACCCTTTGTCGCGATTCTCGCGCTGGCGATGCCGTTCATGACGTTGCAGGTGATGTTCGCCCCGGTCAGCAACGCGCTGGGCCGCCCCGGCCTTACCGCCCGAATCGCAGCGGTGGGCGCAGTGCTGATGCCGGCGGCTTTCCTGGTCGGCATCCAGTTTGGCGCGATCGGCCTTGCCTGGGCGTGGTTGTGCAGCTTTCCTCTACTGACGATCGTCACCGCAAAGCTGGCGGGCGGACCAATGGGTCTGCGATTGAGTGACCTCATCCGGGCAGCCGCTCCGGGTCTGGGATGTTCGATATTGATGGCGGGGGCCGTGATGGCGGTCGATTCGATGCTCCCGCCCCTCCCCTCGGTCGCGCGTCTGGGGGTGTTGGTTCCTACGGGGGGAATCGCGTTCCTGGCCGCGCTGACGCTGTGCGCGCGTGGCACATTGATGGAATTGGTGGCGCTGGTGATCAGGCGGAAGCCGCCTGTCACCGCCGCCGCCTGACTGGTTCAGGCCGACTGGATATAATTGCGCAGCGCGTCCGCGTCGGCTTCAATACTGTCGATGCGGAACTTGACCAGGTCGCCGATCGAAACCAGCCCGATCAACTTGTCATCGACGACGACGGGCAGGTGCCGCACCCGCCTTTTGGTCATCAGCGACAGGCAATGGATGACCGGCGTTTTTTCATCCGTAGTGATGGCCGGGGCAGTCATGACATCGCCCACCCGACGGTCGAGCGCCGCCGCACCGTCGCGCGCGACATGATGGAGCAGGTCGCGTTCAGAAAAGATGCCGACAACCTTGCCGTCGTCCACCACCGGCACGCAGCCGATCCGCTTTTCCGACAGCAGCCGCACCGCCGAAAGCACGCTTTCCTGGGAACCGACCTGAATGACTTCGCGTCCCTTGCCGTGCAAAATCGCGCTGATCGTCATGGCCCCATCTCCTCATCTTGCGGACAACATATCGCTGTGACTTGATGATCCCACTTTCAGTCCCCAAAGAAAAGGGATGAGAGAGAAACAGGCCTTGGACGACCCGCGAATCGCGGCGGCGGCATGGACGCGTTTCCGCAGGATCATGCGGTGGATGGCGCTGGGCGGCGCGGCCTGTGTCGGGCTGGCGCTGCTCGCGCTGCGGCTATGGGCGGGGCCGATGCCGCTGCACATGATTCTGGCGACCGTCATCGGCGTATGGTTGACTTTCATGCTGGGCACCGGACTGATGGCGCTGGCGTTCCTGTCCAGCGGGACCGGCCATGACGAGCAGGTCATCGACCCGATGAAAGACGAGGTATCCATTGACGACTGACGACAGGGGCGAAGTGGTGCTGCGGGTTGTGCCGCACCTGAGCCAGATAAACACGAAGGGCCATATTTTTGGCGGATGGATATTGAGCCAGATGGATATCGCAGGCGGCATTGTCGCAGGCCGAACCGCTGACGGCGCGGTGGCGACCGTCGCCATCGAAAGCATGAAGTTCATATCGCCTATGTTGGTAGGGGATATCGTGTCCGTCTATGCGCGGGAGGAACGGCGCGGTCGCACCTCTGTCGGCGTGCGGGTGGATGTCGTCGCGACCAGAGGCAGCGAACAGCAGCAGATCGACCTTACCAGTGGGCTGTTCACCTTCGTCGCGCTGGATGAAAATCACCGGCCTCGCCCGCTACCGTCGAACTGATCCCGGTGTCGGTCGCCTGATGGGAGAGGCGCATGAAAAAGGGGACGGCGCATTGCGTGCCGTCCCCTTTTTATTTCAGTCTATGTAGGCCGACGCCTTATTCAGCCGCTTCCGCTGCGGGGCGCGCCCGGCGAGTCCGCTTGCGCGGGGCTTCTTCAGCGGCTTCCGCATCATTGTCAGCGCGGGCGATGGACGGCGGCAGTACCGCGACATCCAACCCTTCCGCAGCCCCGGCCTGATCCGTTTCCACCTTGCGGGGACGACCGCGCCGGGGACGAGGCGCTTCGGCTTCGGCCTGGGGCACAGGCGCGCTTTCTATCATGGGAGCCTGAGGCGCTGCGCCATCATGCCCCGATTGATCATCGGCTTCGGCGTAAACCGGCCGCTCGCGACGGCCGCGATCCCGGCGGTTTTGGCGATCGCGATCGTCCCGCTGCTCGCGCGGTTGTTCGCGGCGACGATCACCTTCGAACGAACGCTCACCCTGGGGCTGTTCGGATCGGCTTTCCTCGCCCGCATATTCCGACGCGTCCAAATCATCGCCTTCATAATCGAAATTATCATCGGGACGACGGAAACGCTGCTGCGGCTGCTGTTCTTCCTGTCTGGCGCGATTGTCAGCCAGAACGCGGAAATAATGATCCGCGAACTGCAGATAATATTCCGCGTTCACCCGGTCACCGACCATCTGCGCGTCCCGGGCCATATTCTTGTATTTTTCAAGAAGCTGGGTCGCGTTGCCGCGGGCGCGATTGTCGATACGATTGCCGCTGTCGCCGCCACCCCGGTTGCCACCGCTGGGACGACCATTATTGTTCCGACCGCGATTACGGCGACCGGCCTGCCTGTTATTGATCAAGAGCTGGTCCTTGCGTTCACTTTGCCATCATTCACTGAAAACACTGTCCAGTTGCCATCCTAAAGCACCGCCTGCTCATCAGGCCGGTAGGGCTCCGCAAGACAGGGGCCGCAAGCCAGCCCTTGTCTTCATGCTGCCAGAGGCGTCTGCGCACAGCGCCATCGTGACTTTGAAGGAGCGGGTAAACGGCCTCTTCCAGTCGCGGCCCCACAGGGCTGATCCTCAGGATAGTGCCGTCCCTGCATTTCATGTAGTGGCTTCGAAGCGAGAAACCAAGCGATTTCACGCGTGGCAGCCGCAATTTCCTTTATCAGCCGACGATGCCGCCGCGAGTCGCAATCAGGCAGCGGCTATGCCCCGCCAGATCATGGCGCACCGCGACTCCAAGCCCTTGATCTGAAAGCAATGTGGACACGCTCTCGCGCTGGTCATGGCCGATCTCGATCGCCGCGATCCCGCCTTCCGTCAGCAGGCGCGGCAGCATGGGCGCGATCCGCCGATAATCATCCAACCCTTCCGGCCCCGCAAACAGCGCGCCTTTGGGTTCGCGCAACACATCGCCCGCCAAGGGTTCATCCCGCGCGATATAGGGCGGGTTGATGAGGATGAGGTCGAAGGTGCCCGTCAAACCATCCGCCCAGTCACCTTCCTGAAAAGCCGCCCGGTCGGCCATGCCCAGCCGTTCGGCATTGCCCCGTGCAACCGCCAGCGCCGCGGAAGAAATGTCCACGCCCCATCCCTGTGCCGCTGGCCATTGATCCAGCGCAGCCAGCAGCAGAGCGCCGGACCCGGTGCCCAGATCCAGGATGCGTTGCGGCGAACGGGCACTGAAGTGGTCGATCGCAGCCTCGATCAATGTCTCGCTATCGGGGCGCGGGATCAGGACGTCGGGCGTCACATGGACACTGATCGTCCAGAAATCCCGCACGCCGGTAATATAGGCGACGGGTTCACCGGCCAGGCGGCGATCCACCAGCTTGGCAAAGCCGCGCGGTATAGTCAGGTCATGCTGGTCGAGCAGCAGCCTGTTGCGATCGATGTCCAGCGCATGAGCCAGCAGCAGTTCCGCGTCCAGACGGGCGGTCTGGCTGACCGGCTGCAGGACAAGCGCCGTTTCCCGAAGCGCCCGCGCAACGCTCACCCAATGCCTTCCAGCTGGGCGATCCGCGCGGCTTCATCCTGCGCCACCAGCGCGTCGATCACTTCGGCAAGGCCGGGGCCTTCCAATATTTCCGGCAAGCGATGCAGCGTCAGGTTGATACGGTGATCGGTGACGCGGCCTTGCGGGAAATTATAAGTCCGAATGCGTTCAGACCGGTCACCCGACCCCACCATCGCCTTGCGCGCGCCGGCCTGCTCGCTCTGCGTGCGTTCGCGTTCGGCTTCATACAGGCGCGCGCGGAGCACCTGCATCGCCTTCGCCTTATTCTTGTGCTGGGACCGTTCATCCTGCTGGGTGACGACGATGCCGCTGGGCAAATGGGTGATCCGCACCGCGCTGTCGGTCGTGTTGACATGCTGCCCGCCCGC
>CBFHAG010000083.1:0-5001 GCA_965653535.1 uncultured Sphingobium sp.
CGCCCGGCCATGGCCGCAGCGCGATAGGCGTCTGTATCTGCATAGGTCGCGATGGAGATCGGCACGGCCAGCGCCATGAGGTCATGCGCGTGCGCGGCCAGCGCAATCTGGCGCGACGGCAAATCCAGCAGATCCGGCGTGGGACTGACGCCCATGCCGAGCGCAAGATCCTCTGATCCGAGGGCGAGACCGATCATCTGCGGGAAAGCCGCCAGCGCTGGCAGGTTGACGAGGCCAGCCGCGCTTTCGACCAAGCCGATGAGACCGGGAGGCTGGGGAAGCTGCCGCTCTGCCGCCAATTCGGCGATCATCTCCCAAAGGATGGTGAGGCGCTCCACCCGCTCGCAGCCCGGCACCATGATCGCTGCAACGCCCGGCTGCAACGCCGCCTCCAGATCGGCCATGACATCGCGCCACGCAGAATTGATGCGAACGACGACCCGCTGGCCTTGCGCCGTCAGCGTCGCAATGGCTTCCGGCAATGCCGCGCGCGCACCGATTTTGGCATGGACCGGGACGGCATCCTCCAGGTCCAGGATCACGGCGTCCGCGCCGCGTGTCGCAATCTTTGCGATCCGTTCCGGCTGATCCGCGCCGACAAACAGCAGGGATCGCCAGCCCGGATTGGCAAGGTTGGCCATCACAGCCTTTCCACCCGCGCCTGCATCGCCAGCCCGCCGACATGATCGATTGCTGTCAACGCACCGCCCTTGTCCTCTGGAGAGAGGCCCAGCGTGAAAGCGTCGCCTGCAAAGATCGGGCGCTGCGCACGGAACGAGAAGCTGGCAATCTGCGCGGCGGGATGATGGCGAAGATAATGGTCCATCAGCAGCGTCGCCAGAAAAGGTCCATGGACGACCAACCCCGGATAGCCTTCGACGTCGCGGGTATAGGGCAGGTCATAGTGAATGCGGTGCGCGTTGAAGGTCAGCGCGGAAAAGCGGAAAAGCTGCACCGGATCGGCTGTCAGCGTGCGCACGACCGGTGGCATCGCAGCCAGCGTCTCGGGCGCGGGGGGGGCGCTGTTCTGGCCCGCTTCCCTGTACACAATGTCCTGTTCTTCCTCGACGCAAGCGACTCCATCGACGCTCAACAGGTGGCGCAGCGTGACGAACTGCATCCGGCCAGACCGGCCTTGCTTGTCCGCGACGGAGACTTGGCTCGTTTCACGAACGACTTCGCTGCCGATCGGGATGGGTGCGAGAAAACGCACGCGGCTTCCCGCCCACATGCGGCGTGGCAGGCCCTCATCGTCCCGCCGGGGATGACCGTCCTGCCCCATCTCCCCCTGCCGGGCGTCCGGCGGAAACAGCAGCCAGTGGGCAAGCGGCGGCAATTCGCCCGACCGCCAGGGGGGCGTCTGATGATCGAGCAGGGCGGCCAGCAAATGCGCGTGCCGGGCAGCGGCGATATCGATGCTCCGGCCTGTCGCCGCGCTCATATGAATTCCGCGCGGATCGCGTCGTCATCCGCGCCTAGTCCGGGCACCGGCAGCGCGCTCGCATCCTCCCCATCCCATTGCACCGGCGGGGCGGGCAGTTCGACGGGGCCGGTCGGTGTATCGACGGTAACGCGGCGAAGCTGGCTGTGCCGCGATAATCCATCCACGCCGTTCAGCCGCGCCCATGCCGTTCCCGCCGCTTCCAGCCGGGCAATCAGCGCATCAGGCATTTCCGCGCCAAAGATGCGGCCAACCATTGCATCCAGCTCCGCGCGATTGGCGCAACGCAGCCCATTCGACGCATAGCGCGGGTCTGTTGCGAGCGCTGCGTCATGCAGCACCGTCTCACAAAATTTCGCCCACTCCCGCTCATTCTGGATCGACACCACCAGTTGCGATCCGTCCGCCGTGGGAAAGGCACCATAAGGGGCGATGGAAGGATGTTTGAGACCGGCGCGAGCAGGCGCTTTGCCGCCATAATCATAGTGCAGCAACGGCACGGCCATCCAGTCGGCCAGACCATCGAACAGCGAGACGGCAATGCCCCGTCCGACACCCGTCTTGTCACGCTCGATCAGCGCCTGGAGGATCGCGGCGTGCGCGTTCATCCCGCAGGCGATATCCGCGACGGAAACGCCGACCCGCGCCGGACCTTCTTCCGTTCCGGTGATGCTGGCAAGGCCAGCCTCGCACTGGATGAGAAAGTCATACGCCTTCATCGTCGCCGCCGGTCCGCTCTCCCCATAGCCCGTTATATCGCAGGTGATGAGACGCGGATAGCGGGCGCGAAGATCGGCCGATCCAAAGCCCGACCGTGCGGCAGCGCCGGGGGCCAGATTCTGGACGAACACGTCCGCTTTCGCCAACATTCGTTCCATCAACGCCGCGTCGGCGGGATTTTTAAGGTCGATGCGCAGGGACTGCTTGCCCCGGTTCAGCCAGACAAAATAGGCGCTTTCGCCGTGTGCGACGGCGTCATAGCCGCGCGCGAAATCGCCCTCCGCCCGTTCCAGCTTGATGACGCGCGCCCCCGCTTCGGCAAGGCGCGCAGTGCACAGCGGCGCGGCGACCGCCTGTTCGAGCGAGACGACCAGCAGGCCTTGAAGCGGCGTCCCCATCAGAAGCTTTTCGGCAAGCCCAGCACATGCGTCGCCACATGGCTGAGGATCAAATTGGTAGAGATCGGCGCGACCTGGTAAAGGCGCGTCTCGCGGAATTTGCGTTCGATGTCATATTCTTCCGCAAAGCCGAAGCCGCCATGCGTCTGTACGCACATGTCAGCGGCATACCATGACGCTTCGGACGCCAACATCTTGCACATGTTCGCCTCGGTGCCGGGTTGTACCCCTGCATCGAACAAGGCTGCGGCCTTGTCCACGACGGCGGCTGCGGCGGTGGTCTGGACATAAGCGCGCGCAATCGGGAACTGGACGCCCTGATTCTGGCCGATGGGGCGGCCAAAGACCGACCTGTCCTTCGCATAGGCGCTGGCGCGATCAATGAAGAAGCGCGCATCGCCGATACATTCCGACGCGATCAGGATGCGTTCGGCGTTCATGCCCGACAGGATATAGCGGAAACCCTTGCCTTCTTCGCCGATCAGATTTGCCGCAGGCACGCGCAGGTCGTCGAAGAACAGCTCCGTCGTCGCGTGGTTCAACATCGTGCGGATCGGCTGGATGGTGAGGCCATTGCCCACCGCGTCGCGCATGTCGACCAGCAGGACGCTGATGCCGTCGGTCGGCTTGGCGCATTCCTCGCGCGGGGTGGTGCGCACCAGAAGGACCATTAAGTCCGAATGCTCGGCCCGGCTGATCCAGATCTTCTGACCCTTGACGACATAATCGTCCCCATCGCGCCGTGCGAAGGTGCTGATCCGGGTCGTGTCCGTGCCGCTGGTCGGCTCGGTTACGCCAAAGGCCTGAAGGCGCAGTTCACCGGACGCGATCTTCGGCAGATAGCGCGCCTTTTGTTCCTCGGACCCATGGCGAAGCAAGGTGCCCATGGTATACATCTGCGCATGCGCCGCGCCGCCGTTGCAGCCGGACCGATGCACTTCCTCCAGCACGGCAGTCGCGGCGGACAGCCCCAGCCCCGACCCGCCATATTCTTCGGGGATCAGCACGGAAAGCCATCCCTCGCTGGCCAGTGCGGTCACAAACTCCGTGGGATATTGCCGGTCAGCGTCCAGGCGCTGCCAATAGGTGCCGGGAAACCGCGTACAGAGCCGACGAATGCCCTCGCGAATATCTGAAAAGCTTTCGTCCTGAAGCGGCGTGTTCATGCTGATCCTATCATGTTCGACCGGTCACGGCGTTATCCCGCGCACGGCAAATGGACAATTACAGATATCCTAACCAGCTATACGATTATTCTATAAAAGTAGAGGTGCCATATCCCGACGCGATGGATACCCTCCCGGCACCGAGCATTTATGCGTCTGTGGGGACCTTGCGCTTGCTGCGCGGCCCTGATCATGGCGAGGGTACGATAAACTATGCATATTACGCATAGCTTATATCGCACATTGTAGTTCAGTGATTGCAATGACGACGCCATGCTGGCGTCTATCGTTGACATGTGTCAACATCTTGCTCACAATCCTGTCGCGACAAATAGAAAAATTGCTGCGCGACGAGCAAGAGATAGGAGCCTGGGGATGAAGGTGCAGCACCTGCCGAACACCGCCACGGTTGAAGAAGCTACCGAGGTCGTGCGGGAACACGGCCACGTCATCATCGATGCGCTGGCTCCGGCTTCCGTGATGGACCAGGTGCTGGCGGATATGCAGCCATTCATCCCGGAAGCGCAGTTCAGCGTAGAAGAGTGGGGCGGAAACTATGTTCAACGTGTCGGCAAGCTGATCGCCCGATCGCCAGTGGGCCGTGATCTGGTGATGAATCCGCTGGTTCTGGGTGTTGTGGGGAATATTCTTGATCGCGCATCGACGTTCCAACTTTGTACGACCGAGATGATTTCGCTGAGCTCGGGTGCCCCGGCTCAGTACCTCCATACAGATGAGCTGCTTTACGATGATTTCATTTTTCCGAACGACTGCGTCGCCTGTTGCAACACTTTGTGGGCTATCACCGAATTTACCGAAGAAAACGGTGCCACACGTATAGTGCCGGGAAGTCACGCGCGCTCGCCTGCCGAATATGGGATGGAAGACACGCTGCCCGCAGAGATGGTTCGCGGGTCCGTCCTCATTTTCTCGGGCAAGCTTTGGCACGCCGGAGGCAATAACCGGTCGCAAGAGGTTCGGCACGCGCAGGCGATCAACTACTCCCTCGGTTGGCTTCGGCAGGGGGAAAACCAGTATCTCGCCTGCCCGTCGGATATTGCGCGCACTCTGCCGGAAAATCTGCTGAAATTGATGGGATATAAGGTCGGTCCCAAATATGGTTACGGACATGTCGGCGCGCAGGCAGACCCCTTGGCTGCGCTTATGCAAGCATAAGGTGCCAGCTAATATTCGTGATGAACTGAGCGCATTTCTCAGAATTGAGAGGAAATCGTTATGAACACTCATTCTTTCCTTCGACCGATTGCCGAACCCC
>CBFHAG010000084.1:0-4291 GCA_965653535.1 uncultured Sphingobium sp.
GGGGGTCGAAAAGGTCCGCACCGATCGCCCAACGGCGCGCCCGATCGCCTGGCCGAACTCCAGATGATCCCAGCCACCCGGCGTGCCATCGTCAGCCTCATAACAATGGGCAAGGCTGACTTCCTTCTCGGTCGCCAGCGTGAGCAGCAACCGGGACAGATCGCTGACCTCGATCAGCGAAAGCCGCCCGCCCGGTGGCAACAGCATGATGCCGCGCTTGGCCATGCGGAACAGTTCCAGCATCTCGCGGTCGCCCGGTCCGTAAATGGCGGGGGGCCGTACGATGGTCCAGTCCAGGCCGCTGGCCTTCACATGGCGTTCGGCCAGTTCCTTGGACCAGCCATAGTCGGACAAATCCGGTTCCCGCGCCGCCAGCGATGACACATGGATCATCCGCCGCACGCCGCGCTGGCGCATGGCGTCGACCAGCGCCATCGTGCCGCGCGCATTGCCTGCTTCAAAGCCATCCCGGTCTGGCGCGTTCACGACGCCCGCAATGTGGATCACGACGTCGGCGTCGCGCACCAGCGTGTTCAGCGCGGCCCGATCACCCAGCGAACCCGGCACCCATTTCAGGCGGGCGCGAGGCGGCTGCGCCCGGCGCGTGATGGCGGTGACATGATGACCGGCGGCCAGCGCCTGATTAAGTGTCTCGGCACCAACGAATCCCGTCGCGCCAGTCATTGCAATGCGTAGGCTCATGATGCGTCAGACCATCGCCATATGGTCGCGATGGACCAGCACCGATCGGGGCAGTTCGCCCAGCAATGCCGCAATATCCTCGCTGCGTTTGCCTATGATACGTGTCGCTTGCTCGCTATTATATTCGCTCAGGCCCCGTGCGATCACCCGACCGTCTTCGGCCAATATGTCCACGACATCCCCGCGCTCAAAGACACCTTCGACCCTTGAAACGCCCGCAGGCAAAAGGCTGTTGCCCTTGCCAAGCGCCCGTTCCGCACCAGCGTCCACCGTTATGCGACCCCGCACCGTCAGTCGCCCGGCCAGCCATCCTTTGCGTGCACGCTTGGCGGGGGCTGCAACGAAAATGGATCCGCGACCGCCTTTCTCCCAATGCGATAGCGGCGCATCGACCTTGCCGGAAATGATTGCCAGGTGAGCGCCTGCGCTGGTGGCGATTCGGGCCGCCTCGATCTTCGATGTCATGCCGCCCGACCCCATGCCGGAAGCGGAACCGCTGTCGGCCATCCCGGCGATCCGCGCGTCGATGCGCTCTATTGTCTCTATCAGCATCGCGTTCGCATTGGCGTGCGGGTTGGCAGTGTAAAGGCCATCCACGTCCGACAGCAGCACAACCGCGTCAGCCCGTGCCGCCTGTCCGATCCGTGCCGCGAGCCGGTCATTGTCGCCAAAGCGGATTTCCGCCGTCGCAACGCTGTCATTTTCGTTGACGACCGGCACCACATCCAGCGCCATGAGCCGTTCCAACGTCGCCGAAGCGTTCAGATAGCGACGCCGATGTTCCAGATCGTCCAGCGTCACCAGCATTTGCGCGGCGGTGATGCCCCGGTCCTGCAACAGGCTGGCCCAGCATTGCGACAGGGCAATCTGTCCCGTCGCGGCGGCAGCCTGCGCGTCTTCCAGACTGCCCCGTCCGCCCTTGGGCAGTTTCAGCCACCGCGCGCCCAGAGCAATCGCGCCAGACGATACGACGATGATCTGCTGCCCCGCTTCCTTGCGCATGGCGATGTCATCGACCAGCGTCCGCAACCAGCTGTCCCGGACCTGGCCATCCGCATCGACGAGCAGCGCGGACCCGATCTTGATGACCAGACGGCGGATGAGGGAAGGGGGAAAGCCGGATAGCGAGGGGTTCACGGAAACAACATCCATCAGGTTCGAACACAGCGCAGGATAACCGCACGCCTGCTTTCTGGCCGGGACCGCAGCGGGCGTTGGTTGGACGGTCCGTTCAGATCGGCGACCACGTCGTTTCGCCTTCTTCGCCCGGCGCGTCTACCTCCTTGGCCTTGGCGTTTCCGAACAGGGGCAGCACCGCGTCCAACAAAGCGGGGACACCTTCCCCGGTCGCGCCGGAGATGATGAACACATCATTCACGCCCGCCTCGCTCCGAAGCTGGGCCGCTATGTCTTCCATCAACTCCTGGCCCAAAAGGTCGCCCTTGTTAAGCGCCACGATCTGCGGCTTTTCGTCCAAACCGCCGCCATAGGCCACCAGTTCGTCCTGGACGATGCGGAACGCGTCGACTGGATCGTCGCTGGTCGCATCGATCAGGTGCAGCAGCACGCGGCACCTTTCAATATGCCCCAAAAACCGATCGCCGATGCCCGCGCCCTCGGCTGCGCCTTCGATCAGGCCGGGGATGTCGGCCAACACGAATTCGCGGTCACGATGCTGCACCACGCCCAGTTGCGGCTTGGTGGTGGTAAAGGCATAGGCCCCGACCTTGGCCTTGGTATTGGTGACCTGGTTGATCAGGGTCGACTTGCCTGCGTTGGGCATGCCGACCAGCCCGACATCGGCCAGCAGTTTCAGCCGCAGCCATACCCACATTTCCTGCCCCGGCCACCCGGTGCCATGCTGGCGCGGGGCGCGATTGGTGCTGGTCTTGTAGGACAGATTGCCGCGACCGCCATCGCCGCCGCGCAGGAATACCATGCGCTGTCCGACTTCGGTAAAATCGGCGAGCACTTCCTGCTCTTCATATTCGGGATAGCCGTCTTCATCCTCGGTGCCATCGATCGGCACCGGGTCCGACAGGATCTGGGTTCCGACCGGCACCTTGACGATCAGGTCTTCGCCACCCGCGCCATAGCGATTCTTGCCCGCGCCACCCTTGCCGCGCTGCGCCTTGAAATGTTGGGTGTATCGAAAATCGATAAGCGTGTTCAGCCCGGCGACCGCTTCGAAAATAATGTCGCCGCCCTTGCCGCCGTTACCGCCGTCGGGACCCCCATATTCGACATATTTTTCCCGTCGGAAACTGACCGCGCCGGGTCCGCCCCAGCCGGATTTTACGAATATCTTTGCCTGATCGAGAAAATGCATCGCTGGCCCATAGCCGCTTATGACGCGGAATTAAACCTCGTCTCGCGCAGCAAAAATGGCCGCTCACTCTGGCGGACGCGCGGTCCGTGGCATGGCGCTCTTTTTGTCAGGATAAGGCGGTCGCGAATGGGCCGCCTTATCCTGTCATGCCCGCTTCATGCGGCCAGCGCCGGGGCCGCGTCTCGGTAGAGGTCAATCGCCACGTCCGCGGGCATTCGGTCGCCCACGCCTTCCTCAAAGACCAGGCAGTCGGCCAGGGTGCCGCGAGCGGGGCTGTAGCGCTGTTCGATCCGGCCCATCGGTCGGAAACCGACCTTGCGTAAAACATTACCCGACGCGGGGTTGTCGGCGAAATGCGCCGCGCGAATCGCACGGACGCCTGCTGCCCGCGCCATGGCCATAATCGCGCCTGCCGCTTCGGTGGCAAAGCCAAGCCCCCAATAGGGGCGAGCGATCCAGTAGCCGATCTCCGGCGCACCGTCTTCTGCCAGATGCACACCGCATCCGCCCACAAGGCGGGGCGCGCCCTGGGTGCGGGTGAAGGCGAGCAGTTGCGGCATACGGAAGTCATGCGGCAGCGCCAGGAAGCCACGGGCGTCCTCTTCGCCATAGGGCGCGGGAACGCGGGTCAGGTTGCGCAGGATCACCGGGTCGCCAATCGCTTTGGCAAGCGCCGGTGCATCTTCCATCCAACCGGGCCGCAGGAGCAGGCGTGGGGTACGGGCGAACATCTTCAAATCTCTCCTCTGTCGGGTCGCCATGGCCGCAAAAAGTTACGGCTTGACGACGATATTTCTCTGGCTGAGTTCGCCCGCAGGATGCGCGGGACGGTCGGGAGTTCCAGAGGTTTGAGGGAAAATGAGGGGAGACGCCGCTGAACGGAAAAAGGGGGCGCTCCCTGATGGAGGCGCCCCCTTTTTCCCTCGAATGCCGACAGGTCAGAAAACCATGTGCCGGAAGGATCGCCCCATTGGTGAGGGACGATCCGTCATCGATCGTCCGTTATTCGGCTGCTGCTGCCATTGCGTCGACCGACACATATTTGCGGCCCAGCTTGCCGGTGTGGAATACCACGCGGCCTTCGCCCAGTGCGAACAGCGTATGGTCCTTGCCCATGCCGACGTTACGGCCGGGATAGACGCGCGTGCCGCGCTGGCGAATGATGATGTTGCCGCCGATCACTTCCTGACCGCCGAACTTCTTCACGCCAAGGCGCTTCGATTCCGAATCGCGACCGTTACGCGATGAACCGCCAGCTTT
>CBFHAG010000085.1:0-3996 GCA_965653535.1 uncultured Sphingobium sp.
CCTTCGAAATTGAAGACCGCCGTGTCCGACCATCCATGCTCGTCATCACCGATCAGGGTGCGGCTGGCGTCTGCCGACAGAGTCGTTTTGCCGGTGCCGGACAGGCCAAAAAATACCGCCGTGTCCCCGTTCGGCCCGATATTGGCCGAACAGTGCATCGGCATCACGCCCTTGGCGGGCAGCAGATAGTTCAGGATGCCGAATACCGACTTCTTCATCTCGCCCGCATAACGGGTGCCGCCGATCAAGATCAGCTTTTCGGTGAAGTTGACCGCAATCACCGTTTCGCTGCGGGTGCCGTGGCGCGCCGGGTCAGCCTGGAACGTCGGCAGGTCGATAATCGTATATTCGGGGGTAAAGCCAGCCAGCTCGTCCGCACCGGGCCGCACCAGCAGGGTGCGGATGAACAGATTGTGCCAGGCCAGTTCGTTGATGACGCGGACATTGACGCGATGTTCGGGCTGCGATCCGCCGAACAGGTCAGCCACATACAGCTTGTCCTTTTCACCCAGCGCCTTGAAGAAATCAGCCTTCAGCGCGGCGAAATGTTCGGGCGTCATGGGAACGTTGGTCTTGCCCCACCACACCGTATCTTCGGTTTGCGCATCCTTGACGATGAACTTGTCGGTGGCCGAACGACCCGTATGCTTGCCGGTTTTGACGACCAGCGGGCCATCCTTCGACAAAATGCCTTCGCGATTGGCGAGCGCGGCTTCAACCAACGGCGCGGTGCCCAGATTCCAGAATTGCACGGCATTGGTGGTAATGCCCTGGTGATCCAGGGTGGTAGAGGATTTGGCCTGCACGCCTTAACTCCTGATGTCAAAACTTCGGATCGCCAACTTAACCATCAGCGACCGATCCGCCCTAAAGCGCCGCAATCCTCTAAGGAGCGGCGGCATTTGCTGCAGACGATTGGCGGCATAGCCCTAATGCAGCCCGACCGTCAAACCCCACAAGGCCATCGTTCATCCCGATCTTGGCTGCTCATGCCGCATAAGTCATCGCATACCCCTTTCTTGCGAGTGAGCCGGGCATCGTCTAACGCTGCATATCACGCGGGGAAGTGGGCCTGTCCGGCCTGCCGGGATTACAGGCACGATCATTGGCACGATCATTGGGACCAAGCATGAATGCAACCATCGCCCTTGTGGATGATGACAAGAATATCCTGACTTCCGTGTCCATCGCGTTACAGACCGAGGGGTTCATGACGCGCCTTTATTCCGACCCGGAAGCGGCCCTGAAGGCGCTGGTGGAAAATCCGGCGGACCTTGCCGTGTTCGATATCAAGATGCCGGGCATGGACGGACTGGAACTGCTCCGGCGGTTGCGCGAAAAAAGCCAGATGCCCGTCATCTTCCTGACGTCCAAGGCCGATGAGTTGGACGAGGCGCTGGGGCTTGCCATGGGTGCGGACGATTATATCTCCAAACCCTTTTCGCAACGCCTTCTGATCGCGCGGATCCGGGCAATATTGCGGCGGGCGGAGCTCAGCCGCGCGCCCGAATCCGCTGACGAGCCAGTATCGGAACCGATCGTGCGCGGTCGGTTGGAAATGGACCCGGCCCGCCATCGGGTGAAGTGGCTGGGGCAGGATGTGACGCTCACCGTCACGGAATTCCTTATCCTCGAAACGCTGGCCACGCGGCCCGGCGTGGTCAAGAACCGCAACCAGTTGATGGATGCCGCTTACCAGGATGACGTTTATGTCGACGACCGGACCATCGACAGCCACATCAAGCGGCTCCGCCGCAAATTCCGTGAGGCCGATCCCGAATTCAATGCAATCGACACCCTCTATGGCGCCGGATACCGTTTCTCCGAAGAATGACGGCGGGGGCGACGGGTTGCGCTGGTCCGGGCGGATCAGCCTCACCCCGCGCATCCTGGCCGTCAACGTCTTTGCCCTGGCGCTGCTAGGGGGCGGATTTTTCTATCTGGACAGCTATCGCACCCGGATCGTCGATTCGCGTCTTCAACAGTCCGCGCGCGAACTCAAATTGCTCGCCCTGGGCCTCGAAAACGCCCCAGCCGACCGGCACAACGCACTGATCGCGGCCTATGCGCGCCAGACGTCGGATCGCGTCCGCCGTTATGGCCCGGACGGCGCGCTGATCGCCGACAGCTTCGCCATGGATGCGCCGCGCTATCGCCTGCGCCTGCCAGCAGAGGAAGCATGGAAACGCCATGTGGCGCGCTTCCTGGACCGGGTGGTCGACCGGGTCGTTTCGGCCGACCGGCCACCCAGCTTCGAAGAACCGGCGGTCGATCGCGCGGATGCCTGGCCTGAACTGGTGCTGGCGCGCAAGACTGGCAAGCCTCAGGCGATGAACCGCTATGCGCCCGACCGCACCCTCATGATTTCAGCGGCAGCGGGCGTGAAGGACGGCAGCACCCTGCTCGCCACCGAAAATGCGCGCGACATCACCCGCGTCGTCCGGGCCGAGCGCTTGCGACTGGGCATCGTCATCGCCGCCGCGGTGCTGGCGTCCGTGCTGCTGTCGCTGTTCCTCGCGCGCACCATCGTCCAACCGCTTCAGCGCCTGGCCCGCGCCGCCGTGCGCGTCAGGCTGGGCCGTGCGCGTGAGGTAACGGTGCCGCGCCTGCCCGAACGCCGCGATGAAATCGGCATGCTGGCGCGCGCCTTGTCGGACATGAGCCACGCACTGCGCCAGCGCATCGACGCGACAGATGCCTTCGCGGCCGATGTCAGCCATGAACTTAAAAATCCCATCGCCTCGCTTCGATCGGCGCTGGACGCACTGGACCGCGTGGAACGGCCGGACCTGCGCGAACAGTTGATGGCGATCGCGCAGGATGATGTGCGCCGCCTCGACCGGCTGGTCACCGATATTGCCGAGGCATCGCGCATCGACGCCCTGCTGTCCCGCACCCGGTTCGAACCGATCGACCTTGGCCTACTGATCGAACGGATGGTCGTCGCCCGTGAAGCGCGCGGCGTGCCACGGGGCATCCGCCTGGCCTTCGCCCGACCACGCAAGGACGTCGCCGTCGTGCTGGGTGAAGAACAACGGCTGATGCGCGTGCTCGACAACCTCATCGACAATGCCATTTCCTTTTCGCCCGACGGCGGGCTGGTCCAGATCGTGGCGACCGTAGCGGACAATGAAGTGCTCGTCAGCGTGGAGGATGAAGGCCCCGGCGTGCCGGAGGATCAACGGGAACATGTGTTCCGCCGCTTCCATAGCGTGCGCCCCGAAAATGAAGCGTTCGGCAAACATTCGGGCCTCGGCCTAGCCATCGCCCGCTCCATCGTCGAAGGACATCAGGGCAAGATCAGCATTGCCGACCGCACGGACAAGCAAAGCGGTGCCTGCTTCATCCTGCGGCTACCCATGGGCGTGGAACGCGATCCGGGCATTGTATCGGAATAGGACAGGGCGCAGGGTCGGAACGACTTACCCTTTTCCATCAAATCGATTCCCACCACCGCCAACCGGGTCTATGAAGGGATGAGCGATATGGCGCGGCATGACTCAACCGAAACCCTGCACGCAACCAGCGTAGCCATTGGCGGACGCGCCGTGCTGCTGTCCGGCCCCAGCGGGGCGGGCAAGTCCGACCTCGCGCTGCGCCTTATCGACCGGGGGGCCACTTTGATTAGCGACGATTATACCGTGATCAAATGGGTCGATGACCGACTGGAAGCCACCGCGCCTGAAACCATCACCGGCATGATGGAAGTACGCGGCCTGGGCGTCGTCGATATGCCCCGCGTCGATTTTGCTCGCGTCGCCCTGATCGTCGATCTTTGCAAAGACATAGACCGCATGCCCGCCGACCCTGAAATGCGGTCGATCGCGGGCGGCGATGTCCCCGTGGTCAGGCTGGCCGCGTTCGAATGCTCCGCACCGATCAAGGTCGAACTGGCGCTCAAGACCATAGGGCTCACATGAACGCGCCCACGCCCAAGACCATCCTGCTGGTGTCCGGCCTGTCCGGCGCGGGCAAGACGACCGCGCTCAAGACGCT
>CBFHAG010000086.1:0-3527 GCA_965653535.1 uncultured Sphingobium sp.
AAGACGGCGAATTCTACTTCATCGAGATGAACACCCGCCTTCAGGTGGAACATCCGGTGACGGAGATGATCACCGGCCTCGACCTAGTCCGCGAACAGATCCGCGTAGCCGAAGGCAAGCCGCTCTCGGTCGAGCAGAAGGACATCGAGTTCACCGGCCACGCCATCGAATGCCGCATCAACGCCGAAGACCCCCGCACCTTCGCGCCGTCGCCCGGCACCGTCACCAGCTATCACGTCCCCGGCGGCATGCACGTCCGCGTCGATAGCGGCCTGTATCAGGGCTACAAGGTGCCACCCTATTATGACAGCATGATCGGCAAGCTGATCGTCTATGGCCGCACCCGCGAAGGCTGCATCATGCGCCTGAAGCGCGCGCTGGAGGAATATGTGATCGAGGGCATGAAAACCACGATCCCGCTCCACCAGAAGCTATTGAAGGACCCGGAATTCCTCAACGGCGACTATACGATCAAGTGGCTGGAAGAGTGGCTAGCGAAGGACGAACAGGCGTGAAGGCCACCATCTGGCATAACCCCCGCTGCTCACAATCGCGCGCCGCCCTCGCGATCCTCGAAGCTGCGCCGGGAGTTGATGTCGAGGTGGTCGAGTATCTGAAAACCTCGCCCAGCCGCACCGAGATTGAAACGGTGCTGGCCATGGCAGGCGTCCGCCCCTCCGAAGCCGTCCGCAAGGGCGAAGGCGTAGTGAAAGAACTCGGCCTGGACGTCACGGACGACGAGGCGGTCCTAGACGCCATGGCGCAACACCCGATCCTAATCGAACGCGCCATCGTGAGCACGGACAAAGGCGCAGTAATCGCCCGCCCACCCGAACGGGCAAGCGAAGTCCTATAAACCGCCCTGCTTCTCCCCTCCCGCAAGCGGGAGGGGCCGGGGGTGGGCCAGCGCAGCGCCTATCAAATTTCAGAAGGGCGAACAAAACTCCCCACACCCGCCGCCCCTGAGGACGAACGGGTCGGATGGGTGGATCGCGAACTGTCTGTCATCCCTTGCCGCTCGACTTACAGCGGACGCTTAATTTGCGGCCTGCTCCTAGCACTCTCCTGACGTTTCCCAAACTTTGTCGCGAATATCGAAGAAATTCCCGGGATTTCTCAACCGTTTCATTGAATCCGATAAGTTGTAGTCGAGATTATACCGAAGGGCTGCGTCGGCATGGTCGAATCAACCCGAACCCTCACCTTTCCATCCTCGCGTGCAAGTACGGTCACTCGCGAACCCAAGACATTAAGGGATTGTGGAAAAGCAGATGCGGAAGTTCTATTGTAAGCGCTAAGGCAATCAGTCGCTGACTCGCTGCCGTAGCAAACCTGGAAGTTCTGCCAATCGTAGAGAGTGGCCTTACCGGCGTTACGGATGCCGACGAAATATCGCGCTTCAATCTGTGCAGGATCTGTACGCGAATAGGATACAGGCTCAATGGACTTCGCCTTCTTAGGATAGGCGCCTTGCACCGTTGGCAGGCCTCCGCCCTTGGAAATATTTGCTACCGGAAACATCCCATCGAACCTGCCATCTTTGTCATAGTCCACCAAGCAAAACTGGCTCGCTCCGATTAGCTTCTGTCGCCTTGCAACCGCATCGCAGGCTACGGTCGCACCTTCTGCTCTAATCTCAATTAGTTGCGCGCCAGATTGCAGCAGCGCGGTTCCGCCAACAACGACCGCCGGTCCCTCCAAACGGAAAAGACCTTCTGGCAAGAGAGGCTGCTGGAGCACCCATTCGCCAGATGCAATTAAGCGCTCCGCAGGTGATTCCGTTGTAGGTGATATCGTCCAAATCGTGCTCATGGCGCGGGATTGAGCGACAGCATTTGGGACGTTGACACAAACGAACGCGATGCCGCTCAACGCAGCCTTCAAGTACTTGTTCAAAACAGCCCCCTGCAATCAACATACCGCTACCTTAGGGTAGCGACCCTCATTCCGCAGGTGAATAATGTGCAATTTGCACGTAGGCAACCCAAGGTGGCGGATCATCGCTGGCTGAGCAATGTCCGCTTAGAGGTGGTCCTTCCACCATCGAAGCGGCGACTTCTGTGTCAGCAGACAAGCCCATTCCGAAACTCAGTTTCACGCGTGCCCAACTTGCCACACCCTCCCCAAAAAGCATCCTATTTCTCCAACACAGCGCAATTTTAGCCTGTCCTATTCCGCACCTGCGCGCTTATCCTCGATCCATCTTTGAAACGTCCGGCACATGACGCCCTCGCGCACACGCGCGCTCAGGCTCGCGCGCGCATATGGTGTGAACTTCGACGGAAAACCGCCATTTTCCAGCGCTCCCTTCCGCATTGCGCCAAAACAGGTCCTATTTACATCCGCCCCTCGGAACAGAGCGTGCTTCCATGGCAGCGGCCATCTCACCCAACCCCACTGGAGCCACCCCGCATAACCCGCTATCCCCTGCCCCCATGTCCCAGAATCATCTCTACCTCGTCGACGGCAGCGGCTATATCTTCCGCGCCTATCACCAGCTTCCGCCGCTCACCAACAAGCATGGTCAGCCCGTCGGCGCGGTCTATGGCTACACGACGATGCTGTGGAAGCTGGCCGAGGAACTGGGCAAGGCGGAAGGCCCGACCCATCTCGCGGTGGTGCTGGACAAGGGCAGCCACACCTTCCGCAACGACATGTACGACCAGTATAAGGCGAACCGCCCGCCCGCGCCGGAAGACCTCGTCCCCCAATTCCCGATGATCCGCGACGCCACCCGCGCCTTCTCCCTCCCCTGTATCGAGGAAGCGGGGTTCGAAGCGGACGACATCATCGCCAGCTACACGAAAGCCGCCGTCGCGGCGGGCTGGCACGTCACCATCGTCAGCTCCGACAAGGATCTGATGCAGCTCATCCAGCCCGGCGTCGACATGTACGACACGATGAAGAATGAGCGGCGCGGCGCCGACTATGTCATGACCAAGTTCGGCGTCTTGCCCGAACAACTGGGCGACGTCCTGGCCCTCATGGGCGACAGCGTCGACAACGTCCCCGGCATCCCCGGCATCGGTCCAAAGACCGCCGCCAAGCTCATCACCGAATATGGCGGGCTAGAAGCCGCCCTCGAAGCCGCACCTTCGATGAAGAAATCGAAGATGCAGGAAAACCTGATCGCCCACGCCGACATGGCGCGCCTGTCGCGCCGCCTCGTCGCGCTGCACGACGCGATGGACTTGCCCGAACCGCTGGACGACCTGACGCTCAAGGGTATTCCACCCGAACCACTCCAGAATTTCCTGGAGCATCACGGCTTCAAGTCGCTGCTCACCCGTCTTGGCGCGCCCGCCGCTGCCGTAGCAGTTGCCACCGCAGCCGCCGCTGTCAGCCAATCGACACCGCCTGCCACCCCGGTCCTCGAAGAAGAACCGCCCATCGACCGCAGCCTCTATGAAACGGTGGTGACGGAAGAAGCGCTCGACCGCTGGATCGCCGCCGCCCATGCGGAGGGGCTGGTCGCCGTCGATACCGAAACCGACATGCTCGACTGCGTATCCTGCGCGCTGGTCGGC
>CBFHAG010000087.1:0-3413 GCA_965653535.1 uncultured Sphingobium sp.
TAATCGGCAGGGTCACCGTCCGTGCCGAGAAGTTGAATACGTCCGGCTGAACCTGGGTCATCGTGTGCAGCAGGGTCGAACGATGCTCGTAAAGCACGCCCTTCGGATTTCCGGTCGTTCCGCTGGTGTAGCAGAGCATCGCCGGTTCACGCTCGTCGCCCTCATACCAGCGATAATCGCCGCTTTCGGCTGCCAGCAGCGTGTCGAATTCCTGGTCAAACACAATGAAACGCTCGATCGAACTCAGCCTTGGTTTCAGCCGCTCGACGAGCGGCGCGAACGCCGCATCGTAGAGCAGCACCCGATCCTCGGCATGGTTGGCGATATAGGCGATCTGATCGTCGAACAGGCGCGGATTGATGGTGTGCATCACCCCGCCCATGCCGATCGTGCCGAACCAGGCAACCAGGTGGCGAACATGGTTGGCACCGAGCGTCGCCACCCGATCCCCAGGCCCTATACCCATCCGATCGAGCGCCTGCGCGAACCGCCGCGCATCGCCGACAACGCCCGCCCATGTGCTGCGGGTGATGCTGCCATCGGCTTGATAGCTGACGATCTCGCGGGGGCCATGCTCACGGGCTGCATGATCGAAGAGCCTCGTGAGGCGAAGGGGCCAATCCTGCATTCCGCCGAGCATGTCTTCTCCTGTTTATCTGCTTTTTCTGCAGCACACGCCAACCTGCGGTGCCGTCCTTGGATCGATCTTCCAGATGCTGCGGCAGACTCAGCAGGGACTCCGCCGTAGCCTCACCTCCATATATCAGAAACGATTGCCGATTCGGATTCCCTAGCGGCGAACATCACCAACGCTGGTGCCCCTTTGCAAAACGGCACGCGGACCGAGGGACTCAACTGGAACGACCCACACCCTTACCGTCCTGCGTGTGCATGGAGTATAGCTAATGTCGGGATGTGTGTTTTGTCAATATATAATATGGAATAATAATTCTATTGAAAGATCGCTGATTGCCGGGTTTAGCTCCCGCGGGGCTTAGTCCATACTGACAGATGATCCTGCCACAGGAGTGCAACGGTGTGGGTGGAGAAGCTTTCAAACGGCAAAACGTCCCACCATGATGGAGTGCTTCCATCAATGCTATTGACGGAATGATAATTCTATATCAAGATCAGGCGGTCAATCCCTGACAGCGATTGACAACGAGCCTGCCGATGCGTGACGCGAATGCGCGCCGTACCGCACGCGATACGAGACAATGGATCGGTATAGGAGTGGATATATTGTGAACGAGGCGACGACCGAAGGCATGCCGCTCGCCCATCCTATTTCCGCAACAGGAAAGGTCGGCACCGGTCGCCTTATCACCCTGCTGATCCTGCCTACCGTCGGCATGTACGCCACCTTCCAGGGCCTTCAGCAGATACTCATCCCTGCGCAAATGGATGCGCTCGACCCCGTCAACAAGGTGGCGAATCTAGGCTTGTTGACGACACTCAGCGCCATATCCGCCGTGATCTCGCTGCCAATAGGCGGTGCCGTATCGGATCGGACACGCAGCCGCTGGGGACGGCGCACGCCTTGGCTTGCCGCAATGGCGCTACTGTCAGCCGTCCTGATGATGTTCATGAGCCAAGCGAACGCATTGCTTCCCTTCACTCTGATCTATGTCACGCTGTGGTTCACCATGAATTTCTATCAGGGCGCCCTTACAGCTGTGCTGCCCGACCGTATTTCGCGCGAAAAACGCGGCATCGCGTCGGCGATGATCGGCCTCAGCGTGCCGATCGGCATCATCTTTGGCGTGAACGTCGCGGCGCGCGCGGACACGACAACCAGCTACGCGGCCATCGCAGCTGCGCTCGTGGTGCTGACCGCCAGCTTCCTGATCTTCGCGCCAGAAGGCCCCTTCAGGCCTGAAAAACTTCCCCCCGTGGCAGAGAAAATAAAGCTTTCACGGCGTATCGTCGGCTTCTTCTCAAGCTTCCGGTCACGGGACTTCACTTTCGCCTTCCTGTCGCGCGCGCTGTTGTTCGTCGCCTATTTTTCCGTCAGCGGCTATCTCTTCTACTTCGTGCAGGACGAGATCGGGGCAGCCGCCTTGCCGCAGCACAGCGCGAAAGTCGCGATAAGCATATTGAGCACCGTCAACATGGTCGCCTGGATCGGCGCAATCTTCGTGTCGGGCTGGCTGGCCGACCGGCTGCAGAGGCATAAGCTGATCGTTGGCGTTTCGGCGATCGGGCTAGGCCTGTCGCTGATCGTCCCCATCATCGCACCCAACTGGCACGGCATGCTGGTCTATTCGGTGCTGAGCGGCATCTTCTTCGGAACCTACATGGCGATCGACCTGGCACTTATGTCGTTCGTCCTGCCGGAGGAAGATGCGGCGGGCCGCGACATGGGGATATTGGCAGTGGCGACGGCCGCCCCACAACTGGTTTCCCCGGCCATTGCAGGCGGCCTGATCCTCGTCTTCGGTTATGGCGCGCTCTATCTGTTCGGCGCCGTGACCGCTCTTGCCGCAGGGATCAGCGCATTCTTCATCCGGGGCGTGCGCTGAGGGTCGGCCACGTCGGCCCTGTAGAGTATTTTCCCCTCAGATGGCGTCATTTGACGACCCGGAGAATGCGGAAAACAAAAGACAATTAGAGTATGATCCGATTCAGCCAGATCGGATCATGCTCTGAAGCATCGCGCGGAAAAGTGGGAACCGGTTTTCCGCAAAAAGCGATGCGACAACAAACAATTAGAGCGCGCGACCTGCGTCAGATTTAACGCAGCGCGCTCTAGTTTCCGATGCGGTCCAGCGGCCTTCCGGGACAGGATCAATCTGGACAGCGCAGCATGACAACCGACCCGTCGCGTGCAGACCGGTCGGCAGCTTCCGCCAGTACCAGCGCCCTGACGCCGTCCCGCTCATCGGCCAAAGGACGCGATTTGCCTTCGATGATATCTGCGAAATGCTCCACTTCGCTGGCATAGGCGTCGGCATAACGATCGAGGAAGAAGTTCTGGAAGCAGTCCCCCATGGCTCCATTCTGGGTCCACGTCTGGACGCTGGTCTCCAGCTTGTTTTCGGCCCGGATCAGCCCCTTCGATCCGAACGCTTCGATCCGCTGGTCGTAGCCATAACCGCTGCGGCGGCTGTTGGAGATAACGCACAGCTTGCCGCTGGCGGTGCGCAGCACGATCTTGGCGGTGTCGAAATCGCCCGCCGCCCCTATTTCGGGATCGATCAGCACGGAAGCGGAGGCGAATACGCTTTCAATGTCCTCGCCCAGCAGCCAGCTGGCCATGTCGAAATCGTGGATCGCCATGTCCTTGAAAATGCCGCCCGACACAGCGACGTAGGAAACCGGCGGAGGCGCGGGATCGTGGCTGATGATGTGGAGCGTTTCAAGCTCGCCAATCTCGCCCTGCTTCAGCCGCCGCTGCAGGCTGGCAAAGCTGG
>CBFHAG010000088.1:0-3386 GCA_965653535.1 uncultured Sphingobium sp.
TGGAACTTCCTCAAAGCCGCAGGATATGCGTCCGATTAAAGGCTCGATGCTCTAGCCGCGACGCCGCCATTTCCTGAATAGCGATACCCCCAGAACGCCGCCGCCCAACAACGCTGCGATTGCTCCGCCCGCAGATGCCAGTGCCCATGCGCCCGCCACGAGCAGGCCGGTCAGGAAATCGACGATGATGAGCGTGAGATGGATCATGGGAGAAGGACGATGGGACTAATGCCCCAGTTCCTTCGCCTCCTGATATTTCATTTCAAGGAACCGATTCTGGATCGCCAACCGGTTTAGGTCGCCGCTGGCGAAACTCTCGCTCATCCTTGCTATTTCCGCATCGATGACACTTAATCCTTCGATGAGTTGTTGTTCGGGCACGCGACCATTGCGCTTTTCCCGCCGCAAGGGCTGAGGGATGGACTGATAGCCGGTGACAAGTTCGGGCAGATGGTCAGCCAGCAGCTTGCGCACCTCTTGCGCGGCGGGTTCCTGATCGCTCAATCGTTCAAGCTGTGGCCCCAGCGTTTCCAGCTTGACCCCAATGCTGTCGATCAGCGTGGCCGCCGGTGCCGGGAGCGCCTTTCGCTGATTTTCCAGCCAGATCTCGGTTTGCAGCGGCAGAGCGCCGAGCGGTGTTTCCGCAAGCGCCCCGACTTGCACGGAATGTTCAAGCGGAAGGGCGGTGATCAGCAGCAGCACCGCGACCATCACGCCCAGCGCGACCATCACGCCCGTAGTACCCAGCGGAATGAAGAAGCCCGCGACGACGCTGGTCGCCAGCACAGCGAGGATTGCCCACACGGCATATTTCAGCTTGCGCATCAGGGCGGTATTGCGCCGCTGGCGGGCACGGGCAGACAGGCTCTGCCGCCGACCGCCGTGGCGGTGCAGGACCGCCTGGGCATCAGCAAGAACGCGGTCGGACCGGCTCATGATCGCACCGCTTTCCGGCCATTCGATTTCGGCTCGAATCCATCAGGTTCCCGTCTTTCAACGAAAAGAGGAACGGCGGCGGTCAATGTCACGCCTCCAGCGCGCTCAGCAGCGGATTGTCGGCGTGGGCCTGGCTCGCCGCCTGCGCTTGGCCTTCCGCGCGGGCGATATAGCCTTTGGACTTTGCCACCTCATCAGACAGCGTGTTCACCGTCGTCTTCATATTTTCCAGCGCCTTGGCCTTGAACGTGTCGATGCTGTCCATCGTATCGTAGATGTTCTGGAAGGCGCGGCGCAGCGTTTCGATCGGAATGGTGCTGGACGCCGCCTGTTCGTGGATGGCAGCGGTCTGGTTCTTCAGCATCTCGCCGGTCGAATCAATCATGTTGGCGGTCGTTGTATTGAGCGCGGTGATCTGTTCCAGCACCAGCTTCTGCCCGGCAAGCGCCTGCGCCACCGTAACCGCAGTGCGCAGCGCCGCGACGGTCGTCGTGCTGGCGCGATCGACGCCCTTGACCAGTTCGACATTGTTCTTCTTGACGAGGTCGAGCGCCAGATAACCCTGCACCGTCACCGCCATCTGGGTCAGCAGATCCTGGCTGCGTTGGCGGATGTAGAAAAGCGCGCTGTCGCGGATCGCCTTGGCCTTTGCCGGGTCGCTCGAATCCAGCTCCAGCGTTTTCGCCTCAAGCCGCGCGTCGAGCGTTTTGGAGATGTGGATCATCTGCTCAAGCCGACCCATGGCCGCCCACATATTCTGCCGCTCGACATCAATGGCGGCGTTGTCCTTGATCAGGACGTCCTTCCCGCTGGCCAGTGAGCCGAGAATGGAATTGATGTGGCCCTGCGCGCTTTTGTAGCCGTCGAAATAGTCGCGCAGCCGATTGCCGAACGGAATGATGCCGAACAGCTTTCGGGGGGCGAGCAGGTTGCCGCGCTTGCCGGGGTCGAGATCCTCGACCGTTCGGCGCAGTTCGGCCAGATCGACGCCGACCTTGTTGTCGCTGTCCATCGCCCGCACCGGACGATCGAGGAAGCGGTTGGAATGGCCAGCCGCTTCTGCGATTTCCTTGCGGCCCATATTGGTCAGCTGATCGACGCGCGCACCGAATTCGGGCGAATTGGCGTCCTGCGCCACCAGATCGGCGATGAAGGTTCCGACCTTCTCTTCCAGCTTTGACCGTTTCTCTTCATCCAACGGCACGAGACCGGCTGCCTTTTCAGGCGTGACCGGCGGCACAGGGTCGGGCGGTATCAGGTTGAGCGTGTCGGTGGCGGTCGCCGTGCTGGGGGAGGTAGTGGCCATATCGTCTCCTCGATGCTGTTATATGCGACTATAACAGTGATCTTCAATGCGGAATATGGTCCCGCATCGCCGTGGATGCAAACCCGGCGCTTGCCGTCGCCGCCCTTGCCGCATCGCGTCATTTCCTGTAGGGGCGCGCCCGATACTCTGGTCAGGCGCGGTGCCGGCCGGGAAAACGTGACATCCCAAAGGCATTATCCATGTCCCTGCGTAACATCGCCATCATCGCGCACGTCGACCATGGCAAGACCACTCTTGTCGACCAGCTATTCCGCCAGTCCGGCACCTTCCGCGACAATCAGCGCGTCGAAGAGCGCGCGATGGATTCGAACGACCTCGAAAAAGAACGCGGCATCACCATCCTGGCGAAGCCGACCTCGATCGAATGGAACGGCACGCGTATCAACATCGTCGACACGCCCGGTCACGCCGACTTCGGTGGCGAGGTGGAGCGCATCCTGTCCATGGTCGACGGCGTGATCCTGCTGGTCGATGCCTCGGAAGGCGCGATGCCCCAGACCAAGTTCGTGACCGGCAAGGCGCTGGCGCTGGGCCTGAAGCCCATCGTCGTCGTCAACAAGGTCGATCGTCCCGACGAGCGCATTCAGGAAGTGCTGGACGAGGTGTTCGACCTGTTCGTCACCCTCGAAGCGACCGATGAGCAGTTGGACTTCCCGGTTCTCTACGCGTCGGGCCGTAACGGCTATGCCAGCGACAATCCAGGCCGCCGCGAAGGCACGCTGGAGCCGATGTTCCAGAAGATCGTCGATCATGTGCCGCCGCCGTCGCTGGATCAGGATGCGCCGTTCAGCTTCCTCGTGACGCTGCTCGACCGAGACAATTTCCTCGGTCGCATCCTGACGGGTCGCGTCCAGTCGGGCACGGTCAAGGTCAACCAGGCGATCCATGCGCTCGACATGGACGGCAATGTCATCGAAACTGGCCGCGCGTCGAAGATCATGTCCTTCCGCGGCCTGGATCGCGTGCCCGTGGATGAAGCGAAAGCGGGCGACATCATCTCGCTGGCGGGCCTGACCGTCGCGACCGTCGCCAACACCATTTGCGACACCGCCGTCAGTGAGCCGATCAAGGCGCAGCCGATCGATCCGCCGACCCTGTCGATGCGCTTTGCCGTCAACGATTC
>CBFHAG010000089.1:0-3286 GCA_965653535.1 uncultured Sphingobium sp.
TGGTGGACAAATATAGCGGCCATCCACGATCGAGCGCGTAGTTCATGCTGGCGCGGGCGAAGTCGCGGATCGAATCGTCCAGATTGTACATGCCCATGGCGACGCCGGGGGTGGGGAAGTTGAAGACGTCCTTCTCGATCTTCTCACCATTTTCGCCGTCCCACACCATGCGGAGCTTGCCGGGGCCGGGCACCAGGAAGTCGGTGGCGCGATACTGGTCGCCAAAGGCGTGACGGCCGATGACGATGGGGTCGGTCCAGCCCGGAACCAGGCGGGGCACATTCTTGATGACGATCGGTTCACGGAACACGACGCCGCCCAGGATGTTGCGGATCGTGCCGTTGGGCGACTTCCACATTTCCTTCAGGCCGAATTCTTCGACGCGTGCTTCGTCCGGGGTGATGGTGGCGCACTTCACGCCGACCCCATATTGCTTGACCGCGTTGGCGCAATCGATGGTGATCTGGTCGTTGGTTTCGTCGCGCTTTTCGACGCTGAGGTCATAATATTTGAGGTCGATGTCGAGATAGGGGAGAATGAGGCGCTCACGGATCCACTGCCAGATGATCCGCGTCATTTCGTCGCCGTCGATCTCCACGACCGGGTTTTTGACCTTGATCTTCGCCATGCGCCTCTTTCGCCTTCTTTGTTCGGATGGAATTGCGACACGCCCTACGGAAAGCGGAGGCAATGTTCAACCGGGCAATGGCGCTTGGCGGACCGGCATATTTACCCGCGCCACGAAGGCATCGACCGTTGTCAGTGCAAGTGACTGTCCCTAAAGACGTTGCCATGGAAAATGACGAAATTACCGTCGCTCTGGGCGGCAATGTGAAGTGGCGCTTCCCTTCGGTTCATCCCGAAGGCGTGAAGTTTGGCCTGATCGCTGCGGCGATTACGTTGGCGCTATTCCTGATCGGCTGGGAAATTCCCGGCTGGTTGATGGTGATGGTGACCATCTGGGTCTTTGCCTTTTTCCGCGATCCGGTGCGCGCGGTCCCGCAGGACGAACGCGCCATTATCGCGCCAGCCGATGGGCTGGTCACATTGATCCAGCGCGTGCCGCCGCCCCGCGAAATGGCGGGGGTGGACGGTCTGGGCGACCGACCGATGATCCGCGTGTCCATCTTCATGAGTGTGTTCGACGTGCATATCAACCGCACGCCGATTGGTGGGACGGTCAAGTCCGTCGTCTATATTTCGGGCAAGTTCCTCAATGCCGACCTCGACAAGGCGAGCGAGGATAATGAACGGCAGCATATATTGGTTGAACGGCATGATGGCGTGCGCGTCGGCTTTACCCAGATTGCGGGGCTGGTCGCGCGGCGGATCGTGCCGTTCGTGAAGCCAGGCGACATGATCGCGGCGGGGCAGCGCATTGGCCTTATCCGCTTTGGCAGCCGGGTCGATGTCTATCTTCCCGAAGGGACCGCGCCGCGTGTCGTGCTGGGGCAGCGGACGGTGGCGGGTGAAACGATCTTGGGTCAGATTGGCGACATGCGCGTCATTTCGGGAATCCAGCAATGAGGCAGCGGCGCCCCATTCCGCGCGGCCTGCGCCGTGGCATCACCCTGCGGATGGTCGCGCCCAATGCGGTTACGGCCATGGCGTTGTGCTGTGGCCTGACCGGCGTGCGCTACGCTATTGCGGGGCGGTGGGAATTGGCGGTGACGCTCATCATCATCGCTGGGATATTGGATGGTCTGGACGGCAGGATCGCGCGCCTGCTTCGCGGCGAAAGCCGATTTGGGGCCGAACTTGATTCACTGTCGGACTCGATCGCGTTTGGCGTTGCGCCCGCATTGATCCTGTATCTATGGGCATTGCACGCCATGCCCAAATTTGGTTGGATTTTTGCGCTGGCCCACGCCTTGTCCTGCGCCCTGCGTCTCGCCCGGTTCAATGCGAATATCGATGCTGACGAACAGCCGCACAAGTCGGCGGGTTTTCTGACCGGCGTTCCTGCTCCTGCCGGGGCGGGGCTTGCCTTCGTTCCGCTTTATCTATGGTTGATCACGGGGGAAGACATATTCCGGGCCTGGTATGTGGTGGCGCCCTGGGTGGCGTTCACGGCCTTCCTGATGATATCAAACATCGCGACCTATAGCTGGTCGGCGTTGCGCCTGCGCAAGCGCATCAGGCTGGAGGCGATTGCCGTTGCAGGACTGCTCGCGGCTCTCCTGATCACCGACCCCTGGCTGACATTGCTGTGCGTATCGGTCGTTTATGTGGCGACCATTCCCTTTGGCATTCTATCCTACGCCCGTGTGCGCAAGCAGCAGGCGGCGGTGAAAGCAGCCGACTGACCCTTGCGTCAGGCGGCAAGTATCGACTTTGGGGAAGGCCGAAGGGCCAGCCGATCACGCGGCGCGGCGCGGCGGCGGCTGACGCGCAGCCGGTAGACGGGTGCTTCCTGAGGGATGGGTTCGAACAGGAGCGCGGCGACCATCTTGTCCCGATAGAGCGCGAACATGCTGACAATGGTGCCTGCGGCCAGCAGGAAGGCTGCGAGAAAAACGGTGGCTGCAATAACGGTGAACATAATGCGCTCACTTTCCATTTGCGACAGAACGAGGGTTCCGAATTGCCGGTGCAAACGGGCCTGGGGCGCGCTTGGTTCCGAATGTTCTCTATATGTTCACGTTCTAGGGGTAAGTCAAGCCCTTGCATCGACCGGCACCGCGCGCTAAGGGCCGCCCCATTCCACATGGGAATCGCACATATCCGGTGCTGACGGCGTGACGCCCCAGTTCCTGATTCCCAGAGGCACAACCGGAAGGAGAAATATTATGGCGGCTCCTGTCGTCACCATGCACCAATTGATTGAAGCCGGCGCGCACTTCGGCCACCAGACCCACCGCTGGAACCCGCGCATGAAGCCGTACATCTTCGGCGATCGCAACGGCATCCACATCCTTGACCTGTCGCAGACCGTGCCGCTCTTCGGCCGCGCGCTGGACTTCGTGTCGGCGACCGTCGCTGCCGGTGGCAAGGTGCTGTTCGTCGGCACCAAGCGCCAGGCGCAGGACCCGATCGCTGAAGCCGCCCGCAAGTCGGGTCAGCATTTCGTCAACCATCGCTGGCTGGGAGGCATGCTCACCAACTGGAAGACCATTTCGGGTTCGATCAAGCGTCTGAAGACCCTTGAGGAAAAGCTGTCGGGCGATACCCACGGCTTCACCAAGAAGGAAGTCCTTCAGATGACCCGCGAGCGCGAGAAGCTGGAATTGTCGCTGGGCGGCATCCGCGACATGAACGGCATCCCCGATGTCATGTTCGTGATCGA
>CBFHAG010000090.1:0-3272 GCA_965653535.1 uncultured Sphingobium sp.
GTGGCGGGATGCGCCCCAACCAATGGCCGAAGCGGGTATGTCCCTTGATGGGCGCCGCCATAGCGCCTGCCGTCGGCAAGTCAATGCAGAGGCGCGAAATGGCACGGGTGGCGAATCTTTCCTGTGGACGCCCCGATTGCACAGGGGATACATTGGCGGTCGACCGCGTTCTGTTTCAGAGCGGTTCAATGAAAGCAACTGGTCGCGCGCTCTGGCTTTTGTCGTTGCATCAATGCTGACGTGAATATCTCCGTCAAATGATGCCGAAAATAAATGTCTGAGGAGGAAGAGACGATGCGCCCAGTATCAACCTTCGCCGCCGGAAAGTCATTCGACCCGGCATCCAGAGGTTACATCATCCATTATCATCCCGGAGAAGCCAACCACTGCCCCAGTTGCGGACGTAGTCAGTGGATGGTCGGTCGGTTGATGGCGGAATGCGCTTACTGCGCTACCGCCTTGCCCTTGGAAAACACCCACGGAGCAGGCGCATGCGCCCGCGTCGTTCGGAGCCATACCTCGGTTCCGCTCATTGACCAGATGCGGCCTATCACCATCTGAATGGCATAGCTGCTGCCTGGCAGAGTCAGGCGGCGGCAACGCCTTCCACTTCGACAATGTCGTTTCCGGCATAATAGCCCTGCACGCGCACCCGTTTTTCGACATGATCTACGGGCACGCGCAACAGCACCAAACGGAACGTGCCGCCCAGATCGCGCTGGAGCAGGAAGCCCGATCCATCGCGGATCAACCTGCCCGTTTCATCTACCCCAGCGCCGATCTGTGTCATGCCCCTTAGTCTATCGCGTTCTTGATCCCCTTGCCAGCCAGCAGGCCGAGCACCAGGAAAAGAGCGAAGAGCGCGATGGCAATGAAGAACAGAATCTTGGCGATTCCCACGAACGTACCCGCTGCGCCGCCAAATCCCAATATGGCGAGGACTGCGGCTATCACGAGCGAAATAATAGCGAGGCGAATCATCACATTGTCCTTTGTTGCAAAGTCATGATGACCGAACGACCGGTGGGCGGAGCAGTTCCATTCACCGCAATGGTGGATTGCCATGCCCTTCGCTACGAAGGGACAGCCAAAACTTCGCTAGCCCGACGCAGCTTGCAGATGACAAAGCATGGCCGCTCTGGCATCGGGCGATCAAGATAATCACTGGCACGATAATCACGGGCGGCGACTGAGATATGACGAAGATTGGCATTTTCGGTGCGGCGGGCCGCATGGGCCGGGCCATCGCGCAGGTGGCGCTGGACAGCGGGCTGGAGATCAGCGGCGGCACCGACCGCTCCGATGGCGGCGAGCTGTTGCCCGGCATCGCCATCACATCCGATCCGCTGGAGCTGGCAAAGCGCAGCGACGTGCTGATCGACTTTTCCGTGCCTGCTGCACTGTCCCGACACCTGGACGCCTGTGTCACCGCTGGCAAGCCGGTGCTGGTCGGCACCACTGGACTTGAGGCGGAGCATCTTGGCCTGATCGACAAGGCGGCAGGATCGATCGCGGTTTTGCAGACGGGGAATACGTCGCTGGGCGTCAACATCCTGGCCGCTCTGGTGGAACAGGCGGCGGCGCGTCTGGGCGATGACTGGGACATAGAAATTGTCGAAATGCATCATCGGCACAAGGTGGATGCCCCCTCCGGTACGGCCCTGCTGTTGGGTGAGGCTGCGGCGCGCGGGCGTCAGATATCCCTTGCCGATCACAGCGATCGCGGTCGCGACGGCATCACCGGCGCACGCGTCCGGGGAAATATAGGCTTTGCTGCACTGCGCGGGGGATCGGTGGCGGGCGATCATCAGGTGATCCTGGCCAGCGAAGGCGAGCGGATCGAACTGGGCCACCGGGCCGAAAGCCGAATCATCTTTGCGCGCGGCGCTGTCAGGGCAGCCACCTGGCTGCTGGGCCAACCGGCGGCGCGTTACGACATGAAGGGCGTGCTGGGCCTTTAAGCCGTCAGATGAATCGGGACCAGATCTTCGATTTTTTCAGCCGTCTGGCTGAAGCCAACCCCGCTCCCCGGACGGAGCTGGAATATGGCAATGACTATCAGTTGCTGGTGGCGGTCGTGCTGTCGGCCCAGTCGACCGACATTGGCGTAAACAAGGCCACTCGTGCCCTGTTCCGTGAGGTCGAAACCCCCACCCAGATGGTTGCGCTAGGCGAAGACGGGCTGAAGGCTCACATCAAGACGATCGGTCTGTTCAATGCCAAGGCGAAGAATGTCATCGCCCTATCGGAGATACTGGTCCGTGATTTCGACGGGCAGGTGCCGGAGGATCGCGATCTTCTGACCACCCTGCCCGGCGTCGGGCGCAAGACGGCCAATGTCGTTATGAACACTGCGTTCGGGTACGAGACCTTTGCAGTCGACACCCATATCTTTCGCATCGGCAATCGTACCGGCCTGGCAGCGGGGAAAACGCCGCTCGCCATCGAACAAAAGCTGGAAAAGCGCGTGCCGGGGCCTTTTCGGCGCGACGCCCATCACTGGCTGATCCTGCATGGCCGCTATGTCTGCAAGGCGCGCCGTCCCGAATGTTGGCGTTGCGTCGTGGCGGACCTTTGCCGCTACAAACCCAAGACGCCCGCTCCTACGCTAAAGGGCAGTGCCGTGGGCGCTGCATCTGCCGGGTAAAGCCTTTCCCATTATCGTGCGGTTCAGCCAGATTGTGCTAAGTCACTGACGTAATGGCGGCGTTAACGGACGTCGCGCCCCGGAAAATGTGAGGAGAGATACGTATGACCGCCCCCGTCTCCGCTCCCGTTGCAGGCATTGCGCTCGCTGTGGCCATCGCCTGCGCCGTCGCTCCCGCTGCGGCCAAAACCCGTGCCGATAATCTGGTCCCGTCCGGCAAGGCCGTGAGCTGCGTGAGTTTGCAGTCCATCCGCAGCACGGAAGTTCGCGACGACCGGACCATCGATTTCATCATGAACGGCAACAAGGTCTATCGGAACAGGATGGAGCATAGCTGCCCCGGCCTGGGTTCGGAAAAGCGTTTCCTTTACAAGACCAGCTTGTCGCAGCTATGTTCGGTGGACATCATTACGGTGCTGTACAACTCGCCCAATCTGAGCCCCGGCGCCAGTTGCGGCCTGGGCATGTTCCAGCCGATGGTGAAGGCCCCGAAATAGAAGATGCGTGTCGCGATTTGGTGCTGGCGCCGAAGGATATGCTTTGCTAAGCGGCGCTTCGCACCAGCGACATGCACCCATAGCTCAGCTGGATAGAGCGTTGCCCTCCGAAGGCAAAGGCCAGTGGT
>CBFHAG010000091.1:0-3269 GCA_965653535.1 uncultured Sphingobium sp.
GGGGGAAGCACAGACTATGACGAATGTCTTGCGTGCCAATGAGTTAATGGGGGGGATGGGCGCGGCGGTGGCAACACTGACCGCGCCCACACATTCAGCCCCGGAGGCCTTACCCCTCGTCCTTTTCTTCTTCAAAGAGGACGGCGTTGGCACCGGTCGCAGACAGCCGCACAGTGCCATCCTCATCAACCCCGGCGATCAGTCCCTGGCTGATATAATGATGATGCCCGGAGTGACTTCCCTGGCCGCTATCCGCCTTGATCAGCTTGATACGATCGCCATCGACGTGATCGACAGTGCCGACATGGACGCCATCAGCGCCGATAACCTCAGCATGTTCCTTGATGCTGGTAAGATCAACCATCATATTGCTCCTGTGCCGGGAATGACGGGGACTGAACGTCCCGCGCCCGTGCAGGTTGCGCTTGTCCATTAATTCGCGGAGCCGACCCAATGCCCCTTCTTCAAGCCAGCAAGGTCTACAAGCCTTTCGAATATCCCTGGGCCTATGAATATTGGAAGCGCCAGCAGCAGTTGCACTGGCTGCCCGAGGAAGTGCCGCTGGGCGAGGATTGCCGCGATTGGGCGCAAAAGCTGTCCGATCACGAACGCAACCTGCTGACCCAGATTTTCCGCTTCTTCACCCAGGCGGACGTGGAAGTGCAGGACTGCTACCACGAAAAATATGGCCGCGTGTTCAAGCCGACCGAAGTGAAGATGATGCTGACCGCGTTCAGCAACATGGAAACGGTCCACATCGCCGCCTACAGCCATCTGCTCGACACGATCGGCATGCCCGAAACCGAATATTCGGCGTTCATGCAGTATAAGGAGATGAAGGATAAGCATGACTATCTGAGCCAGTTCGGCGTCGATACGGACGAGGATATCGCCAAGACGCTGGCCATGTTCGGCGGCTTTACCGAAGGGCTCCAGCTCTTCGCTTCCTTCGCCATGCTGATGAACTTCCCGCGCTTCAACAAGATGAAGGGCATGGGCCAGATCGTCACCTGGTCGGTGCGCGACGAGACGCTGCACTGCGAAGGCATCATCAAGCTGTTCCACGCCTTCACCAAGGAACGCGACTGCCTGACGCCGTCGGTCAAGGACGACATCATGGACATGTGCCAGAAGACGGTGCGGATCGAGGACGCGTTCATCGATCTCGTCTTCGAAATGGGCCCGGTCCCCGGCATGACGCCCAAGGACATCAAGAAATATGTCCGCTACATCGCCGATTGGCGGCTGGGGCAGCTGGGCCTCAAGCCGATCTACATGATCGACGAGCACCCGTTGCCGTGGTTGACCCCGCTGCTGAACGGTGTGGAGCACGCCAACTTCTTCGAAACCCGCGCCACCGAATATTCAAAGGGTGCCACGCGCGGGCAGTGGAACGAAGTGTGGGACGCCTTCGACCGCCGAAAAACGCTCAAGACCGGCGACGCCGCCAATGTGGACGAGCCGAGTGATCCCGACATGTTCAAGGCTGCGGGGATCGCGGCGGAGTGAAGGTGACACGCAGTGGGCTAGATCTGCTAGAATTTCGTGAAGGGAAGCCGCTCTGCCGGAACAGGAAAATTATCCGCTTTATCCACTCCTCGATCAGATAAATGTCGCGGCGGCCAATGGATTGCATCTAATTGCTATCGCTATGGCTTCATCTTTGCCCGCAATCTGTGCATCTTTAGAAGCAGACGACGGTAGATCGGCGGGTAAGGAATATAAGGCATGGTGTGCCGCTAATCTTATTGGGCCAGCATTTAGTTTTGTGACACCAGAGGATTTGTATTCAATACGTTGCGGCGTGCTGCATCAAGGCAGATTTGGCGACCTACAGCACAATGTTGCGAGAGTGGTATTTACCCCTCCGGGGGGTGCATCATTTACTAACTGTCAGTTTAATGATGCTTATGTATACGGCGTGGTGGAGTTCTGTAAAAACATGTGTGATGCTGCCTTCCAGTGGTATGAAACCAATAGGAAGAAGCCCACTGTTGAAGAGAATAGTAAACGGATGATGCAATACTACCCTCAGGGGCTAGCGCCCTATGTAGTTGGCATCCCTGTCATCGCATAACCGCGACCGCTGGTCGGTTCGGATCCAGCACCCAGCCTATCAGGATAGGTTTTGCGGATATTTCCGCCGCGTGTGAATGATCGTCAGAACAACTACGTCGGTATCTGACGCAACCTGATAAACGATCAGATAGGGCAATCCTACAACCGAAAACTCGCGCGTGCCCTCCACCAACCCAGCGCGTCCAAGCAACGGAAACTGCCCAAACATCATCGCTGTTTGCATGATCCTCGCGACGACCCGGTCTGCGGCTCGTTGATCATCCTCTGCGATCCAGTCCCGGATCGCTGCCAGATCATCCCGTGCCTGCGGCGTGAAATTAACGTTCAAGGCCGAAGTCGCGCAATATCCTGTCCATCGGGATCAGGCTGTCCCGATCCCGTGCTTGCGCCAGTCCGCGCTCGATCTTGGCGCGCTTCCACGCCTCATGACCACGCTCGACAGCGCCGTCATGCTCACCAACTTTCTCGTGCGGGTTGTGATGTGTTTTCATCCCCGCCAAGATGCGCCTTTGCGCGCGCCCATGCAAGGCACCCTGTCCATTTCGGACCAGACCTTCACCATATCGGCGGGGCCGCATCCGACATCCCCTACACAACCTCGCTTCGCTACACGCTCCAAGCATCTTGCGCCGGGGTGAACCCAACGTTTTGTTCCGTTCATGCAACGTCCATCCGCCATCATGTGTTTAACCCTACAGCCTGACAAAATTGGCAAGGAGCAGACCCATGAAGATCAGCTTGAAAGCCGCGCTCTCCGCGCTTTCGCTGGGCGCGATGACACTGACCAGCGTGCCCGCGCTCGCCCAGTCGCGGGAACATCGCGAAGATGCGCGCGAATATCGCAAGGACGTGCGGGAGGCCCAGCGCGATTACCGCAAGGACAATCGCGAAGCCCGTCGCGACTGGCGTGATGATCGCCGCCACGACAATGGCCGCCACACCGGTTGGCGTCGTCCCGGCAAGGTCGTCTACGGCTATGACTGGAACCGGCCTGACCGCCGTTATGGCAGCCGCTACCGCGCCGACCGCTATTATCGCAGCGGCTATGAACCGATCCGCGTCAACCGCTCGACCCGCATCTATCGGGGTTATGACGACCGCTATTATTGCCGCCGTTCGGACGGCACGACGGGTCTGATCGTCGGCGCGGCGCTGGGCGGGTTGCTCGGCGGGCAGCTGGATCGCGGCTA
>CBFHAG010000092.1:0-3182 GCA_965653535.1 uncultured Sphingobium sp.
GGTCGCCCGGCACGCCATTCTTGTTGCAGGTGATGAAGCTGCGCTCCAGCGCCTCATCCGCGTCCTTGCCCGAAATGCCATAAGGGCGCAGGTCGATCAGCGCGAGATGTGTGTCAGTGCCACCCGAAACCACGGCAAGGCCGCGTTGCTCCAGCCTGGCGGCCAGCGCCTTGGCGTTGGTGACGATCGCCTGGGCGTAGGTCTTGAACTCAGGCCGCAGCGCTTCACCGAAGGCAACCGCCTTGGCAGCGATAACGTGCATCAGCGGCCCGCCCTGCAGGCCGGGGAACACCGCCGAATTGATCTTCTTCGCAATGGCTTCGTCATTGGTCAGGATCATGCCGCCGCGCGGACCGCGCAGGGTCTTGTGCGTGGTAGTGGTTACGACATCAGCAAAACCGAAAGGCGTCGGATGCGCGCCACCGGCGACCAGACCGGCGAAATGCGCCATGTCCACCATCAGCAGCGCGCCGACCTTATCAGCGATCGCGCGGAAACGGGCGAAGTCCAGGTGACGCGGATAGGCTGAACCACCCGCGATGATCAGGGTCGGCTTGGCCTCGATCGCCTGCGCTTCCAAAGCGTCATAGTCGATAAGGTGGGTATCTTCGCGCACGCCATATTGGACGGCGTTGTACCATTTGCCCGACAGCGCGGGCTTTGCGCCGTGCGTCAGGTGGCCACCAGCGTCGAGCGACAGGCCCATGATGGTATCGCCCGGCTTGGTCAGCGCCAGCATCACCGCACCGTTCGCCTGTGCGCCCGAATGGGGCTGCACATTGACGAAACCACAGTTGAAGATCTGCTTGGCCCGGTCGATGGCCAACTGTTCGACCACATCCGATGGCGCGCAGCCCTGATAATAGCGCTTGCCCGGATAGCCTTCGGCATATTTGTTGGTGAAGACGCTGCCCTGCGCTTCCAACACGGCCTTCGACACGATATTTTCCGAAGCGATCAGCTCGATCTGGGCCTGCTCGCGCTTCAATTCGTTAGCGACGCCGGCAAAGACCGCCGGATCGGCATCTGCCAGGCTGCGCGTGAAATATCCTTCCGCGCGGATGTCGGACAGGTCGGGCTGGGCGAGGGTGGCGGTGCTCATAGGGCTGGCTCCTTAAAGCGCGGGCTGAGAGAGTTTTTCGACACGGCCACTATGGCGGCCACCGCCGAATTCGGTGGAAAGAAAGGCTGCGACGCAGGCCCTGGCCATGTCGACGCCGATCAGGCGAGCGCCCAAGGCGATGACGTTGGCGTCATTATGCTCACGAGCCAGAGCGGCTGAAAGAGGTTCGGACACCAGCGCACAGCGGCACGCGGGATCGCGGTTCACGGCGATTGAAATGCCGATGCCCGATCCGCACAGCGCAATGCCGCGATCCGCATCGCCAGCGGCAACGACGGCTGCAAGTTTGTAGCCATAATCGGGATAATCGACGCGGTCGGCGGTCGCCGGACCAAGGTCATCTACCTCATGCCCTTGCGAACGCAGCCAGTCTGTCAGTTCTGCCTTCAGATCGACAGCGGCGTGATCGGAAGCGATTGCGATTTTCATATGCCGTCCCCTGCATCAAATGGGGGTGATTCGTCCCGCGCCTCATAGGGGGTGCGCTGATCAATTGCCACAGTCCAGCTGCCGCCTTATGGCCTGCATCATGACTGGTACGATATTATCCATCCTGATGCTGGCGGGCGTGTTGCTGACCGGCGGCGGCATTTATGCGATCATGAAAAAGCGGGATCGCAAACGCGGCGTCCTGATGATCATAGCCGGATTGGTCATGTTCGCCAATGTCGGCATTTCCGCCATTCCGGGGCCTGACGTCCCCATGCTGCAGGACAACGCCAGCAACTGATCAGGGATGCAGCGCGATCGCCGCCAGAAGGTCGGTCTGCGTCACCAGCCCCCGCAACCGGCGGTTGTCATCCACGACAATTGCCTCCCGCCGCGTCCCGCTGGTCAGTGGCCGCAACAGCTGGGCCACCGGGGTTGCTGAAGTGACCAGCAGGGGTTCGGACGCAATGTCGCTTACCATGTCGCCGTCTTTCGCCAGGTCGAGCGGCCCGACCAGACCGCGTACGCGGCCCGCATCGTCCAGCACCGGCAATGACAAGAGCCGCCGGGCATAGAGCAGCTGCCGCGCCTCTGAGACCGGCCGCCTTTCGCCTATCGTGATTACGTCGCGCGACATGATCTCTCCGCATGTAAGGTCGCCGTGAACCCGCTCGGCGGCGCGTACTTCGGCGTCATGCAGCACGGCGTGCAAGTCGGCAGCATTGACGTCCAGGGCATCGCCATAGGCTTCCAGCGCTTCTTCGACATCCTGCTCCGACGGGGTGCGCAGCGGCGGGGCGCTATCCTGCGTCCCATGCGGGCTGGGTGCCTTGGGTGCGACATGGGGATAGCTGTGTCCGGCGATCCGGTGAAAGATTATGGCGACGACCACCAGCAATGCGGTGTTCACGGCAACGGGCACCAGCGCGAACATGAAGTTGGGGGTTGCACCGCTCGCGCCAAGTACAGCGGAAAGAGCCACCGCTCCTCCCGGTGGATGAAGGCAGCGCAGCAGCGACATGAACGCGATTGCGCAGCCGACCGCCAGCGCAGCGGCGACTGTGGGGTCTGGGATCGCGCGGGCAATGGCGATGCCGACGACCGCCGAAATCACGTTGCCGCCGAACACGGACCAGGGCTGCGCCAGCGGACTTGCTGGGACCGCGAATAGTAGGACAGCCGACGCGCCCATGGGTGCGACCAGCAAGGGATGGGCTATACCGTTCCCCAGCATCAGGCCGCACAGCAGGCCGGTGATGGCGATGCCGCCGATCGCGCCGCTCGCTGCCTTCAATCGGTCGACAAAACCCGGCCCCGGCGGCGCGGGGATGAACGCGCTATAATAGCGGCTCCATATCAGGCGGACGTCGTTTTTTGGCTCGGTCATCAACCGTCGCGGCTAACCATGATGGCGCGCAAGGCCAAGCAGGAATTTTACCCGCTTGGGCAAGTTGCGCTTTTCGCCGAGCTGGCGGATGGAAGGGGTGCGACCCATCCATCCGCCTTAAAGCACTAATCAGCGGATCGGAGAGTCGGGCGCGAGCCTCATGTCGAGATAATTGTCGACGGACTTCATCAACTGGTCCAGCTCATGTTCGAAAAAGTGGTTCGCGCCACGGATTTCGTCATG
>CBFHAG010000093.1:0-2590 GCA_965653535.1 uncultured Sphingobium sp.
GCCTTTTCCACCTTGCCGACCGGCTGATAGGTGGACGAAACCAGCATGTCGGGATTGTCGCCCCACACTTCCTGCTGCGCTTCATCATGGAACAGCGCCAGTTCGAACGGGTGGCAGCCAAGCACGCCATAGATCCATCCGGTCGACATGCAGCCTTCGGCCAATGCCTTCTGAATATCGAAGAACACATTGGGGTGCATTTCGTAGCCGCCGTAGCGCTTGGGCTGAAGGACGCGGAAAAAGCCCGCAGCCTTCATTTCAGCGACCGTTTCAACCGGCACGTCATGGCCCAGGGTGCAGGCGCGGGCGCGTTCACGCAACGCCGGTATCATGGCGCGGGCGCGTTCTACCAGCGCCTCCGCCGTCGGGACCTGCCCCCCAGTTTCATCTATCATTTGAGTAGCCGCTGCGCCGGTCATCATCTTCTCCGTCGAAATAGCCCGAAAACGGGATATGCGTAGGCCGTATACCTCTTTGATACGCAAAGCGTCAAGACGAAGGGGGCTTGCGCATTTAGCACGATGCTTATAGGCGAAACCGGAACGAATTGCTATTGCCTATGGAAGATTTGGCAATAAGCGGTACGCTGCGTGATGGGCCAGCATGGCCGATAATTGCGCAGCGGAAGCGACAGTTCTGAACGAAAACGTCTCCCCGATTATCGGGGCGGGCTTTGGACGAGGCGGCGGAATGGCAGTAAAATCTCTTGGCTATGTCGTGATCGAGGCGCGCGACCTTAACGCATGGCGCGACTTTGCCTGCAATATCGCAGGACTGATGCCAGCGCAGAGCGACAGGGACGATGTCGCCCTGTTCCGCATGGATGACCGCCCGTTCCGCCTGTGGGTGCAAAAGGGCGATCGGGACGCCTTTGTCGCGCCCGGTTGGGAATTTGCGAGTCGCGAGGAGTATGAATCGGCGCTGGCGAAGCTGGAAGCGGCGGGCCGCCCGGTGACACGCGCCGATGTCATGGAAGCGCGGGCGCGCAACGTGAACGAACTGGCCCGTTCTTCGGACCCCGGCGGCCATGCGATGGAACTGTTCTACGGCCGTTTCTATGACTATGCGCCGTTCGTGTCCCCCGCAGCGGTCAGCCGCTTCGTCACGAGCAGCCCAGGTGGCGCGGATGGCGACATGGGCATGGGCCATGTCGTCCTGACCGCTCCCAATTTTGATGAGACCCACGCATTTTACAAGGATGTGCTGGGCTTTGCCGACACCGACCTTGGCCGTTTCTATATGGGCGGCGGCGGACCGGACGATGCGGGCATTGGCTTTGCGTTCATGCATTGCAACAACCGTCACCACAGCCTGGCGCTGGGCCAGTTGCCCGAAAGCCCGAACGGCGCAGTGCACATGATGCTGGAAGTCGGCAGCCTGGAAGATGTAGGCCGCGCCTATGACCGCGTGCTGAAAAGCAAAGGAAAGGTTCCCCTTTCGGCGACATTGGGACGGCATGTCAACGACAAGATGACGTCTTTCTATATGCAGACGCCGGGTGGATTTGACATTGAATATGGCTGGAACGGGTTGGTAATCGACCCCGCGACCTGGGTGCCCACGACCAGCCTTGGCGTCAGTGACTGGGGCCACAAATGGGCTCATGAAAAGGATGACTGAAACTATGCTCGACAAGCGTATGACGGTGGATGACATCGTCGACCAGATTTCCGACGGGATGACCATCGGTATCGGCGGCTGGGCCACGCGCCGCAAGCCGATGGCACTGATCCGTGCGATCGCCCGGTCGAACCTGAAAGACCTGACCGTCATGGCGGGCTATGGCGGCATGGACATCGGCCTGCTCGCCGCGACCGGCAAGATCAAAAAGCTCGTCTTCGCCTTTGCCAGCCTCGACCATTATCCGCTCGAGCCCCATTTCCGCAACGCCCGCCAGGCCGGCAGCTTCGAGGTGCTGGAACTGGACGAGGGCATGTATCATTGGGGCCTGCGCGCAGGCGCGATGAAGCTGCCCTTCCTGCCGACGCGCGTCGGCATCGGCACCGACATCGTCAACCAGTCGGGCTTCGACTTCAAATATGTGACGAGTCCCTATGCCGATGGCGAGGAATTCGTCGCCATGCCAGCGCTGGTGCCCGACGTCGCGCTGATCCACGCCCACCGTTCCGACGAGCGCGGCAACCTGCTGACGCTGAGCAAGGACGCGCTGTTCGACGAGCTGCTGGTGCGCGCGGCGGGCAAGAGCTTCGCCACGGTCGAGAAGATCGTGCCGACTGCTGAGCTCGATATGAAGAAGAACAGCCGCTACAATCTGGTCGAGCGGGCGATGATCAACGGCGTGGCGGAAGCGCCGCTGGGCGCGCACCCGTCGAGCGCCGATCCCGACTATCAGCTCGATCTGAAGCACATCAAGACCTATGTCGAAAGCGCTGCCTCGCCCGAAGCGTGGGCCGAGTATAAGGCGAAGTTCATCGACGTATCCGAGGCGGATTATCAGGCAGCGATCGGCGGAGCAGACGCCGTCACGCAGTCCCCCGCCCCCATTTACTGAGCGAGACCGACATGACCCAGAATAGCTATTCGCTCGCCGAACTCGTCATCGCCGCCTGCGCCGAAGTATGGCGCGACG
>CBFHAG010000094.1:0-2322 GCA_965653535.1 uncultured Sphingobium sp.
GGGCGTCAGGCCGTCGCCCCATGTTCCTGCATGAGCTTGTAGGAACGCTGATACCATTTCGTACCGGGGTAATTGCGGCCCAGCACCGCCGCCGCCTTTTGCGCTTCTTCCCGGATGCCCAGGGCGAGGTAGCTTTCGACCAGACGCTCCAGGGCTTCGGGTGTGTGGGTGGTCGTTTGATATTTGTCGATGACGGTGCGGAAACGCAGCGTCGCTGCCAGCCATTGGCCCCGCCGCTGATAGAAACGGCCCACTTCCATTTCCTTGCCCGCAAGATGGTCGTTGACCAGATCCAGCTTCAGCCGCGCGTCCGCCGCGTAGCCGGTGTCGGGATAGCGACGGATCAGTTCGCCCAGCGCGTCCAGCGACTGCTGCGTGATCTTCTGGTCACGGGTGACGTCGGCAATCTGTTCATAATAGCAAAGCGCGATGAGATAATAGGCGTAGGGCGCGTCCTTGTTGCCGGTATGGATCGACAGGAAACGCTGCGAAGCGCCGATCGCTTCATTGAAATCGCGGTTCATATAATAGCTGAACGCCGACATCAGCTGCGCGCGGCGCGCCCATGGCGAATAGGGATGCTGGCGCTCCACCTCGTCAAACAGCGCCGCGGCGAGCTTATACTGGCCGCGATCCAACCGGTATTTGCCCGCATTATAGAGTGTGGACACATCCCGCGCGACATATTCGGTGTCGGCCTTATTCTTGGATGTCGCACAGCCCGAAAGCGCGAGGGCGGCAAGCAGGACCGGAGCGGTGGCCGCGCCGATGCGCGTCATGGTTTTCGTCAGCATGGCCGGGTCATAGCGGAGCGAATGGCGCTCGCCAAGCGGCAGAATGGTCGGCAGGCACAGCCAAGCGTCATAACGCTCCCGCAGGCAGGTCGAGCCGCGCGACAACGCCCCCTTGCGGCCCATGATCCAGCGCGAAATGGCCCTGCAGCTGGGCGGCCAGCGCCGTCGCGATTTTGAGGCCGATCGAAGGACCGCTGCCCAGTTCGAAGCCCGGTGCCAGTCCCGCGCCATCATCAGAGATTCTGAGCGACAATGCGCCGCTGCTATCCTGCAGCGTTACGGCAATGGAACCGCCCCGGTCGGGCAGGCCATGTTCGATCGCGTTGCTCACCGATTCCGCGACGATGATGGCGAGCGGAACCGCAACATTGGATTGCAGCGTCAATCCGGGCGACGCTTCCACGCTGACGCGAATGTCTTCGCGGCCGCTGGCCGTCACCACGTCCGCCGTCAGCCGGGTGAGGAAGGACTGAATATCCTGACCTTCGTCCGCCGGGTCATAGAGCGTTCGGCTGATCCGGCCGATCAAGGCCAGACGCCCAGCGGCGTCATCCAGCGCAGCGCGCGCCTGCGGGTGATCTACATGATTCGTTCGCAACGTCAGCATCGCAGCCACGACCTGCAGATTGTTGGACACGCGATGCTGCAATTCATGGAACAGCAGTTCCCGATTTTCCGCCAGCACCCGGCTGCGTTCGCGCTCCACGGCCAGGTTGACGTTCGCCTGTTGCAGGAAATGGATCAGCGCAATGTCAACGGCGGCGACCAGTCCATAAAAGCAAAGTGCCAGAACCACGGCGGGGTTCAGCTTAAATTCCATGCGAGGCGGGATGAAAACGTACCAGGAGATCATGCCACACAGGATCGTGGCGAAAATGCCTGGCCGAACGCCGAAGAGGAAGGAAGACAGTATGACGACGGGAAAGAAGGCCACGAACGGATAACCGACGGGCAGGAAACCTTCCGCGAGCAGACGACAGCACAGGGCAATCAGGCAGAACAGCGCGGTGAGCAGATAGGCATAGATGCGATGGGGAAGAACGAGCGGCAGCCGCTCTACGAACCGTTCATTGGCACGCTGCATCAATATCCCCTCAAAACAGGCGGCACGATATCAGAATTTTCCGCGCCGCCAATTGATGGAGATCAGGAAAAGCGGTCGATCTCATGAAAAGGGGGGACGCCCTCATCGGACGCCCCCCCTTTTTAGTCATTGCAGAAGCAGAACCGATCAGTCCTGCGTCAGGAAGTCCGGCAGGCCGGCGTTGGAGCCGTCATCATTGCCCTTGCCTTCTTCGCGCGGACCACGGTCACGGCGCGGGCCGCGATCGCCGCCGCGGTCACCACCACGACCGCCGCCGTCACGGCGCGGGCCACGGCCACGATCGCCCCGATCTCCACGGCCTTCGCCGCGATCACCACGGGGTTCGCGCGGTTCGCGGGCAGGACGGGTGTCCTCCAGCTCCTCGCCGGTTTCCTGATCGACGACGCGCATCGACAGGCGAACCTTGCCGCGCGGATCGATCTC
>CBFHAG010000095.1:0-2191 GCA_965653535.1 uncultured Sphingobium sp.
TCGACCGCGTTCAACGACACGCCGGAAAAGGCGAGCCGTCCCTATGACGTCAACCGCGATGGCTTTGTCATGGGCGAAGGCGCGGGCGTCGTCGTGCTGGAAGAATATGAGCACGCCAAGAAGCGCGGCGCGAAAATCTATGCCGAAGTGATCGGTTATGGCCTGTCGGGCGATGCCTATCACGTCACGGCGCCGCATCCCGAAGGCAGCGGCGGCTACCGGTCGATGGAAATGGCGCTTAGGAAATCGGGCCTCAGCCTGTCCGACATCGACTATGTGAACGCGCATGGCACATCGACTCCGTTGGGCGACGAATTGGAGTTGGGCGCGGTCAAGCGGCTGTTCGGGGACAATCTGTCGACCATGTCGATGAGCAGCACCAAGTCGGCCATCGGTCACTTGCTGGGCGGCGCAGGTGCGGTGGAAAGCATCTTCTGCATCCTGGCGATGCGTGACCAGATCGTTCCCCCGACGCTGAACCTGGACGAGCCGAGCGAAAGCTGCGCCGGTGTCGATCTGGTCCCCCATGTCGCCAAGGAGCGTAAGGTACGCGCGGTCCTGAACAACAGCTTCGGCTTCGGCGGCACCAACGCATCGCTCATCATGAAGGCGATCTGAGGCCATTTTCATGCGGCGGCTTGGCTTTAGCATATTGCTGGTCGGCCTGGCCGTTGCTGCCTTTGTCGCGTTTCGGTTCGTCTATGGCTGGACTGAAGCGGGGCCAGCGGCGAGCGACATCCATATCGTCGTGCCCGAAGGAGCGTCGATCGCCGATGCGGCGGTGCTGCTCAAGCGAAACGGGGCGGTGCGGTCCGCCGACGCATTCCTGACGCGGACCAAGGTTTTCGGGCGCGGCAAGTCGATCAAGGCTGGGGAGTTCGTGATCCCCAAGGGCGCGAGCAATTCGGATATCTTTGCGATCCTTCAGGGCGGCAAGACGCTGACGCGCCTCGTCACCATCCCGGAAGGCATGGCTTCGATCCTGGTCTATGAGCGGCTGATGGCGAACGAGCAGCTGACCGGGACGATAGAGGTGCCTGCTGAGGGAAGCGTGCTGCCTGACAGCTACGCCTTCGACAAGGGTGAAAGCAGGGCGGTCGTCCTGAAACGCATGCAGGATGCGATGACGCGGACGCTGGCGAAGTTGTGGGCAGAGCGTGCGTCCGGTGCTGTGGTGAAAACGCCGCAGGAGGCGATCACGCTGGCCAGCATCGTTGAGAAGGAAACCGCGATCCCGGAGGAGCGGCCCACGGTCGCCGGGGTCTATGGCAACCGGCTGAAAATGGGCATGATGCTGCAGGCGGACCCGACGATCATCTACCCGATCACCAAGGGAAAGCCGCTAGGTCGACGAATCAACAAGTCGGAAATCACTGCCGTCAACGACTACAACACCTATGCCATGACCGGCCTGCCCAAAGGGCCGATCGCCAATCCCGGCAAGCTGTCGATCCTGGCGGTTTTGCAGCCTGCGGAAACCAAGGCGCTCTATTTCGTCGCGGACGGGAAGGGCGGTCATATCTTTGCCGAGACGCTGGAGCAGCATAACCAGAATGTGCGGAAATGGTTCGACATCCGACGCGCGCGCGGGGAATTATAGGGTATTCGTGCGGACACACCGTCGTCAGCACCTGCTTCAAACATGCCTAAGCGCGTTCGGAAAAGATCAGAAATGGCAGGTCGAGCGGTTGATAGGGGAAGCCCAGCATGGAGAGTGCGGCCGTGATCTGGCCCCGGTGATGGGTGGCGTGATTGAAGACGTGGAGAAGCGCGCCTGACATGGGCAATATACGGGCCTGTCCCGTTGTCATGGTGTAGCGAAGATCGCCTGCCAATGCCGGTTCGTCGAGATTTTCTATATATGCGGACCAGCGTGCTGCCGCAGCGTTCAGGCGCGATGCCAGAATTGTCCGATTGCTTTCCAGCTCTGCGTCAAGCGCCAGGTTGGCCGTTTGACCCTGCGTGAATCTGGGATACCAAATCTCGCAGTCTGTCAGCAGCAGATGATTCAAGGTTCCGTGTATCGACTGGAAAAACAGTCCGCACGGCTTGCGGTAAAATTCGTCCGGGATCGGTGCTATAGATGCCAGAAGCCGCTCGGTCGCCCACGCATGATATCGCGCCATCTGGTCAAGCTGCTCTTTAGCTGAGACGGCCATGATATCTCCCCACTATTCTTTTGAATGTCTAG